>CALRJS020000012.1:0-93613 GCA_943367595.1 Sphingobacterium thalpophilum
CTTGAGGAAGTGGCGTTGTATGGCGAGGCTATCGTCCGCAGGATCTACGGTGACTTCACAGCACCAGCGAGTGGTTCCTGGAAAACTTTCCTCAACAAGCACTCAATCAAAGCAGTTCAACAGTTTGCTTACACTGTGGGAAAGAACGCTACCGATAGCACGATGATAATTGATGCGATGGATCTCCTCTATACACGAAGACTCGATGGCTTCTGCTTAGTGACTAGTGACAGCGACTTTACAGGTCTTGCTGTTCGATTGCGTGAGGAAGGCCTATTGGTTTATAGCTTTGGAGAGAAGAAGACTCCAGAGGCATTTAGAAATGCCTGCCACAAGTTCATCTTCACAGAGGTTCTTCGCCCAGCCTCAAAGAAGTCTCATCCAGCGAGCTCATCAGCTCCTACTGTCGCTCCTGCATTGAAGCAGTCGTCTGGACCCGCAGTAGTGCCTGAGATTCCCGCTGCCTTTTTGATGGAGGCGCTTACTAAGTCAGTAGATGAGACTGGATGGTCGCATCTCGGCACATTTGGAAGTTATCTGCAGAAGATACAGCCAGACTTTGATACTCGCATCTACGGCTTTAAGAAGCTTTCTGATCTAGTTAAGGGGAATCAGCATATCTTCCAGACTCAAGAAAGAGATGGTCCCGGCGGGCATCACAAGGTTCTCTATGTGCGAGCAAAGAATGATGTCTAACATCCAGATGCAGACGTCGGGAGCAGGAAGCTCTTCTTTTCCCATCAGGCTCCGGCCAGCTTCTGATCTGGAGCGTTATGCCGATCTAACCTGAGCCAGACCTCAAGCGAGACTTAGTCGCACCACTTCTCGCCAACGACTTCGAGATTGTTCCCGAAGCGGAGGGACATTGGCCACTAGACGGGTCTAAGTGTCTCCTAGACTTTCTGTTAAGGCCAAAGGCTCACATTGTTGAAATGGGCTTCCGAGCGGCCGCATTTGGTGTCGAAGTCAAGTCCCCGATATCATCGGAAAGCGTCAAGAAACTCTTGGACTGCGTCCTGCAGTCTTACACATATACACTCTGCGAGTTCTCTGGCGTGAGGCCCGACTTTGTCCTAATATATCCCGAGGTACAAAGTTTCTTCGATTACGACTTCCAAAAGAAATCCAAAGGAGCCGAAGGGAGTAAGTACAAGACTGAGGAAGTCAAGATCGTGCGTCGGATCATGCAGCGCGCAAATGTTGGCGAGCTTGCCATGTCTGAACATAACCGCTACGAGATTCGGTTCGCGGCGAGTCGATACTTTGATCCGATTCGCGGTCAAACGCGCGTGGAGAATCTTGGGACGACGCGACGTGTTGGTTCTCGTAAACTATAAGCGAAACCATTCAGCAAGCTGACTATGCTTGGAAGCTGCGGCATAACATCAAGATCCAGCGGCCGGGGTCAAAGATGCCTGATGAAAGCACTGGGCTGCTTCCCGCCGCTGATCTTGAGCGTTAGGCCGATGAATGCATCGCCTCTATTCCACGCTCCGAATTTCTGAATACTGAGGTGAGCCCAACGCACGCATATGGCGTATACTCTGATTGCACCCCTTGGGCGAGTATAAGTAGCATATAACTGCAATCATCCACTCCGACCAAAGTGCATGAACATCCTCAATCCCATTCCAGCACTACGCCGAAGAATTCTCAACATTGAGAATCTTTTGCGTGAGCTAAACGAGACTAGAGATCTTCGGTTATACGACGAGACTCGAAAGGCACAACTGGCCCACCCCAATCCACTAAACGCATTCGGTAAAAAGTGTTTTTCTCAAACAGATGAAGATGGAATAACCATCGAGATTCTTCGCAGAATTGACTGCCTTGATAACGGTACCTATGCAGAGTATGGAGTTGGTGATGGTACAGAAAATAATACCTTGATACTGGCTGCTCTAGGGTGGCGAGGCTTCTGGGTAGGTGGCGAGACTCTTCGACCGGATATCAACGAAGGGCGGGGAAGCACTTTTCAGTATGTAAAAGAATGGATTACCCTGGATAACATTCATGATATTTCGGGCCAATGTCTTCAGAGACTTGAACGAGAGTCAATTGATGTGATCTCTTTGGATTTAGATGGAAATGACATACACTTCATGCGTTCACTATTGGAAGTCGGCCACCGCCCCAAGCTATTTATAGTAGAATATAATGCAAAGTTCCCGCCTCCAGTAGAGTTTGAGATGGCTTATGACCCCAAACACATATGGCAGGGTGATGACTATTTTGGCGCGTCGCTTACAAGCTTTGCAAGAGAGTTTCATAAGTTTAATTATCAGCTAGTCTGCTGCAATAGCCATACAGGAGCCAACGCCTTCTTTGTAGACTCGATGTACGCTGCCCATTTCAACGACGTACCCTCTGATCTTGAGAGTATTTATGTAGGCCCAAGATATACTCTCTACAAAAAGTTCGGACATCCTGCTTCCATGAAGACCATCGAGAGAATCTTTAATTCACTCTAATCTAAGTATATCTCGAGGGGGTGCATAACATTGCCATCCATCTGAGCCGCCTTCAGATACTCATTGTATTCTGCTTTCGCTGCCTGCGGCCAGGTGATGGCAGCGTTAGGACCCACAAACGACGCGTAGTCGCCCCTCCCCGACTTCCCCGAGAACCTGATCCAGATGGCCACACAATCAGTCCAGTCGTTAGTCGATGACATCCGACTTCTCAGCGAAACGAACCACGAGATCGTCGAAGCCGTGCGGGCCCTCGTCAAGAAGACATTCAAGTCGGCGTCGGAAGAGGTCAAGTACGGAGGAATCCTGTTCTCCTCAGGAGTACAGTTCTGTGGCGTCTTCGCCTACAAGGAACACGTATCCGTTGAATTCGGAAGCGGAGCTAAAATCAACGACGACATTGGCCTTCTTGAAGGGTCAGGCAAAGGTCGCCGTCACTTGAAGCTCAAGTCCGTCGCGGAACTCAAGGCAAGAAGCTTGCAGAGTATCTTTCCCTTGCACACCGAGCCGCAAGTGGGGCCTAACCCCTCGTTCAACCGGACCCGCTACGGCAAGCGCCATCCCCCATGTCTTCTGGCCTTGCTGCCCGGCATCAGCTTCATGGTGTTCAGCCGGTCTTGACCGTTGCTGATGTGGAAGCGTCGGCAAAGTACTTTGCGGACGTCTTGGGGTTCGAGATCGACTTCCTCTACGGGAGTCCGCCGGTGCACGGGAGAGTCAAGACCGGAGGTGGCTCCTATGGTCAGCCGATCTACATCCATCTCAGCCTTCCCGGAGACGATGAGCTTGGTCGTCAACCGACGGGTGAGCTGCGAATCCATGTCGGCGCAGACATAGACGGTCTTTGCCAGGCGTACCAGCAGCGGGGTGCGAACGTCGTGCAAGAACCGACCTCGGAGCCCTGGGGCCTTCGTGAGTTCGTCGTACTCGGGCCGGATGGTCATTACCTCAGGTTCTGCGCTGAGGGGTAGGGCGCGTCGTGCGGCCTAACCCCTCGCTCGAGCGCCGGCTGTCCAGGGCAGGCAGTCTTGCCACGGCAGGCAGTCTTCACATGGCAAGCGGCTCAGCTCGAACGCTAGACATCCCAGAAGTGGCGAAGAAGCAGCGTGAAGCTGCTGGCTGATAGCGCATTGGCCTCCTTCTGCAAGCCCAGGCTGCTGATCATGCAGCTGAAGAATCGTCATCAACCAGCTCATTGGAATGGCCTGCCAGAGCCATCACCAGCACGGCATGAACTCTCGGCTTACCAGGCTGAGATCAGCCCTGCCTAACGAAAGTCCAGAAGAAGTTCTCCCAAAAACAGTTAAAGTCGGAAACAGCTGATTCACCATCACGGTCGTCACTGCCATGGCTCACGACAACCCAATTGCACAGAATCATGCAGCGGGTCTTCAGGGAGAACAAGATCGCTGGTGGACCCTGGCGGCGGTCGAGTGCGGCAACTTCGTGGTGTACATGGATGGCTTCATCGTCACCCTGGCCCTGCCGGCCATGGCGCGTCAGTTTGGCGTCGGCCTCCCCGTCCTCAAGTGGGTGATCGTCGCCTACTTGCTCACCGTCACGGTCACCCTGTTGCCGGCGGGTCGGCTGGCCGACATCTGGGGACGGCGGCGCATCGTCGTCATCGGGATGAGCGTGCTTGCACTCAGTTCCGTCCTGTGCGCGTTGGCACCCAGCGTCGGGAGCCTGATCGCCTTCCGCATCCTGCAAGGCATGGGCGGTGGCCTGGTGCTGGCCAACGTGATGGCCGAGATCACCGCCGTCTTCCCCAAGCAGGAGCGGCGCAAGGCCATGGCGGTCAATGCCTCGATCCTGGCGCTGGCCCAGGTCACGGGCCTGGTGCTCGGGGGGCTGCTGATCGGCCAGTTCGGCTGGCGCTCCCTCTTTCTCCTCATCCTGACGGTGAGCCTGGCCGGGCTGATCCTCAGCCTCCGTGTTCTCAAGGCCCGCCCCCGCAGCCAGGACCGTTCCGCCATGGACTGGACGGGCGCCGTGCTGGCCATCGTGGCCACCAGCGCCCCCTTCCTGGTGATCGAACGTCTCTCGAGCGCTGGGCTGAACCTGGCCAACCTGGCGCTGCTCATCGGCGGCATAGCGGCGCTGGTGTTGTTCCTGATCGTGGAGCGGCGCCTGCCGAAACCACTGCTGACCCTCAGCCTGTTCCGCTCGCGCGCCTTCCTGTGCGGCTCGGCGGCGGCCGCCTTCTACTTCATTGCCGCAGTGTCCTGCTATTTCCTGCTGCCCCTCTATGCGCAGCTCGTGCTGGGACGCACGCCCGTGATGGCGGGTGTGCTGGTCGTGCCGCTCTCACTGGTGCTCACGGCCACGAGTCTCACGGTCAGCGGCCTGGGCGACCGAATGGGGGCGCGGACCCTCAGCACCGCCGGGATGCTCAGCATCAGCACCGGCCTGCTCGGCCTGTCCTGGCTCGGTCCGGACGCCTCCACCGCCGCCATCGTGTGGCCCCTGGTGCTGCTGGGCATGGGCGGCGGGCTCTTTCATCCGCCCAACAACAGCGCCACCCTCAACACCATCCCTGCCGAGCACCTCAGTGTGGCCAACGGGTTCCTCTCGATGGCGCGCAACTTCGGCCAGGCGATCGGGGCGGCGTTGGCGGCCACGCTTCTCGCCCACGGCCTTGGAGCCGCAGGCGCTGATGGCGCCCTGGCCGGGGCCGTGGGCGCACGCCTGAGCGGACAGCCCCTGGACGCCTTTCTGGGGGCCCAGCAGTTGGCCTATCGATTGGCGGCAGCCATGGGACTGGTGGGCGCGGTGGTGTCCGTCCTGCGCGGGGCTGAACTGCCCGGGAGCACGCCGATGGGACCCAAGCCTGTCGCAACGACCAACGACGGCCGCCGGCGCTGAGGCCCCACGCCTGCGGTGCCCGGATCACCGGCACTCCAGATCACGCTTCTGCGGAGGTGGCGTGTGTGTCTGGCAGCAGCGGCCCAGGTTCAAGCACGCCTCAGCGGCCCAGGCTCAACAGGGTGGAGCCGAGCACGAGGCCGGCGGCGGTGAGGATGTCGGGGTCGAGGGTTTCGCCGAACCACAGCAGCCCCCAGAGGGCCGCGAGCGGCACCTGCACGTAGCTGAGTGCGGTGGCGCGGGCGGCCGGCATCGTCATCAGGCCGCGGGTCAGGGCCAGCTGGCCCAGCTGGGTGAACACCCCCACCCCCAGCAGCCAGCCCCACTCCGCGGCGGTGGGCATCACCGGATGCAGCAACACCAGCGGCAGGCTGAGCGGCAGCGCCAGCAGCGGGAAATAGAACACCACCACCAGGGGGTGTTCGCTGCGGCGCAAGGCGCGCACGCTCACATAGGCCAGGGCCGACAGCAGCGCGCCGGCCAGGGCGAACAGCAGCGGCAGGGTCGGCAGGGCCGCGCCAGCCGCCACACCGGTCGCCACACCGGCCGCCGTGCCCACCGGCTGAACCAGCGCCAGGACGCCGGGATCGGTGAGCAGCAGCACGCCCAGCCAGCCGAGCGCCACCGCCAGCCACACCCGGGCGCCGGGCCGTTCGCCCAGCAGCGGCCAGGCCAGCAGGGCCGTGAAGGTGGGATGGAGGTATTGCAGCACCGTGGCCACCGCCAGGGGCAGGCCGGCGATGGCCAGGAACACGCAGTAGAGGCCGGCCGTGCCGAGCACGCCGCGGCTCACCAGCAACCCCTTGCGCTGCCCCCAGGGCGAGACACCCGCCCGCCTGAGCATCCACCAGCTGATCAGCAGGCTCACCACCGAGCGGGCCAGCACCACCTGCTCCACCGGCAACCGCCCGCCCAGCGCCTTGACGCACACCCCCATCAGGCTGAAGGCCAGGGCGCTGAGCAGCATGTCCATGCCGGATCCCAGCCGAGCAGGCGCGGCGCCCGCAATCGCCGACGCTAGGCAACACCCGGCCGGCGGAGCGGTGCCTGGCTCCGGCCGAATGGTGCCTGGCGTGGGGCGGATGGTGGCAACGGCAGCTCCCCACACCTGGTGGCCTCGGGCAGAATGGGAACAAGTCAGCCCCTACCGGTAGCGCCTTTCCTTGAGTCCCACGGCACCCCAGGCCCGCCTTCACCCCCGCACGATCGAGGCCGTCAAGGAACGCGCCGACATCGTCGATGTGGTGGGGGAGCACGTGGTGCTCAAGAAGAAGGGCCGCGAGTTCGTGGGCCTCTGCCCCTTCCACGACGACAAATCGCCGTCGATGACGGTGTCGCCCGCCAAGCAGTTCTATTACTGCTTCTCCTGCCGGGCCGGCGGCAACGCGATCAAGTTCCTGATGGAGCTGCAGCGCACCAGCTTCAGCGATGTGGTGCTGGATCTGGCGCGCAAATACCAGCTGCCGGTGGAAACGGTGGAGGGGCCGCAGCAGGAGCGGCTGCGGCAGCAGCTCTCGCGCCGCGAAGCGCTGCTGCGGGCGCTGGCGCTGGCCTCCGGCTGGTTCCGCAGCCAGCTGCGCAGCCCCGCCGGCGCCGCCGCCCTGGCCTACCTCAAGCAGCAGCGGGGCCTGAGCGAAACCACGCTGGAGAGCTTTGAGCTGGGTTATGCGCCCGAGGGGTGGGATGGGCTGCTGAAGCACCTGCAGCAGGTGGAGGGGCTGGCCCCTGAGCTGCTGGAGGCCGCCGGTCTGGTGGCGGGGCGCAAGGGGGGCGACGGCTTCTACGACCGCTTCCGCCACCGGGTGATGGTGCCGATCCGCGACCGGCAGGGGCGGGTGATCGGCTTCGGCGGCCGCAGCCTCGACGGCGGCGAACCGAAATACCTCAACTCCCCTGAAACGGAGGTGTTCGAGAAGGGCAAGCACCTGTTCGGCCTCGACCGCGCCACCAACGCCATCCGCAAGGACGACCAGGCGGTGGTGGTGGAGGGCTACTTCGACGTGATCGCCCTGCACGCCGCCGGCATCACCAATGCGGTGGCGTCGCTCGGCACGGCGCTCAGCAGCCAACAGATCACCCAGCTGTGCCGCTGCTGCGACAGCCGCCGCCTCGTGCTCAACTTCGACACCGACGGCGCCGGCGTGCGGGCGGCGCAGCGGGCGATCGGCGAGGTGGAGCAGCTGGCGCTGCAGGGGCAGGTGGAGCTGCGGGTGCTGCACCTGCCCGCCGGCAAGGACCCCGACGAGTTCCTCAAGGAGCACGGCGCCGGTGAGTACCGCGCCCTGCTGGAGCAGGCGCCGCTCTGGCTCGACTGGCAGATCGAGCAGGCGCTGGAAGGGAAAGACCTGGCCCGCGCCGATCAGTTCCAGCAGGCGGTATCAGCCCTGGTGGCCCTGCTGGGCAAGCTGCCGCAGAGCGCCGTGCGCAGCCACTACCTGCAGCAGGTGGCCGAGCGCCTCTCCGGCGGCCAAGCGCGCCTGGCCCAGAAGCTGGAAGAAGACCTGCGCCTGCAGGTGAAGGGCGAGCGCTGGCACGGCCGCGCCAGCCGCTGGGACAAGCCCGGCGAGGTCGGCCTGCGCGAGCGGGCGGAGGCGGAGCTGCTGCGGCTCTACCTGCATGCACCCACCCATCGCGGTGCGATCCGGCGGGAGCTGCGGCTGCGCGAACTGGATGATTTCGCCCTGCAGCACCACCGGCTGCTGTGGGCGGCGATCAGCCAGCTGGAGGAAGACAACCTCGGTGCCGGCCGGCTGGAGGCGGTGAACCGCGGCACTGATCCCGGCGAGGATCTGGGGGATCTCGACCTGCCCCGCCTGCTGGCCGACCAGCTGCTGATGGACCAGAGCGAGCTGCTCAACCGGCTCACCCCCCTGCTGGAGCCCAACGAGCTGCAACGCATGGTGCTGGCCCAGCCCCTGCTGCAGCTGCGCGGCACCACGGCCGTGCTGGAGCGTCAGCGCAGCCTCAAGCGCTGCCGCCACCTGCTCGATTCCTGGCGCGGCCAGAACCTGGAAACCCTGGAGCGCTGCATCGCCCTGCTGCTGGCCGAAGAGAACAGCAACAGTTCAGCGGCAGCAAACCGGAGCGCGGCGGCAGAAAGCAGCTCGGCGGCAGGAAGCAGCGCCAGCCTGGCGGCCCCACCCGGCAGCTCCAGCGGCGCAACACCGGCCCTGCTCGACATGGAAAGCCGGATCGAGGCGCTGTTCCTTGAGCTGAACCGCGATGCGCTGCATTTCCAGGAGCTGTATTACAGCGAGCGGCTGCACATCGGCCATCTCGATCAGCAGCGCTGTGCCGGCTGGGAGGAAACGCTGCAGGCCCCGGCGGCCTGAGGCAGGCCAGACGTGCGGCCGGCTGTTGGAGGCGGCTTTGCGGGCTGCGCAACGGCGCTCAGCGCCCCAGCAACGCCATCACCTGGGTGAAGAAATCGACGACCTGATCGTTCTCGATGAGGTCTTCGAGCACGCGGATCGGTTTGCTGTAGAGCTCATCCTGCTTCAGGATCTCAGGCCAATCGATCGCAGCAGAGGCCGGGGCTGAGCCATTGGCCTGGAAGGCCTTGAGAAACTCCCAGGCGATGATCCCCTGGCCGATCACGGTGGGATGCACACCATCCAGGCTGAAGAGGCCGCCCTCGAGCAGTTCCCCCTCTTTGCTGGCTTTGTAGAACTTGGTATTGAGCGGCGGATACAGCCACTGGAATTCTTCGGGATACACATAGTTGGGCATGCCGCTGTTGCGCTTCCAGGCCATGCGGGAGAGCACATCACCAATGTCCACCAGCACAAACGGGCTGTGGGAATAGCGCTGATTGAATTCAGCCAGCAACTGCTTGATGATCGTGTTGTATCGAAGGATCACCGTGTCGATGAACTGGGCATCACGAAAGGTGAGGTGGTTCTGCCGCCGGGAAAGAGCCGTGGCATCGCTGACGCCATGGCGTTTGTAGTACTGGTAATAGCGGAAGGTGCCGGAGGCGTTGCCCGGCGGTACGCGCGGATCCTTCACCACCCGTTCCTCCCCGAAGCCGTCGATGATCGGCGCGATCGTCACCAGCGGCACCGTTCCCACGTAGGCCTTCCAGTTGGCGTTGCGGTTGCTGGCCATCGCCTGAGCGATCTTCTCGAGCAACTGCCGGTAGTCGCGCTCGAAGTCGTTCGGATGCCAGAGATTGAAGGGATCGGGCTTGGTCGGGTCTTCGCTGCGGGCGGTGAAGCTGGTGCCATCTCCCGGCGTGAGGCGCACATCGAGAGAAAAGAGGGTGCCGAGAGCATTGTTCGCCCCCAGGAACACGATCAGATTGTCGACGCCTTCACTGGCCGCCACAACTTCCAGCCAGCGGATCGGGGAGTGGGCGTCAAACGTGTCCTTCGCCTGGGGATTGAGCACGCGGTAGGCTGCCCGGTAAAAGGGTTGGTTGGCGCAGGCAAGGCCGAAGTTGTTGTCGAGGCCACGGCTATCGAGCTGGATTCGATGCTTGCAGAGCGCCGGGGTGATCTCCCAGGCATCGCTCACCCGCATCCCTTCCACGGCGGTGTTGTCGGTGAACGGTGAGCTGAGCGACGGCACAGGCCGGCCGATGGCTCCCGGCCCTCGCTCGAAATAGGTTTCGGCGCGATCCAGCTCGCCCATGATCTGCAGCAAGGCCCGCGGCCATTCCCCCCAATCCACGTCCACACCGAAACGGCCCTCCAACCTGCGAAACAGCGCTTCGAGATCGAACTTGAGCTTTTCCTCTTCCCACAGCACCAGCCGGTAGTCGCTGGGCGCGATCCCCAGGGCTCTGGCCAGATGGGTGCCGTAGGCGTGTTCCGTGAAGGCGGTGCAGCCACTGCGAAAGCCCTGCGAGATGCTGTCGCCGATCGTGAAAAGCCTTCCCATCCAGCCTCTCGATTGCGGTACCGCTCTCCACTCTGTCCAGGATCAGAGCACTGCCACAACTCCGAGACATCTCTTCCAGTTCCGCCTCACGTTTCCTGAAGGCGGCAGGTGTGGGGTGAGGGCGCTGCTGCCTGGCGTCCCTGTAGCAAGCTCATGGGGAGGCCCGCCCGAGCGGCTGCTCTATTGGGCAGACCCCTGCAGCACCTGCTCGCTGATCGCTCACTCTGCGACCTCGACATCTGTGCCAGTGATCTCTGAGCCGGTGAACTCTGTACCCATGGCATCAGCAACCGGATGACCTGTGCCGATTAAATCTGCAACTGGTTGATCTGTGCCGATGGAATCTGCAACTGATTGATCTATGCAGATGGAATCTGCAGCTGGATGATCTGTGTCGGTGACATCTGCAGCTGAACGATCTGAACCGGTGACAGCTGTCCCGGTGACATCTGCAATCATCAACTCTGCAACTGCATGGTCTTTGCGGACCTGGCTCGGCCCCCAGGATCGCTCTTCCAGCCGGCTGCGCCGCGGCCACCCCGGCAGCCCTGCCAGATTCGACGCCCCAGGTTGTGCTCCGTTGACACCCGCCGCTGCCGCCGACTCCGCCAGCCCTACGACCGTGGCCACCGACACCTTCACCGGCGAGGTCCAGCCCGGCTCGGAGCCCGCCACCGACGCCCTGCCGGCCGCGGGGTCGATCTGGCGGCGCAGCTGGTATCCCGTGGCCTATCTCAAGGATCTGGACCCGGCGCGGCCCACCCCCTTCACCCTGCTGGGCGACGACCTGGTGCTCTGGTACGACCGGCAGGCAGGCGCTGCCGGCGACACAAGCGGCCAGTGGCGCGCGTTTGCGGATGTGTGCCCGCACCGGCTCGTGCCGCTCTCCCAGGGCCGGCTGAATGAAGCGGGCGAGCTGGAATGTCCGTACCACGGCTGGACCTTCAACGGCGACGGGCACTGCACCGCCATTCCGCAGGCGGAGGGCGACACGGCCGCCGCCTCGCCCCGCAGCCACTGCCGCGCCTATGCAACCGCCACGGGGCAGGGGCTGCTGTTCGTGTTCGCCGGGGAGGCGGAGGCGGCTGACGCCGTGCCGCTGCCACTTCTGCCGATGCTCGCGGCGGAACCGGAGCGCTGGAGCGTGCAGGACACCTTCCGCGACCTGCCCTACGACGCCCTCACGCTGCTGGAGAACGTGCTCGATGTGAGCCATGTGCCGTTCACCCATCACGCCACGGTGGGCAAACGCGAGACGGCCGGTCCGGTGAACCTGGAGCTGACCAGCAGCGGGCCCGAGGGCTTCACCGGCGTGTGGCCCGAGGGGCCGCGCCGGGGCACGCTCGGCACCCAGCACACCACCTTTCAGGCCCCCTGCCTGATGTGGCACGACCTCACCGCCAAGGGCTTTGCCCGCATCCTCACCGTGGTGTACGCCACGCCGATCCGGCCAGGGCAGTGCCGCCTGTTCGCCCGCTTCCCCTTCCGCTTCGAATCGGCGCTGCCGGCGCGGCTGCTGAAGCTGCGGCCCGAATGGCTGCAGCACCTGGCCAACCACGTGGTGCTGGAAGACGACCAGGCCTTCCTGCACTGGCAGGAGCGGGTGCTGCAGCAGCGAGGCGGCAGCGACGCGCTGGTGCGCTCCTGCTATCTGGCCACCCCGTCCGATCGCTACGTGCGCGCCCTTCACGACTGGGTCAGCGGCGGCGCCGGCAAACCCTTCGGTGTGGCGCCGCTACCCGAGCGGCTGGGGGAAACGCCGCTGCTCGAGCGCTACGAGAGCCACACCCGCCACTGCCGCAGCTGCTCCGGCGCCGACCGGCGGCTGGCCCAGCTGCAGCCACTGGCGGCGGCCGTGCTGCTGCTGGCGCTCGGCGCGGCGGCCTGGTGGGGGGCCTCAGCGGCGGCGGCCGCTGCGCTGGTGGTGGCGGCGCTGGCGGCAGCGACCTGGTTCCAGGCGGGGCGTTGGCGGCATCAGTTGCGCGTGGGGCGGCCGGTGCCGCCGCGCAACAGCCTGCGCACCACTCCCCGCAACAGGGCCTGAGGCTCAGGCGCGCACCACCGGGATGTCGCTGAGGCGGGTGGTGGCGGCACGCGAGAGCTGCTGCCGCTTCATCGCCCAGGCCGGCCGGAGGCCGCAGGCGGCCCACTGCACGGTGCCGCGGCCGTAGCGGCGGTTGAGGCCATCGATCGTGGCCATCAGCGCTTCGCGCCGCTGCTGCTGCTCCGGCGGCAGCGGCGTGAGCAGATGGTGCTGCAACTGCTGCAGGGGCTGCAGGTTCTGCAGCAGCACACCGGCCTTCTGCAGGGGTTTGTGGGGGCGGAACAGGCGCTCGGCCAGGGGCAGGGCGGCGGCCAGCAGCACGGCCGTGTCGTTGCTGGCCAGCGGCAGCGACACCGTGGCGGCATTGGCGTAGAAGCTGGTGCCGTTGAAGGGGCTGCTGCGCACGAACACGGTGATGGTGTCGGTGCGTTGGCCCTGGCGACGCAGCTTCTCGGCGGCGCGGCTGAGGTAGGTGGCGATCGCCTCCCGCAGCTGGGGCAGCTCCCGCACCGGCTCGCTGAAGCTGCGACTCACGCAGGTTTCCCGCTTGGCGGGCGGCACCGCCACCAGCGGCAGGCAGCTGTGGCCCCGCAACTCCTGCTGCAGCCGCAACCCCACCACGCCCGCCTTGGCCCGCAGCTCGCCGCTGGCCATGTCGCGCAGCTGCAGCGCATTGGCCACGCCGCGCAGCCGGCACCAGCGCGAGAGCTTGCGGCCGATGCCCCACACGTCTTCGATCGCGACGGCCGCCAGCCAGGGATCGGGGTCGGCCACCGCCCCCAGATCGAATACCCCCTCCGCCGGCGCCGGAGAACCGGCCACCGCCAGCGCCGGCGGCCGTTTGGCCAGCCTGTTGGCCAGCTTGGCGAGCCCCTTGGAGGGGGCGATGCCCACCGCCACCGGCAGCCCCAGATGCCGGCGCACCTGGGTCCGCAGCGCCTGACCCCAGGCGGTGAGATCAGCGCCGGTGTCTGCCGCGCCACCGGTGCCGCCGACTCCGGTACCGGCGGGGCGGCGCAGGCGGCCGAACGCTTCGTCGATCGAATAGACCTCCAGCTCCTCCACCCAGGGCTCGAGCGTGAGCATCAGGCGGTGACTCATGTCGGCGTAGAGGGCGTAGTTGGAGCTGCGCACCACCACCCCGAGCCGCTCCAGCTCGCGGCGCACCTGGAAATAGGGGGTGCCCATGGCGATGCCGAGGGCGCGGGCCTCGGCGCTGCGGGCCACGATGCAGCCGTCGTTGTTGGAGAGCACCACCAGCGGTCGGCCGATCAACGAGGGATCGAGCGCCGCCTCGCAGGAGGCGTAGAAGTTGTTGCCGTCGATCAGCGCGGTGGCCCAGGCCATGGAGGTTGGGGTGGAGGGGGCTCAGAGCGGGTGGATCACGTGGATGGCCACGCCCCAGAGGAGCGTGTCGTCGCCCTCGCCCAGGGCCAGCGGCGGGTAGGCGGGATGGGCCGCCTCCAGCCGCAGGCGACCGCGGTGCAGCACCAGGCGCTTGAGCGTGAAAGCCCCCTCCAGCACGGCCACCACGATGCGGCCGGGGCGCGGCTCGACGCTGCGATCGACGATCAGGAGGTCGCCGTGATGGATGCCGGCCTCCACCATCGAATCGCCGCTCACGCGCAGGAAGAAGGTGCTGCTGGGGCGGGCGATCAGCTGCTCGTTGAGGTCGATGCCGGTTTCGACGTAGTCGTCGGCGGGGCTGGGGAAACCGGCAGCCACGCTCTCGCCGGCCAGGGGCAACAGCAGGCCGGTGCGGCACTGGCGCAGGGGCCGCGGGAACGGCTGGATCTCGGGCGGTGACTGGGCCTGGGCCGCAGGCCGTGACTGGGGATCAGGCCGTGAGCGGAGCTCTCGCCGTGACTGGGCTTGAAGCCGTGACTGGGCCTCCGGCTGCAGCCAGTCCTCAGGCCGTGATGGGGGCTCAGGCCGCGACCGGGCCTCCGGCAGCGGCAGGGGATCGGGCGGTGACTGGGCGGGCATGGGCCCCGGGGCAGGTCCTGCAGATTAGTACAGATGTACCAGAATCAGCAGGGCCAGCAGCGCGGAAATAGCCTGCGGCAACGCTGCCAGCGGGCCATGCATGCGGCAATCACCCGGCCGTGGGGCCGCAGCCTGAGGCGCGGGGCGCTCGCTGCCGTGATGGTGCTCAGCTGCACCGGCGCCTGGGCCGCGGAGCTGGCCGGGCCGGGGGTGATCTGGCGGCTGCGCCAGGGGGCGGGCTGGGTGTACGTGGCCGGATCGATGCACGGCCTTCCCGCCGCGCGCCGCACCCTGCCGGCCACCTATGTGCGCGCTTACGCCGCCGCCGCGCGGCTGGTGATGGAAATCGATCTGAAGAGCACAAGTCCGGCGGAGCTGGCTGAGGAACTGCTGCGCCGCGGCCTGCAGGACGGCGGCGGCACGCTCAGCGCCGACCTGGGACCGCAGCGCTGGCGGCAGCTGCAGCCGCTGCTGAAGAGCGCCGGCCTGACGCCGGAACTGGCCGAGCCGCTGAAACCTTGGGCGGTGGCGCTGATGCTGGCCTCGGGCCAGCTGCTGCGCAGCGGCTATGGCGGCGAGAACGGCGTGGAGGCCCAGCTGCAGGCACGGGCTGCGGCCGATCGCAAACCGGTGACGGGGCTGGAAACGGCCAGCTTTCAGCTGGGGCTGCTGGCGGGCCTGCCGCTCAGCGACCAGCTGGCGCTGCTCGATCAGGCGATCGCGGAACAGGAGCCGCTGCCACGCCGCCTGAACGAGCTGGAGACCGCCTGGCGTCTCGGGGATCTGGCCACGCTGGAGCGGCTGGCGCTTGCGAACGACGGCTCAACCCCGGGCGTACGGGCGGTGCTGCTCGACCGCCGCAACAGCCACTGGCTGCTGCCGATCGAGTCCTTCCTGCAGCAGCCGGACAACACCCTGGTGGTGGTGGGGGCCGCCCACCTGCTGGGCGAAGGGGGGCTGATCGCCCTGCTGCGCCGCCGGGGGCTGGTGGTGGAACGGGTGCTGGAGGAGGGGAGGCTCCCGCCGGCGACGCCGGCAGGGGCCGGCCCCGCGACCCTCGCCCCCTAAAGACGCAGCTGAAAGCCGTCGCGGCGGTGGAAATCGGGGGCACTGCCGGGGTGGGCCAGGGCCCAGTAGGAGAGGGCGCCGCCGGCCTGCTCCACCACGGCGGTGACTGCCAGCTCCAGCGGGCCGCCGCCGGGCAGGAGGGCGGCGAGGTCGCAGGTGAGGTCGAGCTGCAGAACGCCAGGCGTGCGCGTGACCCGGAAGGGCAGCGCCTGCAGCGCCGTTTCCGGCGCCATCCCCTGGCGGTAGCCGCTGAAGCGGTAGACGTTCCAGTGGCCGGCGGGGGAAAGGTTCACCTCCCAGTAGGCGTCGGCACCGGGACTGGCCAGGAAGAACTCCAGGCAGGTGGTCTGCCAGAGGCCATCGCGGCGCTGGGGCAGCGCTGCCGGCGCCGGCAGGCACACGCCCTCGAGCGCGCCCGCCAGCCGCCAGCCGATCTGCAGCTCCGCGCCGCGCCGCACCACCTGGCCGGTGAGGGTGAGGGCCGCCGGCGACACGTCAAGAGCGGAGGGCGCCACTGGGGGAGGCGCCACTGGGGACGACGCCGCCGGCGACGCCGCCATGAAGGGATGAAGCGTGAAGGCGTGGGAGTCCAGAGGTGGCGGGGTCATGCCATCACCGCCGCGACGATCGCGCGGATCTCGGCTTCCTGCGCCTCGATGCTGGCGGCGAGGGCGAACTGCACCAGGGCCCGCTGCAGGTTCTGCCCCGGCCGGCGCACCTTGAAGTACACGTCACCGGCGAGATGGTCGGTGAGGAAACGCACCCCCAGCTCGAAGGCCAGCAGGCGGATCGCGTCGTAGAGGAAGGCCACGTCGTCGGGGGTGAGCATGGGGCGGGCCGCCGCCGCGTACCCCTCCAGCAGCGCCGCGCAGAAGCCGGTGTCGAAGCGCACCGCGCGCCAGTCGGCAGCTTCCTCCCCGGCGAGGTTGCAGGCCGAGCGCAGGCAGTCGCCGATGTCGTAGTGGATCAGGCCCGGCTTCACGGTGTCGAGATCCACCAGGCTGATCGCGGCGCCGCTGGCCGCATCGATCAGCACGTTGTTCACCTTCGGGTCGCCATGGATGGGGCGCAGCTGCAGCCGGCCGCTCCCCTTGGCGTCCTCCAGCACTGACGCCCACCGCTGCCGTTCCGCCACGAAGGCGGCGCAGTGGCGCAGCTCAGGGGAGGCGGGCGGCGGCGACGCGGCGCAGACCCGGTGGTAGGCCGCCAGGTAGGTGGGAGTGATGTGGAACCCCTCCAGCGTGTCCACGAGCTGGTCCACCGGCAGATCGCTCACCAGCCGGTGGAAGCGGCCCAGGCCATAGCCCACCTCACGGGCCTGCCCGGTGTCACTGAGCTGGTCGAGGCTGCGGGCGCCACCGATGAAGGTGGTCATGCGCCAGAAATCGCCGTCGCGCTCCAGCCAGGGATCAGCACCCGCCTGCAGCGGCACCACGCGCGGCACCTCCCAGCGGCGGCCCGGGCCGGTCGCCGGCGCCTGCAGCTGGCGCTCGGCATGGGCGGTGAAGGCCAGCAGGTTGCGCATCACATCCCGGGGCTGGCGGAACACGTGGGTGTTGAGGCGCTGCAGCACATGGGAGCCGCCGGGGGCCCCCACCAGCTGCACCAGGTAGGTGTCGTTGACGTTGCCGCCGCCGAGCGGGGCGATCGCCTGCACCGGAGCGCCGAGCGCGAACTGCTCGGCCACCGCCACCAGATCGGGCGCGGCGGGCGGCGATGGCACTGCGGGGGCACCCCCCGGCTCGTCGGTCATGGCCTGCGCGGCAGCCTGTGCTGCGGATGGTGCCACCCACCCTGCCGCGCCGCCCGTCCCCGGCTCAACCGCTGGCCAGCAGCCTCGCCCGCCAGCGGTCGCTGAGGTCTTCCCCCAGCAGCGTGAGCAGGGCATAGACCACCACCAGCGCCAGCAGCTGGTCCCAGGCGAACGAACTGAGGCTCTCCAGCAGCTGGCTGCCGAGGCCCGTGGCGCCCACCAGGCTCACCACCACCGATTCCCGCAGCATCACATCGCTGCGGTAGGCGGCATAGGCGAGGTAGGGGCGGGCCACGCCGCTGAGGCGGCCGTAGAGCAGGGCCAGGCGCGGCCCGCTGCCGGCGCAGGCCAGCGCCTGCTCCGTGGCCGGGCTGGCATCGGCGGCGCTCTCCAGCAGCAGGCGGCCGAGCACGCCGAGGTTGTGAAAACCGAGGGCCAGCGCACCGGTGACGACACCGGGCTGGAGCACCAGCAGCAGCAGCAGGGCCGTGAGCGGCGGCGGCCAGAGGCGGCCCAGCGCCCAGACCAGGCGCAGCGGCGCCCGCAGCCAGCGGGACGGGGCCGCCAGCAGCAGCAGCAGGGGCGCCAGACCCACCGCCAGGCAGGCCGCCAGCAGCGTCAGCCCCAGGGTGCCGCCCACCAGTGCCGGCCAGGGCAGGGCCAGCACACTGGGCCAGTCGCTCTGCAGCGGCGGCAACGGCTGCACGGTGAGCAGCGCCTGGGGCTGCACGCCGAGGGCATGACCCAGCAGCAGTGAGAGCGGCAGCAGGGCCAGCAGCACCAGCACCATCTCCCGCGCCCGCAGCCCCACCGACGGCTGCTGCAGACCGAAGCGCACGGGCATCAGCCAGCGTCGCCGCAGGTGGCCCAGGCCGGCCTCCAGGCTGAGCATCACGGCGAGCAGCAGCCACAGGCCGGTCCAGAGCTCGTGGAAAGCAAGTGACTGCATGGTGAGCTTCAGCTCGGTGCCGAGGCCGCCGAGGCCGAACACTCCCAGAACGGTGGCGCTGCGCAGGGCGCACTCCAGGCGGTAGCCGCCGTAGCTCAGCACCCCCGGCAGCAGGGCGGGGCCGAGCGCCGTGAGCAACGCGGCCGGCGCCGGCGCCCCTCCGGCCCGCAGGGCCTCCACGTTGGTGGTGGGCAGCGCGTCGAGCAGATCACTCAGCACCCGCGCCACCAGCGCCGCGTAGGGGATCACGATCGCCAGCACGGCCACCGCCGGCTGCAGCCCCAGCAGTTGCAGGAGCAGCAGCCCCCAGATCAGTTCATGGATGGAGCGGGGAACGGCCAGCAGGCGGCGGATGCCGGTGGCGGGCAGGGCACTGCCGGTGAGGGTGGTCCACACGGTGCGGGAGCTGGCCACGCCCAGCAGCAGGCCGAGCACCAGGCTCACCGCCCAGCTCAGCAGCGCCATCGCCACGGTCACCAGCACCCCACCGGCCACCGAGCGCAGCACCACCGGATCCAGCGAGGGCGTCAGCGCCGCCATGGCGAACTGGCCGATCAGCTCCCAGCCCCCGCCATGGCTGAGGCCCGGCAGCACCAGCCCCAGCGGCAGCAGCACCAGGGCCGGCAGCAGCACCAGCAGCGGTGGAGCAACCCTCAACTGCACGGCGGCGTGCCTTCGTAGAGGTCGGTCAGCAGAGCCCGGTGCACCGCGGCGATCGGCCCATCGAACACCAGCCGGCCCTGCCGCAGACCGATTGCCCGATCGAAGCCCTCCAGCAGATCGGGGCGGTGCAGGCTGAGCAGCAGGGCCCGCGGCGGCGCCGCCTGACGCAGCAGCAGGGCCAGCAGCTCCGCCGCCAGGCGGGGATCAAGGCTGGCCAGGGGTTCATCGGCCAGCAGCAGCACCGGGTCCTGGCGCAGCAGCCGCGCCATGGCCACCCGCTGGCGCTGGCCGCCGGAGAGAGCCGACACCGGCCGCTCCAGCAGGTGCGGCTCCAGGTCCATCGTCGCCATCGCCTGGCGGCAGGCGTCGGTTTCGAGCGGCAGCAGCAGGTTGAGCAGGGCCTTCGGCCAGCCCCAGACCGCCAGCCGGGCGGCATTGAGGTTCTGCTGCACGCTCAGCTCCTCCACCAGGCGCAGGTCCTGCCAGAGGGTGCCGATGCGGGCCTGCTGCAGACGGCGGCCGCGCCGTGAGCGGGCCGGCGGCCGGCCCTCCCACAGCACCTCACCGTGCTGCGCTGGCAGCAGCCCATTGGCCACCGCCAGCAGGGTGCTCTTGCCGGCGCCGCTGGCCCCGAGCAACGCCACCCGCTCGCCCTGGCGGACGGTGAGGTCAATGCCCTCCAGCCGCGGTCGCGGTTGGCCCGGCACCGTGATGCCACGCAGTTCGAGCACCGGGTTCATCGGTGCGTCCTCAGCGGATCTTGCCGATCTGACGGCCCACCTGCTCGATGCGGGCGTAATCGGCGGCCTTGGCGGGGATGAACCGCTGGGCGCCGAACAGGGAAAGGATCTGCTTCTGCTCGGGGTCGGTGGTCCGCCAGCTGAGGATCGCCGTCCGCAGCCGGTTGCTGAAGCCCTTGCCGAAGCGCTTGTCCAGATCGGGCTGGGCGAGCCAGTGGTAGTTGGGGTAGCCGGGGGTTTTCCAGATCTGGAACACCTTGGCGCGGTTGACCTTGCCCTCGCTGATGTTGCTGCGCCACACCTCTTCGCTCACGGCGCCGGCCTGGTAGGCACCGCTCTGCACCAGGGCGATGGCGGTGTCATGGCTGCTGCTGAAGCCGGGGGCGCCGCCGGCGAAATCACTGAGCTTGACCCCGGCCTGATTCAGGTAGTACTGGGGCATCAGGCGGCCGGAGGTGGAGCTGTCCGAGGCGAAGGTGAAACGCTTGCCCTTCAGCTCCGTCAGCCCCCTCACGTTGGAGATCGGCTTGAGGCCGCTGCTGGTGTTGGCGATGAAGACGCTCTGGAACGAGGCATCGATGTCGCGCTGGGCGACCACCTGAGCGCCGGGCTTCTGCAGGCGCGCCTGCACACCGGTGAGACTGCCGAACCAGACCAGATCCAGGCCGCCGGTGCGGAAGGCGGTGACGGCGGCGGCGTAGTTCACCACCGGCACGTAGGTGACCTTCACGCCCAGCTGACGGCTGAGTTCATTGGCCACCAGCGGGTAGAGCCGGTTGAGCACCTCCGGCTTCTGGTCGGGGATCGCACCGATGCGCAGCACCTTGGTGTTCTGCTGCGCCTTCGCCTCGCTCAGCAGCGACGGCAGGGGGCCGCCGGCGGGGGCCAGGGCCGGCAGCAGCGCCAGGGAGAGACCCACCAGCGCAGCGGTGGCACGGATGCGGAACGTCATCGGTGAGAAGGGATCGGAGGGAAGGATCGGGGCAGGAGACGGAGGCCCAGGCCGGCGTCTCGGCAGGCAGGCGGCTGAACAGGCAACTGCTGTGGAAAACGCACAGGCAGCTCGCAGCACAGCGGAGCGAGGAGACACGAGGAGGTGACCGGGGAGGTGACCGAGGAGCAACCCATCGCGCTGCCCGGGGTGCCGTGCAAGCCCGGAGTGCCGTGCAAGCAAGGTGAGCCGCAGCAGGGCGGCCCTGGAGCCACTATGGCGCTCACGACGTCGTGCCCCGGGTTGGCGATGGTGGTGCCCCAGCCGATCGAGCGCTTCCTGCAGGAGACGGGGCCGCTGCTGGATGTGCGCACCCCGGCGGAATTCGCCCAGGGCCACATCCCCGGCGCCGTCAACCTGCCGCTGTTCAGCGATGCCGAACGGGCGGAGGTGGGCACGCTCTACAAGCAGCAGGGGCGCCAGGCGGCGGTGCTGCATGGCCTGGCGGTGGTGGGCCCGCGCCTGCAGGCGCTCGCGGCGGATCTGGCCGCCTGCAGCGCCGCCGCCCAGGGGGCACCGCTGCGGCTCACCTGCTGGCGGGGGGGCATGCGCTCCGGCAGCGTGGCCCTGCTGGCCGAGAGCCTGGAGCTGCCGGTGCAGGTGCTGCGCGGCGGCTACAAGAGCTTCCGGCGCTGGGCGCTGGAGCTGTTCGAGCGGCCCTGGCCACTGCGCCTGCTGGGGGGCCGCACCGGCTGCGGCAAGACCGAGCTGCTGCTGGCCCTGCAGCGGCGCGGGGTCGCCGTGGTGGACCTCGAAGGCCTCGCCAACCACCGCGGCAGCAGCTTCGGCGGGCTCGGGCTGCCGCAGCAACCCAGCACGGAGCACTACGAAAACCAGCTGGCCATGGCCTTGCGGGCGCTGGAGGGGGCGGCGGCGATCTGGCTGGAGGCGGAGAGCGCCATGGTCGGCCGTTGCCGCATCCCGGCCGGCCTCTGGCGTCAGATGAAGGAGGCACCGGTGCTGGAAGTGCAACGGCCGCTGGAGCAGCGGTTGGCCCACCTGGTGGCGGTCTACGGCCAGCACGACCCGGACGCGGTGGCAGAGGCCACCCGTCGCATCGCCAGGCGGCTGGGCCCCCAGCGCACAGCCATCGCCCTGGAGGCGATCGCCAACGGGGAGGCGGCCGAAGCCTGCCGGCAGATGCTCGACTACTACGACCGCTGCTACGACCACGACCTCAGCGGTCGTGGCGGCGCCAGCGTGGAGCTGGGGGAACAGAGCCCGGAGCAGGCCGCCGCTCAGTTGCTGGCGGACGGCCTGATCTAAGCCAGCACCCGGCCGATCAGAGCAGCTGCGCCGAAGCCGGCCACCCGCAGGTCCTGCAGGGCGGCAGCGGCATGGCTGGCTGGCAGCGCCGCCAGCAGCGGGCCGCAGGTCTGGGGATCGATCAGCAGGGCCCGGTGGGCGGGCTCAGGGCCGTCCGGTCCAGGGCCTTCCAGCTGCACCGCACCGTCCAGCAGCGCCAGGGCGGCAGCGTTGGCGGGGGCCAGGCTGCTGGCCACACCGGCGGCCAGCAGCTCCAGGGCACCGGGCAGCGCCGGCACGGCGGCCCAGTCGAGGGCGACACGCACGGCCGGGCTGGCGGCAATCATCTCGCCAAGGTGGCCGAGCAACCCGAAGCCGGTCACATCGGTGCAGGCCCGGCAGCCGTGGCGCGCCAGCAGCGGCAGCAGCGGCGCCTGGCTCTGCTGCAGCACCGCCAGCGCCTGCTCGATCCAGGCGGGATCGGCGGCCGCCGCCATCGCCGCCGCAAACAGCACGCCACTGCCGAGCGGGCGGCTGAGCAGCAGCACATCGCCCGGCTGGAGCGGGCCCTTGCGCCAGAACTGCGCCGGCGCCACCCGGCCGTTGACCGTGAGCGCCAGGCTGAGCCCGGCACCATCGCGGCCCTCCAGGGTGTGCCCGCCCAGCAGCACGGCCCCCTGCGGCTCCAGCACGGAACACACCCCCGCCAGGGTCTGCACCAGCAGCTCTTCCTGCACGGCCGCCGCCGCGGCCGGCAGGGTCACCAGCGCCTGGGCGCTCTCCACCGGCGCCCCACAGGCCCAGAGGTCGCTGCAGGCATGCAGGGTGGTGAGGCGGGCGTTGAGCCAGGGGTCGTCCACCAGGGCCGGGAAGCCATCGACGCTCTGCAGCAGCAGCGCGCCGTCGTGGAGCCGGGCCACCAGGGCGGCGTCATCGGCGGGGACGGCAGCCGCGACGAGTCGCCCCAGGGCCGCCTGCAGCGGGGCGGCGGGCAGCTTGGCGGCGCAGCCGCGGCAGGGCATGGGCTCCGCCGCAGGGGCGGCACCCATCGGCTGCAGAGCGGTGAAGCGGTCCATGAACGCCTGGTCGATGGCCTGCTTCCAGTGCCACAGCCAGCGGTGCGGACCGATCGCCAGCGGCCCGAACAGGGCCAGGGCCCGTGGACCGGCCGGATGCCAGCCGCCATCGCCGAGCAGTTGCAGGGCGAACGGCTGGGGCCGCCAGGGCCGCAGGGGGCGACCGGGGCTGTCGATGCTGCGTTTCAGGTTGGCCGCCAGCACCGGCGCGGCCCGCACCGCCCAGACCCCCGACGGAGGACGGGGCCGGCCATCGATCAGGCCGCAGTCGCCGCAGGCGAACAGGCCGGGGTGGCCCATCACCTCCAGGCTGGGCGCCGTGCGGACACGGCCGCTGCCGGGATCGACCGGCAGGCCGGCAGCGGCCAGCCAGTCAGGCGCCAGGCTGCCGGTGCAGGCCAGATCTGCCGCAGCCTGCTCCGGCGCCTGGCGCTCCAGCGGAATCGCCGCCGCCGCCAGCAACCGCTCACCGGCGCGGTTGGCGGCCACCGACCCCAGCTGCAGCCCCTGGCCCCGCAGCAGCAGGCGGGGCCGCCGCCCACGGGCGCGGAAGGCCAGCGCCAGCTCCACCGCCGCCGCGCCACCACCGCGCAGCACGGGGCCTTCCGCCGCTGCATAGCCATCAGCCCAGGCCAGGAAGGGTTCGAGCGGCTTCACCGCCATGGCGCCGGCGCACGGCGCCGTGACGGCACCCACATCCAGGCTGAGCCGCCCAAAGCGCAGCGCCGGCCGGCCGGCCAGCAACAGCTCCTGCTCGGCCAGATCCAGCCCGGTGATCTCGGCCTGCACGAAGGTGACGCCGGCCAGCCAGCAGAGGCGGCGCAGATCGATGGCGGCGGCGCCAGCGGGCACCAGACCCGCCACCACGGCGGGCACCAGGCCGGAATAGAGCGCGGTGCTGCCGCGGCTCACCAGCGTGATCAAGGCAGCGGCCGGGCGCTGGGCAGGCCGCATCACCCAGCGGCGCAGCAGCAGGGCGTGGCTGTGGCCCCCTCCCGCCAGCACCAGGTGCAGCCGGGGCGGGGCAGAAAGCCCGGGCACGGGCGTCGTCCGGCGCAGATGCCGCCATTGTGGCCACGCCTGGGCCGTGAACAAATTCCACGCCGCCGCCTGGCGGGTGGCGGGATTCGGCGGGTGGGGTCAGAGTCGGTGGAATCACACCGCCATCCGGGATTGTCCTGTCTGCCACGCCGCCCAGGCGGCCGTTCCAAGACCAGCCACCGCTGGCCAGCGCTGCCCTGGTGCGCAGCCGCCTTGCTTGCCGCCTGGGTGCTGCCAGCCACTGCCCGCGCCGAAACGGTGCTGGAGCGGGCGGCGCGCACCGGCGTGATCACCATGGGCGGCCGCACCGACCTGGTGCCCTACTCCTTCGTGGACAGCAAGGGCCAGCTGGTGGGCCTGTCGATGGATGTGGCCGAGCGGATCGCCGCCGAAGCCAGCACGTACCTGAACCGTCCGGTGCGGCTGGCGTTCACCGCCGCCCCCGATGCGAACGCCCTGTTCAAACAGGTGCACACCGGCGAGACCGACCTGGCCTGCGGCGTCCAGTTCACCTGGGAGCGGGACATGTTCGTCGACTATTCGATCCCCTTCAGCCTCTCGGGAATCCGCCTGCTCACCCGCAGTGGTGGGCTCGATGGCATGGCCGCCTCGCTGCAAGGCAAGCGGATCGGCGTGCTGGCCGGCTCCCTGGGTGACGCCACGATCAAGAGCTATGCGCCCCAGGCGGTGCGGGTGCCCCTCACCGAGATTGATGCGGCCGTTGCTGCGCTGCAGGCGGGCCAGGTGGACGCACTGGCAGGCGATTCCATCCTGCTGGCGGGCGCCGTGGCGAAAACGGGCGCCAAGGGTCTGGCGCTGGTGCCCGGGGTGGGACTGCAGCGCTATGCGGTGGGGTGCATCATCCCGGAGAACAATTCCACCTTCCGCAACCTGATGAACCTGGCGATTGCCAAGTTGCTTCAGGGCTATATCAACGGCAATCGTGAGGCCACCGAGAGCGTGAATCGCTGGTTGGGCCCCACTGGAATTCTGGAATTACCGCCACAAGTGATCAAAGATTATTTTCAGATGGTGCTGCTCACGAATGAGCAGATCCGCGTCCCGGCCGACCCCACACCGCAAGCAAAACCATGAGCATTCACTCCCGCGCCGGCGTTCTGGGTTACCTGCTGGCGCTGGCGGCGCTCGCCCTGCCGGCCACCGCCGCACCGATGGCCTCCCAGCCGGAGGCGTCGGTGGAGGTCCGTTTGCGCCGCATTGCCGCCGCCTACCGCGCCCATAACGGCGTGGTGGCAGGCCTCAGCAACGAAGGCTTCAGCAGTTACGGCCTCAGCAGCCAAGGCGGCAGCGAGGAGGCCAGCCTGCTGGCCGCCGGCTTCGCCAACGCCAGGCGGGGCGGCTGGGCCAACGCCGGCGGCGGTGGCGGCTTCGTCAACGGGCACCCCTACTACGGCGGCGGGGGCGGCGGCTTCGTCAACGGCGGCGGCGGCTTCGTCAATGCCCGCTACGGCGGCGGCTTCGTCAACGGGGGCGGGGGCGGAGCTTTCCGCAACTGGTGAGGGCCTGAACGCGAGGCCATCGCCACGGCTGCACCCCTGGGCCGCCAGTGCTGCCCTCTGGCCGGGCCGATCAGCCCGACACCAACGCCGGCGCGGGAGAAGCCAGGGGAATCCGCTCCCGCTGGAGGCGATCGAGCAGGCGCCGTTGCAGCTCACGGCTGCAGGCCCACTGCTGGCCGGCCTGGGTGGTCAGCAGCATGCTCACGGTGATTCCGAGCGGGCCGGTGCCGATGACCCCGCGCAGGAAGGGGGCCGCCACCTGCAGCGGCCCCCAGAGCGGATCGCGGCCGAGGGCGTCGAGTTCGTCGGCGATCACCGCCAGCACGGCGTTGATGTCGGCGATGCGATGGGAGAGCAGCAGCTCCACCAACTTGCCGGAGCGGATCTTGGTGTGGTTCACCACCCGGTCGAAGGCACCGTTCTGAATCACTGCCACCCGCTGATCGAGGCAGCGCAGCTGGGTGCTCAGCACGCTCAGATCCACCACATCGCCTTCGATGTCGCCGATCTCGATCCAGTCACCGATGGCGTAGCGATCCTCCAGCAGCACCGCCAGGCCGGCGGCGAAATCCCGCAGCAGCCCCTGGAACACGATCGCCAGGCCGCCCAGCACGGCGCCGCCCGCCAGCAGGAACGACGCAGAGGTTTCGCGCACGCCGGGGATGCCCACCACCACCCAGCCGGCGGCGATGGCGATGCAGGCCAGATCCACCAGCCGGTGGAAGATGCGCTCGAGGCTGTGATGGCGCTGGTCGCGGCGGGCCAGCTGGTCGGCAGGCACCCGGCCACTGGCGGCCCATTGATCCAGCAGGAACGACACCAGCGCGCGCCCCAGCAGCGCCGTGAAGGCGAACACCAGCACCTTGATCGCCACCAGCGCTGGCTGCAGCAACACCTCCAGGGCCAGCGGCACACCGCCGGGGATGGCCATCAGGCCCAGCGCCACCACCGCCATCAGTTGCAGCAGCACGAGCACGAGCAGCACGACGCTGAGCGCCTCGAACAGCTGCAGGCGCAGCCCGCGTGTGGCAGCCGCCGCTGGGGCCGCTGAAGCCATCGGGGCCGCCAGCGCGAACGCCGCCGGCGCCGCCACCTGCGCCTTGAGCGTGGCGATGGCCAGGCGGTTGCGGCGCCACAGCCAGAAGGTGACAGCAGTCAGCAGCAGCACCAGGGCCATGGCCAGCAGGCAGAGCATCAACCGCTGGCGCAGGCTCTGCGGCAGCAGCGCCGCGCGGGCGTAGCGCAGGCGGCTCTGCAGCCGTTCCTGCCAGCGTCGTCCCAGCTCCAGCGCTGTGGTGCCGTTCATGGTGGCGTCGGCGAAGGTCACGGTGAGCAGCGGCAGCGGCTGCGGCCGCTCCGGCACCGTGGCCTCGAGGATCACGGCGCCGGTGGGCAGCTGCCGCACCTCCACCTTGAGGTCGTCCGGGGCGGCACGCACGCCATCGGCCAGACCCCCCTCACAGGCGGGATCGTTGGCCCCCAGGGCCCGCAGCAGGCTCCACTCGGCCAGCCGTTCGCTGTTGGTGCACAGGGCGGTGGGGTTATTGAGCAGGCGCAGGTTGCCCTCGATCACCTGCGCGCGGCGCTCTGCATCAGGGCCGGCCTCCGCCTCACTGCCGTGGCCGCCGCCGGTGCCGTTGCCGTTACCGCTTCCGTTGCCCACCACCGGCGAGGCCACCATCAGCGTGGGAATGCCGAGGATGCGCACGATCGCCACCTCATAGCTGCCGGCCGCCACCATCGAACTGGCCCGATCGAGGGAGGGCGGTGAGGCCGTGAAGCTGGGGCGTGCGGGTGAGGGGATCTGAACGGCCGCCGGCGTGGCCCGCAGCGGCGAGCCCAGACCCAGCAGCAGCGCCACCACCAGTGCCAGCGCCCCGAGCAGCCAGGTGCGCGCTGCCTGAAGCAGCCAGGTGCGCGCCGGCTTCGTCAATCCGCCTTCCCTGTCGATGACATGGTGCCTGCGGTCAATGTCATGTTGCCTGCGCCATGCCCACCGGGGGACTTGAACCCCCACGACCGAAGCCACTGGTACCTAAAACCAGCGCGTCTACCAATTCCGCCAGGTGGGCAGCGAGCCGACTGTAATCAGCGGCGCAGAATGGAGCCGCCCTGCTGCGACGGCCATGCTTGCCACCCTCGGTGGAACCCTGGCCCTGGTCGCCGGCCTCGCCGTGCTGCTCCTGCCGCTGCTGGTGCCAGAGCTGAGCCGCCCGCGTGATGCCTTCTGGGGCGCGGTGGTGCTGCTGCTGGGCCTGGTGCTGGTCACCAGTGCCGAGCGGCTGAGCGGCGCGCCGATGCTGGCGGTGCTCTGCGGCGGGCTGCTGATCGGGCGGCTCAGCACCGAGGTGAGCCAGAGCCGCTGGCGGCAGCTGAGCGAGGAGGAACGCCTGAGCTTCTGGTCTGCAGCGCGGTGGCAGACGAGCCTGAACCAGTTCGGCGCCACCGTGATCGCCCTCGGCGGGCTGCTGTTCACCCGGGCCACGGCGCTGGGCGGCTGGCTCAAGCAACGCACCGCCGCCGTTTCCGCAAGCCTCTCCAGCAGGGCCACCAGCGCCAAGCCAGCCCAGACCACCAAGCGCTGGGTGCGCCCCGAACCTGCCGGCGCAGAGACTCCCACGGCTCCCGCTCCCCCAGCGCCAGCCGCCGACGCCCCGGTAGCAGCGCTGGCGGTGGTGAGCGACTTCACGGAGGTGGACGCCCGCGTGCGCGCAGCGCTCGCCGCCGATCAGAACCCACCGTCAGTCACGGACACCCTCACAGAAACGGATCCAGCCCCAGTGGCACCGGTTCCGGCAGACACCTCAGCGACGAGCGCTGCCCAGGAGAGCGCTGAGCAAGCGCGTCCGGACTCTGAGAGCCCTGCGGCGGTGGCCCAGGCACCTGCAGCCGAGCCAGAGGCCGGCAACGCGCCGGAAGCTGAAGACGCCCCAGCAGACCACCCTCAGGTGCTGGAGCCCGAACGTCAGCCGCTGGACGTTGGGTCTGCTCCTGAGCTTCAGGTGCAGGACTCCGGACCTGAAGCTGAGCTCGAACCTCAGGCAGAACCGGAGCCCGAGCCAGAGCCAGAAACGGAACCTGGACCCGAACCGAAGCCACAGACGGAACTGGAGCCTGTGCCCGAGCCCGAGCCCGAACCTCAGGCTGAACTGGAGCCCAAGCCCGAGCCTCAGATCGAACCGGAGCCTGAGCCCGAACCCCAGCCTGAGGCCGAACCTGAACCCCAGCCTGAACCTGAACCTTCAGCCGATCACAACCTCGAGCACACTCCCGCCAACCCAGCCCCGTAACCGTCTGGCGTCGCCTCCATCAAGGCTCAGCCGACGCCGCCCCGGCGCGCTCCTCCTCGCGCCGCTCCTCCGCCAGTTCGCGGCTGAGGAACAGGTTCAAGGTGGTGCGGATCACGGCCACCACCGCCAGCTGAATCAGGTTGCTCTCCGAGGGGGCGGTGGTGGTGGCGACGATGTCGGCCGCCAACTGAAATTCCAGGGCCATCGCCAGCCAGCTGCCGAAGGTGAGCCGGATGGCGTTGGCGGGCCGCAGCGCGGCCGGATCCGCGAGGGCGGGGCGGGTCCACAGCCGGCGACCCGCGAGCGTGCGCTGCAGGATCGCCAGCAGCCCGGCCAGCACGCACAGCAACGACAACCCCTCCAGCAGCAGCCGCAGCGCCACGGAGAAGCGTTCGAGCAGCACGGTGATCGGCAGGCTCATGGCCACGGGTCTCCCGCGCGGAAGGACAGCAAGCTCCACGCAACCACACCTTCCCCGGCGCGCGCCGCTCTCGCCACGCGCCGCCCTCACCGGGGAATGCCGGGGCCGATAATCCCGGTTGCTGCCCCAGGCGCCGTGACCGCCCCGCCGGTGTCCTACAAGGACACCCTCAACCTGCTGCAGACCCCCTTCGGGATGCGGGCCAACGCCAGGATGCGTGAACCCGAACTGCAGGCGTTCTGGGCCGAGCAGCGCCTCTACGAGCGGCTCAGCAGCAGCAACCCCGGGCCGGTGTTCACCCTGCACGACGGGCCGCCGTATGCCAACGGCGCCCTGCACGTGGGGCATGCGCTCAACAAGATCCTCAAGGACATCATCAACAAGTACGCCCTGCTGAAGGGGCGACGGGCGCGCTTCGTGCCCGGCTGGGACTGCCACGGGCTGCCGATCGAGCTCAAGGTGTTGCAGGGCATGGGCAGCGAGGAGCGTCGCGGGCTCACGCCGATCGAGCTGCGCCGCCGCGCCCACGCCTATGCGCTCGAGCAGGTGGCGGGCCAGAAGGCGGGCTTCCGCCGCTGGGGCATCTGGGCCGACTGGGACCAGCCCTATCTCACCCTGCAGAAGCACTACGAGGCCGCCCAGATCGGTGTCTTCGGCCGGATGGTGCTGGCGGGTCACATCTACCGGGGCCTCAAGCCGGTGCACTGGAGCCCCAGCTCCCGCACCGCCCTGGCTGAAGCGGAGCTGGAATACCCCGACGGCCACACCTCCCCGAGCGTCTACGTGGCGTTTCCGGTGGTGGAGCTGCCGGCGGGGCTGGGCGCACGCCTCACCGCCATCGGCCTCACCAGCGCGGAGGCGGCCACCACACCGGCGGCCGGTGCCCTGGCCGTGGCGATCTGGACCACCACCCCCTGGACCCTGCCGGCCAACCTGGCGGTGTCGGTGAACGGGGCGCTCGATTACGCGGTGTGCCGGGTGGAGCCGGGCCGCCATCTGATCGTGGCCACGGCGCTGGTGGAGAGCCTGCGCGAGAGCCTGGCGCTGCCGCTGGAGCCGCTGCTGTCGCTGAAGGGGGCCGAGCTGGAGGGGGTCGTGTACCGCCATCCCCTGATGGAGCGCAGCAGCCCGGTGGTGATCGGCGGCGATTACATCACCACCGAAGCGGGAACGGGCCTGGTGCACACGGCACCGGGCCATGGCGTCGACGACTTCAACACCGGCCGCAAGGCGGGCCTGCCCGTGCTCTGCCCGGTGGACGAAGGCGGCACGCTCACCGCCGAAGCGGGCCCGTTCGCCGGCCTCAACGTGCTGAAAGACGCCAACCCGGCGATCATCTCCGCCCTGGAAGGGGCCGGCGCCCTGCTCAAGCAGGAGAGCTACGCGCACCGCTACCCCTACGACTGGCGTACCAAGAAACCGACGATCTTCCGGGCCACCGAGCAGTGGTTCGCCTCGGTGGAGGGCTTCCGAGCCGAGGCGCTCGACGCCATCGCCGCCGTCGACTGGCTGCCGGCCAGTGGCCGCAACCGCATCGAGGCGATGGTGCGCGAACGGGGCGACTGGTGCATCTCGCGCCAGCGCACCTGGGGTGTGCCGATCCCGGTGTTTTATCACCGCGAAACGGGCGAGGTGCTGCTCGATGCGGCCACGCTCGATCACATCCAGGCGCTGATCGCCGCCCACGGCTCGGATGTGTGGTGGGAGAAGGAGGAAGCCGAGCTGCTGCCCCCTTCCCATGCCGCCGAGGCGCATCTGTGGCGCAAGGGCACCGACACCATGGACGTCTGGTTCGACTCCGGCTCCTCCTGGGCAGCGGTGCTGGGCGGCCTGCAGGCCGGCGCAGCCGCTGAGACCCCTGAAGCCAGTGAAGGCGCTGAGATCCCTCAAGCGAGCAAAACCCCTGGTCAGCCCTCAACCAGCGCAACCGCCGAGGCGTCCCAACAGCCAGCCGCCACACCCCTCAATTACCCCGCCGACCTCTATCTGGAGGGCTCGGATCAGCACCGCGGCTGGTTCCAGAGCAGCCTGCTCACCTCCGTGGCCGTGAACGGCAGCGCCCCTTACAAGCGGGTGCTCACCCATGGCTTCACCCTCGATGAGAAGGGCCGCAAGATGAGCAAATCGCTGGGCAATGTGGTGGATCCGGCGGTGCTGGTGGAGGGCGGCAAGAATGAGAAGCAGGAGCCGGCCTACGGCGCCGATGTGCTGCGGCTGTGGGTGAGCTCGGTGGATTATTCCGCCGATGTGCCGCTGGGTCCGGGGATCGTCAAGCAGCTGGCGGATGTGAGCCGCAAGGTGCGCAACACGGCCCGCTATCTGCTCGGCAACCTGCACGACTTCGACCCACGGCCCCGCGCTGAAGGAGGCGACGCCGTGCCGTTGGCGGAGCTTCCCCTGCTCGACCGCTGGATGCTGCACCGCACCGCTGCGCTGATCGAGGCGGTGAGCACCGATTTCGACAACTTCGCCTTCTATCGCTTCTTCCAGGCGCTGCAGAATTTCTGCGTGGTCGATCTGTCGAACGTCTACTTCGACATCGCCAAGGACAGGCTGTACGTGAGCGCCGCCGGGTCCTTCCGCCGCCGCAGCTGCCAGACGGTGCTGCAGCTGGTGGTGGAACGGCTGGCCGGGCTGATCGCCCCGGTGCTCTGCCACATGGCGGAGGACATCTGGCAGAACCTGCCCTACCCCGTGGCCGAAGCGTCGGTGTTCGAGCGCGGCTGGCCCACCGCCCCGGCCGCGTGGAGCGCGCCGGAGCTGCTGGCACCGATGGAGCGCATCCTGGCCCTGCGGGCCCGGGTGAACCGGCAGCTGGAGAGCTGCCGCAGTGCCGGTGCCCTGGGCGCCTCTCTGGAGGCGCAGGTGCAGCTGAGCGGCGTTGATGCCGCTCTGGCTGAGGCCCTGGAGCTGCTGCAGAGCAGCACCCACCCGGAGGTCGACAACCTGGCCGACTGGCTGCTGGTGTCGGCGGTGCAGCTGGAGGGCGCGGCACCGGCGGTGGTGCTGGCCGAAGACCATGGCGACACTCCCACCAGCGACGACAGCAACGACACCGGTGGCGGCTTCAGGCTGCGGCTCGCCCACGCCGACGGCGAGAAGTGCGAGCGTTGCTGGCACTACACCACCGATGTGGAGGAGCACACCCTGGCGCCAGGAGTGAGCGGGCGGATCTGCGGGCGCTGCCGCCAGATCCTTGCTGACTGACCATTCACAGAGGGCGGAATCAGCGGCTCCAGCCGCTAGCTTCACCGGCCGAATGGAGAGTGGCAGCGATGGCGCGTCCCGCCGTGGGGCAAGGGGGCATGAAGATCGGGGCACTGGCGTCACGTAGCGGCGTGCCGGTCAAGACCCTGCGGTATTACGAAGACCTGGGCCTGCTGCCGGCGATCGGCCGCAGCGAGGGTGGCTATCGCCTGTTCGATGAACACAGCCTGCGCCGTCTGGAGTTCATCCGGCGGCTGAAAACCCTGGGGCTGACGCTGGAGGAGATCCAGGCCTGCCTCGCTGTCCACGACGCCGGCGCCCTGCCGTGCGACAGCATCCAGGCCCAGCTCCTGCACCAGATCGAGCGGATCGATCACCAGATCCGCGATCTGCGTCACCTCAAGACGGAGCTGAAGGAGCTGCTGGCCCGCTGGCAGCGCCATCCTGTCGACGACGGCAGCGAAATCTGCCCGAACCTGCACATCTGAGCGGCCTTCGGATCAGCCCCTTGTGCAGGGTGTCAGCAAGCAGCACCGCCACTGGGGCGATGGCAATCGGGCCGAGGTAGCCCAGCGGGAAGCGGGCCAGATCAAACACAACGGCGATCGGGGCCACCAGCACCAGGAGGCCCGCCACCACGGGCTCGCTGAAGAAGCCAAGCCACAGCAACGGATTGGGGATGGGCAAGAGCTCCCAGAAGGGGCGCCGGTCACTGCGGCACGCCAGGAGCGCCCCCATCTGGCCGGCCACGATCGCGCTGAAGGCCACCGTGGCGGCTTGGTGCTGAATCGCCAGCACCTCAGCGGTGGCGCGGTGGTGGAGCAGGTCGGGCGCCAGCTGCTGCAGGGGGGCCAGGCCCACGTCGTTGTTGCGCCACACCAGCAGGTATCCCGCCAGCGAGGTCAGACCTTCCACGAGTCCCAGCACCAGATAGGCACGCACCATCAGGGAACGGTTGAGCAGGGGCAGATCACGGGGGCGGGGCGGCTGGCGCATCACCCCCGCCTCGGGGGCCTCGGAGCCCAGCCCCAGGGCAGGCAGCAGATCGGTGCCGAGATCCACCGCCAGGATCTGCAGCACGGTGAGGGCGGCCGGGATCCGCAGCACCACCATCGCCAGGAACGGCACCACTTCCGGCACGTTCGAAGCAAGGATGTAGGTGATGAACTTGCCGATGTTCGCCACCACCGAGCGGCCGAAGCGCACCGCCTCCACGATCGTGGCGAAGTTGTCGTCGAGCAGCACAATGTCGGCCGCCTCGCGGGCCACGTCGGTGCCGGTGATGCCCATGGCCAGGCCCACATCGGCGGCGCGCAGGGCCGGTGCATCGTTGACGCCATCTCCGGTGACGGCCACCACCTCGCCCAGCGCCTGGTAAGCCTGCACGAGCCGCAGCTTCTGCTCCGGCGCCATGCGGGCGAACACCAGCCGGTGGCGGTACTTGAGCAGCTGCCGCAGGTGCACGTCGCTGATCTGGGCCAGGCTGGCCCCGTCGATCACCCGCACGGGATCGGCGCCGGACAGTCGCTGCTGACCGTTGCCCTGGTGGCTGTTGCTATTGCGACCATTGGGGGCAGGCGGCTCCAGCAGGCCGATCTGGAGAGCGATGGCCTGGGCTGTCAGTCCGTAGTCGCCGGTCACCATCGTCACGCGGATGCCGGCGTCGCGGCAACGGCGGATCGCCTCGGGCACTTCGGGGCGGGGCGGGTCGTACAGGCCCAGCAGGCCCAGCAGGGTCTGGCCCGTTTCCAGCACGTCTCCAGGCGCCGCCTGCAGATCTCCCGCCCCGGCCCGCAGGGCAACGGCAATCACCCGGAAGCCCCTGGCGGCCAGGTCGTCGTTGGCGGCCACCACCCGCTGGCGTCGGGTCTCATCGAGAAGTTCGCTACCGGCAGGGGTGAGCCAGGCGTCGCAGCGCTCGAGCACCTCCAGCGGCGCTCCCTTGGTGATCACCAGGCTGTCGCCGGCGGCCACGGGCAGTGGTGGGTCGGACCAGCTCACCAGCACCGTCATGCGCCGGCGGTGCGAATCGAAGGGGATCTCGCGCTGGCGAGGGTGAAGGCGCTGCAGCTCCGCCAGATCGAAGCCCGTGGCCTGCGCCGCCTGCAGCAGTGCCGTCTCGGTGGGATCGCCCACGGCACCACTGGCATCCAGGCGAGCGTTGCTGCAGAGGGCGGCCCCCTCCAGCAACAACTGGTCGAGCTGCGCGGCGGGAACCGGCAGCCAGGTTTCCTCCACCGCCATGCGGTTGCAGGTGAGGGTGCCGGTCTTGTCGCTGCAGATCACACTCACCGAGCCGAGCGTTTCCACCGCCGAGAGGCGCCGCACCAGCGCCTTGCGCCGCGCCATCCGCTGCACGTTCAAGGCCAGCGCCAGAGTGACGGTGGGCAGCAGACCCTCGGGCACGTTGGCCACGATGATCCCGATCGCGAAGACCAGGCTTTCGAGGGGCGTCATCCCCACGAACACCAGGCTCAGGGAGAAAGAGAGCAGGCCCATCGTGAGCGCGATCGTGCTGATCGTGTGCACGATGCGGGTCACCTGCTGCTCGAGGGTGCTGGCGCTGCGCGGCGTGCCGGCGGTGAGATGGGCCACCTGGCCGAACTCGGTTTCAGAGCCGGTGGCGTACACGATCGCTTCGCCCCGGCCGGAGGCGATCGTGCTGCCCGCCAGCAACAGGTTGGGCCGCTCGCCGGTGGGCAGGCGCAGCTCGGCCTGGTGGGCCGGCAGGTCGATCGCCTGGCGGGCCACCGGCACCGATTCACCGGTCAGCACCGAAAGATCGACGCGAAGCTCATGGCTCACGCTGATCCGGCAGTCGGCCGGCACCCGGTCCCCTTCCTCCAGCAGCAACCGGTCGCCGGCCACCAGCTCCTCGGTGGAGCGGAAGCTCAGCGTGCCGTCGCGCCACACCTGCACCTGGCGGGGCAAGGCACGGGTGAGGGCGGCCAGGGTGCGCTCCGCCTGGAACTCCTGCCAGAAGGAAAAGAGGCCGTTGATCAGCACCACCGCCCAGATCGCCCAACCCAGCTGCGGCGTTCCCGCCACGAAGGCCAACACCCCGGCGATCCAGAGCAGCAGGGCCATGAAGTGGACCATCTGGTCGAGCAAGCGCAGCGCCAGGGACCGGCGCTTCAGGGGCGGCAGCCTGTTGGCCCCGTAACGCTCCAGCCGCTGCTGCGCCTCCGGCTGGCTGAGGCCTTCTGGAGTGGTGCGCAGCCCCGCATACACCTTCTCCAGCGGCAGGGACCAAATCGGCTGGGAAGCAGAAAGCAGCACCGGCGCCAACAGGCTCTGATGCTTTCAGGATGACCCTCGCCAATTGAATGAGGTGTCAGCCCGCCATCAGCCGTTACTGCCGCTCGCAAGCGTCGGGCACGGCGACCGCAAGCGTCGGGCTCGGCAGCCGCAAGCGCCCGGCACAGCCCGAACCAAAAGCCCGGCACGAGCACTCTGCGTGTAACGCTGCAATCCCAAGCTTTCCACACACCGCATCAGATCTGGGCATGGCTGTGGGGCTGCCATTCAGCCCATGGCCCGAACCTCGAAGCGGCGCCTTAACCACAACGACACATACACAAGTGCCACCAGCACCGGTACCTCGATCAGCGGGCCGATCACACCGGCCAAGGCCTGGCGGGAGCTGACCCCCCACACGCTGATGCTCACGGCAATGGCCAGCTCGAAGTTATTGCCAGCAGCGGTGAACGCAAGGGTTGCTGTTTTCGGATAGCTCAGCCCGCTGCGCCGGCCCATGGCAAAAGCCACGCTCCACATGATCGCGAAGTAGAGCAGCAAAGGCAAAGCCACGCCAGCCACCGCGAGCGGGTCGGAGGTGATCGCCTGGCCCTGCAGGGCGAACATCACCACGATCGTGAACAGCAGGCCGTAGAGCGCGAAGGGGCTGATGAACGGAATGAACCGCTGCTCATACCAGCGCGGTCCCTTGAGCTGGAGGCCGATGCGGCGGCTGAGATAACCCGCCGCCAGCGGCAGCCCCAGAAACACCAGCACCGCCTTGGCAATCTCCGCCATCTGAAACGCCACGTCTTGCGTGGCCAGGCCCAACCAGCCGGGCAGGATCTTCAGGTAAAAGCCCCCAAGCAAGGCATAGGCCAGAACCTGCACGATCGAATTGATCGCCACCAGCAGGGCAGCCGCCTCCCGGTCGCCCCTGGCCAGATCGATCCAGATCAAGACCATGGCGATGCAGGGGGCGAGGCCGATCAGGATCAGCCCCGTGCGGAACTCCGGCTGCTTCGGCAAGAACAGCCAGGCGAGCACAAACATCAGTGCTGGCCCCAGACCCCAGACCAACACCAAGGAGAGCCGCAGCAGCCGGCGATCCCGCGCCGCCTTGCCCAACTCCTCGTAGTGCACCTTCGCCAGCACCGGATACATCATCAGGAGCAGCCCCAGGGCAATCGGCAGAGAGGTGTCGCCGATCCTCACGGCATCGAGCCAACCCTGGATGGCAGGAAAGAAGCGGCCCAGCAGCAGGCCGCCGCCCATCGCCAGCAGGATCCAGAGCGGCAGAAAGCGGTCGAGCAACGACAGCTGGGCCAAGACGGCCTTCTCATCGGCAGCCCGTCTGCTGTGGTCGCTGAAATCCGGGGCCATGAACGAAAGGGCGATGGAAGGCTCAACGGAGCTGGCGAGCTGAAACGCCGAAGGACGCTCACGCCATCAAGACTTGGTCGAACAACGAGCGGACGGCTTCAGCAGTGGATCAGGCCCTGCCGCGAAGGCCCGTCGATCCATCAGCGCCGCGGGCACAGGAATCAGCAGCAGGGGGGAGCGGGAGCGGCGCAGCCCGCAGACAGATCCGCCAACCAGTGCTGGAGTGCCACGAGGGCCTCGCTGCGCAGGCGGTAGTAAATCCAGCGGCCCTCCTGGCGGTCGGCCAGCAGCCCGGCCTCCTTGAGCACCTTGAGGTGAAACGACAGCTTCGATTGCGCCAGGCCCAGATCCGCGGTGAGATCGCAGACGCAACGCTCGCCGTGGCCCAGGGCCTCGATCACCTGCAGGCGCAGCGGATCAGCAAGAGCCTTGAGCAACTGGCGCGCCTGCTCCGTCGGCAGGCCCGTGGTGGCGACGCTCACGGGACCATTCCTCCAGAGTTGATCAATTCTAGTTGATGCATTTGTGGCCCAGCGCACGGGCGCCGCTCAGCGGCAACGCTCCAGCACTTCCGCCGCACCGACAGCTCCGGAGTCATTGTCAGCGCCAGTGAACCAGCCCTCACAGACGGCCTACCAACGAGCTGAACCAGCGATCAGCTCTGAAAGCCCGAATAAGCCGCTGCCAGCATGGGCTTGCCGCCGCGTTCAACGATGGCGCCATGGGCAACGATCACGCGCTCGAAGTCCCACGCCAGCACCGCATCGATCGAGGCACGCACCGCACGCCGATTCGATGAAGCGAGGCGCTCGAGGATTGTCGGCTCCAGGCGGTTGAAACCGCCGGCGATACGGGTCGTGAACCGCGTGAGCCAGGGAAAGGAGGCGTCGAAATTGAACGCGCTGTCGGTGAGGAGCAGGGTCTGGCTGGGAAGGTGGCAGAACGCCATTTCATCGAGAGGCACAGGGCCGCGGGGGCCCATCGTGTTCAGTCCCTGCAGCTGGCAAAGAAGCAGATCCGGCCAGGGGGAGGGCGCATCAGCAGTGAGCAGCTGATCGATCAGCAGGTCAGGGCACTTGGCCTTGAGCGCGGCAGATCCCCACAACCTGGCCTGCGGAAAGCGGCGCTTGAACGCATTGGCATACAGATGGTGAAAGGAATTCGGCGCCACGATGTGGTCGATGCGGCCCAGTGCGTTCAGTGCGTCCACGAGCTCCGCCGTGGGCTCGATGGGGGAAAGCACGAGCAGGTTGCCGGTGTCCTGCAGACGAATCACCGTCATCCTGGTGCCAATGCTCAGGCCGAAATACGACTGCGCCTGTTCTGCCACCCATACATCCGTAGCCACGAAGCGGAGCATGATGGGGGTGCTTCAAGTGGCTGGAGGATAAGGAGAATTGGGGCGAAGGGTTGTTGGCACGCCACGTTCAGAAGAGCTCCTGCTGAGAAATCCGCCACTGAAACCGTTCACTCCACAGCCCAGACTGAGCATCGCTTCACGTCAACGTGCGCGTCAATACCGCACAATGGCACGCACCACTGGAAGCCCCAGACCTCCAGCCCGCCCCAGTGGAGAACACGGCGTTGGGGCCGCAATCCACGGGCACCAGGCTCAGAGTGCCACCACCCGATGGCGACCGCCGGCTTTGGCGGCATACATGTTGCGGTCAGCGCGCCTGAGGAACAGGGCCGCATCCTCTCCGGCGCCGTGCAGGGCCACGCCGATGGAGAAGGAAGGGGTGATGCTGTGATCCGCCCAGGGGACCGGCCTGGAAATCGCCGCCAGCAGCTTCTCGGCCACCGCGATCGCCTGCTCCAGAGCCTCTACCCCATCGAGCAGCACCAGAAACTCATCGCCACCGATGCGGCCGGCATGGTCCCGTTGGCGGATCACCTGCTGGATGCGCCGCGCCACGTTCTGCAGCACGGCATCGCCGCAGGCATGGCCGTAGGTGTCGTTGATGTCCTTGAACCCATCACAGTCGCAGAACAGCAGGGCCAGCGGCTGGGCCCTGAGGCTCCTGTCATCCAGCAGGCGTTGTTCCAACAGGCTGAGGATGGCGGCACGGCTGTCGAGGCCGGTGAGGGGATCGTGGTTAGCGCGTTGCAGCAATCGCTGTTCTTCGATCACCTTCTGATCCACAGGCTGCAGGGTGATCACATAACCCTCGTGCAGATTCAGCGCAGCCGCTGGTCCCGCTGGAGCAGCGCTGGAATCACCGCTGCGCCTCCCCTCCTGCTGCAGACGCCTCACACTCAGATCCGCCCAGCTCCAGCCGCCCTTGGGATCTGCCAGTCGCAGGCGGCCCTGGTGAATCGGGCCATGGGGCGTCAGCCAGGCATCGAGCTGCAGGGGCTCTGGCCGACCCTCGGCTGACACAAACAGCTCGCAGAAGGCCTTCCCCTTCCATTGGTCTTCTCGCCAGCCCGTCATCGGCTCCAGCGAAGGAGACACCCACACCACCTCCTCCTGTTGATTGAGCAGCATCACCACCTCCACGATGTTGTCGGTGAGCAGGCGGTAGAGGGCTGCCGAATTCGCCAGGGTGCGCGCAGCCTGGAGGCGATCCGTCACGTCGCGCCAGCTCACCACAAGAAAGCCGCGCGTGGGCAGAATCTGTATGTCGTAGCAGCGGTGGTCCTGGATCAGGGTGTCATCCTTGTAGACGAAATCGTTGATGAACGTAGGGGTGCTGCGGGAGGCGGCATCGATATGAATCTCCAGCAGACCGTTCTGCTCCATCTGCGGGAAGATGGTCAACAGGGTCTGGCCCACGATCGCCTCCCGCTCCTGCTGCATGGTGGCGCAGGCCGACTGATTCGCCTCCAGAATCAGGAAGTCGGTGATCGCATCCTCATGCCCCTGGATCACCTGCAGCAGCATGAAGTAGTCGTCGGTCAGATCGAAGGCGGAACGCATCAGTTCCAGCTGTTCAAATGTGCTGGGCACGGATGTGCTGTTTCCCTGCAGGTTGGGCTGCAGGCTCACCTGGTTCAGCCAGGGGCCGCTGCCATCTCCGTTCTGTGGGCTGGTGCTGATGAGAGGATCACGGAGCAGGGTTTCAAAGGCGTCCAGCTCCAGGGGGCGGCCGCAGAGGTAGCCCTGGTAAAGGTTGCAGCCAAGGTCCTCGAGGATCTGGCGTTGTTCGTCTGTCTCGACCCCCTCGGCGATGCACTCCATCCCCAGGCCTTGCGCCAGGGTGATGGCGGCCTGCACGATCGTGCGATCACCGGCTGAGGCAGTGAGGCTCCGCACGAAGGTGCGGTCGATCTTGAGGCGGTGCGCCGGCAGGTCGCGCAGCAGCTCCAGCGAGGCATAACCCGTGCCGAAGTCATCGATGGTGATGCGAAAGCCCTGATCGGCCAACACCCGCAGGTGTTCGCGGCAGGCAAGCGGATCCTGCATCAGGGCCGACTCGGTGATCTCCAGCTCCAGCTGCGCCGGGCTGAGGCTGTGCTCCACCAGCCCATCCAGCAGCGAGCTGATGTATTGCCGGCCAGGCAACTCCAGCTCCCGGGGTGAAACATTGAGCGCCAGCCGGGGCACCGGCAGGCCCGCTGCACGCCAGCGCACCAGGTGCTGCAGGGTCTGGGCAAACACCCAGCTGCCCAGCTGCAGGATCAGGCCACTCTGTTCAGCCAGAGGAATGAAATGGCTGGGCGCCACAGAGATCCCCCGGCTGTTGGTCCAGCGCAGCAGCATTTCAGCGCCAACCAGCGTGTGGGAGCGGTGCATCTGCGGTTGCACCACCAGCCGGAACTGCTGCCGGTCAATGGCCTGCCCCAGCTCACTGCTCAGGTGGATGCGCTCCTGGATCTGGCGGCTGATCGTGCTGGAGTAGGCGCACACCTGGCTGCGACCCAGGCTCTTGGCCTTCGACAGCGCCGTGTTGGCGCATTGGATGAGCGTCTGGCCGGTCTGGGCGTGCTCGGGATAGGAAGCGAGGCCGATGCAGAAGCTGGGCAACAAGGGCAGATCGGCGAGCAGTTGGTTCTGCCGGCCCCAGCGCTGCTGAAGGTGGCGGCAGGCCATCAGGCCATCGCCGAGGGAATGAATCGAATCCTCCAGCACCAGCAGGAAGTCGTCGCTGCTGAGGCGCGCCAGCCAGGCCTCTGATCCCATCAGCTCCTCAAGCCGCCGGGCCACCGCCTGCAGCACCTGGTCTCCCAACTCGGAGCCGAACTGATCGTTGATGTCCTGGAAGCCGTCGATGTCCAGGCTCAGCACAGCCATGGAGTTGTTGTAGCCACGGCCTTGCAGGCGCCGATTCAGCTCCTCGAGGGCGGCCAGTTTGTTGGGTAGACCAGTGACCGGGTCGTGGGTACGCTCCCCGATCTGCCGCTGCAGCAGGCTCTGCTCCCGGCTCAGGTCGCGCAGGGTGCCCAGAGCGCGCAGGGGCTCGCCGCTGTTGTCGTAGGTGAACTCCGCATCCACCTGCATCAGCCGTTCGCTGCCATCGGCAAAGGCCAGGCGGTGGCGGCTGCGCAACGGTTCGCCCAGGTTCACCGCCCGCTGCAACTCCTGGTGCCAACGGTTGCGGTCGGAGGGGTGCACCAAGGCGCCATAGGCCAGGAGGGTGGTGGCCGTTTCGTGATCCGCCCAGCGGCACAAGCGCCGCATCTGGGGCGACCCGCGCAGGGTGCCGTCGGCAAAGCGCAGCTCCCAGGTGCCGATGCCGCTGAACGCCTCGCCATCGTTCAGCAATTTGCAGGCGCTGGCCACGCTGTTGTCGCGCAGATGGGCTTCGGTGAGGTCGCGTACGGAGCTCAACACCAGCTGCTCCCCATGCAGTGTCAACACCCGGTGGCTCACCTCCACATCCAGGATCGTGTTGTTCTTGCAGCGGTGGCGGGTCTGAAAACAGCCACCGCCGGCGGCCACCAGGTCCTGGAGCCGGGCCGCCACCCAGGCCGCATCGTGGTCAGGGTCCGCCTGGATGGCGGCGGGGGAGAGCTTGAGCAGTTCGGCTTTGCTGTAGCCCAGCCGGGTAGGCGCGGAGTCATTGCAGGCCACGAAGCGGCCGCTGCTCAAGGCGAGCACAAGCAGGTCGGTGCCGGTGAGGTCGGCGATCAGGCAGAAGTCGGCAATCCGGTTGCGGGCTGCTGCAGAGAGCCCACGCACCATGCCACCATCCCTCATCCTAAATAATGCCCATTAAGGCATATCCAATCACACGGAAGCTTCCGGCTGGCCTGCGCCTGGCTCGCCCGATCCGACCGTGACCGGCCTGCTCTTTCGCCCGCCGCAGGGCCCGCTCTTTCAGGGCCTGCGGCAACAGCCAACGCGCCCGTTGCAGCTTGCGCGCCGGCGTGCCCGGCAGGCGCCAGGGAACCCGGCGTGTCCCACAACACGCATCCATCAATCAAACTTGATTTATGGTCAGGTCGCTTGCGATCGCCTTGCGATGAAGATCGGCATCAACGGCTTCGGCCGGATCGGCCGCCTCGTGTTCCGCGCCCTGTGGGGACGCCCCGGCGTCGCACTGGTACATGTCAACGACCCTGCCGGTGACGCCGCGGCTGCCGCCCACCTGCTCGCCTTCGATTCCGTGCACGGCCGCTGGGATCAGGCCGTGCAGACCGAGGCCGACGGCTTCCGCGTGGGACATCAAGCCGTGAGCTACAGCCGTCATCAGGACCCCACCGCCGTGCCCTGGGCCGACGCCGGCGTGGACCTGGTGCTCGAATGCAGCGGCAAGATCAAGACCCCCGACACCCTCGACCCCTACTTCACTGTGCCTGGTCTCAGGCGCGTGATCGTGGCCTGCCCGGTGAAAGGCGTGGTCGCCGGCGCAGAAGCCCTCAACGTGGTGTTCGGCATCAACCACCACCTCTACGAGCCCAGCCGCCATCGCCTGCTCACCGCCGCCTCCTGCACCACCAACTGCCTGGCGCCGGTGGTGAAGGTGGTGCACGAAAGCTTCGGCATTCGCCACGGCTCGATCACCACCCTGCACAACATCACCAACACCCAGGTGGTGATCGATGCCTTCAAGTCCGACCTGCGCCGCGCCCGCTCCTCCGGCAGCTCGCTGATCCCCACCACCACCGGATCGGCCAAGGCGATCGGCCTGATCTTCCCTGAACTGCAGGGCAAGCTCAACGGCCACGCCGTGCGGGTGCCGCTCACCAACGCCTCGATCACCGATGCGGTGTTCGAACTGGAGCGCGCCGTGACTGTGGAAGAGGTGAATGGGGCCTTCGCTGCCGCCGCCGCCGGCCCGCTGCAGGGAATTCTGGGCTACGAGGAGCGGCCGCTGGTGTCGGTGGATTACCTGAACGACAGCCGCAGCTCGATCATCGATGCCCTCTCCACGATGGTGGTGAACGGCACCCAGCTCAAAGTGTTCGCCTGGTACGACAACGAGTGGGGCTACAGCTGCCGCATGGCTGATCTGGCCTGCCACGTGGCTTCCCTGGAAGGGACGAGCGCGGAAAAGGCAGCCGCGGAAACGGCAGCCGTGGAAGGGGCAGCCGTGGAGGGTGCAGCGGGATGAAGCAGCTCACGGCCCTGCAGCAATACGGCATCGTGACGGCCAACTACTGGGCCTTCACCCTCACGGACGGGGCGCTGCGCATGCTCGTGGTGTTCCACTTTCACCAGCTGGGTTACACCACCCTGGAGATCGCCTTTCTGTTTCTCTTCTACGAGTTCTTCGGCATCGTCACCAACCTCTACGGCGGCTGGCTCGGGGCCCGTTTCGGGCTGCGGCTCACCCTCTGGGCCGGCACCTTGCTGCAGGTGGGCGCTCTGCTGATGCTGATTCCTGTGGCCGACGACTGGCCCCGCTGGTGGAGCGTGGCCTACGTGATGGTGGCCCAGGCGATCAGCGGCATCGCCAAAGACCTCAACAAGATGAGTGCCAAAAGTGCCATCAAGACCGTGGTAGCTGAAACCCCCGACGACCACAGCCGGGGCGAGAGCCAGCTGTTCAAATGGGTGGCGATCCTCACCGGCTCCAAGAACGCCCTCAAGGGCGTGGGCTTCTTCCTCGGTGGGGTGCTGCTCGCCACGATCGGCTTCAGCGCCGCCGTGGGAGCGATGGCGGCCGGCCTGTTCCTGGCCTTTCTGCCCACCCTGGTGCTGCCCGGTGAGATCGGCCGCATGAAACAGAAGCCGGCCATCACGGCGCTGTTCTCGAAATCAAAGGGCATCAATGTGCTTTCCACCGCCCGCTTCTTCCTGTTCGGCGCCCGTGATGTGTGGTTCGTGGTGGCTCTGCCGGTGTTTCTGCAATCGGTGCTGGGCTGGAAATACTGGGAGGCCGGTGGCTTCATGGGCCTGTGGGTGATCGGCTACGGGATCATTCAGGCCTCGGTGCCGGCCCTGCGGCGCAGCTGGGGCAGAAGCGGTCCACCAGGGGTGTCCGCCGTGCAGTTCTGGAGCGCCGTGCTCACCGCCATTCCCGCCCTGATCGCCATCAGCCTCTGGCGCGAGGTGGGCAATCCCAGCGTGGCCTTGGTGGTGGGGCTGATCGCCTTCGGCGCCGTGTTCGCGATGAATTCCTCGATTCACAGCTACATGGTGCTGGCCTACACCGATGCCGAATCGGTGAGCCTCAACGTGGGCTTCTATTACATGGCCAATGCGGCTGGTCGGCTGGTGGGCACGCTGCTCTCAGGAGCCCTTTTCCTGGTGGGCGGCCTGCAGGCCTGCCTGTGGGCCTCCTGCCTGCTGGTGGCGCTCGCCTTTCTCTCCGGCATCAGGCTGCCGCCCCCGCTGCGCCAGCAGCTGGAGGCCGCCTGAAGCTGGAGGCCGTCTGAAGCTGGCGCTGATCTGAGGCTGCGGGCAGGCGCTGTTCAGAAGCTGAGCGAACTCAGCAGCAGTGCCTACTGAGCTGCTGGTCACTCATCGGCTCCACCCCCCAAGCCACACCCTTCGCCAATGGGGTCAATCCACCAGCGTGAGCGACTTCACATCGAGGTAGCGACCGCCGGAGCCCTGATCGACTTCGGCCACAAGACGCACCCTGTCGTTGGGGCCCACCGGCCGGTTCTGCCACACCGGGTCTTCAATCTCCACGCGAATGGTGCCTGAGGCGTCGCGGAAAGTGAAATAGTCTTCTTTCTCGCGCGCGACGATCCTGCCGGTGAGCGAGAGGTAGGTGCCGAGGCGGGCGTCGCGGGCCTGGGCAGCTGTGCTGCTGCGAACGCCAGACCCCTGGCCACTGCCTGGGCCAGTGAACTGGGCTGAGGCGCCGGTGGCCAGCGCAGCGGTGAAAACGAGGGCGAGGGAAGTGATTGTGATGAACGGCTTCATCAGCTGATCCACCGGCGCTTGGTGTACAAACAACCCGCTGAGATTAGCGATCCTTTCAGTCAATCAGGCCGGGGCAGCCTTTCAGTTGATCAGGCCGGGGCACTCTTTCCGTGCATCAGTGCAAGCTTCAGTGCATCAAGCCCGGCCAGCCACCCGGGTAGCGCAGGGTGCGCCAGTCACCGCGGGGGGTGCTCACTTCGATGCCGATCTCGATCGGTTGCTCCACCGCGCAGGCCTGCTCTTCCCACCAGCTCAGAGCCGCTTCCCAGGCGGCATCCATCGATTCGAAGTGGTCATCGAGCACCGGGTGAGGCGCGCACTGGCGATCGACCAGCCGGTACAGACGCTGCGAACCGGCGGCGGGGGCAGAGCGACGAAAGGGGGAGAACGCCATGAACGTCGTAAGGCACAGTGTCAGTGTGGGGCCTGTGCCAGCTGCTGACTGTCACGTCGACTACGTGATGTCGTGTTCGTTACCTGACGGCGGCCCCACCAGGCCTCAAACGAGCACCGCGATGCAGTCGATCTCCACCCGCGCGCCCCGGGGCAGGGCCGCCACTTCCACGCAGGCGCGGGCGGGGGGCACCGGCCCCTGGAAGGTTTCGGCGTAGATGGCGTTCACCCGGGCGAAATCGGCCAGGTCGGCCAGAAACACGGTGGTGCGCACCACCTGATCCGGTCCGCTGCCCGCCGCCCGCAGCACCGCCACGAGGTTGCTGAGCACCTGGCGGGTCTCGGCCTCCACATCACCGTCACCCACCATCGCGCCGCTGACCGGATCCAGAGCGATCTGGCCGGAGCAGAACAGCCAGCCACCCGCCCGCACGGCCTGGTTGTAAGGGCCCACCGGCGCAGGAGCGGCGGGCGTCTGGATCGCCTCGATCGACTGGCCGGCGCCCATGGCGTTGGAAGATGGGAAAAACGAGCTTAAGGGTCTCCCATCGCCAGCTCCACCGGGCTTTCCGCAGCGGCCGCTGCCCGTGCAGCTGCTGCTGCCAACGCTGCCGCTGGGAACCGTCCTGCGGCCGATGAGGCCATGCCGGCCGATCCGGTGCAGCTCGATGGCGTCTGGCACCGCTATGGCCGCGGCGGCGCCCCTGGCGAGCCCAACTCCTGGGCACTGGAAGCGATCGACCTGCACCTGGCCCCGGGCGAACTGGTGGGCCTGCTCGGTCCTTCCGGCTGCGGCAAGACCACCCTGCTGCGCCTGATCGCCGGCTTCGAGCGGCCGTCGCGGGGGCAGGTGACGGTGCAGGGCCGCCTGGTGGCCGGTCCAGGGGTGTGGGTGCCGCCGGAGCGGCGCGGCGTGGGCATGGTCTTCCAGGACTACGCCCTGTTCCCCCACCTCGATGCCTGGCAGAACACCTGCTTCGGCCTGCGGCCCCGCCAGGACCGCAGCCGGGCCGCCTGGTTGCTGGATCTGCTGGGGCTGGCGGGCCTGGAGCAGCGCTACCCGCACGAACTCTCCGGCGGCCAGCGGCAACGGCTGGCACTGGCCCGGGCGCTGGCTCCGGCGCCGGAGCTGGTGCTGCTCGATGAACCCTTCTCCAACCTGGATGTGGACGTGCGGCTGCGGCTGCGCAGCGAACTCCCCGGCGTGCTCAGCCGCTGCGGCGCCAGCGGCCTGATCGTCACCCACGACCCGGAGGAGGCGCTGGCGATCTGCGACCGGGTGGCAGTGCTCAAGGACGGGCGGCTGCACCAGTGCGCGCCACCGCAGGAGCTGGTGGAGCATCCCGCCACCGCCTTCGTGGGCCACTTCGTGCTGCAACGCAATCTGCTGCCGGCCCAGTGGCGCAACGGCCAGGTGGTCACGGCGCTGGGGGCCTTCGCCCCCCTCTCCGGTGCGGCCGCCTCCCCCTGCCCGGATGGGGAGCCGGCTGAGGTGCTGCTGCAACCCGGTGCCCTGGAGCTGACCCCCGATCCGGCAGGCACCGCCTGGGTGATGGGGCGGGAATTCCTGGGGCGGGAATGGCTGCTGCAGGTGGAGCTGGAGCAGCCCCAGTCGGCGCCGTTCCGCTTGCGGCTGCGCCTGCCGCTGGAGCGCACCTTCCAGCTCTCCGAACGCTGCCGCCTGGGCCTGCGGCCCCAGCAGCCGGCCCTGCTCTTTCCCCAGCGGCTGCCCCTGCTCCCCTGCCTCTGAGCTCCCACACACCTCAGCCCTGCCAGCCGTCCTTGTGCCGGCGCAGCGCGGCGAGCGTGGCGGCGCTGCCGGCACGCAGGAACAGATTGGTGGCGCGTTCCAGCGCGATCGTGCTGGGGATGGTGGCCTGGCCCTGGCTCCGGGCCAGCTCCACCTCCGCCAACCGCGCCGTGATCGCGTCCGCGGCAGCCTCTGGCTCTGCCGCCACCAGCGCAGCGGCCCAGCGCAGGTTGGCGCGGGTGTACTCATGGGCGCACCACACGCGCGTGCTCTCCGGCAGCTGCGCCAGCTGCTGCAACGAGTGGTGCATCTGCTCCGCCGAGCCCTCGAACAGCCGTCCGCAGCCGGCAGCGAACAGCGTGTCGCCGCAGAACAGCTCCCCGTGCCCGCCCGGCACCTCGGGCAGCACATAGGCCAGATGGGCTCGGGTGTGCCCCGGTACCTCCAGCACCTCCACGGTCCGGCCCAGCAGGGTGAGGCGGTCACCGCCACGCACCGGGAGGGTCTGGAGCGGGATGCGGTCGCGGTCGGCGCCAGACGCAATCACCGCAGCGGCGGGCCAACGCTCCAGCAGGCCTGCGGTGCCACCGATGTGATCGGAGTGGTGGTGGGTCTGCAGCACGGCCACCAGCTCCAGCCGGTGGGCCTCCAGCCAGGCGCGCACCGGCGCCGCCACGGCGGGATCCACCACCACCGCCCGGCCGGTTGGCTGCTCCGCCCCGGGGGAATCGTGCAGCACGAACACGTAGTTGTCGTTCAGCACCGGGATGAGCGACACGGCCAGCGCCGGAGGCCGCCCGCCCGTTGCCGCCACGGCCGGCGGCTCGCTGCGGGAGGTCTGCATCGGTAAAGTCCAGGTTGCGGAGCACGCCCATGATCACCGTTGCTCTGGCCAAAGGGGCCCTGCTGAAGGATTCGGTGCGCTGCCTCGCCGCGGCCGGTCTGGATTTCTCCGCCCTGCTCGACAGCGACAACCGTCAGTTGATGGTGCCCAGCCCGTGCGGCACCGCCCGCGCCCTGCTGGTGCGCAACGCTGATGTGCCTGTCTATGTGGCCTACGGCCAGGCCCAGCTGGGCATCGTCGGCGAAGACGTCCTGCGCGAGCACCAGCTGCCGGTGGCCCCCCTGGTGGATCTCGGTTTCGGTGGCTGCCGCATGGCCGTGGCGGTGAAGGCGAGCAGCGGCTACCGCCGGGCCGCCGATCTGCCCGCCCATTGCCGCGTGGCCAGCAAGTTCGTGCGCTGCGCCGAAACCTTCTTCAACCAGCTCGACCTGCCGGTGGAGCTCATTCATCTCACCGGGTCGGTGGAGCTGGGCCCGATCACCGGCATGTCGGAGGCGATCGTGGATCTGGTGGCCACCGGCCGCACCCTGCGCGACAACGGGCTGGTGGCCATTGAAGACCTGTTCCACAGCACCGCCCGGCTGATCGGCCACCCCCTGGCCCTGCGGCTGGATCAGGGCCAGCTGCAGACGATCATCGACCGGGTGGCGGCGGCCCGTCTGGAGGCGCGCTGATGGCCGCCCGCGACCGTCAGCGCCTGCTCAACCTGGTTCCTTATCTGGGCCGCGACCGCCGCCGCCTGCTGCTCACGCTGCTGCTGCTGATCCCCGTCGCCTTCTCGGCGGCCGTACAGCCGCTGCTGGTGGGCCAGGCGATCTCGGTGCTGCGTAATGAGCCCAGGGCCGCCTGGCTCGTGGGCCAGAGCGTGCCCATGGCGATGCGCACCCTGGTGCTGTGCCTGCTGGCGGCGGTGCTGGTGCGGCTGGCGCTGCAGGGGGTGCAGAGCTACAGCGTGCAGGCCGTGGGGCAGCGGCTCACCGCCCGCATCCGCGACGACCTGTTCCGCCATGCGATGGCCCTGTCGCTGCGCTTCCACGACCGCACCCCGGTGGGCAAGCTGCTCACCCGCCTCACCAGCGATGTGGACGCCCTGGCCGAGGTGTTCGGCAGCGGCGCCATCGGTGTGCTCGCCGACCTAGTGACCCTGGTGGTGATCGCCGTCACCATGCTCTCGATCGAGTTCCGGCTCGGCGCCCTGCTGCTGGTGATCCAGATTCCGGTGGTGGTGGTGATCCTCTGGCTGCAGGGGCGCTACCGCAAAGCCAACTACCGCGTGCGCGAAGAGCTCAGCCAGCTCAACGCCGACCTGCAGGAAAACCTGCAGGGGCTGGATGTGGTGCAGATGTTCCGGCGTGAGGGGGTGAACAGCGCCCGCTTCGGCGTCACCACCAACGCCTACCGCAAGGCGGTCGACGGCACGATCTTCTACGAGAGTGCGATCTCCGCCTTCATCGAATGGGTGGCCCTCACGGCCGTGGCGATCGTGCTGGCCCTGGGCGGCTGGATGGTCACCGACGGCACCATCGGCCTGGGCACCCTCACCACCTTCATCCTGTTCTCCCAGCGCCTGTTCGATCCGCTGCGTCAGCTGGCGGAGCGCTTCACCCAGATCCAGGGCGGGCTCACGGCGGTGCAGCGCATCGGTGAGCTGCTGGAGGAACCGATCGAGATCAGCGATCTGGCCATCGAACAACGCACCGCCGCCGCCCGCCGCTCCGGCCGCGAACGGGCCAGCGAGGGCGAGGTGATCTTCGAGAACGTCTCGTTCGCCTACCGTCCCGACGACCCGATCCTCACCGACCTCAGCTTCCGCATCGCCCCGGGCGAGCACGTGGCCCTGGTGGGCCCCACCGGCTCCGGCAAGACCACCGTGATCCGCCTGCTCTGCCGGCTCTACGAGCCGCAGCAGGGGCGGATCCTGCTCGATGGCATCGACATCCGCGAGCTGCCCAGCCTCACGCTGCGCCAGCGGCTGGGGGTGGTGCTGCAGGACACCTTCCTGTTCAGCGGCAACGTGGCCGACAACCTGCGCCTCGATGCGGCGATCCCCGACGACGAACTGCAGCGGATCTGCCGCGAGCTCGGTCTCGATGCCCTGCTGCGGCGTCTTCCCGACGGGCTGGCCACCGAACTGCGCGAGCGGGGCGGCAACCTGTCCTCGGGCGAGCGGCAGCTGCTGGCGGTGGCGCGGGTGGCGATCCGCGACCCTTCCGTGCTGGTGATGGATGAGGCCACCGCCTTCATGGATCCCTCCACCGAAGCCACCCTGCAGCGCGACCTCGACAAACTGCTGAAGGCCCGCACCGCGATCGTGATCGCCCACCGCCTGGCCACCGTGGAGGCCGCCGACCGGATCCTGGTGCTGCGGCGCGGCCGCTTGATCGAGCAGGGCACTCACCGGGAGCTGCGCCAGGCCGGTGGGCTCTACGCCCAGCTGGCCGATCTTCAGGAGCGCGGCCTGGCCAGGCTCTGAACCCAGCTCTCGATCACGTCGGCGAGCTGATAGGGCGACTGGCGCATCGGCAGATGGCCGCAGCCCTGCAGTTCTGCCAGCTCGTGCCGGTCGGAGTAACCCGCCAGATGGCGCACGTAGCGGGGCTCCATCACCTGGTCGCGGCTGCCCGCGATCCAGAGGCTCGGCACCTGCAGGCCGGCCACCAGCGCCGGCAGCTGGCGCACGGCGCCGCGGTTGGTGCTGCAGGCCAGCAGGCTGCGGGCCGCCCGCTGCTCGGCGATCAGGGGGCTGCGGATGGCACCGGTGCCCGGCAGCTCCGCCAGCCAGCTGGGGCGCCACTGCAGGAACAGCCGGCCGCCGTTGCGCAGCTGGCTGAAGGCGCGCGGCTGATACACCCCGCCCCCCGCCGCGATCTGAATCACCCCCACGAGCCGATCGCCCAGCAGCGGCGCCGCATGCAGCGCTACGCTGCCGCCGAGCGAGTGGCCCACCAGCACCACGCGCCGCTCTTCCAGGCGGAGGCACTGGTCGGCCACCCAGCGGCCGTAGCTGGCCAGCGTGGGGTGCAGGGAACGGGGACGGGGTGTGCCTCCGAAGCCCGGCAGGTCGGGGGTCCAGAGGCGCTGGCGCCCGGCCAGTGCCAGGCGCAGCGGGTCCCAGAGACGGCCGGCCAGCAGCCAGCCGTGCAGGCACACCAGCAGCGGCTGCTCGTCCCCGGCAGCGGCGGGAGGGGGGGCGACGCCCGGGTCAGCCGGAACGGAACGGGGCAATCCAGGGGCGAAGCAGGCCTCCAGCCTGCAACGGAACCCCCCCGATCGGGCAGGATCGTCCCATTGCGTTGCCTCGGCCCTCAGGATTGGACTCCGACCCCCTTCTCTCCAGCTTCTACGGCGTCGGATTCCGCCTCTGCCCCACGCCCAATCCGCAGCTGCAGCTGGTGTTGAGCGAAGACCGGGACATCGATCTTGTGGAGCTCGAAAAACTCTGCGATGCGGTGGGCTGGAGCCGCCGGCCGCTGCGGCGGGTGCGCAAGGCGCTGCAGCACAGCCTGCTGCGCGTGGGGCTCTGGCGCCACGATCCACGCGTGCCACGGCTGGTGGGCTTCGCGCGCTGCACCGGCGATGGCGTGCTGGAAGCCACGGTGTGGGATGTGGCGGTGCACCCGCTCTATCAGGGAGCGGGCCTGGGGCGGCAGCTGATGGCCTACGTGCTCGACCGCCTGCGCACCATGGAGGTGGAGCGCGTGAGCCTGTTCGCCGACCCCGACGTGGTGGGCTTCTACCAGTCGCAGGGCTGGGAGCTGGAGCCGCGTCAGCGGCGCTGCGCCTTCTGGTACTCCCCCTGACCACCCGTCCCGCCGCTCGCCCTCACAGCTGGTAGTAGCGGCGGGCGAGCTCGCCGGCCTCGGCGCCGTGGCGCCAGGCACGCCTGAGCCGCGCATTGCGCCAGGTGGTGCGCCACACCCCCAGCCGCCGCCAGCGCCTGCCTTCCACCCGCACCACCGGCCCCAGGCAGCGGACCGGCGCCCGCCGGCGCAGGCGCAGCACCAGGTCGAGGTCCTCCATCAGGGGCAGGGGACGCAGCCCACCGGCCCGCTCCAGCAGGCGCCGCGGCAGCAGCAGCCCCTGATCGCCGTAGGGCGTGCGCGCCCAGCGGCTGCGCAGCTCCACGCCCGCCTCCATCAGCCGCAGGGCCAGGCCAGGCTCCGGCACCTGCAGGCGGAAGTACCAGGCCGCTTCAGCCTGCCCCAGCGCCGCCCGCACCGGCTCCCACCAGCGCGGCGGCAGACGCAGATCGCCATGCAGGAGCAGCAGCCAGGGGGCGTCCGTGGCGGCCACCCCCGCCGCCAGCTGGGCACCCCGCCCCCCGGCGGCCTGCTGCAGCACCGCACCGGCCAGCCGCGCCAGCCGGCCGCTGCCATCGGAGCTGCCACCATCCACCACCAGCAGTTCGCTGATCAGCCCGGGCGGCGCCAGCGACAGATCGGCCAGCAGCAGGGGCAGGTGGGCCGCCTCATTGCGCACGGGGATCACCACGGCGATCCCCGGCGGTGCAGCGGCCGTCAGCGGTGCCATGGCGCCAGGTCGCCGACGCGGTCGAGATCGCTGCGCAGCGCCAGCAGGTTGGGCTCCAGACGGCATTGGCGGGCCAGCTGCAGGGTCTGCTCCAATACCGCCGAGGTGCCCCAGTCGATGCCACAGAACAGCGCAGGCTCAGGCCGGCGCAGACCGATCAGCCAATAACCACCGTCGGCGGCGGGGCCCAGCACCAGGGGGCTGTGCTCCAGCGCCGCGAAAGCAGCGGCCAGATCCGCGCCCTCCAGCAGCGGCAGGTCGGTGCCGATCAGCACCACCCGCTGGGCCCCGGCGCGAAAGGCGCGCTGAAACTGGCGGGCGATGCGCACGCCCAGGTTGCCCTTCCCCTGCAGCGCCACCGCCTCAAGGCCTGCGCCGCGCCCCCAGCGCCCTGCCGCCCGCGGGCCCAGCCCCTCCACGGCCAGCAGCGGGGAGCAGTGGCCGGCAGCGGCCAGAACCCTGGCCACCACAAGGGTGTGGGCGGTGAGCCGGCGCTGGATCCGGGCCGCCGGTACGGCGCCGATGCTGGCACCCAGGCGCCGCTTGCAGCGGCCCGGGGCGGGCCAGCGCGCCATCACCACCAGAACACGCTGCCCCCTGGGTGAGGGAGCCGGCTCAACCTCGCTCATCCAGGCGACTTGAGCTCCGCCGGTCGCATGTTGAGCGTGAGGGTCTGGTTGCCACGGCGCACTTTGATCGTCATCTCACTGCCGACCCGCACCTGATCCACCGCCACCTGCACCTCGGAGGGGCTGCGCACGGCCTTGTTGTCCACCTGTTCGATCAGGTCGCAGGGCTTGAGGCCCCCCTGCTCGGCGGGGCTGCGGGGCAGCACCTCCACCACCACCACACCCTGGACCTCCGGCAGCTCGCACTCGGAGGAGGTGGCGTTGATCTCCCGCGCCAGCTGGGGCGTGAGCGCCTGCAGGCGCACGCCGATGTAGGGATGCGAGGCGCGGCCTTTCTCCAGGATCTGGGCGGCGATCTGGCGGGCCAGGTTGACCGGGATCGCAAAGCTGAGGCCGGCCCCGGGCGCCTGACGGATGGCGGTGTTCACGCCGATCACCTGCCCCCGGTCGTTGATCAGCGGCCCACCGCTGTTGCCGGGGTTCACGGCCGCGTCGGTCTGGATGTAGGGCACCCGCTGGCCTTCGCCGATGGCATTGGTGCGCTGGATGGCGCTGATGATCCCGGCGGTGACGGTGTTGTCGAGCCCGAGCGGGTTGCCGATCGCGATCGCCCACTCCCCGGGCCGCACGCGGGCGGAATCCCCCAGCGGCGCCACAGGCAGCCCCTGGGCCACCACTTTCACCACGGCGATGTCGGTGAGCGGATCACTGCCGAGCACCTTGCCGGTGAAGCTGCGCCCGTCGGGCAGCGTGATCGACACCTCGTTGGCCCCCTCCACCACGTGGGCGTTGGTGATGATCACCCCGTCGGAGCGGGTGATGAAGCCCGAGCCCTGCCCCTGCTGCTGCTGAATCGCCGGTCCACGGCCAAACAGGCCGCCCAGCGGGTTGATCACCCGCTTGACCGTGTCGATGCGCACCACGGCCGGACCCACCTTCTCGACCGCGTTGACGATGAAGCTGTTGCCCGTCTGCAGCGGCCCCGCCGGCGGGGCATCGCTCACCTTCGGCAGCGCGGGGGCACGATCGCTCTGGGGGAGCTGAGGCAGCCGGGGCAGGCCGGGCAGGTCCGGCAGGCTCACCGCGCAGCCGCTCATGGCGATCCCCAGCAGTCCGGCAGTGAGGCCAGCCCGTGGAAACCGGCGCGGACGGGAGAGACGGACAGGGGACATCGCGAGCGGGCAGGCCAGGTCAGGATGCGCCTCAACGGAGGCCGCCCGCCTGGAAGGTCTCTGCCTATATTCGGCCCCCGGGCGTTGGGGTGGTGGTGCAGCAGGGTGATCAGCTGTGGCACCGAGTTCAGGATTCGCTTCAGGCCAATCTGAGCAAGCCCACCTTCGAAACCTGGATCCGTCCAGCCCGCTGTGCCGGCTTCAGCAATGGGGTGCTGCAGCTGGAGGCGCCGAACAGCTTCGCCTGCGGCTGGCTGCGCAAGAACTACCTCACCACCATTGCCGCCGTCGCCTCCGAGCTCGCCGGCCACGGTGTCGCCGTGGAGGTGTCCACCGCCCAGGCGGTCGCTGAGCAGGGCCCTGATGGGCTGCCGGAGTCCATGGGCGGCGAGGGGGGGCCGGTATCGGCCGGTGCCAGGGCGATGGCGGGCCCGTCCTCCGGCGGCCCGGTGCTGGCAGCCACCGCCAGCGGCGAAACGCCCAGGCGGCCGGCGCCGGGGCTCAACCCCCGCTATGTGTTCAACCGCTTCGTGGTGGGGCCCAACAGCCGCATGGCCCATGCGGCCTCGCTGGCGGTGGCCGAGGCGCCGGGGCGGGAATTCAACCCCCTGTTCCTCTGCGGGGGGGTCGGCCTGGGCAAGACCCACCTGATGCAGGCGATCGGCCACTACCGCGTCGAGATCGACCCGGACGCGCGCGTCTTCTACGTGTCCACCGAGTCGTTCACCAACGACCTGATCCAGGCGATCCGCAAGGACGGCATGCAGAAGTTCCGCGACCGCTACCGGGCCGCCGATCTGATCCTGGTGGACGACATCCAGTTCATCGAAGGCAAGGAGTACACCCAGGAGGAGTTCTTCCACACCTTCAACGCCCTGCATGAGGCGGGGCGCCAGATCGTGATCGCCAGCGATCGCCCCCCCAGCCAGATTCCCCGCTTGCAGGAGCGCCTGATCTCACGCTTCTCGATGGGCCTGATCGCCGACATCCAGACCCCGGACCTGGAGACCCGCATGGCGATCCTGCACAAGAAGGCGGAGCAGGAACGCATGACCCTGCCGCGCGACCTGATCCAGTACCTGGCGGGCCGCTTCACCTCCAACATCCGGGAGCTGGAGGGGGCGCTCACCCGGGCCGTGGCCTTCGCCTCGATCACCGGTCTGCCGATGACGGTGGAATCAGTGGCGCCGATGCTCGACCCGGTGGGCAACGAGGTGGTGGTGACACCGCAGCAGGTGGTGGAGAAGGTGGCCGAGGTGTTCGGTGTCAGCGTCGACGAGATGCGCAGCAGCAGCCGCAAACGGGCCGTGAGCCAGGCGCGCCAGGTGGGCATGTACCTGATGCGCCAGACCACCGATCTGAGCCTGCCGCGCATCGGCGATGTGTTCGGCGGCAAGGACCACAGCACCGTGATGTATGCCGTGGAGCAGGTGGAGAAGAAGCTGGCCAGCGATCCTTCTCTGGCCCGCCAGCTGCAGCAGGTGCGTGATCTCTTGCAGATCGACGGCCGTCGCCGGCGCTAGAGGCTGGTGGTGATCTGCAGCCGTTGATCGGCCCTTGGTTCAGGTGAGCGGCAGGCTGCGATCGAGGCCTTCCACTCGGCCCTGGAACACACTGCTGGCGGTGATGTCTTCCGCTTCGATCGTGATCAGATCCCGCTTGGTGAGGCCGCGCCCCATGGTGTTGAACAGCCGGTTCGCCTGGCGCATGCGGGCGCGATCGATGGCATTGCGGATCGATCGGGCATTGGCGAAGAACGGCAGCAGCATGCGGCGCTGGATATAATCAGAAAAAGCAATGCTGGCTTCATCGCTGAAGCGATAGCTTTCGCCGGCAAGAATCAGCTTGGCGATGGCCAGCAATTCTGGAGCAGTGTAATCCGGGAAGTCGATATGGTTGGCAACACGGGAAGAGAGGCCGGGATTTGATTGATAGAAGATGTCCATCTTATCCTTGTAGCCCGCAAAGATCACCACCAGATCATCACGGTTGTTCTCCATCACCTGCAACAGGATTTCGATCGCCTCTGCGCCATAATCCCGCTCATTCTCAGGGCGGTAGAGGTAGTAGGCCTCATCGATGAACAGCACGCCGCCCATGGCCCGCTTGAGCATCTCCCGCGTCTTGGGGGCGGTGTGGCCGATGTACTGGCCCACCAGATCATCACGGGTGGCCGTGACCAGATGGCCTTTGCGCACGTACCCCAGCCGGTGCAGGATTTCGGAGATCCTTTCGGCCACAGTGGTTTTGCCGGTACCCGGGTGGCCTGTGAACGACATGTGCAGGCTGGGGGCCGCCGTGGCCAGCCCCACCTGCTTGCGGGCCCGCTCCACCACCAGCAGGGCAGCGATCTCCCGGATCCGCATCTTCACCGGCTTGAGCCCGATCAGTTCACGGTCGAGCTGATCAAGCACATCACCCACGCCGGTGCCTTCGTAGGCAGCCCGCAGATCCACCGGAGTGTCATCCGCCATCACCGGATCGGAGCTGGGGCCGACGGTGGAGGGGGCCATCAGGGCACGAGGCGATCGATGGCCTCGGCGAACGCGGTTTCTGGTTCACCGATCGGGCCGTCCTCTGTTTCGCTGCGCAGGGTGAGGTTCACGTAGGTGCGCCCGAAGCTGATGTCCGGAAAGCGCCCGCTCTGCTCAGACAGATCGTTGAGCTGCTCGAGGAAGACGCGGGTGGTTTCGTAGTCGCCGAATTCCAACCGCCGCTCCAGACGTTCGGGTCGCTGCCGATGGGTCCAGGGTTGCTCCATCTGGGAAACCTACTGCAGGGAAATCATCCCGCCGCGGCGGCCAATCGGTCGGGCAGGCAGTCGATGCGCGCCACCCGCAGCCGCTCGATCCAGGCCATCGCATAGGCCCGATTGGCCTGTTGTTGGCTCGGGTCGCTGCTGGAGAGCGGATGGGGGAAGGTGCCGTCGATCGCCGCATTGGTGACGCAGAACATCGCCTTCTGAAAACTGGCGCAGATCTTCACCCGCAGATCGCCCTCCCCCCGACCCCGGCCGCGGTACACCTCCAGCAACGCCGCCGGCAGATGGCGGCTCATGTCCTGCATCAGCAGGCTGGGCGGAATGCCCGCGCCCATCGTGGGCAGTGGATCGGCATAGAGCGCGCCGTACTGGAAGCAGGCCTGATCGATCGGGATCTGGCGGGCCTGCGCGTTGAACGACACCGTGCCGAGGAACGGGCTGCCCCTCAGGAACACCGCCTCCACATAGGGCACTGCCACATCACCCAGGAAGGTGAGGCCGGCGGCAGGCGGCAGGATCTCGAAGGGCACACCATCGAGCTCCACCGTGTAGCAGATCGGCTGGCCGGCAGCCGCCACCAGCCCCTCACGAATGAAGGCCACCACAGCGGCGATCGTGGCGACCTCACCGCGGCGGTGGGAAGCGGCGAGATCCAGAAACAGATCGCTCATCACCCGCCAGAACTGACCCAGCGCGCTGGCGGTGGCCGCCGAGCGGATCAACTCAGGCAGGAACTCCGGGAACAGAGGATCGAGCAGGGCCAGCAGCGGATCCCGGCGGCGCCGGTGGCCGATCACCACGGCGCAGTTCTGCTGGAAGGCAGGCGAATCGAGGTAGGCGTCGAGGCCGCCGGTGCCGTGCCAGAGCATCAGCCGCTGGCAATACTCGGCGTATTCGAAGTTGATGCGGTCGTGGATGAGGTGGCGCCAGAGCCGCTGCGGCGTGACCTCCCCATTGAGGAAGCGCAGCACCGGGAAGGGATTGAGAAATTCGCGCTGGGCCTGGTGGATGAGGTTGCGGCTGTAGGCATCGAGCACCTCCCCGTAGCTCTCCAGCACCGCCACCACCTCCAGCAGATGCTCGGCGGAGTGATCGAGCAGCGGCACACCGGCCAGCAGGCGCTCCAGCATCGCTGCCGCTTCGGGCTGCCGGGTCATCGCCCCATCCCCCCCGCAATCAGGCCATCAGGCACCGCCGGGGCAGGCAGAGCCGCCAGGCTGTGTGGCGCCCGGCTCATCGCCGTGGTGGTGGCTGTGGCAAGGGTGCCCAGTCCCTGCGGCGCCACCCCGAGCAGGAGAACCGCCACGGTGAGCGCAAGCGCCGGGATCTGACGGGCCAGCGGCACCGCCGGCAAGGGCGTGTCGAGGTCGTCGGCCGGAGGGGAAAGACGACCGAAGAACACCCGGTTCACCAGCAGCAGGAAGTAGACCGCCGTGAGGCCCGAGCCCACCATGCACAGCACGGTGGCCAGCGGAAAGGCCACCAGGCTGCCACGGAACACCAGAAATTCGGAGATGAAGCCCGCCATGCCGGGGATGCCGGCACTGGCCATCACCCCGGCGATCATCAGCGAACCGGTGATCGGCAGACCCCGCTCCGGGTTGAGCAGGCCGCGCAGCACGTTCAGGTCGCGCGTGCCGGTGGTGGCATACACCACGCCCACCAGCAGGAACAGCAGCGCGGAGATCAGGCCGTGGCTCACCATCTGAAAGAGCGCACCCAGCAGGCTCACCGGAGTGGCGGCGGCGGCCGCAAGCAGCACGTAGCCCATGTGGCCCACGGAGCTGTAGGCCACCATCCGTTTCATGTCCTGCTGCTGAATCGCCGCCAGCGAACCGAACAGCACCGACACCGCCGCCCAGCCCGCCAACCAGGGGGACATCAGCTGCCAGGCGTCGGGGAAGAGGCCAAGGCAGAAGCGCAGGAGCCCATAGGTGCCGAGCTTCAGCAGCACGCCAGCCAGGAGCAGGGACACGGGCGTGGAGGCCTCGGTATGGGCATCCGGCAGCCAGGTGTGGAACGGAAACAGCGGGATCTTGATGCCGAACCCCACCAGCAGGGCCCCCATCAGCACCAGCTGAAGGCCCATGCCCAGCTGTTGGCCCAGCAGTGGCTGCAGGCTGAAATCGGCCGTGCCGGTGGCCAGCGCCAGGCCGAAGAAGGCGCCGAGGATCAGCACGCCGGAGACGGCGGTGAACAGCAGGAATTTCGTGGCCGCATAGGCCCGGTTGCTGCCGCCCCAGATGGCGATCAGCAGCCAGAGCGGAATCAGCTCCAGCTCGTAGAAGAGGAAGAACAGCAGCAGGTTCTGGGCCAGGAAGGCGCCGTTCACTGCCCCGCTGATCAACAGCAGCAGGGCGTAGTAGAGGCGGGGACGCGGCGTGGAGGTGGTCGTGACCAGCGCCGCCGCCAGCGAGAGCGCCCCATTGATCAGCACCAGCGGCAGCGACAGGCCGTCGATACCGAGCCGGTAGTCGAGGCCGAGGCTGCCCACCCAGGGCGCCATCTCCTCGAGCTGCAGCCCCGGAATGGCGGGATCGAACTGCCACAGCACCCGCAGCGACCAGGCCACCTGCAACACCAGCAGCGCCAGGCAGGTGCGACGCAGACGTTCGCCGCTCACCTCACCGGGCCAGAGCAGCAGGGCGATGGCACCCAGCAGCGGAATCAGCAGCAGACCGCTCAACATGGCGGCACCTGTTCGGAAGAAAGGGTCATCGCACCACCCAGGAGAGCGAAGTGAGCAGGAGCACGATCGCCACGGTCCCGGTGAGCACGTAGGTCTGGGTGTGGCCGTTGACGCTCAGCTTGAGGCCCTCGGCACTCGCCAACGACAGGCTGCCCACCCGGTTCACCAAAGCGTTGACCACATCCCGGTCGAAGCGGGCGGCGGCACGCGAGAGCCCCGCCACCAGCGCCACGATCGTGACCCGGTAGATCCGATCGGTGTAGAAGTCATAGGCGAGCAGATCCTGGAGCAGGCGCAGCGGCCGCAGGATCGTGACCGACCAGCCCTTGCGCAGGGGCAGCAGGCAGCCGGCCACCAGGGCGCCGGCACTGGTGAGCAGCAGCGAGAGCGCCACCGGCAGCGAGAACGAGGCCAGGCCGGGCACCGGGTCGATCACCACCATGATCAGCGGCGTGACCAGCACCAGCACGGTGAGGCTCACCATCGGCAGGGCCATCTGCCAGTTGACCTCCGGGGTGCGGCGCGTCTTGGGCTGGGCCGCGCCGAGGAACACCAGCCGGAACACCCGCGTGAGGTTGAGCACGGTGAGCGCGTTGGCGAGCAGCACGATCGCCGCCAGCCAGGGAGCGCTGCGCAGCATCGCCTGCACATCCAGACCCAGTGCCCAGAAGCAGCCGAGGGGAACCAGGCCGGTGGTGCCGGCCGCTCCCGCCAGGAAGGCGCAGGTGGTGGCGGGCATGCGCCGACCCAGGCCGCCCAGTTCGCTGAGGTCCTGGCAGTTGGTGGTGGCGATCACGCAGCCGATGCTCATGAACAGCAGCGCTTTGCCGACGGCATGGGCGAACAGCAGCAGCAGGGCGATACCTGGCTGCTGCATGGCGATGGCAATGAACACCAACCCCATCGAGGCGCTGGTGGAATAAGAGAGCGTGCGCTTGATGTCCACCTGAGCGATGGCCACGAGCGACCCGCCGATGGCCGTGAGCGAACCGAGCGCCACCAACACCGCCAGGCTCAGGGGTGAAAGCTGCAGGATCGGCATCAGCCGCAGCAGCACGAGCGCGCCGCAGGTGACCACCACGGAGTTGCGCAGGATCGAGGCTGGATTGGGGCCCTCCATCGCCTCATCGAGCCAGAGGTGCATCGGAAACAGGGCACACTTGCCCAGCGGCCCGGAGATCAGAGCCAGGCCGAGCAGATTGCCCGCCAGCGGGCTGATCTGCGCCTCTGCCGCCCAGCTGTAGAGGTCGTCGAAGCGCATCACCCCCGCCCACGCCGACAGCGCCACGACCCCCATCAGCAGCAACACGTCACCTACCCGTTTGGTGAGGAAGGCATCGCGCGCGGCCGTCACCACCAGCGGCTGGGCATACCAGAAGCCCACCAGCAGGTAGGTGGAGAGGGTGAGCATCTCCAGCAGGAAGTAGGTGAGAAACAGCGAACTGCTGAGCACCACACCCGCCATCGCCCCCTCGAAAAATCCCACCAGGGCGTAAAAGCGCGCCAGCGACCACTCCTTGTCGAGATAACCGAGCGCGAAGAACTGAGCCAGCAGGCTCAGCCCTGTCACCAGCTCAAGGCTGGCCAGGCTGGTAAGGGAGAGATCGAAGCTGAGCGAGAGGGTCAGGTCGGCAGCCTGAAACCAGGGCACCGTGATCGCGAAGGGGCCTTCACGCAGCACGACGGCCAGCACGGCGCTGCCATGCAGAAAGGCCAGCAGCGTGACGAGAATGTTCAGGTAGGCGGCCGGTCTGGGGCCCTCGCGGCGGATCCAGCCGCAGGCCCACGGCAGCGACAGCACGACGCCGACGAAGCCATACAGAGGAATCAGCCAGGCCAGCTGAATGATCAGGGGCGGAGCAGCGACCGTGAGCAAGGTGGCGCGACGGGTGGGTTGGGACGTGGACCGTTCAGCAGTCTTGTAGTGCCATGCCCACCTGAGGGCATAACACTCAGAAAGTGGCGCGTTGATTCACGAAAGCGCGCTGGTCGCCCAACAGCTGGTGGAGCCAGTCCTGCAGTTGCTCGCCATGCAGGCGTTCTTCCGTCCAGAGCCGGTGGAAGAAATGGCCGTTGGCGGTGTCGCCGATCAAGGCGCAGAAACGGCTGGCTTCCCCGTAGTGATCAATCAGGCGCTGCTCGAGCTCGGCATTGCGCCGCAGCAGACCGACCAGGTCGCCGGCAACACTCACTGGCGTGAGCTGCGAAGCGGCCGGAGCCACACCAAGCAGGAGCATGTGCTCCACGAGGCGCTGGGCATGCTGCATCTCCTCGGCGGTGTCGAGCCTGAAGCGCTCTGCGGCCTCCGCCTGGCCCCAGAGGCTCAGCAGTGACGCCTGGGTCATGTACTGCTGAACCGCGGAGAGCTCCAGGCTGAGTGCCCGGCCGAGATAGCCGAGCACCCGGGGATGGGTACCGGCCTGCATGATCAGCTCCTGCGCAGGGCGCCGCTGAAGGTCAGCACGGGCTCCAGTTCGGAGTGGGGGCGGGCAATGATGTGGGCCGCCACCAGGCCATCACCCACCCGTTCGCAGGCATCGGCACCGGCGCGCACGGCAGCGTTCACAGCGCCGGTTTCACCACGCACCATCACGGTCACATAGCCGCCGCCCACGAATTCGCGGGAGATCAGGGTGACTTCAGCGGCTTTGGTCATGGCGTCAGCGGCTTCGATCGCCGGGACCAGACCGCGGGTTTCAATCATGCCGAGGGCGATGCCGGTCGGTGTGGAGGCCATGGCTGTGCTCTCAGTAGGGGATGGGGTGGGGGGGGTGCCGCTGCCGCCGCGGGAGGAGCCGCGGCTGGCAGAGGAGGGGGTAGCGGTGCGGGAGGTGGTCGCTCGCCGGGGGGTGGGCGTGGACGGCGCCCTGCGGCGGCTGGTGGAGCGGACCGGCGCCGAACGGGCCGGGCTGCTGGTAGCGATCGCCTTCGCCGGAACGGTGATCGGCGGGGACGCTTCCGCTGCCGGGGCTGTGGGAACAGCCGACGGCGAAGCCGGGGCTGGAACCGCTGCAGTGCTACTGCCGGATGCAGGAACAGTGCTGGCGGCGGAGGCCGCCGCTACCTGAGGTGTGGGGGCAGGGGCTGAAGCGGCCGTGGAAGCCGTGGAAGCCGCTGGAGCAGCAGGGGTGGAGGCAGGCAACGCCTTGGCCGGAGCCGCTGACGCCGTTGTCGTGGCCGGAGGGGTCACGGCAGCGGCGGGCGGTGTGCGGCGGGACGAGGGCTGGCGGGAGGAGGGGGTGGCCATGGGGCAGCGGGAGCGGACGGTATGGAAGTTGGAGCGGGAAGGGTCAACCGTCCGGGTCCCACAGGTCGATGATCCCGCCGATGGTCAGGTCGGTCTGGATGTCGGGATTACCGGTGGCGAAGCGGGCTGCCGAGCCGCTGGCGGTGAACACCCAGTTGCCGGGCAAGGCGCCGATGGGATCGACCGCCACGCTGAGCTTGCCCTTGGTGTTGCGCAGCACCCGCAGATTGCAGTGACGCAGACCTTCGATCCGCTGGGTGCAGACAAGGGATCCGGTGACCTGCATGATCTCCATCAGGCAGATCTCCGTTCGGCCGATCCAGATTCAGGATCCCAGTGGTCAATGATGCCCACGATCGTGAGATCGCTGGGATACGACTTGCTGCCGGCCGCTTCACGGGCAGCCGAGCTGCCCACGCAGATCACCCAGTCGCCGGGAATGCAACCGACGGCATCGACCGCCACTTTCTGGGAACTGCCATCCAGCACCACCTGAAGGTGCTTGTGTTCGAACTCAGGGATGCGATTGGTGGCCACCAGCGGCTTGAGCACTTTGCAGATCAACATCTCAGTGCCCTCCTCCCGTGCCGAAGCTGATCGAAGACCCTACGGCTTCGGCTGGAGCATGCTGATCACGGTCGCGCACGGTCAAGAGGGTTTGCAGCAACCCTTCCGCACACAGCTGGGTGTAGCGGCTGCGAATGGCCGCGTCCGTGCGGCGGCAATGCTGGATGGCTCGCTCCCGAGCCCCAGGCACGCTGCCGTGATAATCGAAACGCACCACCACTGGCACCGGCAGCCCGCGTGACACATTCAATCCCTTGAAGATCTTCACACCCACATCCATGTCCGCGGAGCCTTCCTCCAGGGTGTCCATGTGGGCGAAGTAAGTGAGATTGCGCAGATGAATCTCCTTGAAACCAATGCCAACGCCAATGAAGCGCTCGGCATGGCCAGCATCCACATAGGCAGCCTCGTGATAAGTGCGCACATAATCGATCTGGGAAAGATTGTGCTCCAGCAGCCGGGCCACAAGCGCCACCATGCCATCGTCGGGTTCCCCGGGAGCCGCCTGGCGCACCAGTGAGAGCAGCTTGTGGCGGGCAGCCTCAGGAGTCAGGGCCTGGGTGTCGTCGTAGGCCTGGCGGGCATCCAGCCAGCGCTCCAGATCCGTGGTGCCATCGCTAGCCGGAACATGCACGCGGATGGCATCGGTATCGGTGTCCATGCCGATCAGCAGCAGATCCACCGAAGCGCCGCAGCAGAAGCTGTTTTCCACCGCCTGCTGGAAGTCGCGGAGGCGGGCAAGGGCAGAGGCGGCGGCCAGCACATCATTGGAGCCGTGGGCGGCGCAACCCTCGTGCAGCGGATCCCGGGAACTGAAGTGATACAACGCCACCTTGAGGTAGCGGGTGGGCTCGTGGGCAGGATTCGGCCGACCCTCGCGGTAACGCAGGTGCTCAGTCTTCACCCAGCGGTCCACCGTGTTCTCCACATCCAGCAGGGCGCCGGCGTGGGGCCGGCGGCGCACGGAGCTGAACGGCAGGCGCAGCGCGTAGGTGATCGCGTGGGCCAGACGCCCATCGGCGCAGGGCGTCACATCGAGCAGATGGAAACCGCACGCGAGCAGGAAGGCATTGAAGGCCTCAGCCGCCGGCGTTCCATCCTGAGCTTCAAGTGGATCTTCACGGAAGAAGGCGCCGCTCACCTGTTCATAGGTTTCGAACACGCACCATGCGAACAGGGTGCGCATGTCGAGCTGCTGCACCCAGGCCGACTCCAGGATGGGCAGGGGCAGCTCAAAGCCCAGTTCGGCGGCAGCGTGCTGCTGGGCCTGGGCGATGAAATCGGGTTCGTGCTGAAGCGCCGAGAGCCGCTTGAGCACCGGCACGATGCGGTCGAAGGCCCCCTTCACCTGGGCGTCGTAGGCGTGCAGGCGTTCGTTGGCAGCGGGATCTGTGAGCGGGTGAAGCGCCCCCGCTGGCAGCGGACGGCGGCCGCGCATGGGCCGGGTGGGACGGAACGGGCCGCGGGCGCCCGCCTTGGCGCGGGCCAGAGACAGCGGATCGGCAGCCCGGAGGATGGATTCGGGAGCGAGCGAGCGCAACTCCTGTGGAGCCGCCCGCATGAGTGACTCGGGCGCGATCGCCTGGATACCGGTCTGGTCCTGACGGCGCCGCGGAGCCGTGGGAGCCAGAGGCCTCTCAACGGAGGGATAGCGGCGCGAAGAAGCCAACGTCAGCAGTCGAGCGAAGGGACGAAACGAAGCATCAACCGCGGGCACCACCGGAAACGGTGATCAGGGAGCCCTTGTCCGTGCCACCGCTGGAGCCGGTCACGCGGCTCACCGGCTGGGCAATCTCATCGTTGCGCTTCGGCTGAACAGGAGCCATGGCGGACATCGGACCGGAGCGGGTGGGATTGCGGCGACGGGCCGAAACTCCCTCCGTGCCGGTGACACGCTTGCCCCGGTCCCAGTCATCGCCGGTGATGTGCAGGCCGGCAGAGATGCCTTCGCCAGTCACCCGTGAGAGCGGGCGTTCGCCCTCTGCCGCTTCAGCGAGCGGGGGAGCAGAAACCACCGCAGGGCCAGGTGCCATGGCCATGCGCCGGGCCATCGGGATGGTGGCGGCCACGCTGGGGCTGGTGGGGCGGTCGAAGCGGAACTGCTCGGTGCCGGTGACTTTGTCACCGGCCAGATCAAAAGGGCCGGTGATCCTGGCGCTGGTTTCGTAGCGGGTTCCCGTCACGGCGTGGCTTCGTTCCCGCTGCTGATGGGCGGCGCGGGCCGGCGACTGCACGCTGAACTGCTGCCACGGCTGGGTCTCGAGCGGCTGAGGGAAATCGGCCTCATGGCCCTCGGCGGCACCGCAGGCTTCGTTGAACTGGTCGGCACCCACGTAAGGGGTGCCGGTGACCGGCTCGCAGGCACCCTTGGAAGCGCCGGTCATGATGCCACCGATGCCGGGTTGAAGGCCGCTGAGGCGCGGCCCCGGGGTGCCCATGCCGACGGGGACTCTCTGGCGGATCGTGCGGACCGCTTCGGGTGCACACCAGCCAGAAGCCTGCTCAAGGCCGGCATAGGGAGTGCCGGTGACGGCCTTGCAGGTGCCGGGCTCATCGCCGGTGACCTTGGAAGAACGGCCGGTGCTGGTGCCGGAGACGATCTGCTGCTTGCCGGTGAGGCTGAAGCCCACCTTGGCCGCTTCCGGCTCGGGGCGCGCCCCGCAGAAACCTTCGTACTGCTGGCTGCCGATGTATTCATCACCGGTGACCCGGCGGCAGGTGCCCGGCTCGTTGCCGGTGACCTTTTCGGAGCGGCCCACGAGAGTACCGGTGATGCCGGTGCCCCGGAGGGTGTGCACCTGGCCAACCTTCGCCGGCGCCTGACCGGGGCTGGCGATCGAGTCGTTGCCCACGTACTGGGTGCCGGTGGTGCGCACCGAGGCACCGTGCTCGTCACCGGTGACCTTCTCGGAGCGACCCACCATCACACCGGAGACGGGGCGGCCGCCGAGGGTCTGGCTGAGGCCCACCTTGCGGGGGCTGGGTGAACCGGTGGTGCCGCAGTAAGCCGCCGCCTGGTTGGCGGAGATGTATTCGGTGCCGGTGATCGACTTGCAGGTACCGGGCTCGTCGCCTGTGACCTTCTCAGAGCGGCCGACTTCGTTGCCGGTGACACGGTTGCCATGGGTGGTGGCAGTGACGCGCACCTTGGCGGGCTGCAGGGGAGTGGGCTCGTTCTGACAGAACAGGCGGAAGACGTCGGCGCCCATGTATTCGGTGCCGGTGACCGCCCGGCAGGTGCTGGCCTCGTTGCCGGTGGTCTTCTCGGAACGGTTGGCCTGGGTACCCGTCACCACCTGGCCACGGGTGGTTTCGCTGGCGCCCACCTTCCAGGTGGCGTCCTGAGCGCCGACAGGCCGGTTGGCGCCACGACGGGGGCCGCAGGGCCGCGAGGTGCCACCGCAAGGACCCACGGCGCCGGCACCGTTCCTGCTCTTGAGGTCGCGAAGGCGCTGAGCAAGTTCGCGGCTGCTCATCTCGGGGTTGCCTTGCCGCACGACGGCGGCTGTGCCGTTGGACCCGTTGGTGGCAGCGGACTTTCCGTGCTTGGAGAGGGCTTCGCGACGGGCCAGGCCCCGGGCACGGCTGGGATTGTGCTGAGCCACCCGGCGATTGCCGGAAAGGCGGCGATCGTCGCTGCGGCTGGGAGAGCTGATCGAGCCAAGGCCGGCGGTACGGCCGCTGCTGAGCGACCAAGTAGCTGAAGCCGCAGGACGTTCAACCGGATCAGCCGCGGCGCCCTTGCCCCTGCATTTGCAATCGGCTGGCTTGGCGGCAACAGGAGTGGATGGAACGTCCTTGCGGGTGCGATCGCGGCTGGTGTCGGCTCGCTTTCCCTTCTTGCTGAGGGCTTCGCGGCGGGCCAGCACCAGATCCCTGCTGGGGTTGGCGATGCGCGACGGAATCGAGCGCTGGCTGGATCCACTGGGAGCGGCGCCGAGCTGTTCAAAGCGGGGCGAGCGGCGCTCGGGAGCGGAGACAACGGCAGCGGGTTTGGGCGGGGCCGCTTCCACAGTGCGGGCGGGGCGAGCTTCGGCAGCACCACGCACCCGGTTGGGGCTTGAGGAATAACGCTTCTCAGCAGACTTTCCGGCGGTGGAAAGTGCCAATCGACGTGCCAGTGCCGCTTCGCGACTGGATTGAGTTGCCATATCCGCCCGGTAAGGAAAGTGCCAGTGAAGGTTCTTTGCGCGCAGCGTCAGACCGATCGCCCGTGCGATGCGGTGCTGGACAGAACTGGGAGCGTTTGGAGTGAAAGGAAGGGGACAAGGTCCCGCCGAAGCGGGACCCAAGCCGCTTCAGCGCGCTTCGAAAACCACGAAGCAGGCACCCTGGCTCTGGGTGTAGGCGTCGTAGCCCACCAGACGCACATGGTGATCGGGGTAGGCACGATGGCAGGCCTCGAGCTCACTCACGATCACGCCCAGATCCTTCTCGCCGAAGAAGGGCAGTTTCCAGTACGACCAGTAGGTGGCCATGGAACGGCTGGGGTGGACATGCTCAACGAGCGGGCTCCAACCCTGGGCAATGATGTAAGCGATCTGGTCGTAGATCTCGTCCTGGGACATCGGCGGAAGAAAGCCGAAGGTCTCCAGAGTGGCGACTGTTTGATAGTCACCCACGGTGCTCTTGAAGGGCATGGGGGTCCTTGAAGTGGAGGGGAAGGTTCAGAGGAGCTCCGCAGTGGCGGTGAAACAGGTTCACCGCCAGAACGGACTGGGGAAAATCAGCCGACGTCGAGCTTGTCGACGGTGTCGAACTCGAACTTGATTTCCTTCCAGGTTTCGAGAGCGATCGCCAGCTCAGGGCTGTGCTTGGCGGCTTCCGTGAGGATGTCGCGGCTCTCCTTCTCGATCTCGCGACCGGCGTTGCGGGCCTTGACGCAGGCCTCGAGGGCCACACGGTTGGCGGCGGCGCCAGCGGCGGAACCCCAGGGGTGGCCGTGGGTGCCACCACCGAACTGCAGCACGGAATCGTCGCCGAAGATCGCCACGAGTGCGGGCATGTGCCACACGTGGATACCGCCGGAAGCCACCGCGAAGACGCCGGGCATGGAGCCCCAATCCTGGTCGAAGAAGTTACCGCGGCTGCGATCTTCAGGAACGAAGGATTCGCGCAGCTGGTCGATGAAGCCCAGGGTGGTCTGGCGATCACCTTCGAGCTTGCCCACCACGGTGCCGGTGTGCAGCTGGTCACCACCGGAGAGACGCAGGCACTTGGCCAGCACCCGGAAGTGGATGCCGTGCTTGGGATGGCGGTCGATCACCGCGTGCATGGCGCGGTGAATGTGCAGCAACATGCCGTTCTTACGGCACCACTTCGACAGACCGGTGTTGGCGGTGAAGCCACCGGTGATGTAGTCGTGCATGATGATCGGCTGACCCAGTTCTTTGGCGAACTCGGCCCGCTCGTACATCTCTTCAGGAGTGGCTGCGGTGCAGTTGAGATAGTGACCTTTGCGCTCGCCGGTTTCCTGTTCCGCCGATTTCACAGCTTCTGCCACGAACTCGAAACGGTTCTGCCAGCGCTGGAAGGGCTGGGAGTTGATGTTTTCGTCGTCCTTGGTGAAGTCAAGGCCGCCGCGGAGGCACTCATAGACCACCCGGCCGTAGTTCTTACCGGAAAGGCCGAGCTTGGGCTTGATGGTGCAACCGAGCAGGGGACGGCCGTACTTGTTCATCCGGTCGCGTTCGACGCAGATGCCGTTCGGCGGGCCGGGGCAGGTCTTGATGAAGGCCATCGGGAAGCGGATGTCTTCCAGACGGAGGTGGCGCAGGGCCTTGAAGCCGAACACGTTGCCCACCAGGGAGGTAAGCACGTTGGTGATCGAACCTTCCTCGAACAGATCGAGGGGATAGGCGATGAAGGCATAGAAGGATTCCTTGTCGCCAGGAACGTCTTCGATGCGGTAGCAGCGGCCTTTGTAGAAGTCGAGATCGGTGAGGAGCTCGGACCACACAGTGGACCAGGTGCCGGTGGAAGATTCAGCGGCCACGGCGGCAGCCACTTCTTCCTTGGGAACGCCTTCCTGGCCGGTGACCTTGAAGCAGGCCAGCAGGTCGGTGTCGAGGGGAACGTAGTCGGGAGTCCAGTACGTATCTCTGTACTCCTTGACCCCGGCGTCGTACTTCTTGCTCATGGGGGAAATCTCGTTGTGGGTCGGGTGGGAAGGGGAAAGCTGGGCAGCCCGCGATTCAGGGGCGGTTCAGCTCTCAGTCCTTGGAGCCCAGACCGAAGCTGCTGTTGAGCGCCGGTTCGACTTCACGGTGCGGGCGGGCAATGATGTGGGCTGCCACGAGGCCGTCGCCAACACGCTCGCAGGCGTCAGCGCCAGCGCGAACGGCAGCGTTGACAGCGCCGGTTTCACCGCGCACCAGCACGGTGACGTAGCCGCCGCCGACGAACTCACGACCGATCAGACGCACTTCTGCGGCTTTGGTCATCGCGTCGGCCGCTTCGATCGCGGGCACCAGGCCGCGGGTCTCGATCATGCCGAGGGCGATGCCCATGGTTTCATTCGCCATTGACGACTCCGGAACTGTGAGGAGGAGGTTCGCTAGGAACACTGCTCTTCTGGGTACCCCTGCGTCAAGCGATTTGGGTGGCCCCTCCCATCACCGTCCATGGTGAAGCCGATAAGCGCTGCTCATGGGTTCCAGGTCGTTACGCCCTGTGAAGGAAACCGCTGATGCGGCCAGCTTTCCCCTCTCTTTGACGCCGGACGGATTAACCAGGAAGGGACCAACACCCGTGCCCATGGCCTCGACGCCAACCCTGCCGCCCTTGTTGCGTGAAAGCGGCCAGCGGGAGGTCTTTTGTGGTCTCACCTCGATCGTGTGGCTGCACCGCCGCATGCCGGATGCCTTCTTTCTTGTGGTGGGCTCCCGCACCTGCGCGCACCTGGTGCAGTCGGCGGCAGGGGTGATGATCTTCGCCGAACCCCGCTTCGGCACAGCGATCCTGGGGGAAAGGGATCTGGCAGGCCTGGCCGATGCCAATGAAGAGCTCGACCGGGTGGTGAACGACCTGCTGGAGCGCCGGCCCGAAATCCGCACCCTGTTTCTGGTGGGCTCCTGCCCGTCGGAAGTGATCAAGCTCGATCTGGCCAAGGCGGCGGAGCGGATCAACACCCGCATGCGCGGCCGTGTCCGGGTAGTGAACTACTCAGGCAGTGGCATCGAAACCACCTTCACCCAGGGCGAAGACGGTGCCCTGAGTGCGCTGGTTCCGTTGCTGCCCAGCAGCGATGAAAGCCAGCTTTTGCTGGTGGGAACCCTGGCCGATGGCGTCGAGGACCGCTTCCTCACCCTGTTCGAGCGTCTGGGGGTCGGACCGGTGCGCAGCCTGCCGCCGCGCCAGTCGACCGATCTTCCCGCCGTTGGCCCCGGCACCAAGCTGCTGCTCGCCCAGCCCTTTCTCAGCGACACCGTGCGGGCGCTCGAGCGCCGCGGCGCCACCCGCCTCGCCAGCCCCTACCCCCTGGGGGTGGAGGGCAGCCGCGCCTGGATGGCCGCCGCCGCCGCCGCCTTCGGTGTCGACCCCGGCCTGGTGGCGGAGGTGCTCGATCCGCTGGTGGAGCGGGGCCGCCGGGCACTGGCTCCACTGCGACAGCAACTCGAAGGCAAGCGACTCTTCCTGATGCCCGACTCCCAGCTGGAGATCCCGTTGGCCCGCTTCCTCAGCCGCGAATGCGGCATGGAGCTGGTGGAGGTGGGCACCCCCTATCTCGATCGCCCCCTGATGGCGGAAGAGCTGGCCCTGCTGCCGGAGGGCACCCAGCTCAGTGAAGGCCAGGACCTGGAGCGGCAGCTGGAGCGGGTGCGCGCCGCCCGTCCCGATCTTGTGGTCTGCGGGCTGGGGATCGCCAATCCGCTGGAAGCGGAGGGCATCGCCACGAAGTGGTCGATCGAGCTCGTCTTCAGCCCCATCCACGGCATCGACCAGGCCGCCGATCTCGCCGAATTGTTCGCCCGTCCGCTGCACCGCCGCCAACTCCTGAAATGGAACTGACCCTCTGGACCTACGAAGGCCCCCCTCATGTGGGCGCGATGCGGATCGCCGCCTCGATGGAAGGGCTGCACTACGTGCTGCATGCGCCCCAGGGCGACACCTACGCCGATCTTCTGTTCACGATGATCGAGCGGCGGGATCGTCGTCCCCCCGTCACATACACCACCTTCCAGGCTCGCGACCTCGGCGGTGACACCGCTGATCTGGTGAAGCGTTCGATCCAGCAGGCGGTGGACCGCTTCCAGCCCGAAGCCCTGCTGGTGGGTGAGAGCTGCACGGCGGAGCTGATCCAGGACCAGCCGGGCGCCCTTGCCGGTGGGATGAACCTCGGCGTGCCGGTGGTGAATCTGGAACTGCCCGCCTACTCAAAAAAAGAGAACTGGGGGGCAGCCGAAACCCTCTATCAGCTCTGCCGCAGCCTGCTGCGCGAGCAGGTGCCGGCGCCCGGAACGCCACGGCCCTCACCCGATCGCTGGAGGTCCGAAGGCCGAAGGCCGCGGGTGAATCTGCTCGGGCCGAGCCTGCTGGGGTTCCGCTGCCGCGACGACATCAAGGAGATCCGCGGCCTGCTGGGCGAACACGGCATCGATGTGAACGTCGTGGCACCGATGGGCTCCAGGCCTGCCGATCTGTTGCGCCTGCCGGAAGCTGACGCCAATGTCTGCCTTTACCCGGAAGTGGCCGGGCCGCTCTGCAGCTGGCTGGAGCGCCAGTTCGGCACGCCGGCGGTGCGCACGGTGCCCATCGGAGTGGGAGCCACACGGCGGTTCCTTGCCGAACTGAGCACTGTGCTCGATCTGGAAGCGCCCGAAGCCAACGAGGCCGACCTGCGCTCCAGGATGCCGTGGTACTCGCGCTCGGTGGATTCCACTTACCTCACCGGCAAGCGGGTGTTCATCTTCGCCGATGCCACCCACGCGATCGCCGCTGCGCGCATCGCCGCCGATGAGCTCGGCTTCACGGTGGTGGGCCTTGGCACCTACAGCCGCGAGCTGGCCCGCGAGGTGCGTGCCGCAGCCAAGGACCTGGGGCTGGAAGCCCTGATCACCGACGACTACCTCGCCGTGGAGAAGGCGATGGGAGAGGCCGCGCCGGAGCTGGTGCTGGGCACTCAGATGGAACGCCACAGCGCCAAACGCCTGGGCATTCCCTGTGCGGTGATCAGCGCTCCGCTGCACGTGCAGGACGTGCCGGCCCGTTACGCCCCTCAGATGGGTTGGGAAGGGGCGAACGTGATCTTTGATTCCTGGGTGCACCCGCTGATGATGGGCCTGGAGGAACACCTGATCGGCATGTTCCGCCACGACTTCGAATTCGTTGAAGGGCACCGCAGCCATCTGGCAGAGGGAGCCCCACCCCGTCAGGCTGCAGCAGCCGAGCCTGTCCTGGCGGCGGTGGCCGGTTCGTCCCAAGCAGCGGCGGCCAACGGCACCACCAACGGTGCAGCAGCAGCGGGGGCCACCGCCACGCTGGCACCCCCAACGGTGACCGGAGGCACAGCCGTCTGGAGCGCCGACGGCGAAGCCGCCTTGCGCAAGATCCCCTTCTTCGTGCGCGGCAAGGTGAAAACCAACACCGAAACCTTCGCCCGTGAACACGGGTTGGCGGCGATCACCGAAGAGGTGCTCTACGACGCCAAGGCGCATTACAGCAAGTGAGGGATTGAGCGCACAGCAGCCGGGAGATGTTTCGGTTTGCACCATGCGCGAACACGCTTGGCCGTGCTGACCTTGCATGGAACCAAGCCATTGTTCGGCCCCGTTTCAAGGCAAGGATCGCGCTGATGACAGCCACGCTCACGACTCCCACCAATCGCGTTGAAGACGGCGAAGGCAGCCTGCAGGTGCACCAGGACGCCTCGATGAACATCGAGACCGGCGCCCTGGTGATTGCGGTGTACGGCAAGGGGGGGATCGGAAAATCCACCACCTCCTCCAACCTCTCGGCCGCCTTTTCGAAGCTCGGCAAGCGGGTGCTGCAGATCGGCTGCGATCCCAAGCACGACAGCACCTTCACTCTCACCAAGAAGATGGTGCCCACGGTGATCGACATCCTCGAAACCGTGGACTTCCACAGTGAGGAATTGCGGCCGGAAGATTTCGTCTTCGAGGGCTACAACGGAGTGATGTGCGTGGAATCGGGCGGCCCGCCGGCCGGCACCGGCTGCGGGGGTTACGTCACCGGGCAGACGGTGAAACTGCTCAAGGAGCACCACCTGCTGGAAGACACCGATGTGGTGATCTTCGACGTTCTGGGCGATGTGGTCTGCGGTGGCTTCGCCGCACCCCTTCAGCATGCCCACTACTGCCTGATCGTCACGGCGAACGATTTTGATTCGATCTTCGCCATGAACCGGATCATGCAGGCGATCAATGCCAAAGCCAAGAACTACAAGGTGCGACTTGGTGGTGTGATTGCCAACCGCTCGGAGGACACCGACCAGATCGATAAGTTCAACGAGCGCACCGGCCTGCGCACGATGGCCCACTTCAAAACCGTTGATGCCATCAGGAAATCACGCCTGAAGAAGTGCACCATCTTTGAGATGGAATCCAGCCCGGAAGTGGAGGCGGTGCAGCAGGAGTACCTGAGCCTTGCTCAGAAGATGCTCAGCGATGTGGAGCCACTGGAGGCCGAATCCCTCAAAGATCGGGACATCTTTGATCTGCTGGGCTTCGACTGAGTAGAGATGGCCGGCGGCACACCCCCTGTCGCCGGCATGACTCGTTCCCGCAGCGATGACTCCGCCGGTTCAGACCCGGCTCAGACTTCGGCAGCCGCCCGTTCCACAAGGCGGCGGGCCACCGCCTGCACGCCCGTGTGGGCATAGGTGTCGGTGAAGGCGTCCAGGAACACGGCGAACTGATCCAGTCGCCCCTGCCACGGGCCCAGCGTGGATTCCATCGCCCGCACGGCTGATTGGCCGGTGAGAGCAAGGTCGGCGGTGAATCCGCCGGCCCAGCCCAGCCACTGGTCCACGCCCCGGCGCAGAAAGCTGAGGTGGGCCTGATCGCCGCGCCCCGGAATCAGACCGGCCATCTGCCGGTAGGAGGGCAGCCGCTGGAGATCTTTCTGGCCAGCCGCCCCCAGCAGGCCATCCAGGCGTTGCAGGGCCTGATCACCGAGCGGCAGCAGCGCGTCAAAGCAGATCAAGGCAGCCATCCGCACTCTCGCTTCACCGGCGTAGTCGGCCAGGGCAGCGCCGAAGGCGCCGAAGCTGTCGCCGGGCAGGCCATTCACCTGGGTGAAGGCCAGCAGCTCCGCCGCCACCTTCAGGCTCAGATCCACCGCCTGCAGGGTGTCGCCAGGCGGGGTCAGATCGGCCAGGCGCTTGAGCAAGGGCAGACCGCCGCTCACGTTGGCGAGCAGCCGCACCCCACCGGCCGCGTGCTGGGAACGGTTCACAGAGTCGTACAGGCTGAGCGCACGGCCGTAGCCCTCAGCGCGGGCACGGCTCAGCAGATCGGCGCGGGAACGGATGCGGGCGATCAGGGCAGGATCGTCGTCGCCGATCACGTCCTTGATCAGATCCTCAGCGCTGCGGAGGTTGGTCCACCCCCCGGGCACCAGGGTGCTGATGCCCTGGAGCGCCAACACGGTGAGGCCCCGACGGGGCAGACGCTCAAGGCGCTCAAGCACAGTGGGGCGGGCCATCAGCGCACCAGAGCAAGGGATGGGATCGTGGCAGCAGGGCTTGACGACGGGCCGAGCCGCCTGGGCCGCACAGAAGCGAGGGCCTTGAGGTCAAAGCTCTCCAGCAGCTCATGGCGCTCCTTCGCATCGAGGCCAACGCCCTGGCCGATCACCTTCACCTGAAAGCGGCCACCCACAAGCACGGCGCTGGCCTGGCTGCCCTGCTCCACCAGGGGCCAGCCGGCCAGGGTGTCAGCGGCGGCGGCGAACTTCTCGCGGGCCTCGGGGGCGGTGGTGGTGTCGGAGATCGCCAACAGCGCCACCACTTCTCCACTGCGCTTCAGCCTGGCCTCGCTGAAGCCACGCTTCTCCTGGCTGAACACCAGCTCTTCGCCCGGCGATGCCGCCGGGAACAGGCGGTTGAAAGCCGTGCCGTTGACCACCTGCTGGGCGGGCACATCGCCCACCGTGCCGCCGGGCAGCCAGTCGGAGAAGGGGAGCAGCACCACAGCGCCGCCCACCAGAGCGGCAGCGAGGCCAAGGGCAAGGATCCAGCGCAGGAAGCGGGGCATCGACAGGCTGGGCGAAGAACAGAGAAGGAAGGGAAAGCGGAGCTGGGCGTCGGCTCAGCCCAGGCCCACCAGTTGCAGGGAAAGGTCCCAGGTCTGGGCAGCGATGGCGGGATCGCTGGCTTTCTCCGAGAGCTCCTGGACGAACTGCTTACCGCCCTGCTTCTGCCGGTTGCCCCAGCTCCAGTGAGCACCGGACACCGCGAAGGCTGGATCGGCCACCACTTGCGCCACCCTGACGCCGGCCAGCTCCTGGCTGACATAGCCGCCGGTGATGTTCTTCTGAAACCAGGGGAAGATCTTCTGAAAAAGGGGATAGCTGTTGCGGAACAGCGGCGTATCCGCCACACACCCCGGATAGAGCGAACTGAACACGATGCCGGTGCGTTCGTGCAAGCGCCGGTGCAGCTCCTGGGTGGTGATCATGTTGCAGAGCTTGCTGTCCTTGTAGGCCTTGCCCGGCTTGAACGGCTTGCCGCTGGCCATCGTGATCGGGGCCTTGAACCCTGCCTTGAAGCCGGAGAGATCGCCCAGATCGGCGGGCGCCGGGATCGGGATCTTGCCGCCCAGCTCCTTGGAGTTCGCCGTGACCGTGCCCAGGATCACCAGTCGGCGCGACGGATGGGTGGAGCGCTGCAGATCCTCGAGCAACAGCTGAATCAGCAGGAAGTGGCCCAGATGGTTGGTGGCCATCGACAGCTCGTAACCCTGGGGCGAACGCAGCGGCTGCTTCAGCAGTGGCAGGTACACGGCCGCATTGCATACCAGTGCATCGAGCGGTCGCCCGGTGGCACGGAAGGCCTGCACCAGCCCCCTGACGCTGTCGAGATCGCCGAGGTCCACCTGCAGGTGGGTGACGCTGGCCGCTGGAAGGCCCAGAGCCGTGGCGGCCGCGCGGGCCTTGGCGGTGTCGCGGCAGGCCATCACCACATGCCAGCCGCAGTCCACCAGTGCCTTGGCGGCATAAAGACCCACACCCGACGACGCACCTGTGACCATCACCGTGCCGGGCTGGCCGGTGGTGACGGCGGTGCCGGCCGTTGAAGAGGCGGAGGTCTGCTCTGTCGCCATGGGTTGAAGGGACGCGGTGCGCCTCAACCTAAGGAGGGAGCCTCAGTTCTCCGGGGCTTTACCGGTGAGATTCAACAGAAGGAAACGCGCAACGATGGCCCATTGGGAAGGGAGGAAGCGGGGTCAACCGCCTGCTGGAGCGGGCTTCGACGCCGGTGTGGACTGGGCGGCTGATGAATTCTTGGGTTGGGAATCTTCCCAGACGATCCGCAGGCGATTGGGAGCGATCCATTGATCCTGCTCACGAATCAAACGCCGTTCGCCTTCCTTGGAAAAGAGCTGATCGAAGCGTTGCTGAACTTTGCGGAGTTTATTTTTTTCGATGTCGAGAATGGCGCTGATTTCGCCGTGGCTGTCAAGCCGCTGCTGGTAAGCCCCAGCCAGGTGCACCAGGCTCACGGAGGCGAGCAAGCCAAAGCCGAGCTTCACCGCCAGACCAATCACGCTGCAGAGAAGCTCCTGGCGTTCGCTCGAGGCCTGCCAGCCGTCGGGGTGCAGGTCTGCGGTGGTGCTGGAAGGGGCGGAGCTGAGGCGGGTGACCACCCCGGCCGGGCCGGCAGATCGTCCATGGCCGAGGCGAGGGAGATCTTTCCCCCCGGCAGGAGGCTTGGCACGGCTGGCCCGGCGCGGGCTGTCGGTGGGAGCCTGACGGGAGCGCAGGGCGGAAGCCAATGGGGGCGGCGCAGGGGTTGCCGTCTTGTAGCAGGCGGAACGCCCCCTGCCAAGGCCTGAAGCTTCAGGAGTTGTAGAGGCCGACGCTCAGACGGATGGCCAGCACGCCGGCGTGGGCTGCCACAACCAGCGCGATCAGAACTTCAACCTGGCTCAGAGAGGTGACCATGGCCGACGAAAACAAGCGTTTGACGCCACCATTGTTGGCTCAACCCTGCCATGGGCCCGACCCAACCGTTGGGCTGTCACAGCTCTTGATCTCCTCCGTTCCCTCCCTGCTTTCCATCTCCGCCGATCAGATCCGGGCCCTCGACACCTCGCCCCTGACCGCCTGGAGTTCGCTGCCCGCCGCCCAGCTGATCGAGCAGGCGGGCAGCCTGCAGCTCAGCTTCGAGTGGCCCCGTCCCCAGGAAGATCCGCGCGAGCTGTCGGAAGTGCCGGAAGTGCGGCTCTGGAACCTGCGGGCCGACGCCCTTCATCCCTGGCTGCCGTTCGTGCTTGATCGCGGCAGCGGCCAGCTGTGCCGGCACGTGGCCATGCTGTTGCCCCACGGCTTCAGCCGCAACGAGGGGATTCGCTTCGCGCCGGAGAGCCTGGAGCTCTGGATCACTCACCGCCTGTTTCTGCTCGACGACTGGAGCCGTCGGCACGACCTGCACTGCCGCCAGGGTCTGGGTCAGATGGCGGCAGTGCTTGGCTTTGATCTCGACCCCGCCTTCTGGGCCGCACTGCCGGAGCACTGAAGCCTCAGGCGAGCAGCAACTGCGAGCCGCGCCGTCCGCTATCCAGCGCCAGCACCACCGTGGTCGTGCGCAGCATCAGCACCAGGCGGCATTCCCCCACCGTCTCCAGCCGCGCCGCCGACCAGCGGGCGGCCATGGCGGCTGAGCCCCCAAGCAACAGGGCCATCAACGCATCGGCACGCCCACCGGAGAGGAACTCCACCGAGGCGGCCGAGGCGGAGCAGAGCACCGCCAGGGTGCTGAGCCGGATGGCCGCATGCAACGGCATCCTCAGGCCCTTCACCATCAGCGGCACCATCATCAGCCCGCCGCCCACACCGAGCAGGCCCCCGGCCAAGCCAGCCAGCCCTCCCACCGCCACCAGCCCTGGCAGGGGAACGGGTGGCTCCTCTGCGCCGGCTGCCGCCCGACGGGGTTCGATCATGAGGGCCAGCACGGCGTACATCAGCGCCTGCAGGGCCAGCAGGTGCCACCCCTGCAGCAGCCCGCCCAGGCGGCTGAAGCCGACGCCGCTCACGGCCGCCGCCATGCCGATCGCCAGGCAAGGCTGCAGGGCGAGGCGACCCTGCCGCAGGTGCGACCAGGTGCCACCCAAGGTGGTGGGCACGATCGCCACGGTGCTGGTGGCCAGGGCCTCATGCGGCGGCAGACCGATCAGCATCAGCATCGGAGCGAACACCAGCCCGCCGCCGATGCCGAGCAGGCCCGACAGCCAGCCAGCCACCACCCCCATCAGCAGCAGGGGCAGAAGTGGCAGCAGGTCGATCAGCATGGCGATGCCCTGACACCCGGCCACTGGCCCCTGCATCTTCCCTGACGCCCACGCTGCCCACGCATTGGCGCTGGATCCCACCCCTGACCAGCAGCGGTGATCGCCAGATGGCCATCGATGATCTGCTGCTCGACGGCCTGGTGCAGGGTTCTGGCCAGGGGGTCCTGCGTCTCTACCACTGGGACCGGCCGACCCTGTCCCTGGGGCACCACCAGCAGCGGCTGGAGCCCCACTGGCAGGCGCTTGTGGACGCCGGCCGCCTGGCCATGGTGCGCCGCCCCAGCGGCGGCAGGGCCGTGCTGCATGAGGGCTGCCTCACCTACGCGCTGCACTGGCCAGCGGCCAGCGGCAGCCGCGCCCAGACCTACTGCCGCGCCGTCCAGTGGTTGCGGCAGGCACTGGCGGGCTGGGGTCATCCCCTTCACCCCGGGCAGCAGGCCGCCAGCCGTCAGCGCAGCAGCTGTTTCGCCACAAGCACGGCAGCCGATCTGGTGGAGGCGAATGGTGCCAAGCGGGTGGGCAGCGCCCAACTCTGGCGGCGTGGGCACCTGTTGCAGCACGGCACGCTGCTGCTGCGGCCCTCGAGCAGCCGCTGGCTGGAAGTGTTCGGGCAGGAGCCCCCGGCGGCGCTGGCCCCACTGCCGGTGGAGGGGGAGGCGTTGATCGAGGGCCTGCGGCAAGCTGCCCAGCAGGATCTGGGCGGCAGCTGGAGCAGCCAGCCGCTCAGCGCCAGGGAGTGGGACGCAGTGGAACAACGGTGCGGCAACTTCGCCGTGCGAACTGACGGCGGCGGCTGAGGAAGCAGCGGCACTGACGAAGGGGGAAGCGGCGGCAGTGACGAAGGGGGGTGCGTCGGAAGTGCCTAAGGGGGGGTGAGGCGGCAGTGATTAAGGGGGGGCGAGGCGGCAGGGTGTTGAGGGATGGGCCTCAGCGGGGCGCTTCGCCAGCGGCCGACTCCAACGCCATGCCGCGGGCCACCTGAGCGATGGCCATGCCGAGCGGGTAAGTGCCCTGACGGCGAGCCGCTTCCAGCAACGCTGGAGGCAGGCGCACCCCCAGGCGCTTGAGCACAACGTCAGAAAGCTCAGGCCGCTCGATCGTGCCGGAGGGCAGGCCGGAGACCCCCAGCACCAGCAACCGATCGACGCCGGGCTCATCCAGCTGGACGGCGGCCTGCCAGAGGGGAGCGTCCTCGCGGATCGAGGGCAGCGTGGAAAGGGGCTGCTGGTGATCGCCCACCCGTTCCTGGTCCCAGCGTTGAACCGGCAACGACTGGAGGGGATCGTCGCTGATCACGCCCTGCCAACGACCCTGCTCACAGATCAGCACCCAATCGGCCGGCTGAATCGTCTCGTCCTTGCGGCGCAGCTGGCTGAGCTCCCGCAGTGAGCAGCTGGATTCGAGCACCCGAAAACGGCGACGGGCCGCTTCACTCACCTTCAGGTCGCGCAGGGCCTGCTGCAACGAGAGCAACTGCAGCTGATTGCGGGACGCGCCAAGACCGAACCAACCCAGCACGATCAACCAGAACGCTCCGAGGCCTCCCCCGCGCAGCACCAGCAGGGTGCCCATGCCCACCGCCATCAGGGAGAGGAAACGGCCAATCGCCGCCGCCACCTGAATACCCCGCCGCTGGCTGCCGGTGAACTGCCACACCAGCGCCTTGACGATCAGGCCGCCATCGAGCGGCAGCCCGGGCAGCAGATTGAACAGCGCCAGGATCAGGTTGAGCACCCCGAGCTGGGTGACCATCTCACCCAACAGGGGCGAGAAATGGGCCGCCGGATGGGCGCCCGCCAGCAGCAGGCCCGCCAGGATCAGGCTCACGAACGGCCCGGCAGCCGCCACCTGAAGCGCACCGATCGCGGTGCTGCATTCCCGCTCCACTGTGGCCACCCCGCCGAGCAGGAACAGGGTGATGCTGCGCACCTTGACGCCGTGAGCGATCGCTACCAGCGAATGTCCCAGCTCGTGGAGCAGCACTGACACGAACAAGAGCACGGCCGTGGCAGCGGCCAGCAGCCACAACGCCACCGGGGAGGCGCGCCCCACCAGGGACACTGAATACTGTTGGTAGAAGCCAGCCGTGGCCAGGCCCAGCACGATGAACCAGCTGGGATGGATCCGCAGCGGAATGCCGCGGATCTTGAACAACATCCAACCCTCGCCCACGCCCCTATCCAGTGGTGCCCCAGGGCTGACCCAAGGCCGTCGAAGCCCGATCCTAGAAACCTGGCGCATGGGCAGGCTGCGATGACCCCGCTTCTCAAGATCTGTGGGCTGCGCAACCCAGCCCAGGCGCATGCCGTGGCGGCGTTGGGGGTGGAGGCGATCGGTGTGATCGCGGTGCCGGGATCACCGCGGTGGCTGGAGCCCCAGCGGCGCGCCGCTGTGTTCGGCGCCGCCCGCCAGGCCAATCCCGCCTGCCTGGGGGTGCTGGTGGTGGCCGACCCCGAGGACGCGATCCAGCAGCAGCTCGATCCCCTCGCCGGCGGGCATCAGGTGCTTCAGCTTCACGGGAACGAGACACCCGAGCGCTGCCGGATGCTCAGCGAGACGCTGGGGTGCCAGGTCTGGAAGGCGCTGCGGATTCGCGGCCCTGAGGATCTGCAGCGGGCCGAGGCCTACCGGGCGGTTGTGGATGCCCTGCTGCTTGATGCCTGGGTACCGGATCAACTGGGCGGCAGCGGCCGGCGCCTGCCGATCACCTGGCTGGAGGGGTTCACGCCTGGCTGCCCCTGGTGGTTGGCGGGGGGCCTGGGTCCGGGCAACGTGGGTGAAGTGCTGGAGCGGCTTCAGCCCGACGGCCTCGATGCGTCCAGTGGGGTGGAAATCGCCCCGGGGGACAAGGACCTGGCCAGGGTGGCCGCTCTGGTGGAGGCCGTGAAGGGGAGCGGAAACGCAGCAGGCGGGAGCTGATGCTGGCGGTTGGCTCCAAAGCGGGCGAGCATCACGGGGTAGCCGTCCCGCTTTCCCCTTGAGACCCATTCCATCGTTTTCATTGGCCCCGCTGCTGCTGCTGACCGCCCTGACCGGGGGTCAGGCGGCCGTGGCACAGGGCATGATCGCTGGCTGCCGGCTGGTGGGCGCCGACCTGCAGTGCGTGCCTGGGCTGACCACGACGCCCGAGGAGCAGATCCAGATCATGCAGGGCCAGATCAGCGCCGAGACAGCGATGGAAGGGGCTGTGGATCAGCAGATCACAGGGCTCAGCCAGTTGCTGCTGCAGGGAGAGACCGCGATCGGCTCCGTGCTGACAGCCCAGCTGATCGCCACCACCATGGCCAGCCTCAGCCCGCCGGAGTTTCACTGGTATGCGAAACGGCCGGGGGAGAGTGCCTGGGTGCTGATTCGCGGGGCACAGGGAGGCGCCTACACCATCAAGCCAGCCGATGCCGGCAGCCTGTTGATGGTGGTGGCTGTGACAACAGAAAATGGGGAAGTGAAGCGCGAAGCCTCTCCCCCCCCTGGGCCCGTTGGGCCAATGATCTGAGCTCAGCTGGTGAGCATCGACTCCTGTTGCTTCACCAGCTCGAAGAACTCCTGCTTCAAGCTGGGATCGTGGCGGAAATCACCGCGCACAACGGAGTTGACCATGCTGGTCTGGGGCTCTTTCACGCCGCGCCATTTCATGCAGTAGTGCTGTGCCTTCACCAGGATCGCCAGACCCTGGGGCTGGCAGAGACGCTCGATCTCATCGGCCAGGATCATCACGGCCTCCTCCTGAATATGGGGCCGGGAGAACACCCAATCAGCCACACGGGCGAACTTGGAGAGGCCAATCACCCGATCGCCGGGCTTGATGCCGATCCAGCAGCTACCAAGAATGGGAACCAGGTGATGGGAGCAGGCCGAACGCACCGAAATCGGGCCGACGGTGTAGATCTCGTCGAGCTTCTTGACGTTGGGGAAGCTGGCGATCTTGGGCTGCTTGTGATAGCGGCCTTTGAACACCTCATGCAGATACATGCGAGCGACACGCTCTGCGGTTTCCTCGGTGTTGTGGTCGTTGTCGATATCGATCACCAGGCTGCGCAGCATGTCGCGCACCTTTCCTGCCACCTCGATCTCAAGCTGTTCGAGCTCCCCCTCATGGAGATGATCGGCCAGGTTGTCGTTGGCGAAGAAGGAGACGCCGGCCTGCTGCAGGCGCTCACGAATGCGCAGGCTGACGGGGGCTGGACCCACTTCAGGTGTAGGGGCGCGATCCAGCGGGGTGGAGGAAAATGTGGAGGTCATGGAAGACTCAAAGAACACCAGTTGCGGGCATCAGGGTGAGATCCTCCACCAGTTGAGACGGAGGCTGCTGGGCCAGATACAGCAGAGCTTCAGCGGCCTGATCTGCTGAAAGCATGGCACGCCGATCGAAGGAAGCGTGGACGGTTTCCGTCCCCCACAGGGGGGTATCCACGGCACCGAGGGTGAGCGTGCTCACCCGGATGCCGTGGCTGCGTTCCTCTTCGGCAAGGCAGCGGCTGAACGATTCAAGCGCGGCCTTGGTGGCGCAATAGGCGCCCCACGCAGGGAAGGCGCGGCGGGCTGCGTGGCTGCTCACGTTGATGATCTGTCCCCCGCCGATTTGGCGCATGGCAGGAAGCACCGACTGACAAACCTGGAAGACGCTGGTGAGATTCAACTGCCACAGCCATTGCCAGTGCTCCAGGGACATGGCGGCGAGTTCGCCGGTGTAAGCCGCGCCAGCGTTGTTGATCAACACGTTCGGTGCCGCATGGCTCTCCAGCAGTGCGGAAATGGCCGGCGCGATGGCGCCGGGATCAGCAAAATCCGCGGTGGCAATGCCCACCTGCCTTCCAGCCTGACGGAAGGGCTCAGCCACAGCTTCCAGGTCGTGGCGGGTGCGTGCCATGAGCAGCAGATCCCAGCCAGCGCCGGCAAACGAGTGAGCTGCAGCAGCTCCGATGCCCCTCGAGGCACCCGTGATCAAAACCGACGGCAAACCGAAACCGCTCCTGCAGAAACCTTAAGAACCCACGGTGGAATCCGTGGTGCCGGCGCCGAGCACCCGCCCCATGCGGCGGAACTTGTCGTAGCGCTGCTGCAGAAGCTCCGCCTCGCTGAGCTGGCCGAGTACGGCCAACTGCTCAATCAAGGCGCTGCGGAGTGTGTCCGCCGCCTGCATCGGCCCCCAGTGATTGCCACCTGAGGGCTCACTGAGCACGACATCGATCAACCCCAGTTGCAGCAGATCCGCGGCTGTGATTTTCAAGGCGGTGGCAGCAACAGGGGCTTTGGCCGCATCACGCCAGAGGATGGACGCGCAGGCTTCCGGGCTGGCCACGGTATAGACGCTGTGCTCGAACATCAGCAGCCGATCAGCCACGCCGATGCCCAATGCCCCACCGGATCCCCCTTCACCGATCACAGTGGCGATCACCGGCACCCGCAGCCGGAACATCTCGCGCAGGTTCACGGCGATCGCTTCGCCCTGGCCGAGCTCTTCGGCCAGCACCCCTGCGTAGGCGCCGGGAGTGTCGATGAAGGTCAGGATCGGCAGCCGGAAGCGGTCAGCGTGCTCCATCAGCCGCATCGCCTTGCGGTAGCCGCCCGGGGAAGCCATGCCGAAATTGCGGGCCACATTCTCCTTGGTGTCGCGGCCTTTCTGATGGCCGATCAGCACCACGGGCTGATCCCCGATGCGGCCGACTCCACCCACCAGCGCCTGGTCGTCGGAGCCACGGCGATCGCCATGCAGCTCCAGCCATTCATCGGTGATCACCTGGATGTAATCCAGAGTGCTGGGACGCTGCGGGTGGCGGGCCACCTGGATCTTCTGCGCCGGGGTGAGGGCGCTGAAGATGTCCTCGCGGCGCCGGGCAGCAAGGGTTTCCAGCTGCAGAAGCTGCTGGCTGACATCCACTTCCGAATCCTTGGCCAGCTGCCGGATCTGCTCGATCTGCTCCTCGAGCTCCACGAGCGGCTTCTCGAACTCAAGCAGGGGGCGTCGGGCCATGGGGTGGGGGGAGGCAGGAGAGCGAGCCGAAAGGCTCAGGCGACGGCGGCGGCCAGCGCCTGCGGCACCACCGGCTCAAGACCGAGCGGCTGGAAGCCGTGGCGCAGGGAGGCGTTGCCGATCTGTTCCATCGATTCGACGGTGATGTTGTTGCGACCCCAGCTGAAGTTGGTATGCCAGCCTTCGAATTCCAGCAACATGGCCTCTGCGAAGCAGGCGAACATCTGGCGCTTGGGATTGGCCATTTCGGCCACTTCCATCATCTGCCAGTCGATGTCCTTGAAGAACTCCACCACGCCGCCCTTGAGCACGTGCACGCCATCACCGGCCGCCTTGGTGTCGAGGTTCTTGGGGTAGCCGCCATCGATCATCAGGCAGGGGTTCTGAAGCCGCTCGCGATCGATCGTGAGCGTCTGGGGGAGGCTGGCGACCCACACCACCACATTCGCCTCGGCTAGGGCGTCTTCAAGGGGAAGAATGCGGCCGCCCCCCAGCTCGCTCTGCAGATCCAACAGGCGTTGGCGCTGGCGGGCCACCAACAGAAGTTCGCCAACACCGGTGCGCTGGCTCAGCCAACGGCACACGCCACTGCCGATGTCGCCGGTGGCGCCCACAACCGCGACCTTGGCGGTGGACAGATCGATGCCGAGGCGCGGAGCGTTGGTTTCCACCTGGCGGCAGATCACCCAGGCGGTGTGGGTGTTTCCTGTGGTGAACCGCTCCCACTCCAGAGTGGTGGAGCGAATCTGCTGAAACTTCGAGAGATCGAAGTTCTCGAAGATGATTGAGGTGAAACCGCCCAGCGCCGTGATCGCAATGCCGCTCTTCTGGGCGAGCTCCATGGCGTTCTGAACTTTGCGGGTGGCCGTCTTGAAGCGGCTCAGCATCTCCGGCACGAAGCAGGAGTCGATGTACACCCCTTCGATGGTTTTGCCCGTGAGGCTGGTGACACTGACCGTTTCCAGCAGCTGAGGCGGCGCGCTGCACCAGACATCCAGATCGCCGGCGGCGAACTCTTCGTAGCCGAGAGCTCCGGCCTTGCGACGCGCCTCTTCGAAGCTGCTGGAGTGACCGATCAGACCGAACATGGGAGATGCGTACCCTCAGGCTGAGGGGAAGGTGGCAGGGGCCACAGGGTTGCGCACGCTACATCGGCGGTTGCGAACCGAGGCAGGCGCAGGGTCCAAGGGCAGCCGGAGGGCCGAAGCCCGATCCGGCCCCAGCCCCCCTCCTTGAATCAGCCGACCAGGGCGGCTGCGGCCATGCGGGCAATCTCGCGGGTGGAGAAGCCGATCTCGGTGAGCGCTTCCTGGTAGGCGATCAGGAAATCCTCGATCAGGCTTTCCTTCTCCATGCCAAGCACGGCTGCATCACCAGCCACTTCTTCAAGCATGCGGCGCACGAGCGGGAGATTGTCGCGGTTGGCCTGCTCAAGCTCGGCGCGGGAAGCTTCGAGGTTGGCTTTCAGCCATTCCTGGCCATAATTCAGGTGGGTGTATTCATCACGCACCACGCCCTCGGTGATCTTGCGGGCGAAAGGATCGGCCACAGGAATGTAGATGTGATAGGCCGAGATGGCGAAAGCTTCAATCAGCAGAGCCTGAATCAGCAGACAGGTGACGACCTTCCCTTCGGCCAGGGCCGCCTGGAAGTTGCCGTGCAGCGGCAGGAAGAAGTTTTTGGCGAAGGGCATGTCTGCCGTGACGCTCAGGTTGCGGGCACAGGCCTGGAAGCCCTTCATGTGCTTCAGCTCCATCCGCGCCAGGCGGGCCAGTTCCTCGGCCTCATCGGGCAGAAGGGTTCCCAGGGAGATGTAGTTGTCGTGGGCTTCCTGTTCACCCTCGATCACAATCGCGTTGATGCGGCTGTAAGCGTCCTTGTAGAGGTCGGTGGTGAAGTCCGGCAGTCCGGCAAGATCGGCCCCGGCTTCCTCGCCGGCTCCAAGGGATGACGTCTGAGCGTCAAGGCTGACCGCCGGAGTGTCGAGCGCAGGCATCGAGGACAAATCGTGAAGGTCTCGACTGTAACCACCGCCGGCCAACTCTGGTCTGCCGGCGTTCACTCGCTGCGCAAGCGCCCTCGCGGGGGCCACGAGCTGGTAAGCAGGGAGTCCAGCCGCTGACACCAGCCCGCCACCAGCCGCTCGAACAGCTGCTCGCCGAGGGCGGCACTGGCGCCGCGCGCATCTCCCACCACCCCCGTCGCCGACACATCCGCCGTGAGCCAGGCATCTGGCACGGCGCCCTCCAGGCTCCAGCCGCTGGGGGGTGGCGGCTGCAACTGCCCGTCGCAGGGCCGCTCGGGCCCCACCCACTCCGGCTGCAGGTGCAGCATCAGGCTGGTTTCAGCCAGGCCGGCGTGCAGACCATCGCTGCGCTCAGGTTCAGGCAGCAGGGGACCGATCCCTTCCGGCCCGCTCCAGAGAAAGCAGGGCAGCACCGCCAATGCTGGATGGGCGGCGCGCAGCTGGCGGGCAGCCACCTGCAGCAGGGCGATCTGGCCGCCATGGGCGTTGAACAGCACAAGGCGCTGAAAGCCGGCGGCCGCCAGCTGGGCGCCGATCGACATCACCTGGGCGATCAGCAGCTCAGCCGGCAGGCTGCAGGTGCCGGGGAAGGCAGCGTGTTCGGGTGAGAAGCCGAACCAGGACACCGGCAGCCGCCAGATCGGCAGAGCTTCCGCCAGGCGGGCAAGCACGGCATCGGCCACCCGATCGGCGAACAGGGCATCGGTGCCGAGCGGCAGGTGAGGGCCGTGCTGCTCGACGGCGCCGAAGGGCCAGAGCACGGTGCTGCCCGGGCAGCTCGCCGCGGCACGCACCTCAGGCCAGCTGAGCCGTTCCAGCGCTCGCTCCATCACCCAACCGTTGCGTTCGGCCCTGATCCTTACAGTGGGCAACTGTCTGCTCCCTTGGACCATGGCCGGCTCCGGCAACCAGCAGCCGCGACAGCCCCAGGAAGGAAGCCGGCGTCCCGTGCCCCCGACGGCGCCGCGGCAGCCCGCAGCCGCTCCGGTGCGCAAGCCTCCGCAGGTGTTGCACATCAGCCGCAAAGACGACGAGCCGGTGGCCGACACCTTGACGCAGATCGCCGCTGAGGGGCCCACACCGGTGGCCGCTCCCGTGGCCGTGCGGCCGGCGCCCCAGGCCCCGGAAACCACCGCCCTCTCCGACGACGACCGCTTCGAGACCGCCAGCCTCGAAGGGCTGACCATGGCCGATCTGCTGGGGCCAGCGCCGGAAGCCAGCCGCAAGGCGTCACGCAAACCAGCGCCGGCGGCAGCGGCCCCCGGCCAGCCGGCGACGCCGGCCCGTCAGGTCGACGATTTCGATTTCGACGAAGAAGCCTTCCTGGCTGCGCTCGACGAAAACGAGCCGGTGGGCGTGTCCGGTGAGGTGGTGCCCGGGGTGGTGATCGGGGTCGAAAGCGATGGCGTGTATGTGGACATCGGCGGCAAGGCGCCGGGCTTCATGCCCAAGAGCGAATGCGGCCTCGGTGTGATCACCAACATCAAGGAACGCTTCCCCAAAGGTCTGGCGGTGGAGGTGCTCGTCACCCGCGAGCAGAACGCCGATGGCATGGTCACGATCAGCGCCCGCGCTCTCGCCCTGCGCCAGAGCTGGGAAAAGGTGCGCCAGATGGAGAAGGAGGGCAAGGTCGTTCAGGTCAAGGTGACCGGCTTCAACCGCGGAGGTGTGACCTGCGACCTCGAGGGTCTGCGGGCCTTCATCCCCCGCTCCCAGCTCCAGGACGGCGAAAACCACGAGCAACTCGTGGGCAAGACCCTCGGCGCCGCCTTCCTGGAGGTGAGCCCGGACAACCGCAAGCTGGTGCTCTCCGAGAAACGCGCCTCCACAGCGGCCCGCTTCTCTGAAATCGAGGTGGGCCAGCTGGTGGACGGTCAGGTGGTGGCGGTCAAGCCCTATGGCCTGTTTGTGGATCTCGGCGGGGTGAGCGGCCTGCTGCACCAGTCGTGCATCACCGGCGGGGCCCTGCGCGAACTGCGCGAAGTGTTCGATCAGGGGGACCGGGTCCAGGCGATCGTCACCTCAGTGGATCCTGGCCGCGGCCGCATTGCCCTCAACACCGCCCTGCTGGAAAACCAGCCGGGTGAACTGCTGATCAACAAGGAACAGGTGCTGCTGGAAGCGGGCGAGCGGGCCAATCGGGCCCGCCTCACCCTGCGGCAGCAGGAGCAGGCGCCGGAATGAGCGGTCCTGCCACCGCATCACCCAGCGCCGACTGGGAACTCGACTACTACTCCAGGCCCGTGCTTGAGGCCGACGGCAAGAAACGCTGGGAGTTGTTGATCTGCAGCACCCCGGCATTCGGCAGCTCCCGCTCAGCGTTCCGCTGGGTCAAGGTCTGTCCGGCCACCAGCGTCAATTCGATCTGGCTGCAGGAGGCCCTGGCTGAAGCCCTCGCCGCCGCCGCCGCCGAGGGCCTGGCAGCCCCGCGCCGGCTGCGCTGCTGGCGTGCCTCGATGCGCACCATGGTGCAGCGGGCCGCCGACGCCATCGGTCTTGAAACGGTGCCGAGCCGGCGCTGCTACGCGCTGATCGAATGGCTGCAGGAACGGGAGCAGCAGGTCTACGCCAAGGAGGAGGGCTTCATGGCCGGTCCGCTGGCGCCGGCCCCGTTGCCGCCCCAGGCGCCGCCCATGCTGCTGCCGGAAGCGGTGCGCGGCGACAGTTGGAGCTGGGCCTCCCTCACCGTCGCCGACCTGCGCGAGGCCAGCGGCTGGGACATGGGCTTCGATGGGCTGGTGCCCCTGCCCGCCTCACTCAGCGACACGGCTGCCGTGCCTGGCATCCGGGTGTTCAGTGCCCGCCGCGCCCTGGCGATCGCCGGCTGGGTGGCCGGGCTTGAACCGGTGCGCCTGCGGCTCGATGCGGGCGCCCTGGTGCTGGAGGCGGGGCTGGAGAACAGCTGGCTGCTGGGCCGGCTCGACCCCGCCGAGGCGGACGCCGCCCAACGGGCCTTCATGGCCGCCCGGGACGAGGCCGGTGGGCTGCAGTTCCTCGCGATCCAGAGCGACGAGCGCTCGGAACGGTTTGAGGGCTTCTGGCTGCTGCGCGATCTTCCTGCCGGCTGAGCGCCACCGCCATGGCCGAAGCCACCCCACCCCCCTTCGATCGTGCCGACCTGGGCTTCAACGCTCTCGATGGCTGGACCTGGGTGGGCACCTACGGGGGTTACTACCTGCAAGCCGATCTGCTCGCCGGCTTCGAGCACGGCTTCTTCAGCCGCCAATGGCAGGGCCGTGGGCCCCACGAGCTGGCCGGCTCCATCAGCGCCGGAGTGAGCGTCCATCGCACCCGCCAGATTCACGGCGCAGCAGTGGTGCCTGCCGGGGCGGCCATTGCCGAGCCCTGGCCCGAAGCCGATGGGTTGGTGAGCGATGCCGCAGGCCAGAGCCTCTGGGTGTGCGGCGCCGATTGCACGCCGGTGCTGATCGCCGATCTGGGCAGCGGTCGGGTGGCGGCCTGCCATGCCGGCTGGCGGGGGGTGGCAGGGCGCATCGTGCCGGCGGCTATCGCACAGCTTGAAGCCGGCGGCAGCAGGCGCCACGACCTGCGGGTGGCCCTGGGCCCGGCCATCAGTGGCCCCGCCTACCAGGTGCACCGCTCCGTCTCCCTGCAGGTGGCTGCAGCCCTCGCGCCCGCTCCCTCGCCCAGCGAGGCGGCCCTTGAGCAGCTGGCGCAAGCCGGTGCACGCCAGGCCGATGCCCGCCCCGACCACGACCGCCTCGACATCCGCCGCGCCACCACTGCCCAGTTGCGTGCGGCCGGACTGCATGACGAGCAGATCAGTGTCTGCCCGCTCTGCACCAGCTCGGAGCCGCTGCTGTTTCACTCCTGGCGCCGGGACCAGGTGAAGGCGGTGCAGTGGAGCGGCATCGTGTCCCAGGGGTGAGACCTGGCAGGCACGGGCACGTGGGCCACCAGGCCTACGGCCACAGCTCCAGCTGCAGCTGATCGGGGTCGGGCCGGGCAGGCGAACCACGCCGGCGGCGCGCCTGAGGCGCCGGGCGCGTGGGGCCCGGCCGCACCCCCGGACGAAACCAGCTCTCGAGTGCCGCCTGCGCCGGTGGGTCGAGTGCGGCGAGCTCCAGCGGTGGCGGGAACAGCTCGGCCCGCTCCTGCTGGGCCCAGGCCACCACCGAAGCAGGGAGGCGATCGGCCCCGAAGGGCACCGGTTGGCCCGGCATCGCCGCCATCTGTCGGGCGGGGTTCAAGGCCGGATCCGCCGCCTCGCGCCGTGCCGCCAGCTGGCGGATCCGCTCGCGACGGGCCTGCTCGTAGCTCAGGATCGGGGCCGGATAGGCGGCCATCGGCGGCGGACAGGCGAGCTGGTCATTGGTGAGCTCGGCGAGCTCGGGCAGCCAGCGGCGGATGAACAGCCCCTGGGGATCGCAGCGCTGCACCGCCACCGCCCCCGGGTGATAGATGCGGGTCCAGGCCTGCGCCTCGCGCTGGGTGACACCAGCCTGCATCGCCCACTGGTAGTGATCGATCGGACAATCGCCATCGATCAGGTGGCGCATGAAGTGCAGGGCGCCGAAGCGCCAGTCGATGCCGCAGAGATTGGCCAGGAAGCTGGCATAGATGGCCCGGCTGCGGAAGTTCAACTCCTGCCAGCCGCCTGAACCGCGCAGACAACGGGCAGCGGCATCAACGATGGGAAAGCCGGTGCGCCCCTCCTTCCAGGCGGCATAAAGCTCCTCGTTGAACGGCCAGGGTTCCTGATCGAAGCAGCGCCAGAGGGAGCGCAGCTCCAGCTGAGGCAGGTAGCGGAAGCGTTGGGCCATCGATGTGCCCCAGCGCAGGCGGCTGATCAACTGGCGGGCGCTGCGCTGCCGGCGGCTGTCAGGGTGAGCGGCCAGGGGGGCGAGCCGGGCCACCACCTGGCGCGGGCTCAGCACCCCGAACTTGAGATGGGGACTGAGGCCACTGGTGACCCTGGCCGAGGGCACGCTCAGCTCCCAGTAGTAGGTCTGGGCGGCTGGACCCTCCAGGAAGGTGCGGAGCAGGGACTGGGCCGCCGCGCTGCCGGCCGGCGGCAGCGGTTTGCCATCGGGCTGCAGCCCCAGCGCCTCGAGGCTGGGAACGGGCAGATCCGCCAGCGGGTCGGTGGGATCGGTGGGCCGGTCGGGATCGGCGGGAGCCGGCACCACCAACTGGCGGGGAGCCGGCAGGGGCGCGCTGGCCACGCCCTGCTGCCAGAGCTGGCGGTAGCGGGGATAGGGCACCAAGCCGTCCACGGCTCCCACCGGCTCGACCCAGCGGATCGGTACAGCGGCGGCGGCCAGCAGGCGGTTGACCCGGGCGTCCCGCACACGCCCCACGATGCGCTCACTGTCGGTGTGGGCCACCACGCCAGTGGCGCCGGCTTCGCGCACCAGCCGCAGCAGTTCAGCGGCCGGATCGCCGAAACGCACCAGCAAACGGCCGCCCCGTCGCCGCAGATCGTGGTCGAGGGCCTGCAGCGTGGCCAGCAGAAAAGCAACGCGGGCCACGCCGGTTTCAGGGTGAAACAGGAGCTGACGGTCCAGCACGAACAACGGCAGCACGGCGCCGAGGCGGCTGGCCTCCAGCAGCGGCTGGTGATCGCTGCAACGCAGATCACGGCGGAACCAGATGATCGTGCGGGTCAGATGCGACGGGCAAACGACAAGCCACAGCGTGGGGCATGGGAACCACCAGCCGCGAAACCTTTCGTTGTTGCAGACGAGACCATCAAGACCAAATCCGCTAAGCAACGGGTCAACACCCGCAGCAAACTGGCGAAAACCCTTGCATCATTCAAAAGCTTGTCAGACAATGAGCAGGTTCTGGGTTACAGGCCGATGTTGAGTGGCGCCGAACTTCTCGCCAAAGTCAAGGAGATGGGGGATGCAAGCAAGTCCGACATCGTGCGGGCCTGCGGCTATGTCTCCACAAAGAAGAACGATAGCGAACGCCTGAATTTCACAGCCTTCTACGAGGCACTGCTCAATGCCAAGGGGGTGGACTTCGGAGCCAATCCAAAGGTGGGAAAAGGCGGTCGCAAACTGAGTTTCACTACCAAGGTTCAGTTCAACGGCAACCTGATGGTGGGCAAGGCCTACACCGCCCTGCTCGACCTCAAACCGGGGGATGATTTCGAGATCAAGCTGGGGCGCAAGCAGATCCGCCTCATCCCGCTGGGTTCCGACGACGAAGACGAGTGAGCGCAACGGCTTCGGCCACTTTGATGCCGTCGATCGCCGCAGAGAGGATCCCCCCGGCGTAACCAGCGCCTTCCCCGGCCGGGAAGAGCCCCGCGATGTTGAGGCTCTGGAAATCATCCAATCGGGGAATTCGAACCGGCGACCTGATTAGGTAGCTAGCTCCGCACTCCTCAAGATGCGTTCCGGCCGAGCGTCGCAGCTGCAGATGGCATGAACCACTCGCTCAGTCATTGTTGCCAAGTTGAAGCGGCGGTTGAAGCGGTAATTGAAGGCACCCAGGTAGCGATC
>CALRJS020000013.1:0-88942 GCA_943367595.1 Sphingobacterium thalpophilum
TCGGTGCCGTAGAGCTGGATGAACTCGGGCAGCGACAGGCCTGCCTGAAACTGGATTCGATTCATGGCCATGGCGGGCACTGCTAGTACATGTGTACCAGCTTAGGCGGGAAAGGCCTGCGGACGGAGCTTGCTACCTAATCAAGTTCGATGATGACGGCCATGCTGGCCGCCAAGAACATTCTCAGCGACCAGGCCATCTATGACCCATGGAAGGTCAACCAGGACGCTGAATACATCGAGGCCACAGAGGAGTTCACAGGCGAGGCCACGCCATGACCTCCCCCCACCGCCAGGCGGCCGTGGGCAGCCGGCTCACCTGCGTGGTGGTGATGCCCACCATCGCCTGGGACGGATTCTTCATGGGCTGCGCCCAGCGGGTGCTGGAGCTGCTGGAGACGCCCGAGGGCCAGGCCGACAGCTTCCTGGTGGTGTTCGACGGTGTGCCGCCCGCCGCGCCGGCCTGGTTGGCGCAATCACGGGCACAGCTACTGGCCACCGGCCACCGCTCCGGGCCGGCCGTGGCCCGCAACCTGGCGGCCGAAGGCGCCACAGGCGACATCCTGGTGTTCGTGGATGCCGATGTGGAGCTGCACCCCGATGCGATCGGACGCCTCCGCCGGCACTTTGAGGACGACCCCCAACTCGATGCGGTGTTCGGCAGCTACGACGACCGCCCCGCCGCCCCCGGGCTGGTGAGTCAGTTCCGCAACCTGCTGCACCACCACACCCACACCAGTCATCCCGGCCCGGCCCGCACCTTCTGGGCCGGCTGCGGCGCCATGCGGCGCAGCCGCTTCCTGGCCCTCGGCGGCTTCGATCGCCGCTACGAGCGCCCCAGCATCGAAGACATCGAACTGGGCATGCGCCTAGCGGCGGCGGGCGGCAGGCTGCTGCTCGATCCCGCCATCCTCTGCACCCACCACAAGCATTGGAGCCTGCGCTCGATGGTGGTCACCGACATCCGCCAGCGGGCCCTGCCCTGGAGCCGCCTGCTGCGCCGCCGCCCCCACGGGCCGGTGGGGCTCAACCTCACGCCCGCCGCCCGCTTCAGCGGCCTGCTCACGCTGGTGCTGGTGGCCTGCCTGCTGGCCCTGCCCTGGGCGCCGCCGGCCGGCTGGGGCGCCCTGGCCTGCCTGCTGGCGCTGCTGGGGCTGAACCGGCGCTTCTACGCCTTCTGCCTGCGGGTGCGGGGGCCGGGCTTCCTGCTGGCCGCCATCCCGCTGCACCTGCTCTACTTCTTCTATTCCTCGCTCACCTACGCGCTGGTGGCCGTGGAGCACTGGTGGCGGCCAGCGCGGGCGCCGCAGCCGGCCGCGCCATGAGCGGGGCCACCCGCCCCCGGCTACGGGCACTGGGATTGACGCTGCTGACGCTGCTGGCGCTGCTGGCCTTGGCCGCCCTGCTGAACGGCCTGCTGTTCGCCTGGCTGTCCCCCGGCGGCGAAATGTACTTGCGGCTGAACGAGTACGGCTACTTCCGCGCCGGCGTGTTCCCCCATCCGCAGCTGGCCCTGCGCAAGGGGCTGGAGATCACCGCCCTCAGCGTCTATCCGCCCTATGCCCTGCCGATGTTCGCCCCGCTCTTCCACCCGGGCGGCGCCGTGCAGGGGCGGGTGGTGATTCAGGTGCTGAGCCTGCTGAGCCTGGGGCTGATCGGCTGGGTGGGCCAGCGGCTGCTGCGGGGAGCCGGTGCGGCCGCCGGCGTGCTCGGCGCCCTGGCCGGTGCCGCCATCTCCGGCAACAGCAATGCGCTCGCCCATGGCCAGTTCTCGCTGATCTGCATGGGGCTGATCACGGCCCAGTGGCTGCTGCTGGCGCGCCACCAGCGCATTCCGGCGGGCCTGTGCTGGGCCCTGGCCATGATCAAGCCCCAGATCGCCCTGCCGTTCGCGCTGCCCTTCCTGCAGACGCGGCGGCTGCGGGGCCTGGTGGTGGGGGTCGCCCTGCTGCTCGCCCTCAGCGCCGTGGCCTTCTGGCACACGGGCGTCACGCCGCTCGATTACCTGCAGATCTGGACGCGGCCCCAGTCGATGGACTTCATCCGCGGCGGCAGTCAGTCGTCGGCGGGGGATCTGGCGGACAGCTTCGGCCTGAGCGCCGCCGCCAGCCAGCTGCTGGTGGCCGGGCTCACCGCCGCCGCCGTGAGCCTGTGGTGGTGGTGCCGCCGCCACCAACCGGAAGACCCGCTGCAGACCGCCGCCGTCTGCGCGGCAGCCAGCGCCGTGGGCTTCTATCACCTCAACTACGACAACATCCTGTTGTTTCCGGCCCTGCTGATGACGCTGCGGCTGGCGATCACGCGGCAGCAGCTGCAGTGGCGGCTGCTGGCGGTGGCCATGGCGCTGTCGCTTTGGACCCCGCAGCGGATCATCGAGCGCGTGCCGCTGGGCGGACAGGCCCAGTTGGTGCTGTGGTTGCTGGTGGGGGTGGTGCTGGCCCTGCAGGCACCGGAGCTCGATGCAGGCGGCGATCCAGTGGCTCCCATCAGCGCAGCCGCTGAGCCGGGAGTGCGGCCGTGAGGCGCGCCCAACCAGCCGCTGCGCCGCCAGCCTCGCCGCCGCCAGCCGGACGCCGCGCGCGAGGCGCACGCCAGTGGCAGACCAGATGGCGCGCCGCTCTCCATGCGGTGGGCATTCCCTTCGTGGCCACCACGCCGGTGGCCCGCATGATCCGCGCCACGGCGCGCCAGCAGTGGCAACTGCTGGCTGTGAACGTGGTCACCACACTGCTCCTGGCCGTCACGGAGTTCGGCAGCTTCGCGGTGATCTTCCGGGCGGCGGGCCTGCTGGCCGGCGCTCCCCCCTCCGGCCCCTGGGGGCTGGCCGCCCTGCCCCAGGACACGCTGTTGCTTGTGTATCTCAGCGCCGCCCTGGTGCTGCAGCTGCTGGCCAGCAGCAGCCGCTACCTGAACGGGATCACGGCCGGCTATTTCGCGGCCCGCTGCCAGGCCTGCATCACGCCGGAGCTGCACCGCCACATCCTGAGCCTGAGCTATGCCTGCGCCAGCCGGTTCAAGGTGGGCGACCTGGTGCACCGGGCCACGGTGTCGCCCCAGGCGGTGCAGGTGGAGATCGAGCAGCTCGGGCGGATCTGCTCCAACCTGGCGCTGGTGCTGGCCTATGTGGCCATCCTGGCGGTGCTGTCGCCGGCGCTGCTGCTGGTGGCGATCGCCCTGGGAGGGGCCGTGGCGGCCCTGCAACGCACCATCCGCCCCCGGTTGGCCCGGGCCAGCGGTTTACTGGAGGCGAAGCGACGCGAGGTGGCGGCCCGCATCACCGAAGACATCCAGGTGCTGCGGCTGCTGCACAGCAGCGCCGCCACCGGCGATGCCCAGCGGCAGGTGGCCGCTCAGATGGCCAGCCTGGAGGCGCCGATGCGGCAGCTGAGCCGCCTGATGAGCATCCAGGAGCCGGTCAGCGACCTGCTGCCCGTGGTGGCCGCGTTGCTGATCGTGGGGCTCAGCTGGCAGCTGTTCGGCGGCAGCACCGAAACGTTGATTCCCCAGCTGGTCACCTTTGTGCCGGCCCTGCAGCGGCTCAACCTGCGCCTGATCCAAACCGCTGCCAACTTCAACCAGCTGGCCCAGAACAGCGGCCGGATCGAGCAGCTCGACGACCTGCTGCAGACCGGCGACAAGAGCTTCCGGCGCCAGGGTGGCCTCCCCTTCACAGGCCTGCGGCACGGGGTGCGCTTCGAGGCGGTCGGGCTGCGCTTCGAGGCCCGCGCCGAGCCAAGCCTCAGGGCCATCGACCTGTGGATTCCGGCCGGCAGCACCGTGGCCCTGGTGGGACCATCCGGCGCAGGCAAGTCGTCGTTGGTGGATCTGCTGGTGGGCCTGCAGGATCCCAGCAGCGGCCGGGTGCTGATCGACGACATTGACCTGCGCAGCCTCGATCTCGACAGCTGGCAGCGGCAGCTGGGCGTGGTGAGCCAGGACGTGCTGCTGCTGAACGCCTCGATCCGCGACAACATCGCCTTCGGCAGCGCGGGCAGCAGTGAGGCGGCGATCGAAGCCGCCGCCCGCACCGCCGGCGCCCACGGCTTCATCAGCGCACTCCCCCACGGCTACGCCACCGCCATCGGCGAGCGGGGCTACCGGTTGAGCGGCGGGCAGCGGCAGCGGCTGTCGCTGGCGCGCGCCCTGCTGCGCGACCCGCAGCTGCTGATCCTCGATGAAGCCACCAGCGCCCTCGACAGCCACAGCGAGCACGGCATCCAGCAGGCACTGGCCGCCTTCCAGGGGCCGCGCACGGTGCTCACGGTCGCGCACCGGCTCAGTTCGATCGTGGAGGCCGATCAGATCGTGGTGATCGAGCAGGGGCGGATCGTGGAACAGGGGCGCCACCAGCAGCTGCTGGCGGCCGGCGGTGCCTACGCCCACCTCTGGCTGCGGCAGAGCCGGGCTGGACAACAGGCGGAATGAGCGCGCCTGCGGCCGCCGGGGGCGATCCGGTGGCACGGCTGGAGGCGGCCCTGCCGGCTTTGGCGCGAAACCTGAACGAGGCCGTGCTGCCGTTCTGGTACCCGCACGTGCTTGACCGGCGATACGGCGGCTACAGCGTGGCGCTTGCTGCCTCAGCGCGGCCGGGGCCGCAGCCGACGAAATCCCTGGTGACCCAGGCACGCCTGCTGTGGCTGTTCGCCCGCCTGGCCTCCGGCGAGCAAGCGGCGACGGCGATGCGGGAGGCGGCGGAGCACGGCTACCGCTTTCTTGTCGGTCGCTTCCTGGACCCGCTGCACGGCGGCTACGTGTGGACGGTGGACGCCAGCGGCAGAGGCGTGGTGGATGGCACGAAGGTGATCTACGGCCAGGCCTTCGCGCTGTTCGCCCTCTCCGGCTATGCCCGCGCCACGGGCGATCCCGAGGCCCTGGCCCATGCCGGCGAGCTGTTCGATCGCATCGACTGCCACGGCCATGACGCCGTCTACGGCGGCTATCACGAACTGTTCGGCGTGGATTGGTCGGCGCCGGCGGCGCGGCGGGCTTCGCCGATCGGCGGACCGGCAGGCGCCAAGCTCACCAACACCCACCTGCACCTGCTGGAGGCGCTGGCGGAGTACGTGCGCGCCAGCGGCTCCCTGCGGGCACGGCAGCGGCTGCTGGAACTGATCACCATCCTGGGCAACACCGTGGTGCGGCAGGAGCTGGGCGCCTGCACCGATCAGCACCGGCGCGACTGGACGCCGATCCTCAGCGGCGGCGGGGCCCTGGTGTCCTACGGGCACGATCTGGAAACCATCTGGTTGCTGGCAGATGCGATCGAAACCGTCGGGCAGTCGAACACGACCTGGCTCGATCTCTATGGCCGCCTGTTCGATTATTCCTATCGCCACGGCTGGGATGCCGCCCGGGGCGGCTTCTTCTACAGCGGCGGCTTCCATCGCAAGGCGCAGGACCGCCGCAAGGTGTGGTGGGTGCAGGCCGAGGCGTTGATGAGCAGCCTCACGCTGTTTCGGCTGACAGGGGACGCACGCTACGTGCAGGTGTTCGAGCAGACCCTGCAGTGGGTGATGGAGCAGCAGACCGACTGGACGGAAGGGGAATGGCATGCCGAAGTGCACCCGGATGGGTCCGTCACCGGTGCCAAGGCCGACCAGTGGAAGGAGGCTTACCACAACGGCAGAGCACTGATCTTCAGCATCGAGATCATCAACAGCCTGCGGAACGTCCTGAGCAACGACGGACAGGCGAGGAGTGAGCAAGAGAGGAGTGAACCAGATCAACACTAACGCCTGCTGCGTCAACGCTGGGTGCGCAAAAGCCTGGTGCACCAAAGTGCTTCACCAAGCATGATTCACTTCATATCCCAGCCGAATCAGCGCATCATCAAAACAATCGATGAACAGAGCCTTCAGGCGTTCATCAAAGACCTGAGTCCACTGCTTGACGCGGCCATCCCTGACATGCCCCAGGGCATCCGTGCCACCGTGAAAGATGCTCACACGTCTGGCAATGGCCACAAGCTCGGGCAAGGCATCCTGCGGATAACCCAAGAAAGGAAAGATATCAGCCATGTGCTCCATCCCCTCATCTCCAGCCATGTCTTCATATTTGGCTTCAACAATCAAGGGGTTCGAGTATGTCCAAGACAACATCTCCCGAATCGTACGTCCGCCCTCATGGCGCATTTCAAAAGCAACGGCATCAGCCAGAGAACTGCATCCGCGGATTGCCTGCCGATAGGTCCGCCCGAAAAACCTCTTCTGCCGAACGTGGAGCCACGCCTCATCAGAGCGACCGTGATAATGAGCACCTGAGATCAATATGTCCCTGGGGTCACGAATCAGATGAAGGCCTCGATAGGGTCTGGGCAGGTCAGAGAAGACAAAACGACTATGATCCTGCAGGAACACATGAGCATCGACTGGCAAACCATTTTGCCCACCTTGGTAGAATTTCAAGCCATAACAAGAGCAGATCTCTGAGAAGAGTTTCTGCATCCAAACGGTGCCAGTCTTGTGGTGGGTTCCCACAAGAATCAAAGGCTGGGGGCAATCTGCTGGCCTCAAGCGTTCACACCGGGAAGATCCATGGCCCGGGCAAAGACCGTGGCCATGGCCTCCAGCCCGTGCTCGCGCTCCACCCAGCCGCGGGCGTTGGTGGCGAGGCGTTGGCGTAGCGCTGGATCGGCAGCGAGGGTGAGGCAGGCGGCGGCCAGGTCCGCCGGACTGTCCGCCAGCAGCAACTGCTCGCCATTCACCACGGCCAGACCTTCGGCCCCCTTGGCGGTGGACACCACGGGGGTGCCGTGCTGGAAGGCCTCCAGGATCTTGATGCGGCTGCCACTCCCGGCCCGCAGCGGCACCACCAGCATCCCGGCCCGAGCGAACTCCGGTGCCGTCTCCGGCACGGGCCCCACCAGCGTCACGCCCGGCACGGCGGCGAGGCCCGCCAGGGAGGGCGGCAGGCCCACACCCACCACCCGCAGGGTCATGGCGGCATCGGCGGCGCGGAGGAGGGGGAGCACCTCCCCAACAAAGAAGGCCACGCCGTCTTCGTTGGGGAGGTAATCGAGCGTGCCGAGAAACAACATCCCGCGGGGATCGGCCGCCACCAGGCTGCTTGGCTCAGCCCCTACCGGGCTGCTGGGCTCAGGCGCCAGCGGGCTGCTGGGATCGGGCACCCCCATGGCGCGGGGCGGCAAGGGCCGCATCACGTTGGGAAGGTGCACAAAGCAACGACCGGGGTAGCGCTGGGCCAGCAGCCGGCAGTCGGCGGGATTGGCCAGAAACACCTGATCGAAACGCTCCAGCAGCAGCCCACGGAAGCGCTCCATGCGACCCCGCTCCGCCCGCAGGCGCTCGGCCCGCTCGCTCCGGCCCGCGGCCTGCTCCAGCGCCGCGTACTCCAGATCGCGGGCGCATTCGTCGTCGTCGAGATCCAGCAGCAGGCGCGGCCGGCGGCTGCCAGCCCCAGGCAGCGCAGCGCCAGCGGGGCCACCACCAGGCGGAAGGCATGGATCAGCCGCAGCGGCTGGTCCGGCACACAGGCGCTCAGCGTCGCCGCCACCCGCTCGGTCAGCTGCGGCAGCTCATCGGCGGTGATGCGCAGCACGGCTGTGGCGTGGCGCTGCACCCAGCGGCGATCAAACAGCTCGGAGCGGTCTCCCCACACCGGCAGGTGCACCACGATCACCGGACCCTGCTCCGCCAGCACCTCCAGCACGGCGCTGGCACGCATGGCCGAGCCACCCCCTGTGGGGCTTGGCAGCACGGGAGTGAACAACAGGGCCGTCACGGGGCCACCGGGCTCTGGCTGGGCTCCTGACTGAGTTCCTGGCTGGGTTCCTCGCTGCCCCCATGGCTGCGGCGCCGTAGCAGCAGCCAGTGCATGGCGGCGGCATAATCGTGCAGGGCGCCAGCCGCGCGGGTGGTGTTGGTGGCATGCACGCGGCGGCGCACCAGCAGCTCCGGCAGCACACCGGAGGCCAGTGCCAGGGTTTTCGTCCAGCCGATCCAGGCGATGAACTCGCCGCAGGCCACGGCAGGGAAGGGGCCGGCCGCCTCGAACGCCTCGCGCCTGGCCAGCAGCGCGCTGGGACTCAGCAACGGCTGGGCCGGACGGCAGGGGAAGACGCCAACGGGATCACTGAATTCATCGCCATGGCAGAACACCATGGCCAGTTCCGGGTGCGCGGCCAGCCAGCGGCACTGCAGCGCCAGCTTGTCCGGCAGCCAGAGGTCGTCGGCATCAAGCCAGGCGATCAGCGGGGCCGTGGCCAGCGCCAGGCCGGCGTTGCGGGCGTGGGCGATGCCGCGGCGTGGCTCCTGCACCAGCTGCACGCGGCCGGCGAAGGCGTCCCGCACCATCGCCACGGTGCCGTCCTCGGAGCCGTTGTCGACCACGATCAGCTCCAGCTCCAACCCCGGCAGCTGGCGGGGTTGCACCAGCACGCTTTCAAGCGCCGCCGACAGGAACCGTTCGCCGTTCAGCACCGGCACGATCACGCTCACCTTCATCGGCCGGTGAGCGCCTCGATCGCAGCCGGCAGCAGCGACGGATCGGCGCCGAGGTGCAGCACGTAGGCGGGCAGGCCGGCGACCAGCTGCACCAGGCGGCGGCAATCGCCGTCATCCGCGGCCGGCAGCTGGCCCACCGTGCTGGGCACCAGCGCGAGCAGCAGCTCGGCGGCGGAGCAGGGCTCGAGCCTCGGTACGGCGTCGCTGCTGAGCCGGGGCAGCAGGATCGCCCGCAGGGGCAGGCCTTCGACCATGCGCTCGGGCCAGAGCGCGGCCACCGGCAGCACCGCCTTGCCCGTGCCGCCCCGCTCGAACGCATCCGCATTGATGGCCTGGCCCTCCAGGCCGGGCAGGCGCTGGAAATCCTCTGCGCCCTTGAGCTTGCCGGTGCCGTAGAGGCTGTGGATCCAGCCGCGGGCCGGGTCCGCCAGGCAGTAGTCGTCGCCCACATAGCGCAGGCCGGCAGCCACACACAGCAGAGCCGTGGTCGACTTGCCGGCGCCGCCGGGCCCGGCCAGCAGCACCCCGCCGCGGCAGCCGCCCACGCAAGCCCCGTGCACGAACTGCAGACCCTCGGCCGCGAACCACTCGTGCAGCAGGAACCGCAGCGGCGAGCCCAGCTCCCAGAACGGCAACGGCGCCTCATCGCGCTTCACCACCCAGGCCTGGCCGCCGGCGCGGTCGAGCACCGCCAGCAGCTGCGTGCCGGAGTCGTAGTGGCCGGAGAGCCCGGACCCCTGCAGCGCCAGCAGCTCCCCGCGGGGGCCGATCGCGTCGGAAAAGTTGATGGCCAGGGTGAGCAGCACCTGCGCCACCGGCGCCGACGCCGGCAGCTCGGTGGCGGTGAACAGGGTGATCGTCAGGGCTGGCGGGTCGTGGGCTGGGCCGTCGTGGGCGGGCGCGTCCTGGGCGTGGGGAGCCGTCTCGGCCCGGTGGGCCAGGGCCGGCAGCAGGGCTTCGACGTCCTGGCCGGGGAGGACGCGCACAGCGAGGCGCCGCCCACCGAGGCGGAAGGCCTGCTCCCGAAAGCCGGTGCCGCAGCGCTCGGCCGTGGCGGCGGCGTAGGCGTCGAAGGCGGCGGTGATCACCTGGGCCGGCAGGGGCTCGGCGGCAGGCAGGGGCAGGGGGCGAGAGATCCAGGGCCGCAGCGTGTCCGCCAGGTCGCGGTGGAGGGTGGGGGCCAGCGGCGGGGTCGGCAGGGGCTCCAGCGCGGCGGCACCCGCCTCACTGGAGGGGGCTGGGGTGGCGGCCGCTGGTGCCACCACAGCGAAGCCCGCCTGCAGCAGGGCATCGGTGAAGGGGCCGGCGGTGAGCGTGGTGGGGCCGCTGGCGATGCGGCTCCAGAGCAGGTGCGCCTCCCCGTCCAGGACGGCATAAAGGCCGCTGGTGCGATGAATCAGCAGCGTGAGCTCGGGGGTGCGGGCCACCAGTCGTTCACGGTCAGGGGCGACTGTCAGCACCACGCTGCTGCCCTGCTCCGGCAGATTCGGCCAGCCGGCCCCTGGATCCACCTCATGCACCGGATCCAGCAGAAACAGCTCCTGCAGATCACTGTGCTTCTGCAGCACAGGAGGCCCGTAGGCCGGCACCAGCCCCTCGGGCGCCGGCAACGGCGCTGGGCACTCGGCGATGGGAACGATCAGATCATGGGCCAGGAGCTGATCAACGAACTGACACACATCGGCGTCGATCGCAGCAGTGGACGCGGGCCAGAGGCTGCGCAGGGCAGCCGCAAGGCCTGCTGTGGAGACACCCTCGGGACCCACCATCTGCCCGGCCCTGGTGGCGGAATCGCTGAGGCCGAAATAGGCGCCGGAGCGCAGATCCACCACCACGACCTCATCATCGAAGGCCTGATGAATCACATCGGGTTCGTTGATCTTGAATCCGCTAATCTTGAATCCGTCGATCTTGAATCCGTCGATCTTGAATCCGCTGATCTCAGCCTCTCCATGCCGTCTGGCTTCTGTATCACGGCCCGCTGGATCAACACCCTCAAGCATCAACGCTCACGTCCTTAGCGACATAAACATACCTTGAACTTGTCGCCTGCGCTGCTGATCACACGTGTCAGCGCCAACCCAGCCGTCGCTGCACCTCCGTCAGCACATAGGCATTCAGCGCGCGCCGGTCCGGTGCCCCGAGCACGTGGCAGGCAAACCGGTGGAACGCAGGCAGCGGGGCTCCGGTCGCCGCTCGCCGCCGCAGCTGGCGCCAGCGCCGGTGGAGATAGCGCAGTTCTTCCACGCCACCACGCCAGTCGGGGCTGCCCGGTTGCACCGGGGCCAGCAGCCGCTCCCGCCGCGACAGGGGCACCGCCGCCAGCTCGCGCACCAGGTCTGGGGGTACAGCCGCCTGCGCCTGCTCCTGCAGCAGCGCCAGCATCGGCGCCACCAGAACGGCGAGCCGGCGGCGACGCGCCTCCAGCCGCAGGCGGTCCCAGTCGAGGGTGGGGGCCACGCGCAGCAGCAGGGCCGCATCCGCCAGCCAGCGCACCGCCGGCACCGCGTCCCAGCGGGCGGCATGGCTGAGCAGCAGCAGCAGGTGATCCGCCGGGTCGGGCACCAGCAGCAGCGGCGATGGTTGACCACCGGGGGCCCGGTTCACCGAGGCCAGGGCGATGGCCCTGTGCCAGAGCCCGTCATCAACGCCGGGATCGCAGTGGCCCTGAAAGACGAACCAGTGCAGGTCGGCTTCCAGGCTGCTGGCATGGCGAAAGCCATGGCCGTGGCGCACCTGCAGGAACGGCTCATCAAACGCCTCAAGCGGACGTGGCTGGAGTGCCCAGGGCGGCAGGAGCGCCTCGCCGTCTTCATGGCTGGAGTGCTTGAGCGGGGTGGGCTGCGGGCGCCAGCCAGCAGCGGCCAGCACCCGCAGGGCCGGTTGCGCCTGCGCGAACGGCACCACGAGGTCGAAGTCGCCCATGGGACGCAGGCCGAGATCCCCGTAGGCCTGGAGAGCCAGCGGCAACCCCTTGACCAGCATCACCGGCACACCGGCGGCCGCCAGCTGCTCGGCCAGCATGTTGGCGGCCTTGAGGCGGCGGTGGTTCTCCAGCCAGGTGCGCTTCACCTCGGGCAGGCTGCCCGCCACAACCGCATCAGCAGCCGCAGCGTCGCCGCTGTGCGGCCACTGGCGCCAGCGCGACCACAGCAGCGGCAACAACCGCCGGGTGGCCGCATCGCTCAACAGCGGCTCGGCGGCGAGCTCGTTATGGAGCTCGGCGGTGGGCTCAGCGAGGGCGGCCCAGGCGCGAAAGGCTGCCTGGGCCGGAGCCTCAGGCAGCAGACAGGCCTGCAGCACCAGCGCCTGCGCCGGGGTGGGTCGCCAGGTGGGAAGGGCAGCAGCCCCGGGGCCGGTGGCAGCCATCGCCCGCTCAGGGGGAAGCCATGGACGGGGGAGCAATGGGCCGGGACCCCTGGGAGCCGTGCAGGAACCATCCTGGGTCAGGGTGGACCCTGCCCGCCTGGCACCGATGACGGCCTTTGATCCCGACCGGATCCGCCCCTGGGTCGGCCCGGCGCCCGATCCGCCGCTGCGCCTGTTGCTCGCTGCCTGCCTGGCCGCACCACCGCTGGCCCTGCGCCGTTGGCAGGAGTGGCTGGAGCTGATCGACTTCGACCATGACAATGGTGCCGGCTTCGAGCTGGCCGCGCTGGCGGTGGCACGGCTGGGCAAGGCGGCCGGCAACGGGTCGGTGGCGGCGCGCTCCCTGGGGCTGCAGCGGCGCTCCTGGCTGCTGAGCGGCCTGGCCGTGCGAGCCGCCGAGCAACTCGGTGCAGCGGCCGCGCACAACGGCCTCACCCTGCTGGCCCAGGGGGATCTGGCCAGCCACCTGATGCCGGTCCGCTGCGGCGGTCAGCCCTTGCCCGTGCGGCGGCTGGAGCTGGTGGTGATGGGAGCAGCGGGCGGATGCGCGGGCCTGACGGTGCGCCGGGCGGTGGCCAGGCTGCAGCGCTGTGCGCTGGAGGAAGCGGCCGGCGAGGCCGTGCGCACGGGGCGCCTGCCCCTGCAGATCCACGCCTTGCCGCTGCTGGGCTCGGGGCAGGCCGCCAGCGCCCGCCACGCCTCGCCGCAGCCCTCAGCCCTGCCGGGGGTGCTGCTGCCGGATCCCGGCGAGCATCTGGTGGGGCTGATCGTGCAGGGCTGGCGCTGCCATCCACCCGCAGGGCTGCGCTGGATTGTGGAGCTCACTCGCCGTTTCGAGCCGCTGCCCGGGGAGGCGGAGCCAGCAGTTGGCGCTGTGGCGGTGGCAGGCCCTGGCGCCGCAAACCATGGCCACCCGGATCTGGCGGCAGCGGTGGTGACCGCTATGGGAAGCCGCGGCGAGCGTGCTGCCGTGGGCAGCGCCCTGCAGGCGCTGGTGCGGCTGGAAGGCTGCGAGAGCCTGGCGCCCCTGCAGGAGGCGATTGAGCGGGCAGGCGCCCCTGGCCCCGTCTCCCGCTGGCGACTTCGACGCCGGCTGCGCACGCGTTAGCCGCACCACTGCCGCCTGGGGCCCGCCTCGGAGCCCCCTCAGCCCAGGGCGGCGCCCAGGGCGGCGCGCGCCTCGTCGAGGGCCGCCGGCAGGGCAGCACCGTCGCGGCCGCCGGCTTGGGCCAGGTTGGGCCGGCCGCCGCCGCCACCGCCGCAGCGCTTGGCGATGGTGCCGATGAAGGCGCCCGCCTTGGCACCCGCCTGCACCACCGCCGCGCCGAAGGCGGCCACCAGGATCACCTTGGTGAGATCGGCGGGATCGGGCAGGCCGCCCAGCACCACCGCGCCGCCCTCGCCCAGCTGCTGCTGCAGCTGCTGGGCCGCCCCCTGCAGACCGGCACCTTCCACGCCATCGAGGCGGGCCACCAGCAGCTGGAAGGAGCCGAGCGGTTCCGCCTGGGCCGCCAGCGCCGCCGCCTTCGCCAGCGCCAGTTCGGCGCGGGCAGCGGCCAGGGCCTTGCCGGTGGCCTTGAGCTCCTCGGCCATGGCGCTCACCCGCTCCACGATTTCAGCGGGCTGGGCCTTGAAGCGGTCGCCCAGTTCGCGCACCACCGCCTCGCGTTCGTTCAGGTAGGCCAGCACCGCCGGACCCGCCACTGCCTCGATGCGGCGGATGCCGGCCGCCACACCGGTTTCGCTGACGATCTTGAACAGGCCGATCTCGGCGGTGTTGGCCACGTGGGTGCCGCCGCACAGCTCCATCGACACCCCCGGCACATCCACCACCCGCACCTGGGCGTCGTATTTCTCACCGAACATCGCCACCGCCCCGGCCGCGCGGGCCCGCTCCAGCTCCATCTCCTGCACCTCCAGGTCGTGGGCATCTGCGATCCAGCCGTTGATCAGCTCCTCGACCCGCTCCAGCTCCTCACGGCTCACGGCGCGGGGGCAGTGGAAATCGAAGCGCAGGCGATCGAAATCCACCAGCGAACCCGCCTGGGCGATCGCGGGATCCACCAGTTGCTTGAGCGCCGCCTGCAGCAGGTGGGTGGCGGTGTGATGCGCCTGGGCGCGGCGGCGGCAGGCCCGATCGACCCGGGCGATCACCCGATCACCGAGTCCCAGGCTGCCGCGCTCCACCCGGCCCTGGTGCACGAACTGCTTGCGCAGGCGGCTCACCGCTTCCACCCGCACGATCACGCCGGCGTCACCGGCGCCCTCGCTGCCGAGCACGCCGCCCAGCAGCAGGCCCCGGTCGCCGATCTGGCCGCCGGATTCGCCATAGAAGGGCGTGGCATCCAGCACCACCTGCACCGCCTCACCCGCCACCGCCCGCTCGGCGGGGCTGCCGTTCACCACCAGCGCCAGCACCTGGCTGGGATGCTCCAGGGCGCCGTAGCCCTCGAAGCGGGTGTCGGGGAGGTCGGCCGCCGCGGCCGCCACCGCCCCCTGCACGGTGAGGTCCACACTCACGGCCGCCGCCTTGGCCCGCTGCCGCTGGGCCTCCATCGCCGCCTCGAAGCCGTCACGGTCAACCGTGAGCCCGTGCTCCTCGGCGATCTCCTCGGTGAGCTCCAGCGGGAAGCCGTAGGTGTCGTAGAGCTCGAAGGCCTGGGCGCCGCTGATGGCGGTGGGGCGGGAGGCCAGCACCTCCGCCAGCAGCTTCTCGCCGCGCTCGAGCGTGTCGAGGAAGCGGGCCTCCTCGCGGCCCAGCTCGGCCAGGATCGCCTCACGCCGCTCCAGCAGCTGCGGGAAGGCCGGCGCCATCAGCGCGATCGACGCTTCGCCCATGGTGCGCAGGAAGGGCTGATCGATGCCGAGCAGGCGGCCGTGGCGCACCACCCGCCGCAGCAGGCGCCGCAGGATGTAACCGCGGCCCAGGTTCGACGCCGTGACCCCATCGCAGATCAACTGGGTGATGGCGCGGCTGTGGTCACCGATCACCTTGAGCGAGGTTTTGCCCTTCTCCTCAAGCTGGCTGTAATCAACGCCGGCCAGGGTGGCTGCTGTGTGAATCAGCGGAACGATCAGATCGGTTTCGTAGTTGTTCGGCACGCCCTGCAGGATCTGTGCCATGCGCTCCAGACCCATGCCGGTGTCGATGTTGCGATTCGCCAGCGGGGTGAGCGTTCCTTCCGCATCGCGGTTGAACTGCATGAACACCAGGTTGTAGAACTCGATGAAGCGGCTGTCGTCCTCCAGATCGATGGCGTCATCGCCGCGGTCGGGGTGGAAGTCGTAGTAGATCTCCGAGCAGGGGCCGCAGGGGCCGGTGGGGCCGGACACCCAGAAGTTGTCGGCTTCATCCATGCGGATGATCCGTTTCGGGTTCACCCCCACGACCTCGCGCCAGATCGCCTCGGCTTCGTCGTCTTCGCGGAACACGCTCACCACCAGGTGGCGGGGATCCAGGCCGAACACCTCGGTGGAGAGCTCCCAGGCCCAGGCGATCGCTTCGGCTTTGAAGTAGTCGCCGAAGGAGAAGTTGCCCAGCATCTCGAAGAAGGTGTGGTGCCGCGCCGTGCGGCCCACGTTCTCGATGTCGTTGGTGCGGATGCACTTCTGGCTGGTGGTGGCCCGCGCCGCCGGCCGCGGCGCCTGCCCCAGGAACACCGGCTTGAAGGGCAGCATGCCCGCGATCGTGAGCAGCACGGTGGGGTCGTCCGGCACCAGCGAAGCGCTGGGCAGGCGCCGGTGGTCGCGGGCGGCGTAGAAGGCCAGGAACGCCTCGCGGATCTCGGCGCCGCTGCGGGGACGCGGCTGGGCCGCCGGGAAGGCGCTGGAAGAAGGTGCGGCAGCCATGGCCCGTCGCGACGAAACAATGCGAAGCGCCCATCTTCGGCGAGCGCCCCCCTGCCCGGATCCGGGGCGGCACCTTACGCTGCGCCCGCCCCGCCGTCGCTGTGCTGCCCGCCTCCGACCAGCCCCAGCCTTCGGCGCAGCCCAGGCCTTCGGCACAGCCCCGCGCGCGCCTGCGGCTGCAATCGATCAGCTGGGCGCTGCTGGCCGGGGGCGCGGCGGCGGCGCTCGGCCTAGGCGGGGGCCTGGAGCCGGCCCTGCGGGCCGGGGGCTGCGGCTTCTTCTATGGCCTGCTGGCCTTTCACCTGCAGCGCGTCGACCCGGATGACGGGCACCTGCAGGCGGGGCTGGTGGGGGCGGTGTGCGGCATCCTCAGCCTGGGCGCCGCCTTGGATCTGCCCCCGTTCGGGCCGCTGGCGTGGGGCCCGGGACTGGCACCTGGCCTGTCGTCGTTGATGATGGCGCTGATCCGTGCCTGGCTGCCCCTCTGGCTGCCTGTCGCGGGCGCTGCCCTGCTGCTGCAAGGTGCCCAGCGTCTGCTGCCCGCACTTCGGCCTTGATCAGGCCCTGACCCCCCGGCCATGAGCCTGCTGCATGCCACCTGGCTGACTTCCGGTATCGCCGCAGGGGCGACGGTGGGCAGTTTCGACCGGCCCGGTCTGCTGATCTGGGCCGACACCTGGCGGGTGGCGGCGCCGGTGACGCCGAAACGCACGCCGGAGCCCCACCCGCTCAGCCTCGACCAGGACGACCTGGGCGCCTGGCTGGAGGAGCACGAGCTCTGGTCGGAGGCCTTCCGCCCCGCCGTGGCCACGCTCACCCTGCCGAGCCGCAGCCAGAACGCCCGCGGCAGCAAGAGCAGCGCCAGCGGCCCCTGGAGCGGCCTGCCGCTGCAGGCCGGTGAGCCGATCCCGAAAGCGCTCAGCTGGTGGCCGTGGCAGGTGGAGGGCCTCTGGCTCAAGCCCGCCGCCGCCGCCGACTGGCTGGGGCAGCTGCCCCTGTCCGGCCATCACCCCGATCTGGCCGATGAACTGCGCTGGTGGAGCCATCTGCAGCGCTGGGCGCTGAGCCTGATCGCCCGCGGCCGCTGGCTGCCCCAGGTGGAGCCCAGCGCCGGCGCCGCGGGCGGCCGGGCCCGCTGGGTGCCGCTGCTGAACCGGGAAGAGGATCGTCGTCGGCTGGAAGATCTGGCCGCGCAGCTGCCCCAGGTGGCGGTGGCGGCGCTGGCCCCCTCCGGCAACGGCCCCGGCGGTGGCGGAGGTGCTGGCGGTGGCCTGGGTGCCGGCATGGGCGGTGGCCTGGGCACCGGCCTGGGCCTCAGCAATGGCGCCGCGCCGCTGGCCTGCTGGCGGCCGGGATCCAGCCGGCTGCGCGTGGTGGCGATCCTCGCCGACCTGCTCGACGGCCAGATGCGCGAGAGCTTCGTGCCGGCCACCGAAGGGCTGGATCCGCTGCTGGCGGCCTGGCAGCGGGCGCTCGGCCCCGGCGATGGGCGGCTCGACCTGTCGGCGGAGGACGCCGAACGGCTCGCCACCGCCACCCACCACTGGCGTGAGGCGGTGGCGGGCCGCGTGGCGCCGGCCCACACCTGCCTGGAGCTGGAGATCCCGGCCGAAGGCGACGACCTCTGGCCGCTGCGCTTCAGCCTGCAGGGGGAAGCCGATCCGAGCCTGAAGCTGGCCGCCTCGGCCGTGTGGGCCGCCGGAGCCAGCACCGTGCAGCTGGGCGAGATCGCCGTGCAGCAACCGGGCGAGCTGCTGCTGGAAGGCCTGGGCCGGGCGCTGCAGGTGTTCGAGCCGATCGAGCGCGGCCTTGATACGGCCACGCCGGAGCAGATGGCGCTGACGCCCGCCGAAGCCTTCGTGCTGGTGCGCACCGCCGCTGCCCGCCTGCGCGACGTGGGTGTGGGTGTGGTGCTGCCGCCGAGCCTGAGCGGCGGCCTGGCCAGCCGCCTGGGGCTCTCGATCGAAGCGGAACTGCCGGCCAGCTCGCGCGGTTTCAGCCTGGGCGAATCGCTGGATTGGCGCTGGGAGCTGATGATCGGCGGCGTCACCTTGAGCCTGCGCGATCTGGAGCGGCTGGCGGGCAAGCGCAGCCCACTGGTGCAGCACAAGGGGGCCTGGATCGAGCTGCGGCCCGGCGATCTGCGCAACGCCGAGAAGTTCTGCGCCCTCGATCCCCCGCTCAGCCTCGACGACGCCCTGCGGGTGACGGGCAACGAAGGGGAAACGCTGCAGCGGCTGCCGGTGCACCGCTTCACGGCGGGGCCCCGGCTGCAGGCGGTGCTGGAGCAATACCACCAGCAGAAGGCCCCCGATCCGCTGCCCGCCCCGGAAGGGTTCGCCGGCCAGCTGCGTCCTTATCAGGAACGCGGCCTGGGCTGGCTGGCCTTCCTGCACCGCTTCGATCAGGGCGCCTGCCTGGCCGACGACATGGGCCTGGGCAAGACGATCCAGCTGCTGGCCTTCCTGCAGCACCTCAAGGCGGAGCAGGAGCTGAAGCGGCCGGTGCTGCTGGTGGCGCCCACCTCCGTGCTCACCAACTGGAAGCGGGAGGCGGCAGCCTTCACGCCCGAACTGGAGGTGCGCGAGCACTACGGGCCGCGCCGCCCCGCCACCGACGCCGCCTTGAAGAAGGCGCTCAAGGGGGTGGATCTGCTGCTGACCAGCTACGGCCTGCTGCAACGCGACAACGAACTGCTGGCGGCGATCGACTGGCAGGGGATGGTGATCGATGAAGCGCAGGCGATCAAGAACCCCAGCTCGAAGCAGAGCCAGTCGGCGCGGGATCTGGCGCGGGCGGGCAAGCAGAGCCGCTTCCGCATCGCCCTCACCGGCACGCCGGTGGAGAACCGGGTGAGTGAGCTGTGGGCGCTGATGGATTTCCTCAACCCGCGCGTGCTGGGCGAAGAGGAATTCTTCCGCCAGCGCTACCGGCTGCCGATCGAGCGTTATGGCGACACCGCCTCCCTGCGCGACCTCAAGGCGCGCGTGGGGCCGTTCATCCTGCGGCGCCTGAAAACCGACAAATCGATCATCTCCGACCTGCCGGAAAAGGTGGAGCTGAACGAGTGGGTGGGGCTCTCACCCGAGCAGGTGACGCTCTACCGCAAGACGGTGGACGACAGCCTCGACACCATCGCCCGGGCGCCGCTGGGCCAGAAGCACGGCCAGGTGCTGGCGCTGCTCACCAAACTGAAGCAGATCTGCAACCACCCGGCGCTGGCACTGAAGGAAACCGGCGTGGGCAGCGGCTTCGCCAGCCGCTCGGCGAAGGTGCAACGCCTCGACGAGATCGTGGAGGAGGTGATCGAAGCGGGCGATCGGGCGCTGCTGTTCACCCAGTTCGCCGAATGGGGCCACCTGCTGCAGGCCCACCTGCAGCAGCGCTTCCGCCAGGAGGTGCCGTTCCTCTACGGCAGCAGCAGCAAGAGCGAGCGGCAGGCGATGGTCGACCGCTTCCAGGAGGATCCGCGCGGCCCGCAGCTGTTTTTGCTGTCGTTGAAGGCCGGTGGGGTGGGCCTTAACCTCACGCGCGCCAGCCATGTGTTCCACATCGACCGCTGGTGGAACCCGGCGGTGGAGAACCAGGCCACCGACCGCGCCTACCGCATCGGCCAGGCCAACCGGGTGATGGTGCACAAGTTCATCACCAGCGGCTCGGTGGAGGAAAAGATCGACCGCATGATCCGCGAGAAATCCCGCCTGGCCGAAGACATCATCGGCAGCGGCGAGGAATGGCTGGGCGGGCTCGACCCCGGCCAGCTGCGCGACCTGGTGGCCCTCGACGACTGAGCGGCGCCGTGGCCCGAGCCAGCGGCAGCGGGTACGGTGCAGGCAGGACAGGTTCGGGGAGAGGGTGACAGGTGGCGAATGAAACTCCACCGCTGTTCGGCAAGACCCGCTTCCTGGAAGGCCTGATCGACGAGTTCCTCGACAAGATCGCCGAGGGTGTGATCGTGGGAGAGCTGGGCCTCAAGGCCTATTTCTGCGGCAGTGAAGCAGAAGCGATCTGCCTGGAGAAGCTCAACCAGCTCACCGAGATCAAGCGGCGTTGCAGCGAGCTGCGCCGCACGATCGTGACCATGCTCTACACCGAGATGCTGCTGCCTGATGCCCGCGGCGATGTGCTGCGGCTGCTCGGCAGCCTGTTCGCCCTGCTCGATGACATGGGCGACGACTTCGAGGAGCTGATGATCGTGCAACCCCAGCGGCTGCCGGAATTCGGCGCGGATTTCGCCGAACTGACGGCGATGGCGGTCCGCGGCGTGCAGGCCGTGCTGGTGGCGGCGCGCACCTTCTTCCGCACCCCGGCGGCGGTACGCGACCACATCAACGAAGTGCGGGTGTTCGAAGACCAAACCGACCGACTCGCCTACAAGCTCAAGCGCCGGATCGTGGCGGCCGACCTGAGTTTCGAGCAGCGCACGCTGCTGCGGGAAACGGTGGCCATGCTCGATGCCCTGGCCGACAAGGCGGAGAACATCGGCGACGACCTCTCCATCTTCGCGATCAAGCGATCCCTCTGAGCCGCCGCCTTGACCATGGCCCTGTTCGTCACGCTCATCTTTCTCTCCAGCGGCCTGTTCCTGGGCTGGTCGATGGGCGCGAACGACGCCTCCAACGCCTTCGGCACCGCGGTGGCCACGCGCATGATCCGCTTCCCCACCGCCGCCTTCCTCTGCAGCACGTTCGTGATCATCGGGGCCGTCACCAGCGGCAGCGGCGCCGCCGAGGGGCTCAGCCAGCTGGGCGCGATCGATGCCCTGCCGGGCGCCTTCACCGCCGCCCTGGCCGCTGCGCTCACGGTGGCCTGGATGAGCGCCGTGGGGCTGCCGGCCTCCACCAGCCAGGCGGTGGTGGGCTCGATCATCGGCTGGAACCTGTTCAGCGGCTCCCCCACCGACCTGGGCACATTGGGGCGGATCGCAGCCACCTGGGTGGTGTCGCCGGTGCTCGGGGCGATCTTCGCGATGGTGATGTACAAGCTGCTGGTGGCCTGGATCAGCCTCACCAGGCCCCACCTGCTCTCGCTCGATCGCAACACCCGCAGCGGCCTGCTGCTGGCGGGGATCTTCGGCTCCTATGCGATCGGCGCCAACGGCATCGGCAATGTGATGGGCTTCTTCGTGGAGGCCTCACCGTTTCGCAATCTCAGCTTCGGGCCGTTCGAGGTGTCGTCGGTGGAGCAGTTGTTTCTGATCGGCGCCATCGCCGTGGCGGTGGGTGTGTACACCTATTCCCGCCGCGTGATGATGACCGTGGGCGACAGCCTGCTCACCCTCTCCCCGCTGGCGGCGCTGGTGGTGGTGGTGTCGCATTCGCTGGTGCTGTTTCTGTTTTCCTCCACGGCGCTGGAGAGCCTGCTGGCGGGCTGGGGGCTGCCCACGATTCCGCTGCTGCCGGTGTCGGGCTCGCAGGCGGTGATCGGCTCGGTGCTGGGCATCGGCCTGCTGCAGGGCATGAAGGGGGTGCGCCAGATCCGCTGGGGGGTGCTGGGCGGCATCGCCTCCGGCTGGATCACCACGCCCCTGATCGCGGCAGTGATCGGTTTCGTGCTGCTGTTTGTGGTGCAGAACGTGTTCGGCCAGGAGGTGTACCAGGCGAGCCGGCCGCTGGCGGTGGCAGTGTTGGCGGCAGGTCCCGCTGCACCCTGAATGTCAGCCCCTCCCACGGCATCCGCCCCTGAACAGCTGCAGGCGGCGCTGTTTCACTTCGCCATCGGCGAGCTGGTGCGCCAGCACCGCAGCAGCTTTCCGCCGCTGTGGACCACCGAAAGCTGGGCCAAGCTGATGATCTGGCTGGCACTCAACTGCGGCTGCAGCGGCGACGACGAGGGCCTGCGCCAGTTCGCGGCGTCGCTGGGGCCCGCCCTGGCCCGCACGCTGCGGCAGACGTTCTTCGAGCGCACGCTGGAAGACCTGGAGCTGCGCCTGCTGGCCGATCCCGCCGACCCGCAGGTGGTGCTGCTGCCCCTGCCCGGCGCTGGCGCGCTCTCGCCCGAGCGGGTGGCCGAGGCGCTGGCCCGCGTGGGGCTCAGCGCGCTGGTGGTGGCGGATCCAGCCGGCTGGCAGCAGCTGGACGGCCTGGTGGCCGTGCCCTGGGCCCAAGCCAGCGAGGCTGCCCACTCATGAACCTGATCGGCACCTACCGCAACGCCGGCTATGCGGCCCTCGCCGACGGCATCTGCGCCTTCTACGAACGCCGCACCGACCTGCATCGGCGCGGCGTCGCCTTCGGCGAACCGCAGGCCGGCGCCGATGCTGCCGCTGCCACCGGTGCTGGCGCCACACCCGCCAAGGTGTCGACCGACATCAGCCTGGTGGCGATCGACCGCAGCGATCCAGAGTCCTTCGCCCTTGCTGAGGTGATCGTGCGCGGCGTGAACGCCGGGCTGGAGCGTTACCTGCAAGAGCGTCCGCTGCTGCGCCAGTGCGCGCCGGAGCAGTCGCTGTTCGTGCTGCCGATCTTCAACCTGCAGCGCTACGCCCCCGGCGAAGCCTTCCACGCCTGGCACTGCGACTGGACCACCAGCGAGGAGGCCACCGAGCCGATCCGCCGCCTGCTGGCCTGGATCCTCTACTGCAACGACGTGCCCGACGGCGGCACCGAATTCCACTGGCAAGACCACCACGTGGAAGCCGTAAAAGGCACCCTGGCGATCTTCCCGGCGGGCATCTCCCACATCCACCGCGGGCGCGTCAGCCACGAGCACACCAAAACGATCGCTACGGGTTGGATCAATGCCGGGAAGCGGGAGGACTACATCGCTCGGTTGGCGGCCGGCTGAAGTGGTGAGGGATGGGAAGACTTTGGATTGAGTGGGGGAGTGGTGTGACCCAACAGCCTCAAACCGGTCACCCGCTTGCGAGCCAAACTGTGGTCATCAGGTCAGCCATTTAGCGTGGTTGGATAACGGATCTGCACAAGATCCAATCACGTATTCGCTTCAACGGGCAGAACCATTGCACCGTAGCCGATTCAAAGACGAGAGACTGGGAATGCAAAGATGCTTATACTGCTAAAAACCCACAGCCTAATTTGAATACAAAGCCTCCCTATTCAGCGCTAGGCTTCACGACGAGCGAAGTCGCACTTCCCCAAGGCTACAAACAACTTGCGGCGAAACGTGTAGCCACCCAATGCGCGCCCCATAAGCAGCCTGAAGACTTCGGCTACGACTTTCGTGACTGGGTCAGCCCATACACGAAAGGCGCCCACAAGCCCGGTGGCCTTGCCGTCGTACTGCAGGATTGGTCAAGCTCTGATGGGCTTGCTGGACCTCCGAGTCTAGAAATCCAAACGTTCGGTCGAACTCCGAACCTCAAGACAAACGTGAGGCTCGAGCAACTGTTGGAAGCGCACTTCGGCCTGAAGTTGTTCGACGTCTATGCGACAAACGCCTTCCCATTCGTCAAGTCGGGCAGGATGTCAGCCCCTCTGCGCATTAGCGAGGTCCGAGACGCATCCCGTGAGTTCCTTCTTCCCGAGCTGGAGATGGCCAAGCCAAAGCTTGTTTTAGCGCTGGGCAGAGTCGCGGCAACAGTATTATCAGATCTCGGCATAAACTGCGTTCCGCTGCCACACCCGGCAGCCCGAATCGGCGGCTTGGACAAGCACAAATCGGCTTGGCAGGCCGCCCTCAAGTCATTCGAGGCATCGGCTCGCTGCGGCAGCAATGACGCCTAACATCAAGATACAGAAGACTGGGGCGAGGGTTAATGCCCACACCAAAGCCATGGCCCGCTGCTGATCATGAACATTAGACAGCTGCTTACTGTGCGAGGCTGCGTGCCACTCACAACCGTTCGCCGCTAGGGGCTTTCGGCATAACGGACACCACCAGGCTCACTGATAGGAATTTCTCCCGGCCATCACTCCACCGTCCACATCCCAGATCGCGCCTGTCACCCAAGAGGCTCGATCGGATAGCAGGAAGCAGATGGTTTCAGCGACGTCCTCCGAACTGCCGACACGTCCGATCGGGTGGAAGTCGTTGAACCCCTGAAGTGTCGAGTGGACCTTCTCCTTTTCAATGAACGCCTCGTAGATGGCTGTCTCAACAACGGCGGGGGACACCGCATTGACCCTGATATGAGCACCAGCCAGCTCCATGGCGAGATGCTGGGTCAGCGAGTGAAGGCCAGCTTTTGCCATGGAGTAGGCCGAGGATGGAGTTGCGGCAATGGCCTGTTTGGCCCACATTGATCCAATGTTCACAATGCTGCCGCCGAGCTTCCGTGCCACCATGGTCTTCGCAACCGTCTGCGTGATGAAGAACACCGACCTGTTGATACTGAAGTAGCTGTCATAGTCGGCTTCTGAGTGTTCAAGGAATGGCTTGGGGAGAAACACCCCGGCAGCATTCACAAGTAGGTCTGTGTCTGCATGCTTGCTCTCGATCCGGGAACGCAGTTCGTCCGCTTCAGCAACGTTGCTGAGATCGGCCCTTTCTGTGCTGATCACCCCGAATGGGCCGAGTTCCTTGACGACCGCATCGATGTGATCCTCTCTGTGCCCAACCACAACCGCCGATCCCCCTCGCTGCAGAACGAGCTGAGCGACCTTCTTCCCAATACCACTCGTTCCCCCGATGACCAAGAGCTTCTTGCCTGAGAAGTCCATCACTGCATCGCTCATTGTGAAAAGGACGTTGGCTGGCAAAACTCTGATGCCCACGCCGTCATCCAGCAAGCAGGCACAATTTGGTAGGGTGGGAACAAAATGGTGTCATACGTTGAAATCAGGTGATGAAATCAGACGATAAGAAACTGCCTCGTCGCGTGGCCCCTCGCCACGTTGGCAGGATGGTTGAAACTGTCATCGGCTGCTATGGTCGCTAACGGTGCTGCAGCTCGTGGTGCTCGGAGTGAACCGCCCAGGCGAGATGGAGCGCAGCATCGAAGGGCTCTCGGCGAAAGTGCTCAACGACTGCCTGCGTCGACTCGTCGAGTTCAATGTCTTGGACAAGCAGTCGTACCCAGAGCTGCCACCGCGAGTTGAATACACCCTTACCGAATTCGGAAACAAGTTCCGCAAAGTGATAGACGCCTTGGATGACCTGGAGAGCGACTTTGTAGGAGCCTACGCAGGGCCTCGACGCGTCAAGCACTCGGTGCAAGCGTCAACAAGCCGGAACGGGGGTTTGGACGCTGACAACGCCTGACACGTCATGCAACGGACGGCACGATGAGTCATCAGCCAATGCCCAGCGTTAGGCTGTAACGCTGGATGCACGTCTGTTTCACTGATGATTGCGTACGCCATTACGAAAACCATTTCGATAGACGCGCCGCAGGAGCAGGTCTTCGCCTTCCTCGCAGATGCCGCCAACTGGCCGAAATGGGCCATCGTCAACGTGAAGTCTGTGAAGCCCTCAGATGGCCAGTGGTGGTACATGGAGACCCCCGCTGGCATGGCCAAATTGCGTATCCGCCCCAATGCGGACCTTGGCACTCTCGATCACGACTTCAACTCTCCCGATGCAAGCTGGACGGTTCCAGCACGCTTGGTCGCCAACGGCAGCGGTTGTGAGTTCATGATCACATTCTTTCAGCCGCCTTCCTTCTCACGTCAGTTCTTTGAAGAGCAGGTAGCCCTTGTGGACAAGGAGCTTGCTGAGTTGAAGACGCTGATGGAATCGGCGTGAAGGCGCCGAAGGAGTGGTGATCAGACCCGCCGACTCAGCGATCGCCACACCAGGGAAGCCGATCTCCTTACACCCAGAATCTCTCCAACCAGTTGCCTGAGATAGAATGACTGAGGAGATGGCACATGACGACTCTTCTCGACAATCACGAAGAAGCCATCGCCGAGCTGTGCCGCAAGTACAGCGTTCAGAAACTTATTGCGTTTGGATCAGCCATTAGGGACGATTTTCGACCAGGCGAAAGCGATGTGGATCTTCTCGTCGAATTTGCCCCAATTGGTGGACACGCTAAATTCCACGCTTACTATGCGATGCTTGATGAGCTGCAGAGAATGCTCGGCACCAAGGTAGATCTTGTCATGAGCGGCGCCGAGCGCAATGCAATCATCTCTCGCGAGATCGAGAAAACCAAAAGGATGATCTATGCCGCGTGAAACAACGGCTTATCTCCACGACATCATCGAGGCATGCGATTCGATTGCAAGGCTCCAAGGATCCATACCGAGCCGATCCGCCGCCTGCTGGCCTGGATCCTCACCTGCAACGACATGCCCACGGCGGCACCGATTCCACTGGCAGGACCACCACGTTGAAGCCGTGAAAGGCACCCTGGCGATCTTCCCGGCGGGCATCTCCCACATCCACCGAAGCCGCGTCAGCCACGAGCACACCAAAACCATCGCCACCGGCTGGATCAACGCCGGCAGCCAGGAGGATGACCTGGGGCCGCTGGCGTCCCCTGCCCCTGCTCCACCCGCACGATGAAGATCGATCCCGCCCTCCGGCGCCGCAGCCTGCGGGCCGCCATCGCCCTGCTCGAAACGGCCCATGATCCGGAGCATGTGTTCCCCCATGCGGTGCCCCTGCTGGATGCCCTCGGCAGCTCGGTTCTGGGGGATCTGGGCCGGGCCCAGTTGCTGGAGGATCCCGCCCTGAGCGCCCTCGCCGCTGAGCGGTACTGGGGTCCCTGGCCCTCGGCCGAGGAGTTGCGTTCCCTGCCGAACGGCAGCCTCGGCCAGCTCTATCAGGCGCGGTTCGATCGGCTTGGGCTGCATGCGCCACCACCACCGGACACCTCCGGCATGGACGGCCCCGGCGCCTACCTGCAACAGCGGCTGCGCTTCACCCATGACATTCATCACACCGTGCTGGCCATTCCCGTGGACGTGCCTGGGGAGGCCGCGGGTTCGGCGTACTACGCCTCGGCCCTGCGCCAGCCGGCCTCTGCCGCCGTGTTGACGGCCTGGATCTTCCACGGCTTCGAGGTGCCCGAGGAAAATGAGCGCCTCTGGGAAGGCATCCGCTTCGGCCTGGAGGTGGCCCGGCTGGGGCCCACCCTGCTGGCGATGCGCTGGGAAGAAGGCTGGGCGCTGCCGATCGCCGCCTGGCGTCAGCGGCTGGGGCTGGTCGAGCTGCTGGCGGCGACCCCGTTCCCGGAGGAGCTGGCCCTGCTGAGTTGAGTCCCTTTGAGACCATGGGCTGATTGCTCTGTCCCCATCCCCGACGGGACCGCCGAGTCCCTCGCCGAGAGCATCTGCGCCTACTTCGAGCACCGCACCGACCTGCAGCGCCCACCAAGGTGTCGACCGCCATCAGCCTGGTGGCGATCGACCGCAGCGAGTCGCTGTTCGTGCTGCCGATCTTCAACCTGCAGCGCTATGCGCCCGGCGAAGCCTTCCACGCCTGGCACTGCGACTGGACCACCAGCGACGAGGCCACCGAGCCGATCCGCCGCATGCTGGCCTGGATCCTTTACTGCAACGACGTCCCCGACGGCGGCACCGAATTCCACTGGCAGGACCACCACGTGGAAGCCGTGAAAGGCACCCTGGCGATCTTCTTCCCGGCGGGCATCTCCCACATCCACCGTGGCCGGGTGAGCCATGAGCACAGCAAGACGATCGCCACCGGCTGGATCAATGCGGGCAAGCGGGAGGACTACATCGCTCGGCTTGCGGCTGGCTGAGGTGGCGGGGGATGGGAAGGCTTTGTCAGGGGTGGGGGAGTAGTGAGACCCCATAGCCCCAGGCCTTCGACCCCGGTGTCAGTCGAACTGTGCGCTTCCGATCAGTTTCTCGGCAAGGAACGAACCAAGCAGAGACAGGGCACAGCATTCCAGATGGATGAGGGCAAGTAGGTGGTTAACGGATCCGCATAAGATCCCATCACGCTTTTGCTTCAAAGGCCAGAACCGCTGCACCGCAGTTGATTCAATAACATTAGGCAGGGGAGGCGAGGGTGCTTATACTGTCAAAAATCCACAGCCTGGCGCGGATATCGAACCCGTCCATTCAGCGTTAGACACACGCGAAATGCATGAAACCAATTCAGACAGTTTTTAAAGGCTATCGGTTCCGCTCTCGACTTGAAGCACGGTGGGCGGTGTTTCTTGAGAGCTTGGGAGCTGAATGGGTATACGAGCGAGAAGGGTTTGATCTTAATGGCATATGGTATTTGCCAGATTTCTGGATTTCAGATTGGGATGCCTGGATCGAGATTAAAGCATCCGAGCCTGAGGTCACTGAGTATCAGAAATGCTTGGAACTCGCCAAGCAGTCAGGCAAGAATGTTCTCTTGATCTATGGAGAGCCGTGGGTGGAGGACGAAATCAACAAGTACGACATGATTATGTTTGGCGCTGATCCATTTGCCATCCATGACGAGCAGGCTGATCCCAGTCGCCCTAGTGAGATAGGTGACTGTGGCAGTGGATGGGAGTTTGCGACAGGAAGAAAGTGCTCGGAAGAAATCTGGCTTGTTAGCGAGGATGGATGTGCATTCACCATTAAACCAATCCCCCACGAAAGAGATGAGAAGTACCCGCTAGCTGGATCGGCATCCAGCAAAATACTGGCTGCATGCAAGGCCGCTCGTGGTGCTCGATTCGAATATGGCGAGTCTGGCGGTGTCTAACATCGCCATTCACCTGAGCCGCCTCCGAATGATCCTTGTAAACCCTATCATCTTTCTGCGGCCAGGTGATGGCGAGCGTTAGACCAACGAAACTTGTGGTTATCAACGAAAAGATACTCAGAGGTTGTGCCGATGAGAGTTGCAGTTTCAGGAACGCATTGCTCTGGCAAGCCCACTCTCATAGATCACTTCTTAATTGCTCATCCTGTCTTTGCCCACGAGCCTGAACCTTACACTGCTCTCCAAGAGGATTATGGCGAAGCTTTTACAGCAGACCCTTCTGCCGACGACTTTTATCGACAGCTCGAATTCAACATTGATCGCTTGCGTCGGTATCAGCCCAGTGAAAGGGTATTCCATGAGCGATGCCCCATCGATTTTATTGCATACCTGCATGCTCTCAGCGTCCTCCGCATAGATAACGAGGCGACACTACTGGTTGAGCGATCGTTCGATATGGTGAAGGATGGAATCGAGCTTCTGGATTTGATAGTGTTATTCCCGCTCGATGGCGTGGATAGCAATGGAATTTGCAATGCGGAAGATCAAGAACTCAGAATTGCAGTAGATGGCTGGCTCGTCGATATTCTTCGCGGCGATGATCTCAACATATTCAGCTGCGGTCACCCCCGATGATTCTGGAGGCAAGAGGCTCCACAGAGGAGCGTTGGCTACAGATTGAAAGCCTACTAGATGCACAACTGCGGGAGGGCAGAGATAGGCGATGATGCAGCGTAGTCTAACAATTTGCTTGGAGCGGACTGCGGAAAGGTCTTGATGCATTGCCAAGGTAGTTTGCGATCGCTGAAGCGAAGCGTTGCTTCACCGACATCAGCCTGGTGGCCATCGACCGCAGCGATCCGGAGGCCTATGACCTGGCTGAGGTGATCGTGCGCGGTGTGAACGCCGGGCTGGAGCGTTACCTGCAGGAGCGTCCGCTGCTGCGCCAGTGCGCGCCAGAGCAGTCGCTGTTCGTGCTGCCGATCTTCAACCTGCAGCGCTACGCCCCCGGCGAAGCCTTCCCCGCCTGGCACTGCGACTGGACCACCTGCGATGAGGCCACCGAGCCGATCCGCCGCATGCTGGCCTGGATCCTCTACTGCAACGACGTCCCCGACGGCGGCACCGAATTCCACTGGCAAGACCACCACGTGGAAACCGTCAAAGGCACCCTGGCAGTCATCCCAGCGGGGATCTCCCACATTCACCGCGGCCGCGTCAGCCACGAGCACACCAAAACCGTCGCTACGGGTTGGATTAACGCCGGCCAGCGGGAGGATTACATCGCTCGGCTTGCGGCTGGCTGAGGGGCTGGGGGGGGGGGGGGAAGCAAGGACATGAGCATGGGTGCATAGCGGACCCGCATAAGATCCCATGATGCATTCGCTTCAAGGTGCAGAACCGTTGCACCGCAGCTGATTCAAAGACAAGAGCCAAGGAATGAGAGGCTGCTTATACTGTCAACATCCACAGTCTGTCGTGGATATCAGACTCGCCCATTCAGCGTTAGATTTCTTTGGTGCCCCTTATGCTGCTATGCATCTATTGCCAAAAAAATGCCTTTGATGCCGGAAAGGGCTCCGAGGAACACGCGATTCTGTCGTCCTTAGGCGGGAGGAAAGCGTCACGCAATATTTGTTGCCAAAATTGCAACAACAGGCTTGGCGACGAAATCGATAAGCCCTTCGCTGAAGAGTATGCCTACTTCTCAACGATGCTCGATATAACGACAGGCAGAAATAAGGACGCACCAACTCACAAAGGCGCAGTAGAGCATGATGGACTGGCATTCGACCTTAAACCCGGAGGTGAATTTAAGTTGTCGAAGCCTGCAGTGTTGCTTGAAGATCGACCAGATGGGACTTCATCAATTGCAATTACAGCCGGATCAGAACAACAAGCCCTATCTCTAATCGAAAGCGTTCTGAAACGATATGGGAAGTCGATAGATGATTTCCAGTCGCTTGAGGCAACATCGGTTAGGTCATATGTTCCCACTCAGCATAAGAGACTATCTCTCGGTGGGACGGCACAATTCAGAGCTGTCGCGAAGATGCTCCTCACTTACTTAGCAACCCAGGTGAGCCCAGAACGAATACGGAGTGGGGCGTTTGACCAGGTCATCGCATACATTGATGGACGCAACGACGAGTTTGCCGGAATTTCGCTTGGATCTCGCGTATTGCTTCCAGAAATTACAAAGCACTCCGACGTTGACCACCGTGCCATCATCATTACGTCGCGTGAAAAGCATCTTGCCATTGGCGTGCTCGAGTTATTCGGAAACATCAGGTACACAATCGAACTTAGCTCAGCATGGGACGGTCCAGATATTGCGAAGGTTTACTCTATCGACCCCGTTAAGCAAATCTCTAACGAGCGCGAGTTGAAGATCGATCTACCTAGTGCTCTTGCGGGCTACGACAGCTACGTCCCTGAGACCGCATCTGTCGTTGCTGGAATTGAAGCGATAGTCCGCACATTCCAAGAACGACAATCGAGTCAGCACATTGCCTCCATAACTGAGGCAGCAGTCGAAAGGCATATGGCTGGCAAAGGCGACGTGGTGACGAAAGAAATGATCGGCAACGTCTCATCGGAAGTTGCCCTTGAGTTCTTACGGTTTCTACAACGAAGCGATTCGGAAGAGGCGGTTGACCTCAAGAAAGAAATCTAACCTTTTGGTCAACACGGACCGCCTGCAAGCTGCGCTTGCAGGTTCCCTCCACCGCTGCGCGGTTCCGGCGGCCGGTTACCTCAAACGTTGGATCAACCAAAGAAGCGCCCCAAACATCTACCTCTAAGCCCGCAATCTCCTTGCCTCTTCCATGTGGGCACTTGAACCCGCTCAACGTCAGTTCGCCACAGCAGTCCGCCCAGTCGCCCTGGCGGACCAGGGCGCGCAAGGACTCCCAGCTGCCCATAAACCTGCCCTACAGCCTCTCCCCTGAGTTCACCCCACCCATCAACCTGCTGGACACGGGACACCCATTCAGACCATGACCTCCGGCAACTCCCAACCTGAGGGGCCTCAGCTGCAACCCACCTCAAACCCGCTCACCCAACCTCGCGCCACCACCATCGGCAACACCACGGCGGCATCCACCCGCAGCTGCCCATCCGCCTCCAGCGAGCTGCTGCCTGAATCCAGCTCCATGCAGAGTTTGCCAAAGCTCGTTCGGGCGGCAAAACCCTGCAACAGCTGCCACGCTCCAGCGTCAAGCCGCTCCATGCGCGTCTCCACACCATCTCTCCAGATGAGGAGGGTCGCGCCGCCCTGATCCAGATCAATTGGTTCGGAATCCGTGGCGTCTGGCTGGTTGGCGGCCCAGATCCGATCCACCGGATAGGCCGAGGCCAGCAGCGCACTGGCTTGAGGCAGCTGGAACAGCAGGTGCTCCCACTGCTCTGGAGCCACGCGGGAGAGGGCCGTCAGGTCGAGGCCGTTCTCGTCGGGGGCATTGAACACCCGGTGCCATTTGGGATGAAGGCGCGCAGAAAGGCCGGCAGCTCACCGCCGTATTCCCCCAGATCCGGTGAGGTGGAAGCGTGCTCGCTTGCGTAGCGGCCGGCCATGGCAGCAAAGAAGAGCTCACCCACCAGGCGCTCACAGACGGGATAGATCTCCAAAGGAGCCCTTGGATGCCCCAAGGCCTCCTTCCGGCCAGGTGATGGCGAGCGATCGGCTGACGCGTCAAGCTGCAGAGCCTGACCTGTACTCCGCATGCGTAGAGAACGCGCTGCCGGTGAGTTCGATATCGCTACGCGCGATGCCGGCCTTCTTTGCCGCGAGCTTCCATCCATCGATGGCACTCACAACATCCTCAACAATCTGCCCTCCGCGTTCTTCATCCAGCCCATAGAACAGCGCGGTGGATAGAACCGTTGTGAGACTCGGCCGGTTGTCCGAGTCGTCGATGTTGAGGACGTGTTCTGCCTGATCGACGTTGGGGTTCACGTCGAATGCAGGTGCGAGACGCCAGCCGTTATCGGCCAGCACAAATCCGTGGTTGCGCAGATGGTCGTCGCGATTGCCGATCGCCACATTGAATGCGACGCGGCGGAACAACTGCTCCAGGTCAGCACTCGTATGCGCACCATCGCCTCGCGTCCGAAGGAGCTGGGCCAGTTCCAGATAGCTTGCGCCCTCGCTCTGCTCCTTGCGAAGCAAGGTCATTGCGGAGGCATAGAAGCGCCGCATGCCCTTGGCGCGGTCGAAGCGCTGCACGCAGAACGTATGGAACTCGTTGCTCAACCGCACGACCTTGGCTTCTGGCACGTCCACGCCGGCTTTCTGCGCCAAGCCGTGCACGACGTGTTCCCAGGCGCCGACGTCCCGGTCGTCGTTTCGCGCCGGGAACTTGCCGATCCAAAGCGAACCGTCTGCGTCCTTAAAGTTGGCTTTCGGGCGTGCACCACCCAAGGACGCACCCGGTGCAACCAGCACGGCCAACCACTTTCGCAGCGCGTCCAGGTCGTCGATGCGCCGGTCGCTGAGCTGATACGCGACCGCCTCCAGATCCCGCAGCGTGGTGACGGGCGGTGCGGCCATCTTCTCGTTGCCCAGGAACTCCTGCGTTCCGACCCCCCGAAAGCGCAGGCCGCCTTGCCGGGTGAAGTCCTGAACTCCGAGCAGGAAGTCCCACGTGTGCAGCGTCCGCGGAGGGCGTTTCTCGTCCTTGGCTTGCAGGGCCTCGCGACGCTTCATCAATGTCTGGCCCCAACGGTCCGGCGATGAGTCCAGAAAGATGCCGAAGTTACCCAACTCGGGATTGGGAAAGAACGGTGCTTTGTCCAGCGACAGGTCCGGGTCGATCGAGAACGCGCGTGCGTCGTTTAGCCACGCTTGTTCGTATTGGAAGCGGATCTGCCCACGGTCATGCGCCAGGGTGCCGACCCGGCATGGCGGCCCCAGGTCACAGTCGAGCCAGACCTCTACGGCGCTGTCCTGGCCGCTCATGATGCGTTCCCCGTGCCGTTCGCGCGGCCGCCAGGAGCCTTGGGTGCATCGGCGGAGGCTTGTCTGCGCCGCGCCAGTGATGCGGGCGGTTTGAAGACAAGGTCTTGCAACCTGCGGCCCACCTTGTCGTCTGCCGCCAAAGCATTGAAGTCGGCTTCAAGCCCGAGCACCGCCATCACGCGCAGGTAAGTGCCCAAGGTGGCTCCCGGGTCGCCCGCCTCCACTTTGTAGAGCGACGTTCTGGAGATGCCGGCCCTCTGCGCCACGACGGCGTTGCTCAGCTTGCGCCGCAGGCGTGCGAGCCTCAGCCGCTCGCCCAACTGGGAAAGCAGCCTTTGCTCCTGCGGGAAGACGACCGGGGATTTGCTTGGCATTTAGCCATTATGGACATTCTTCAGCGAAAATGTCCATAATGGCGGACTTTTGCATGGAATCGGCTGCGCGCAGGCAACTTTCTCGCAGTTCCGCCGCCGCAATCCCCCAGATCCGGTGAGCTGGAAGCGTGCGCGCTCACGTAGCGGCCGCCCCCGCAAGCCTCCCCCGCCGCTTGGCTCGCCGTCCTTTGAGAGCATGGACGGATCTCCCTGACCCCAGCTGTGACCGAGGCCTCCGCCGCCCCCAGCCCTGATGGCGCCGCTGCCGCCGAGGCCCTGCCCAAGACCTACGACCCGAGCGGCACGGAAGCCCGCTGGCAGGCGGCCTGGGAGGCGGCGGGCGCCTTTCACCCCGACGCCAACGCGCCCGGCGAGCCGTTTTCTGTGGTGATCCCGCCGCCGAACGTGACCGGCAGCCTGCACATGGGTCATGGCTTCGAGACGGCCCTGATCGACACGATCGTGCGCTTCCAACGCCTGCGCGGCCGCAACGTGCTGTGCCTGCCCGGCACCGACCACGCCTCGATCGCGGTGCAGTCGATCCTGGAGAAGCAGATCAAGGCGGAAGGCGGCAGCAAGGACGACCTGGGCCGCGACGCCTTCCTCGAGCGCGCCTGGGCCTGGAAGGCCGAGAGCGGCGGCACGATCGTGGGCCAGCTGCGCCGGCTCGGCTATTCGGTGGATTGGCGGCGCGAGCGCTTCACGCTCGATCCCGGCCTCAACAAGGCGGTGGTGGAAGCCTTCGTGCGCCTGCACGAGCAAGGGCTGATCTACCGGGGCGAATACCTGGTGAACTGGTGCCCGGCCTCGGGATCGGCGGTGAGCGATCTGGAGGTGGAGATGAAGGAGCTCGACGGCCACCTCTGGCACTTCCGCTACCCGCTCACCGCTGGCGCGGCAGGTGACGCCGCCGGCCTGGATCATCTGGTGGTGGCCACCACCCGCCCCGAAACCCTGCTGGGCGACACCGGTGTGGCCGTGCACCCGGACGACCCCCGCTACGTCGCCCTGGTGGGCCGCACGATCACGCTGCCGCTGGTGGGGCGTCAGATCCCGATCGTGGCCGATGCGCACGTGGATCCGGCCTTCGGCACCGGTTGCGTCAAGGTGACGCCCGCCCACGACCCCAACGACTTCGCGATCGGCGCCCGCCACGGCCTGCCGCTGATCACGGTGATGGCCAAGGACGGCTCGATGAACGCCGCCGCCGGCCGCTTCGCCGGGCTGGATCGCTTCGAGGCGCGCGCGGCGGTGGTGGCGGCGATGGAGGCGGAAGGGTTCCTCGTAAAGGTGGAGCCCCACCGCCACAGCGTGCCCTTCTCCGACCGGGGCAAGGTGCCGGTGGAGCCGCTGCTCTCCACCCAGTGGTTCGCGCGGGCTGAGCCGCTGGCCGCCCGCTGCCGCGCAGCGCTCGATCAGGGCGAACCCCGCTTTGTGCCGCAGCGCTGGGAGAAGGTCTACCGCGACTGGCTCACCGACATCCGCGACTGGTGCATCAGCCGCCAGCTCTGGTGGGGCCACCGCATCCCCGCCTGGTTCGTGGTCAGCGAGACGAACGGCGTGATCAGCGACGCCACCCCCTACCTGGTGGCCCGCGACGCCGAGGAGGCCCTGGCCAAGGCCGAGGCGCAGTTCGGCGCCGCCAGCCGCGCCGCTGGGCGGGAGCTGCAGCTGGAGCAGGACCCCGACGTGCTCGACACCTGGTTCTCCAGCGGCCTCTGGCCCTTCTCCACGCTCGGCTGGCCCGATGCGAACGCCGCCGATCTGGCCACCTGGTACCCCACCAGCGTGCTGGTCACCGGCTTCGACATCATCTTTTTCTGGGTGGCGCGCATGACGATGCTGGCCGGCGCCTTCCTGCAGGAGGACGGCGTGCCGGTGGGCGGCCGCGACACCTGGATCCCCTTCCGCGACGTGATGATTCACGGCCTGGTGCGGGATGAGAACAACCGCAAGATGAGCAAAAGCGCCGGCAACGGCATCGATCCGCTGCCGTTGATCGAGCGCTACGGCGCCGATGCCCTGCGCTTCGCCCTGGTGCGCGAAGTGGCCGGCGCCGGCCAGGACATCCGCCTCGACTACGACCGCGCCAGCGGCAATTCGGCCACGGTGGAAGGGGCGCGCAACTTCGCCAACAAGCTCTGGAATGCCACCCGCTTCGCCCTGATCAACCTGGGCGGCGAAACGCCCGCCAGCCTGGGGGAACCGGATCCGGCCGCGTTGACCCTGGCCGACCGCTGGATCCTGTCGCGGCTGGCGCGGGTGAACGGCGAAACGGCGGAGCGCTACGGCAGCTACGCCCTGGGCGAGGCCGCCAAGGGCCTCTACGAGTTCGCCTGGAACGAGGTGTGCGACTGGACGATCGAACTGCTCAAGCGGCGCCTCAACCCCCGCCCCGCCGTGGAGGGCGAGCCGCTCAGCGCTGACGTGCTGGCGGATCAGCGCGTGGCCCGCCAGGTGCTGGCCAAGGTGCTGAACGAGCTGCTGGTGCTGCTGCATCCGCTTATGCCGCACCTGAGCGAGGAGCTCTGGCACGGTCTCACCGGCGCCCCTGAAGGCACCTTCCTGGCGCTGCAGGCCTGGCCCTTCGTGAACGAAGACGCCCTCGATGACGCCCTCGAAGCCCAGTTCGCCGAGCTGATCGAAGCGATCCGGGTGGTGCGCAACCTGCGCGCTGTGGCCGGGCTCAAGCCGTCGCAGGTGGCCCAGGTATTTTTGCTATCCGGTCGCCTTGAACTATTACAAACTCTTTTCAATGCACATTCTGATATCGAAGCTCTTACTAAATGCAAGTGCATTGTATTCGATTCAACAAAAAGTCCGGAGCTTCGTGCCGGCCTTATCGACGGCAGGACTGGCTTCCTAGCAGGAGTAGTAGGAGAGTTAGAGGTGATTCTTCTGATCGGGGGATTGGTGGATCTGGAGGGCCTAAAGGGGCGACTAGAGAAAGATCTCGCCAAGGCCAACAAAGAAATCACCGGACTATCCGGCCGCCTAGCCAACCCAAACTTCGCCGGGAAGGCACCGCCGGATGTGATCGCGGAAACGATGGAGAAGCTGGAGTCCGCGAAGGCTCAGGCACAACTGGCACAAAAGCGCCTGGCGGACCTGTCGGGATAAGAAGCGGCGCGGGGTGGTGTTTTCTCAGATCGATCGCCAGCACTAGCGGCGCAAGCGCGAATGCGATTAGCCGATCTCAGCCGAATCGCTATCCACCAACCTCTCAACAATCTCCCGCACGAAGTTGCGGAATAACGGATTGTCCTTGAACTGCTTGTAAAACTCCGTCTGATCGAGAAACAGCGGATCTACGGCTCGATTCAGCGCGGCATCGAGTTCGATAGCGGCTGTGTTCGGGGTGTTCGCCTTGGCATTGCGATAGCGCTGGTCTTGGGCCACCTGGGGGGCGATCTCATCACGGATCAGGCGGCGGATGCGATCTTCATCGCTGAAGCTGGTGCCGAACTGCTCGTTGAAGTTGGTGACGATCACCGAGAGCGGCTCGAGGTCTGGTTGGGGCCTGAAGCCACCGGCTGAAACGGGGGCAGGATCCAACGTGGAATCCTGATCAGGAAGGGGTACGCCGCGTTGCTCCTGCTTCTCGATGCGGTAGCTGTCCATGTCGATCAGCTCCAGCATTCCCTTGGTGAGGTCGTCCTCTTCTGGGGCCGGCAGAGCACGCACCAGCAAGGTGAGGAAGATGGAGAGCTTCTCCCACTCCGGATTGCCGTAGGTGAGGATTGTGGCCAGGAAGTCGTAGCTGCGAACAAACGCTTTAGCCTTGCTCTTGAAGGCCACCTGGTCGTCTTCGCTGAGCTGCTCAATATAGATCTGGCGGCACTGATTAAGGATCGGCTGCAGGGCTTCGCGATCGGTATTACTGAGGAAGAGTCCCACGAACTCCTCCACCTGCTCCCAGGTGTAGACCCTCAGCTGATCGAGGCTGTCGCGGAGATCGTGCAGTTTGTTGGCATCGGTTTCCTCGCTCAGCAGGGTGGTCTTGTAGTAATCGGCGAAGGCAGCTTCCACAGCGGCAGTGTTGTCTTGGAAATCGAGCACAAAGACGCGCTTCTTCCCAGGGGCAGCGCGGTTGAGGCGCGAGAGGGTCTGCACCGCCTGGATGCCGCCTAGGGCCTTGTCCACATACATGGCCTGCAGCAGCGGTTCGTCGTAGCCGGTCTGGAATTTGTCGGCGCAGATCAGGAAGCGATAGGGATCCTCCTGGATGCGGCTGGTGATCTCGCTGGAGGGAAAGCCGTTGAGGGAGGCCTCGCTCACGGGACCATCGCCGAAGTCGTGGTCGCCGGAGAAGGCCACGATCGGTAGGAAGGGGCTGCGGCGCTCGCGTAAGTACGTGCGAATGGCATGGAAATACTGCACCGCCCGCTCAATGGCGCCGGTCACCACCATCGCGCGAGCTTCGCCCTTCATCTCCCGCAGAGGCAGTACATCATCTAGGAAGTGGTCCACCATGATCTCGGCCTTGTTGCGGATGGCCGTATCGTGGCTTTCCACATAGCGGCGCAACTTGGAGCGGGCGCGTTTGCTGTCGAACAGCGGGTCAGCCTCGATCGTTTTCACCAACCGGTAGTAGCTGCTGATCGGGGTGTAGTACTGCAGAACATTGAGGATGAACTTCTCCTCAATGGCCTGCTTCATTGTGTAGGCGTGAAAGGGCCGACGACCGATCTTGCCTTCCCCGTCCGGAGGTAGGGGCGTGCCGAATAGTTCGAGCGTCTTGGCTTTGGCGGTAGCGGTGAAGGCGAAATAGCTGGCGTTGGGGCGCAGGCGGCGGCTTTGCATCCGCTGCTCAATCACCGTGTTCACGAAGTCTTCGATGTCGACGTCTTCGGCAAGTGGCTGCCCATCAGCGGCCAGGGCCTGGTTGAGGGCAGCGGAGGCCTTGCTGCCCTGGCTGGAGTGGGCCTCGTCGATGATCACCGCATAGCGGCTCCCCTGAGGAGCCACGTCGAGCTGGCGGCTGAGCTCCGGGAAGGTCTGCAGGGTGCAGATGATGATCTTCTTGCCGGCTGCCAGAAACTGCTTGAGCTGCTCGGTCTTGGAGCTGCCACGGCCGGTGACGGCGCCCACGGTGGCGCCCACCTGCATGAAGGCGAGGATGTTGCACCGTAACTGCTCATCGAGATTGCGGCGATCGGTGACGACGATGACCGAGTCGAACACGCGCTGACCGTTGTGGATTACGTCGGCGACCTGGTGGCTGAGCCAGGCGATCGAGTTGCTCTTGCCGCTGCCGGCTGAGTGCTGCGCCAGGTAGCAGCGCCCGGCGCCATGGGCGGCCACATCCGCCAGCAACGAGCGCACCACATCCAGCTGGTGGTAGCGGGGAAAGATCTGCTTGTAGGTTTTGCGGCCGGTGCGCGGGTTGGGCTTTTCCACCACCTGGGCGTAGTTCTCCAGGATGTCGGTGAAGCTGCTCGGCGTGAGGATCTGCTCCCACAGGTAGGCCGTGGCGATGCCGTCTGCGTTGGGGGGATTGCCGGCGCCACCGGAGGCGGTGCCGAGGTTGAAGGGCAGAAACTCAGATTCCTTGCCGATGAGGTGGGTGCAGAAACGAACCTCTTGCTCGTCCACGGCGAAGTGCACGAGGCAGCGGGCGAAGGCGAAGAGTGGTTCGCGGGGATCGCGGTCGTTTTGGTACTGGCGGATCGCGTGCTGAACGCTCTGAAAGGTGAGATTGTTCTTGAGCTCGAAGGTGGCCACCGGTAGACCATTGATGAACAGGGCCAGGTCGAGGGCCCGGCGGGTCTGGTCGTCGCTGTAGGCCAACTGGCGGGTGAGGCTGAAGCGGTTGAGGGCAAACAGCTCGGCGGCGCGGCTGTTGCCGGGGGAGGGCGTGCCGTAGAAGAGCTGGATTTCGTGGGGGCCGTGGCGGATGCCCTTGCGCAGCACGTCCACCACGCCTCGCTGGGCGATCTGTTTCTCCAGCCGGGCCAGGAATTGCCGGCGGGTGGGCCCATCCATGGCGATCGACACGGCTTCGGCGATCTGCGGCTGGGTGGCCTCCAGAAAACCCTGCAGCTGCACCAGATCCACGCAGTGGCTGCGGTCGTAGTGGCGCGGGTCGCCCAGCAGCCAACCGGTGCCTCCACTCACAGGCACGGCGGATGGCGTGGCCTGGTGGGGAGGCTCCAGCAGGTGGGTAAGCCCGGTCATGGCCCGGGTGATCAGCGCTTCCAGGCCCTTTTCGCTGGTGTCGGTGGGCATGGGGCCAGGGGAATAGGGCCTGGAACCAGTCTGAAGGATGGGGGCTTACAAAGGCGAAAGCCAGGAGTGCACTGGGATCTGGAGGTGGGGCTTTGGTAACGCCTTAGGTAAGTGCTCTGGTAAGCCCGTGCTTCCGCCATGGGTTACCAAAGGTAGTCCGCTGGCATGGGGTGCCCTTCTTCAGCAGTCGCGTTGCCCGCCAGAGGCTGGGCTTGGCAGCAGAGCCCAGAGAGGGGCACTTTTGGCTCCTTGCCGTTCAATCCTCCCGGCTCGACGGAGCTCCTGCAGAAGGTTGTGCACCTTCTCGCGCTTTTGCTCCTCGCTCAGCCGCTCCGGCAGCTTGGGCAGCAGCAAAGCATCGACCTCCTTACGTGCCACAGGGCCGTGTTCGTCGACGAGTTGGAGGATCAGATCCAGGTAGTACTTCTTCTCGAAGCCGCGCTCACGGATGTGCCTGGCGGTATCGCCTGTGGCTTTGGCGACGGAGGCCGAAACGATCAGATTGGGAAACCGCCCCTCCACCAGCCTCTGCTTCTTGAGCTGCTGGTGCTCGTCGCGACTGATCTGCAGGCCCTTCTGGATGCGGTCAAGCAGGATCACCTGGGTGAGGGAGAGGTCGGGCTGCTGCATCAGTAGTTGTGTGTAGCGCTCATCGAGGATGCGACCGGGGATGGTGACCTGGACCCGATTGGAGGCGCTGAGGTCGTAGTCGGGCAGGGGGAAGGAGCGCCGCCGCTGGGTCTCGAACATGCGCTTGATGCCGCCGCCCTGGGTGTCGATCAGGTTGAGTTCCACCATGGCGTCCGCCAGCATCCGGTTTCGGTAGAGCTCCTGTGGGGCGTCCTGCTCGATCACGGTGCGGATCGTTCCAGGGAGAAAGTCGCCCACGTTGGTGATCAATACGCGGTCGGGGAACTCCACCACGGTGATACGGCCATGGCGGAGATAGTCCTGATGGGCGATGGCGTTGTGGAGCGCTTCCCGCAGCACCCAGGGGTCGTATTGGCTTAATTCCTGTGGGAAGAGCGTGCCACTGGGCAGGGCGCGCACGGTGAGGTTGCGCAGGCGTTGCAACAGCTGATCACCGGCCAGTAGAAACGGAGGACCAATGTGGGCGTAATCGAGTTCGTGGTTGCCGGCGTCCTTGAGGATCCAGGACACCTTGGCCACGGCTGGCGACAGCAGCGTGGCGGCCTCAGACCGGCCCAGAAGCAGAACAGCGGTGTGGGTGATCGCCCCCTGGCGCAGCAGCCGGGCCTTGTTGAGGAAGGTGCGGTCGTCCCAGCTGGTGAGCTCCTGGGCATGCAGGGGATGTTTGATCTGAAACTGCTCGCGGGCCTTGGCGATGGCCTCGGGATCGAGATCTACCAGGCTGGCGCCGTCGCAGATGCTGGCAGACCAGTCGACCCCCTGAGACCAGAGCCGGCGTGCTTTTTCCGGGTGATTGGCGAGTTTGGTTTTGCTGGTGCCAGCGCGGCAATAGCCCTGCCCCTGAAACTCCACCGGCCGCCCCTGGGCAGGGCCTACTGCGAGCAGAGCAACCCTGCCATCGGGGTGCTCGAGGCAGTGAGGCTCGATTCCGGGATTGGGTTGCAGATGAGCGGCCAGCCAGGGCAGCAGATCCTGATTGCCCTTGGCTTTGGCCGTGTAGGGATCGAAGCGGCAGCCAACGACGGCGTGGCTGGCATCCTCGATGCCAAAGATCAGATAGCCGCGGGGCTGATTCAGCAGGGCGGCTTCATTGGCCAGGGCGGAGAGGTACTCACCGATCTCTTGGGGATCAGCATTGTTGTGTTTGAACTCCAGCCACTCGGTTTCTCTTGGTAGTCCACGCAGGCGATCCACTAAGGCCGTGAGCTCTGGCTGGTTCATGACAGCTCAATCTCTTCGTCGTCATCGGGTTCAATCTTTTCGATTTCGTCGCCTGGCTCGCCGACATCCAAGGGTTCGATTTCCTCCTGCAACCCCACCGCTGCCCGACGCACATCGAGCTTGCCAGTGACCACATCGGCAATCAGCCGGGTGCGATATTCGTTCAGGAGGACGATCTCGTTTCCAAGTCGTGAGATGGCGAAATCTATATGCCGAGACTTCACCTCGGCTAAGTCTACAATCAACTTTTGCTCGGCGAGCCCAGGAAGTGGGACCTGCTGACGAGCAACGGAGCCTTCACTTAGGTTTGCCATGGTTGCACCGATGGAAGCGAGTTGAAGGCTCTGTGAAACTCCGCTTGAAGAGAAAACAATTTGAAGAAATTCTGACAAAATGACGTCCCTCATGCATCTAAGCAGCAAGCTGCCAGTTCCGCATACCCATCCCTCCTCGGAGGTTGACGCAACAGCGCACCTGCCGAGATCCCCTCGGCGCGCTATGTGGATATCTCCTGGTTTTATTGTATGTCTATAAAGTGCGCTTGCCTTTTCGGCAGAAATGGCAACACTTGGATCACACGTGATCCCGCCGCCCACCATGTGTGATGGATTGATTACGGGTATGCCGCCAGAGATGTAATCACTTTGGTGGAGCTGGCTCCCGAACGGCCCTGTCTGAAGAAGGGCTGAAGCAGCGCCTAGTGTGATCACCTCCCAATGCTCAGGAATCTCCCCCAGCCATGGAATTCCCGATTCCTTCAGCGGCACGGAAGGATTCAACCCGCGGGTGACGGCGCAATGAATGATGGCCTGCTTCTGCTCATTCAGCAGGGCGATGATCCTGCGTTTGGCTCGGATGGCGCGATCCAGGCGGTTAATGGCCCAGGCGAGAAAGCGAACAATGGCGTCCTGCTCTTCAGTCGGCGGGCAGGGGGTGGGAATCTGCTTGAACTGATCCCAATAGAGTCGATTGCGGTCTTTGACAATGCCGCGCGAAAAGGCATCTATCTCCGCTAGGTAGTCATCTGTTCGGAATAGCGATGCAAAGTAGCCCGGATTGACATGGGGCAGAGGCTTGGCCACCACATAGGCGGGGCTTACCAGGCCATCGACAGGCGCAATCCCCGCCGCCCCCTGCCACATCCTCATCATGTTGTAGACGTAGTCCCCTTTGACTGCGAATTTGTATTTCGCCTTATCGCTCATCACCTGCTTGCGCTTTGATGAGCCGAACTCACGAATCCGTACCCCCGTTCTTAGAGAAACCTCAAGAATGGGCCAATCGGGTTCGCCGACGGCGTTGCGCTGCTGAAAAAGGCTGCCATTGCGTTTGATGTCCCAATGCGCAGGTATCTCACCCAGCCATGCCAAGCCTGAATCCTTGGTCTCCGGATACAGCTTCAGATCCTCAATCACGCCTCCTCCTCCGCAGACCCGGCCTGCCAGCCCCTTGTCACAGCGAAGTCGCGCAGGCGCTTGCTGATGGCCTTGCGCTGGGCTGTGGTTATGCCGACAAAACTTACGGACACATGCTCTGGATCAGGAACACCGTCGGCAATCACCGGCAGACATTCGCCTGCACATTCGGCCACTGTGAGGCCCAGCAGGCCGATGGAAGCCAGGCCACGGGGCCCCGTGTGTCGCTGCCAGGCGGTTTCCGCCGTGATGAGGCTGCCGTCGTCGAACGACAGCAGATCCTGGTCTTTTGGTGTGGGTCGGAAAGCCTGGCTGCCGGGTTGGTCACCAACCATGAACGAGGGATGGATCTGACGCCACAGGGGAGTTTCGGGATTCATGCCGCCCCGGCCCCCTCGCTATCTGCGCCGATGCTGTGGCCATCTGCCAGGACAGCTTCCAGCTGCTTACCCAGTGCCAACAGCTTTTCAGCGTCGTCTAAGGGCACGCTGTCTTCTTGAACTGTGTTGCGATCCAGGTCCATGGCGTGCCACTGCACCGTATTGCTGCCTGGCTCGAACTCGATTGAAAGGTCGAGCCGCCCGATCAACCACTCAGCTTCCACACCTCCTTCCGGCGTGGGGTAAAGCCTGGGTAGCTGCGGTTCGCCACGCAGGTGGCTCTCAAGCCAGGTGCTGATCTGGTTCAGCAGTTGACCAGATGGAGGTTCTCCCTTCCCATCGAGCCAGCCTGCCGGCAGGTGCCTGAGCTGCTCAATCTGAACGATGGGATCGAGGGGATCCAATAGCTCAATCGAATCAGCTTCCTCCACGCGCACAAGCTGTTGGCTGATATCCAACATGCCGATGCCACTGATCAGTGCCCAGCGTTCTCCGAAATCGCCCACCCGCACATCACTCAGATCGGCCACCTGTTGATCGTTGATTACGCAAGGGATAACACGGCCATCCTTTAGCTCAATGGGCATCAGGTGATCCCTTGGACGCACATCAACCACCTTCGCCAGAACCTCGGCTTCTTCCGTGAGTGGCTTGCTTCCTGGACGACTGAGCAAGAGTTGACGGCGGATCTCCCGGGTCAGCCGTACGTCTCCGCTCCTCGTAGAAGCCATGCGGATACTTTCATCTTGGTGCAACCCTCGGCCGAACTTCTCCACATAGGGCCAGGCCGTATCAGGCAGCGACGGAGGAGGTCCCTGCCTTTGCTCCTGTACATGGGCCAAGGCCTCCAAAAAGCGATCGCAGGCGGCGCGTGCCCGCTGCATGCGGGGGTCACATCCTTCCAGAAGGGCGTCGTCTGTGATCAGGGCCACTTCTGCCACAAAGCTCCCACCGCGGGTGCTCAGGTGAAGTTCCAGCTGACCGCTGAATCCTCGGGGAATGCGCTGACGATTGGGATGGCTTTGTTTGTAGTCGCTCTTGGCGATTTCCAGAATGATCCCTTGGAGTGCCTCAAGGTCACGCAGAAGGGCAAAGGGAAGGGTCTGATTGCGAAAACGATCGCCCTCGAAGTGCGGCTCAAGCAGGATTTCTCTGCTCATGCTTCACCTCTGGCGAGCGGTGCGCCGGCATCCAGCTTGGCTCTCCATTCGCCCATGGTTAAGGCTGCCTTCACTAAGGGCTGCCCAAAAGTCCTGTCCGCATCGCTGCCTTTCCTATGGCCACCCATCACCCTGCCCCCACCAGCAACCCATCGAGCAGCCCCACGGCCTCCTGCTCGATCGCGCGGATGTCGGCGGCGATCTCGGCCAAGGACCGCAGCGGCTTGGGTTTGTAGAAGTGGCGCGTGAAGCTCACCTCGTAGCCAACTTTGGTGGCTTCGGCGTTGATCCAGGCATCGGGCGTGTAGGGCAGCACCTCTCGGCGGATGAAGGCCTCGATGCCGCCCTCCTCGAGCAGCGGCACCTGTTCACTATCGCGCAGGTCCACGTCCGGCTCGTACTCCACGACACAGGCCTTGCCGCCGATCTCGGCCTCGTAAAGGCCATGGAGCGGATCTGCTTCAACCTTGCTCGGTTTGTACACCTTGGCGATCACTGGTGGCGCCTCCTCTTCCCGCCAGCTTGTTTCCTTCAGCAGCGGCTTCAGATCGGCCGCTGTCAACTTGATGCCCTGAAGCTTCAGACCCTTGAGAACTTCGGCGCGGAAGTGGTTGTGATCGGTGAACAACTCATCACCGAATAGCTCCCGCAGCGCCTCAACAGCAACGGCCAACTGCTCATCACGCTGCCAGGTGGCGCCATCCATTAGTTTCTTGCGGCGTTTCTCTGGAATCCCCCGCTTCGGCGACGCGTCGCCCTCCTCGTCGTCGCCGGCTTCCTCAGAGCCCCAGTCGTCGAGGAAAGCCTCCAGTTGAGGCCGAACGGCGGCGAAGTCCGTCACCAAAGCATCCCCGAACTGCTCCAGCGCCGCCTCACGGATCTCCTTGTCGCCCGAGGCGGTGCGAAGAGCCGTGCTCGCGGATGGGGTGATGCGGCTGTGCAGCCGCAGAGGGCGCTCCACCGTCAACTTCCAATAGCCGAAGGCCTCATTGGCGAACATCTTGGCGTGTTCGCTCTCCTCGATGGCGTTGTAGGCGGCCATCACGCGATCGATATCAGCCGGACCCAGCTCGCAGTTCTTCTTGCCCAGATTCTTGCGCAGCGGCTGGCTCCAGCCGCTGGCATCAATCAGCTGCACCTTGCCCTGCCGTTCGGGCAATTTGCGGTTGCTCAGCAGCCACACATAGGTGGCGATACCCGTGTTGTAGAAGAGATTGAGAGGCAGGGCCACGATTGCCTCCACCCAGTCGTTCTCGAACAGCCAACGGCGGATGTTGCTCTCCCCAGAGCCCGCGTCGCCGGTGAACAACGACGAGCCGTTATGCACCTGGGCGATGCGGCTGCCTAAGGGTGAGTCGTGGTTCATCTTGCTGGCCATGTTGGCCAGAAACAGCATCTGGCCATCACTGGAGCGCGTCACCAATGACAGCAGCTCATCTCGGTGGTTCACCTGGAATCGCGGATCCTTCATCTCCTTCTTGCCGCCCATCGCTTCGAGATCCTTCTTCCAGCTCTTCCCATAGGGCGGATTGGAGAGCATGAAATCGAAAACCCGCGCCGGGAAGGCGTCGTGCGACAAGGTCGACCATTCGGCACCGCCCACAATGTTGTCGGCGTTCTCACCCTCGCCTTTCAGCAACATGTCGGCCTTGCAGACCGCATAGGTTTCGGGGTTGATCTCCTGGCCGTAGAGGTGGGTCACCACCTGCTGACCATGGGCCTGCGAAAGCTCTCGCAGGGTTTCGTCGGCCACCGTGAGCATGCCGCCGGTGCCGCAGGCGCCGTCGTAAAGCAGATAGCTGCCGCTCTTCACCTGGTCGGCGATCGGCTGGAAGATCAGGTTGCTCATCAGCCGCACTGCATCGCGGGGGGTCCAGTGCTCGCCCGCTTCCTCGTTGTTGTCTTCATTGAAGCGGCGAACCAGCTCCTCGAACACCGTGCCCATGGCGTGGTTGTCGAGCGCCGCTGGGCTCAGATCGATCTGGGGATCGAGGAACTTGCTGATCAGTGTGCCAAGCGAATCCGAGCGTGACAGCGTGGGGATGTGGTTGCGGAACTTGAAGTTTTCAAGTATGTCCTGCACGTTGTCGCTGAAGCTCTCCAGATAGGCCTCGAAATCGGCCCGTAGTTTTTGTTCGCTGCCACGCGTTGTGAGATCGCGCAGCACGAAGGGAGAAACGTTGTAGAAGGCCTGGCCCGCCGCTGCGCGCAGAGCCGCTTCTTGTTCCTTGATTTTGGCTGCATCGAGCCTGGTCTTGGCTTCCAGCACCTTGGCCTTGGTGGGCTCCAGCACTGCATCCAGCCGCCGCAGGACCGCCATCGGCAGGATCACATCCTGATACTTGCCCCGCCGGAACAGATCGCGCAGCACGTCGTCCGCGATGCCCCACAGGAACGACACGATCCGGTTGTGGGTGGCCTGGTCCATCCGAGCGTTGTCTTGCCAATTGCGTTCACAGTAGGGAGAGCTCTCGTCGCAGCCAGGGCCACTGCACGGCCTGGCTGGGGTGAGCGGCGAGCTGCAGGTGCTGCTGCCGATCGAGGGCCTGGTGGATCTCGACGCCCTGCGCGGCCGGCTGGAGAAAGACATCGCCAAGGCCGAGAAGGAGATCAAGGGCCTGGCCGGCCGCCTGGCCAACCCCAACTTCGCCGGCAAGGCGCCGCCGGAGGTGGTGGCCGAATGCCAGGCCAACCTGGCCGAAGCCGAAGCCCAGGCAGCCCTGGCGCGGCAACGGCTGGCGGATCTGGACTGAGCCGGGGGTGTGAGGCTTGCCGGGATTCGCTCAGATCCACCGGCGCTTGTTTAGAGCCAGCGGCGCTTTCGGAAATAGAGGAGCAGCAGCACACCAGTCGACACCATCACGGCCCACACCAAGAAATAGCCCTCTTTCCACTCGAGCTCGGGCATGTTCTTGAAGTTCATCCCATACACACCGGCAAGGAACGTGAGGGGGATGAAGATCGTGGAGATCACGGTGAGCACCTTCATCACTTCGTTCATGCGGTTACTGAGGCTGGAGAGGTAGGTGTCGTGCAGGCTGGCCAGGGAATCGCGTGAGGTTTCCACCATGTCGATCACCTGCACGGTGTGGTCGTAGAGATCGCGCCAGAACACATTGGTGCGCTTGCCCAGCAGATCCGATTCGCTGCGCACGATCGTCCCCACCACCTCCCGCAGCGGCCACACGGCCCTTCGCAGGGTCAGCAGTTGCTGCTTGAAGCGGTGGATCTTGTGGATGTCGCCTGGATCGGGGTGGCTGATCACCTGGTCATCGATCAGTTCCACCTTCTCGCCGATTCGCTCCACCGCCAGCACGTAGTGGTCCACCACGGCGTCCATCAGGCAGAAGGCCAGGTAGTCGGCCGGCATCTTGCGGATGCGGCCGCTGGCCGTGCGCAGCCGCTTGCGCACACTTTCAAACACATCGCCCTCGTCTTCCACGAACGAGAGCACCCAATGGGGACCGAGGATCAGGCTCACGTGCTCGACCGTCACCCCCCGGTCGGAGCCAACGTCGTCGAGCATCTTCATCGCCAGGAAGGCATAGCCGTCGAATTCCTCCCACTTCGGCCGCTGGGAGGTGTTGGCGATGTCCTCGCGGGTCAAGGGGTGCAGGTCGAAGGCATCGCCCAGTTGCTCGATCAGAGCGGTGTCGTGGATACCGTTCACGTTGATCCAGCTGATCGTCGGCCCGGCGAGGCAGGCGTTGCAGGTCGCGATGTCCGCCCGGTGCCATTCCTGGATCGTCTCGGCACTGAACGTGATGATGTCGATGCTGGCCTGCTCGCGCCGCTGACGGCCCACGAACACCGTGGTGCCGGGCACCTGGAAGGCGGATTCGCTGCTGCCGCTGAGCGCCCTGCTCTTGCTCGTGCCCTTGCCCTTGCCCCTCGTTTCCAGGCTGCTCCTGCTCACCATGCTGTTGCCGGGCTGCTGGAAGGGGATTCTGTGCCCGCTGTCGCCCACGTGCAGCAGCTTCTTGCTTCTGATGAAGGTTGTGGATGGTGAGGCCCAGATCCCTGCACTGGCCTGGCGCTGCTGCCCTTTGGGGCCTGGACGTTGACCTTCAACAGGCCGGCGATGCGTCTTCAAGCCTGCAAGCGTCCTTCAGGGCTTGCTGTGGGAAGCCAATGCACCAGCTCACCAGCCCGGCTGATCCCTGAGCTCATCCACCGGCGCAGCCAAGCTCTTGAGCATGGATTCGCGCCTCCCTGGAATCGAGAGCAGATGAAGGGTCTCCTGGATGGCCTGCCAATCCGATTCCAAGAGCAGCACGGATTTACCACACTTGCCTTGGATCTGCACGGGCTCGTGGGAGGCGGTCACCTCGTCGATGAGGGGATACAGCCGCTTGCGGGCTTCCCGGGCGGAAAGGCTGGCCATCGGAAGTCGTCTGGCAGCGGCGTCCATCAATACGTCCTGTTTTCGGCTCCAGCCGGCCACTTCGGCTGCCACTTTTGCGGCAGAGGCGCGGAGGCGGAAGCCCAGGCGGTGCGCATCCAACCAGCGGGCACGCCGATCAGCGGAGCTCTGGCGGCCCTGGCCAGCGTTTCGCTGGATGACCTGGCAGCAGGCTGCGGCGGTGAAGGGAGCAGCTGCAAGGGGCGCTTGATCAGCCGGCCATGCGACGCCGCCGCCCCCTCCGCCTGCTCGACACCAACATCTGCCCCTTACCTGATGAAACACCTGCCCCCCGGGTGGCAGAGCGCTTTGCTCGCCGCCGCGTGGTGGGGGAGGTGTTGGTCTCGGCCATCACCGCAGCGGAGTGGGAGTACGGCGTGGCCGCCTCAGAAGACCAGGCGGAGCGCAACCGCCTGGTCAGCCGCATCCGCGATGAAGCTGGCCTTGCAGCCCGCTGTCACGGGGGAAGAGGGGCTGGCACGCACAGTCGATGGGTATCTGGCTAATAAGGGATGCTGGCCGCGCGCATCAGATGCAAGATGGCCTCGGCCAGATGCTGGAGACGAGTGGGGAATGACCGGATCCGATCAGATTCGTGCCGGGCTGGGTACCGATCAATTGTTGAGCTTTGAATACCTCAATCCCGAGGGGCGACGCCTGCTTCGGCAAAGGTTCGAAGCGCAGGCTGCCAACGACAAACTGGAGATCAACTGGTTGTCGGTACCCTTCAACCGCATCGCGCTGGTGAACCACATCGCCGCGCGAAAGTCGGCGGCCCGCTATCTGGAAATCGGATGCGCAGGCGACCAGTTGTTCCATGCCGTTCCGCTCGCCGACAAAACAGGGGTTGACCCCGTCAAAGGCGGCACCCACCGCATGACCTCGGACGCTTTTTTCGCGGCCAATACGTCGACCTTCGACATTGTTTTCATCGATGGACTGCACACGCATGCTCAGGTGCGGCGCGATATTGAGAACGCCATTTCAGCACTTGCTCCAGGTGGCTGGATTGCAATCCACGACTTGGTGCCGCGCACTTGGGATGAAGAACATGTTCCCCGAGTGGCACCGAGCTGGACAGGGGATGTCTGGAAGGTCGGGGTCGAACTCGCCAGAACCCCGGGGCTGAGCTTTCGACTGGTCATGATTGATCATGGAGTCGGTCTTGTCCGATTGGACGGCACCAACGATCTGCAACTCGCTGACATGCGCGAAGAGCTCAAAGATGCCCGTTTCGATCGCTTCCTCCAGGAGTTTCCCGACTTGCCGAAGATCAGCTGGGCCGAGGCCGTCGCTTGGGTCGATGCATGCGAATGGGCAAACGGGAGTGTCCAGTCATGACCCTCCTGCTTTTCGGCACTCCCTCCTGACCTTCGGCACTACCCAGAGGCACTGGGGCGCGCGCAGGCCGATCTGACCGATGCTTCCGTCTGCGCCCCTGCGGCCGATGCGCATCGCCCGCGCTCTGTGATCAACACCGAAGTGGCCGGCGCGATGGCGCAGGCTTGCGCCGATCTGGAGATTCCCTGTGGCTGAAGCCGGAAGTGGTGGGGAGCCACAGGGCTGAGCCAGGGTGTTCCCCGTGAAGGGCAAGGGCGTCGGCGAGCCGTGCGCACCATCGGCGGAGCGAGCCGCGTTCACACGCAGCGAGGGCATGCTGTCCTTGCTGGCTTACAGCCCCTTGCGATCGAGCGCGTCCGCCAGGCGGGTCACCGCTGAGGCCAGCTGGGCCTGCACATCGGGAACAGCGGCCGCCTCCGCCTTGGCCTCCTCCTTGCGCTTGGTGGCCTCGATGGCCTTGACGATCAGGAACACCACGAAGGCGATCACCAGGAAGTTGATCAGCGCCACGATCACGGCGCCGGCCGGCCAGGCACTGATCGAATCGACGTTGGCCGCCTTCAGGGCAGGCGTGAGCAGGCTGCCCATCACCAGGCTCACCACCGCATCCACCACCTTGCCGAAAGCGCCACCGATCACCACCGCCACGGCGAGATCGACCACATTGCCCTTGTTGATGAAGGCCTGGAAATCGGCCAGGAAACTGGAGCGGCGCGGAGCCATCACGGAACAGCAGAAGGTCGCCGACAACCTACGTGTGGAGGCAGGAAATCCCCCCGTCCCTCTCCATCCCCCTACCCCGCCCCAACCTGCTCCGTCACTCCGAACCCAGATCCGCCACTCCCCAACCCGCTTCATCCCTCCCGAAACCGCTCCATCCCTTCCACCCTGTCGAAATGGGGCGCCGCCGTCCGTCATGGAGGTGACCCCCGACCCGGGGCCATCCCCTTCTTCTCGCGTCCCATGAACTACGCGGTCCTCATCTACGAAACCGAGCAGGATTTCGCCGATCGCCCCAGCCTGATGCCCGCCTATGCCGCCTACGCCCAGGCGTTGGCGGAGGCCGGCGCCCATCGCGGGGGCGAATGCCTCCATCCCACCCACACCGCCACCACCGTGCGCCTGCAGGGCGGCACCGCCCAGGTGCAGGACGGCCCCTTCCCCGATACCAAGGAGCAACTGGGCGGCTTCTTCCTGATTGATGTGCCCGATCTCGATGCCGCCCTGGCCTGGGCGGCACGCTGTCCCGCCGCCGGCCGCTGCGCCGTGGAGGTGCGGCCCGTGCTGGCCATGGAGGGGAGCTGAGTGGAGGCGGGGCGCAGCGCCGAGCAGGCCGCCCGCCGCTCCTACGGGAAGCTGGTGGCCTGGCTCACCGCCCGCAGCGGCGATCCCGCCGCGGCGGAGGACGCCCTGAGTGAGGCCTTCCTGGCGGCCCTGGCCGACTGGCCCCGCCAGGGGGTGCCCCGCAGTCCGGAGGCCTGGCTGCTGGTCACCGCCCGGCGGCGCTGGCTCGATGGCCACCGGCGGACCCGCACCCAGGAGCGCCTGCTGCCGCTCCTCCTCGAGGAGGCGTTCACCATGCCCACCGATCCGAGTGCCGGCGCGGGCGAAGCGGCGGCCATTCCCGACGACCGCCTGCGGCTGCTGTTTCTCTGCGCCCACCCCGCCATCGATCCGGCCATCCAGGCGCCGCTGATGCTGCAGACGGTGCTGGGCCTCAATGCCGCCCGCATCGGCGCCGCCTTCCTGGTGGCTCCCGCCGCCATGGGGCAACGGCTGGTGCGCGCCAAGGCGAAGATCCGCGAGGCCCGCATCCCCTTCGTGCTACCCCCCGCCGACGCCCTGCCGGCCCGGGCGGCGGCGGTGCATCAGGCGATCTACGCCGCCTTCGGCACGGGCTGGGAGGAACCCGGCGCAGCGGGCGGCGGCAGCGACGGTCTTGCCCAGGAAGCCGTCCAGCTGGCGCGGCTCTGCGTTGAGCTGCTGCCGCAGGAACCGGAGGGGCGGGGGCTGCTGGCGCTGCTGCTGCATGCCCAGGCACGCCGGCCGGCCCGGCGCGACCGCCATGGCGCCTACGTGCCGCTCCAGGAGCAGGACATGCGGCTCTGGTCGCGGCCGCTGCAGGCGGAGGCCGAGGCGGAGCTGCGGCAGGCGGCGGCCCAGGGGCGGATGGGGCGCTTCCAGCTGGAGGCGGCGATCCAGTCGGTGCATGCCCAGCGGGCCGTGCACGGCCGGGTCGACTGGCCGGCGCTGCTGCACCTCTATGACGGGCTGATCCGCCTGGCTCCCAGCCTGGGGGCGCAGGTGAGCCGGCTGGCGGTGCTGGCCGAGCTGCGTGGTCCTGCCGCAGGGCTGGAGCCACTGGAAGCGCTCGGCGCCAGCGTGCCCGCAACGGCTACCTATCAACCCTGGTGGGCGCTGCGGGCCGAGCTGCTCACCCGGCTCGGCCGCTGGCCTGAGGCGCGGGAGAGCTATGGGCGGGCCATCGCCCTCACCACGGACCCAGCGGCCCTGGCCTTCCTGCGAGGGCGGTGCCCGTAGCCAGGGCCGGCGGGGGAGCGGGCGTGCCAGCAGCAGCAGCGGCCATGCCGGCGGCCAGGCCCCGGCCGGCACGCAGCACGAAGTCGGCAGCGCGGCCGTACACCGCCGCTTTCCAGGCCGGAGTGTCGACGTAGAAGGCCTGCTGCATCTGCACCTGGATCGGCGCGCGATGGACGGTGTCGCGACCGGGGACGGCATGCAGCCAGCTGTCGGCGCGCAACGCCCCCAGCACTTCCAGGATCGGGCGGGTGCCGAACTCCAGCGCCAGGTAGGTGACCGCGGTGGCGGGCTCCAGGGCGCGGAACGCCCCGACCATGGCGCCCGAGATGGGCGCGGAGGCCGAACGCTGCCCCGCCGCAGGGAGCTGATCCGCCCCCGCCAGAGCTGCCAGCAGGCCTTCGTGTACGCCCGCCTCAAGGGCAGCGGGCGCCTCGCCCTCGCTCATGCGGGTGACCTCCGGGCCATACCAGCGCACCGCCCGCGCGAACGCCTCCGGCGTGTCACCGGCATGGATCGGCTCGCCGTAGCCCATCGGGCCGAGGCCGGTGTGGATGTCGAGCACCGCCAGCTGCGCCAGGCCGGCGGGGATGTGCTCGCGCAGCAGCTGGTGCAGCATCCGGTTCGACCAGCACGGCTGGGTGCCGCCATAGAACAGGCCGGTGGGGCGGGTGTACTGGCCTCGCTGCAACAGGGCCTGGTAAGCGGGAATGCCATGGGCCGCGATGCGCTGCAGCAGCGCCGCATCGGCCTGCTCCCGAACCGGGCCGTCCCACTCCGCAGGCACAAGCAGGTCGTGCACGGCCTCATAGGCGGAGCCATCCGGCAACGGCGCGCTGAAATCGCGGAAGTTGCGGTTGAGGTCGATGCTGTCCTCATTCACCCGGCGGCGCCAGGCGAAGCCGTAGGGGTTGAGGGCGTGGATCAGCAGGGTGGCGGTGCCGGGCGGCAGCGCGTCGTGCAGGCGGTCGGTGAGATAGCCCACCTGCACTCCCGATCCGCAGAATCCCTCCACCCCATGGGTGCCCGAGATCAGCAGCAACATCGCCCGCGGCGGCGTCTCGCCCGCCAGCAGGGCCACATCGATGGAGAGCGGTTCGCCGTCCGGACCGAGCTGGCCGGGCAGGCGATGGGACGTGAGCCGGGCGCCAGCCCCGCCGGCCGCCGTCAGGAACCTGGCGCGGGCATCGGCGTAGCTGGAGGCGAAGTAATCGCAGGTGGACATGGTGGAGTCCGCCGGTGACAGCGGCGGCAGGTGGCGCGGGAGGGAAAGGAGGCGGCGGGACGCGCAGCTGGGGGGAAGCGGGTCTGGGGAGAAGCAGCCTGGGAGAGATGTGAAGGCCGGTGGCAGGCAAGGCCGGGAGGGCCTGGGAACGCGTGGCAGCGAAGCCGGGGAGACTCCGGGGTGCCGGTGGCGCTCAACAGCGGGACGGCTGGTTCCTGCTCAGTGCCGGTGGCCGGGGGGGCCGCTGGCGGTGGACCTCACCGAGCAGGGATGGCTGATGCCAGATGGTTGAAGTTGCATCGGTAAGGGTGAGGAGATGACGGCGCATGGGCGATGACAGATGGACGTCGCTGCGCGGCTGACGGCGCATGGATGCAGCCTCATGGCTGACAGCACAGAGGTGAAGCCTCAGGCCTGACGCCGCGTCGTTGACGACGCAAGGCCAAGGCCGCGCACTGGACGACACATCACTGAAGGCACAGGACTGACAACCCACCACTTACAGACACATTCCTTAAGACGAACGGTTCGCAAACACCTCCCCGAAAACGCTGAGCTGACCACCCTCGGCACAAGGACCCATCACGGAAGACGCCTGGCTGACGCCGCATGACATTGACGCTCACCTGTGCCAGCCACCGAGACGCTGTACGCCGGTGCCCGAAAGGACGCGGAGGCAGACAGAAGCACCGGAGCGCAGGCCCCGGCCGCAGGCCCGGATGGCTTGACCCAGCGGCTGTCCAGACGGATCGCCGGCCGATCGCTACAACTTTATGGGTATAACCAACTGCCTGTGGTTTTGGGCGAGGGAAGCGGCCCTGCCAGGCGTTCCGCCCACGCGCCGCCCCTGCCAGGCTGGTGGTGACGGCGCCGTGCATGGATCTTCACCCCTGGCTCGATCAGGTTGTGCCCGCCCTGCGCTCCCCGGCCGGGGCCGTGGCCTTCGTGCCGCTCTATGCCCTCTGGGTGAGCCTGCTGCTGCCGGGGGTGTGGGCCTCCATGCTGGCCGGCGCGCTCTACGGCACCGCCTGGGGCAGCCTGATCGTGTTCGCCGGGGCCTGCCTGGGAGCGCAGGTGGCGTTCCTGCTGGGCCGGCACCGGCTGCGCCACTGGGCGCGGCGGCGCCTGGCCACGCGGCCGAAGCTGCAGGCGATCGAACGGGCCGTGAGCCGGGAAGGCCTGAAGCTGGTGCTGCTCACGCGCCTGTCGCCTGCCTTTCCCTTCAGCCTGCTGAACCTGGCCTACGGGCTCAGCGAAGTGAGCCTGCGCGACTACTCGATCGGGCTGCTGGCGATCCTGCCCGGCACGGTGCTGTTCTGCGGGCTGGGGGAGCTGGCCGGCGACGCCTCTCGCTTCGGTGCGGTGCTCGCCGGCGGCACAGGCCCGGCCGGTCAGGCCCTGACCCTGCTGGGCATCACCGCCACCGTGGCGGCCATGGTGGTGGCGGGCCGGGCCGCGCAGCGGGCCCTGCAGCGCCACACGCCGCCCTGAGCGGGCTCAGGCCAGCAGCGGGGCGGTGCTGAGCGAGGTGAAGGAGAAGCCGATGATCAGGTCGTCGAAGTCCAGGTCACCGCCACCTTTGGTGTCCTCCAGGCCGAACATGTTGGTGCTGAGCGCAGCAAGAAGGTCATGCCACTGGTGGAGCCACCGATGCCTGGGTGTCAGTGACGCCGCCAGGCATGAGGGGACGGAAGCGGGGATCATTCAGGCTGGTGAGCTGGTCCACGCTGCCATCCACCACCTCGAAGAAGCGCACGCTCTGGCCATTGAGCAATCAGGGTGTCCCCGCTCGAAGGGGTGGTCCCTCAAGGGAGGGTGATATCGGTGGATTCGAGGCTGGAGAAGATCGTCCGCGTCATCGTTTGTGGGGTACTGAGTGCAGCCAGCAGGGCATCTACGTTGTCCAGCTCTGTGCTGTTCAGCATCACATAGCCGATCTGTTTGGCCGTGGCGGCCCGGTTGCCGACGCTGGCCCAGAGTGCCAAGGTGGCGAGGTGGTGGCCTTAGCCGGATTGTGCAAGGCGAGGGTATGGCTGGCGGCGCTAAGCACGGGGGTCAGGTCAACGAAGGCAACCACGGAAGGATCCACGATCACGCCTTTGCCGGCGCCATTCTTGTCACCGATGCCGCCGTCATTCAGCGCGAGGCTGAGGCAATCGACGGTGCCATCGCTATCCCGGTCATAGAAACGCGTGCCGATGCCCTGAAGAGGGTCGTAGATGAGCTGGACAAATCGCCGGAGTCTTCAACAGCAACGGATCAGGTTCGCCTGGCGGAAAAGCGACAGCTGGCATCGCTGAGCTGCTGCAGGTCAAGCGCCGCCCCCAGTTCCACCACCAGACCTGCCTGGCTGACTCCTGGATCTACTGCCCAAGGCGCAAGGAGAGTCGGGTTCTCGATTATGCACGTATTACCCAATGTTCACTTGCACAGAAGCAACATCCAACTTGCTTCCATATCTCGCAATCGCAGACGAGCCTTCAGAAAACTCCCAGAGGCTGTCATTAAGCCTGACGCCTTTAGCCTTCATTGATCCACACATCCCGCCGCCCCAGCTCAAGAGCCGAATGAACGCCCGGCCAACTCCGCGCCGTTAGCCAATGCTGTTCCACCGATTGCACCCCGCACCCGGGAGCCCGCCTCAGGACGCCAGCAACTCCAGCAGGGCCGCCTCATCGAGCAGCGGCACCCCCAGGCTCTCGGCCTTGGCCAGCTTGCTGCCGGCCTCGGCGCCAGCCACCACATAGCTGGTCTTCTTGCTGACGGAGCTGCTCACCTTGCCGCCGGCCGCCTCGATCAGCGCCTGCGCCTCGCTGCGGCTGAGCGTCGGCAGGGTGCCGGTGAGCACCAGGGTCTTGCCGGCCAGGGGTCTGCCCGGCCCGCCGCCCGCCTCACCGGCTCCGTCCCGCTCCGCCGCCGCCGCCTGCCGCTCGGCCTCACTGGCCTGCAGCGCCAGGCCCAGCTCCGCCAGGGCCGCCAGCAGGGTGAGGTTGGCGGGGGTGCCGAACCATTGCGCCAGCGACTGGGCGATCTCCTCGCCGATGCCGAACACCGCCATGATCGCCTCGGGCTGCCCGGTGGCGGCCGCCTGCAGCTCCGCCACACCGGGAAACGCCCGCGCCAGCGCCTTGGCGTTGACCGCCCCCACGTGATGGATGCCCAGCCCGTAGAGCACCCGGTGCCAGGGGCGCTGGCGGGAATCCTGCAGGGCGGCAACGAGTTTGGCGGCGGAGGTCTCGCCCATGCGCTCGAGGCTGGCCAGCAGGGCCGCATCCAGCCGGTAGAGGTCGGCGATCGAGCGCACCAGGCCCCGGTGCACCAGCTGCTCGATCAACTTGCTTCCCAGCCCGTCCACATCCAGGGCCCCCTTGCTCACCCAGTGGCGCAGCGAGCCGCGCAGGATCGCCGGGCAGCTGGAGTTGACGCAGCGGGTGGCCGCTTCCCCCTCCTCCCGCACCAGCTCCGAGCCGCACTCCGGGCAGGTGTGGGGCAGGCCGAGCCGCTCGGCGCCAGCCGGCCGCAGCTCGCTCAGCACGCGCACCACCTCCGGGATGATCTCGCCCGCCTTGCGCACCACGATCGTGTCGCCGGCGTGCAGGTCGAGCTCCGCCACCCGGTCGGCGTTGTGGAGCGTGGCGCGGCTGACGCTCGTGCCCGCCAGCGGCACCGGCTCGAATTCGGCCACCGGCGTCACCGCCCCGGTGCGGCCCACCTGCACCGTGAGCCGCCGCAAGCGCGTGGGCGCCTCCTCGGCGGCGTACTTGAGCGCGATCGCCCAGCGCGGCGCCTTCTGGGTGAAGCCGGCCCGCTCCTGCAGGGCCAGGTCGTCGAGCTTCACCACCACCCCATCGGTGGCGTAGGGCAGGCCATGGCGCTTCTGCTCCCAGGCGGCGAAGAAGGCCTGGGCGGCGTCCAGGTCGGGGCAGCGCTCGCAGTTGGGGTTGACCCGGAAGCCGGCCGTACGCAGCCAGGCCAGCGCCTCCCACTGGCTGCGCGGCCCCGCCTCGGGCAGATGGAGCGTGTAGGCGAAGAAATCCAGCCGCCGCGCCGCCACCACCTTGGGGTCGAGCTGACGCAGGGTGCCGGCGCAGGCATTGCGCGGATTGGCGAAGGGCGGTTCGTCGCGGGCGAGCCGCTCGGCATTGATCGCCGCAAAGGTGGCGTCGGGGATGAAGGCTTCACCGCGCACCTCCACCCATTCGGGCGGGTCGGCCAGCTGCAGGCGCAGCGGCACGCTCTGGATCGTGCGCACATTGGCAGTGATCTCCTCGCCGCTGCTGCCATCGCCGCGGGTGGCGGCCCGCACCAGCACGCCCCGCTCGTAGCTGAGCGCCAGGGCATTGCCGTCGATCTTCAGCTCACAGACGAGGGCCAGATCCTCTGCCTCTGCGTCCTTCTCGAGCACGCGCAGCAGCCGCTGATGCCAGGCGGTGAATTCGGCCGCATCGAAGGCGTTGTCGAGGCTGAGCAGGCCGATGCGGTGCTCCACCGTGCGAAAGCCTGCGGCGGGAGCACCGCCCACCCGCTGGGTGGGGCTGTCGGGGCGCACAAGTTCAGGGTGGGCCGCCTCCAGCTCCAGCAGCTCGCGGTAGAGGCGGTCGTAGACCGTGTCCTCCAGCTCCGGAGCATCCAGCACGTAATAGGCGTGTGCGGCCCGCTGCAGCAGGCGGCGCAACTCCTCGGCCCGGGCCTCAAGCGATGCGTCGGGCATGGGAGGCGGCGCAGGCAAGGAGCGACCTCAGGCGGCGGCGAGCCTGTTGATGCGGTCCACCCGCCAGGCTTCCTCCACCTTCACGAAGGTGAAGTCGAGCGGCAGTTCGTCCTTCGCCTCCGATTTCAGCTTCACCGTGAGGATGATCTGGCCGTCCTGAATGCGGGGCCGGCCGGATTTGAGGTTGCGGTATTTGTTGAGCTGCAGGCCCGCCAGGAAACGGATGAACTGCTGCCGGTTCACGTGGGAGCGGTAGTTCTTGGTGGTGAGCAGATAGGCGCCGTCGATCTGGCCCGAGGCCACCTGGGTGAAGAACTGCTTGAGCAGCGGGTTGATGCCGCGCGCGCTGATCACCAGCTTCACGGCCGTGTAGGTCCAGTAGAGAAGCAGGGCGCCGGCGCCGGCCAACAGGGCCTTGGTGCCGATCGTCTGTGCCAGACCCCAATCCATTGCTTAAGCGCGCATCCTGAGCCTGGAGTCTGACCGACGGCCCCGCCAGACTGCCGACCTGGTGACAACGCCCTGAAGCGGCATGCCCCTGGAGTCCCTGCTTCCGCTGTTCCACCGCCTCGACCGGGAACACTTCGAGGGCACCCTGGCGCCGCAGGGCCGCAGCCTGGTGGCGGTGCGCTGGAGCGATGCCCGCATGAACCGCACGGCCGGGCTCTACCGCAGCGGCCGGCAGCGCGATGGCACCCCGCTGTGCGAAATCGTGCTGTCACGGCCGGTGCTGGAACCGCTGCCCCGCGAGGCCACGCTCGGCACCCTCTGCCACGAGATGATCCACGCCTGGATCGACCGGGTGCTGGGGGTGCGTGAGGTGCACGGCCCCCACTTCCGCGCCCGCATGGCCCGCATCAACGCCGCCCAGTCGGTCTTCGAGGTGAGCCTGCGCCACTCCTATCCCGTGCCGGTCAGTGCGGTGCGCTGGATCGCCCGCTGCCCCTGCTGCGGCGTCACGGCGCCGTACCGGCGGCGGGTGCGGGGCGTGGCCTGCCGCCTCTGCTGCGACCGGCTGCACGGCGGCCAGTGGCATGCCAGCTGCCAGCTCGTGTTCGAACCCGGTGGCGCCTAGGGTTCGCCGATGGATCGCACCCTTGGCATGGAACTGTTCCTGGGGGTGCTGCAGTGCGGCGGCCTGGCGATCGCCGTGGTGGGCCTGGGCCGCGAACGCTGGCTGCGCCGCCGCTGGGCCCTGCGCCTCAGCCGTTAGGGTCGAGGCAGAACGGTTCTCAGGGCAGAGCCGGGCCCATCAGGACGGACACAGGACAGAGCCATGAACGGTTCCGGCGACCCTTCCCGCCGCGGCAGACGCCGCCAGGGATCGCCCACGGCGGGCGGAACCTTCGATCAATGGATGGTGGCGGGTCGGCAGCTGGTCAACGGGGTGTCCGGGGCTCGCCCGGGCTCGCGTACCCAGGCGCGTGGAGCCGGGGGCCGCGCCGGTGCACGCCCGGGCCTGGATGGTCTGGGCCGCTGGGTGGGCGAACGCTTCGATTGGTTGCTCGAAGGCGACGACGACTGGCCCGAACCCTGGCAGGAACGCCCCACCCCCCAGGAGCGGGAGACGCAGGCCCCACCACCCCGCCGTGGCAGCGGCCTCCCCACCGACGAGCCCTTCCGCGCCGGCAGCCGGGAACCCATCGGCCGTGGCGCCCTGGGCCGCATGCCGGAGCCGGCCCCGGAGTGGAACAGGAGAAGGGAAAGCGGCCGCGAGATCGGCCGCGAGCCTGGCGTGGGGCGCGGCCCGCGCCTTGATGGCGACCCCGAGCGGCGCGGCGGAACAACCGGCTCGGCAGCGCGCACGGGCGGCCCGGCCCCAGCTCCGGCCCGCTTCGCCACCAGCGGCAGCGCCGGCAGCGGCAGCTCGGGCTACGCAGACAACACCAGCACCACTGCCGGCAGCCCCAGCAGCGGCGGGCGGCGCGCGCTCGAGGCGATCTCCCGCCGCAGCGCCCCGCTGCTGCCACCGGCCGCGAGCGACACCGACGACTGGCCTGAGGACGACAACTTCCGGCTGCCCCGCTGGCAGCGCCCGAGCGGCGCAGCGGGCGGGGGCGAGCCGCCGCGGTCGTTGCCGCCGGCCTCCGCCGTACCCCCGGCAGCCGCAGGCCCGGCCGGCGCTGGCCCCGCGCCAGCGCGCACACCCCTGCGCCCCCTGCCGCGCTCCAGTCGCCGGCGCGATTGAGCGGGAGCCATGCGGAGCCTGCCCGCAGGCCACCGGCAGAGCGCCAGCGCCGGCCCGAAGCGAACCTTCACGCCAGGCCGACGGGTGAGCACCACCGCATGCCCCTTACATTCAATGGTGATCAACCGCTTCCAAGGATCTGCGTCCATGAGCAACCTGATCGTGGTGGGATTTCCGAAAACCGAGGACGCTGACGCCGTACGGCGCGAGCTGGTCAACATCCAGCAGGAGCATCTGATCTCACTGGAAGATGCGGTGGTCGTCGAGCACGACGCCGCCGGTGAGGTGCACCTGCGTCAGGCGATCAACCTCACCGCCGCCGGCGCGCTGGGCGGTGGCTTCTGGGGCTCGCTGGTGGGGCTTCTGTTTCTGAATCCGCTGCTGGGCGCCGCCCTGGGCGCCGGTGTCGGGGCCGCCTCGGGCGCGCTCAGCGATCTGGGCATCAGCGACGCCTTCCTGCGTGAAGTGGGCGAAACCCTGCCGAAGGGCAGCGCCGCCCTCTGCCTGCTGGTGCGGGAAGCCACCCCCGACCGGGTGCTGGAGCGCCTGCGCAGCTTCGCGCCCCACGCCAAGTTGCTGCGCACCAGCCTCAGCCACACCGACGAAGACCGGCTGCGCGAGCTGCTCGACAAGACCCGCCAACAAGCCGAAGCCCTGCGGCTCGGCTGACACCGGCAGGCCGCACCGAACATCAACCTGCAGCCGGAGAGGCCCCCACGCCGGGCTCCAGCCCAGCGAAGCTTGCAGCTGCCGGCTGTCGGCCGGACCCTGAGCTGGGCTCAAGCCGGCCTGACTCTGTGCTGGCTTTAAGCCGGCCGGACCCTTCTGCTTGCCTTCAGCTGGCCGTTTTGCGGTGGCGGCGGGCCAGCTCCTCGGGATGGTTGCGGGGGCGGGCACTGCCGCTGCTGTGACCCTCAGTGGTGCCGCTGACGCCAGCGCCGGCCCCGGCGCCACCGCCGCTGTGGTGGGGGCGGGGCACCTGGAAGTCCCAGCCGTTCACGCGCAGCTGCTGGTTGACGGGCTCCACCAGCTCACCGGGAAGCTCCTCCGCCATCTGCTCGGCGGAGGTGCTGATCGCCGCTGAGCCCTGCTTCATCGCCCACAGCAGCTCGGCCCACTGCTCCACCAGGGTGCGTTGCGCCAGGGGCACCTGGCCGCGGGCTTCCAGCGCGGCGCGGCAGCCGTTCTCATGCCAGAGGGTGTCCACATGGCGATGGCTGGAGCAGGCCACCTGGGCCACGCCGCTGGCCAGGGCCTCGGCGCTGGGGCGTCCATCCTGTTCCCGCAGACCGGCCTCGCACAACAGGCGGCCGCAGTAGATGGCGGAGATGCCGTAGAGGCGGCCCAGATCGGTGAGGCTGAGCCAGGACGTGGACGGGGCCATCGGGCGAACCCAAGTCGAACGTCAACATGCTGCCCCGGCTGGGGCAACTCGCAACTTGTCAATGTGTCCGTGTGACGGCTGGCAACAATGTTGATGATTCTTCACAGCGTTGACTGGGCCCCAGCCAACGCTCCAGTGCCGGGGAGAAGACCTCGCGGATCACCGTGAGCTGTCGGCCGCCGCGGAAGAAGCGATAGTGGCGACTCCAGAACGGACCGCTGCAGCCAAACCCCTGTTCCAGCCAAGGTTCTGTCACCTGGGCCAACCCATCCACCTCACGGAACAGTTCGGCGCGGTCCGCCGTCAGGCTCTGCCAGATCGGCAGCTGACGATCGCGCAGATTCTCCTCAGCCTGGGCCTGATTCCACCAGCTTTCGGCCCAGGCCAGCGCCTCGCCGTGACAGCGAAGCCACACCTGACGTCGCAACAAAGGCAACGCCAGACCGGCCACTTCCGCAGGCAGCCGCTCGCCATCGCCCGCATCGGGCGCCATGGCGATCACTTCCACCTGCACCGGAGCGCCGCTGAGCAGCTGGAGGTGGCGGGTGGGGCTGCCATCACCCAGCAGCAGCAGCTGCCAGGCGCCGCTCAGATCTGCGGCCGTGCGCCCCGCCTCCACAGCGGCCCTCGGCGCCGACCACAGGGGCCGTGGCGAGGGAAACGGCGTGCCGTCGCCGTTGGCGGAGCTCTCCTCGCGCGAACGGGAAGGGGTCGGACAGAGCGTGCCGCTCATCGGTCTGAGCACCGGCGCTTCACGCTACGCAAACCAACCAGGGCAGTGAGAGTGGAGCAACCGCCCCACCACTGCCACCGGATCAGGAGCCATCGTTGCTGATGCTCACCTGGCGCTGCTTGCCCTGGCTTTCGATCACCACCGTGTCGCCGTTGGCGGATTGCAGCCGCCAGCCGCTGGAGCCGATCGGCTCTCCCACCGACACGTTGGTGGTGGTGCCACCCACCTGGAAGATGGCGGCGCCGGAACGGCCCTGCACCTGAACCACCCCCATCAGTTCGGGGGCCGGACCTGAGCTTGGTGCCGCCGTCGAGGCTGCAGCAGCCGCAGACCGGGAACTGCTTGAGCCGCCCACCGTGTCGCCCACCGACCAGCCGTTGCCGCCGGACGAGGCGGCAGGGGCCGGCCGGGTGATGGTGCCACTCACCGGCACCCGCAGTGGCCTCGCGGCAGAGGACGGGCCGTCGTTGCCGCCGGAGAGGGGCGCCAGTTCTTGCACCCAGGGCTCATCCAGCGGCGGCGGCGGCAGGCCGGGATCGAGAGTGGCCGTCGTCATACCGGCCGCCACGCCAGCGGGATAGGCGACAGGTTCTGCGGCGGGGGCACCAGATCGCGCAGGCGCTCCAGCATCTTGAGATTGCGTTCCTGATCGAGCGCCTTGTTGGCCATCTGCCAGTTGCGCCAGAGCAGCACCGAGGAGGTGATTCCCACCAGGGCCAGGGCGGCGAGAACGAGCAGCCATGGTTTCTGCCAGAAGGGGGGTGCGGGGGCGGCGCGGGGAAGGCGTGGAAGCGGCGGGACTGGAATTGGTATCTGCGGCGGCGCCTCGCTCACCACCACATCGATCGGGGCGGGATCGATCAACGCCACGCTGCTGGAGTCGGTGGTGTCAGCGAACACCCGATCCATCACCTGCTCGGCCTTCAGCTCCCAGAAGGCTCTGGACGTTGGAACGGGAGGTGGGTCCGCCATGAAAGCGCGGGCTCAGGCGTAAGAGGCGCGGATTCTAAGGGACCTGCGCCTTTTCCATGGCATCCCGGCGCCGGTTGAGCTCCAGCCACAACAGCAGGGCATTGGCATCGGCGGGGCTGACGCCGGGCGTGCGTGCGGCCTGACCCAGATTCAGCGGCCGCACGGCCGCCAGGCGCTCACGCGCCTCCTTCGAGAGGGTGGCGATGGCGGCGTAATCAATGCCGTCTGGAATCGGCCGGTGATCCTGCTTGCGCACCCGCTCGATCTCCTGCTGCTGGCGGGCCAGATAGCCGCTGTATTTCACATCGATCTCGGCGCTGTCGCGCACATCGGCCGGCAGCTGCGGATCGCAGAGACCGTGGCGCACCAGATCGGTGGCATGCACGCCGGAGCGGCGCAGCAGATCGGCCAGGGTGATCGAGCCGCGGATCGGCGCGCCCGTTTCCGCTTCGATCGCGGCGGCGGCAGGATCAGACGCCTTCAGCCGCACGCTGTCGAGGCGGCGCTGCTCGGCCGCGATCGCCGCCTGCTTGGCCTGGAAGATCTGCCAGCGGCGGTCATCCACCAGCCCCAGCTCATGGCCCAGCGGCGTCAGGCGCCGGTCGGCGTTGTCGCCCCGCAGCACCAGCCGGTATTCGCTGCGGCTGGTGAGCACCCGGTAGGGCTCCTTGAGGTCCTTCGTCACCAGATCGTCGATCAAGGTGCCGATGTAGCTGCCCTCGCGCGGAAAGTGCACGGGGCTCTGACCGCGCAGCAGCCGCGCCGCATTCAGCCCCGCCACCAGCCCCTGCGCCGCCGCCTCCTCATAGCCGGTGGTGCCGTTGAGCTGGCCGGCGCTGAACAGCCCCTCCACCCGCTTGGTCATCAGCGAGGGCAGCAGCTGGGTGGCCGGCAGGATGTCGTAATCGACCGCATAGGCGGGCCGCAGCATCACGCACTGCTCCAGCCCCGGCAGCGTGCGCAGCAGCTCGAGCTGCAGCCGTTCGGGCAGGCCGGTGGAGAAGCCCTGGATGTAGAGCTCGGGCGTGTCGCGACCCTCCGGCTCCAGGAAGATCTGGTGGGAGTCCTTGTCGGCGAAGCGCACGATCTTGTCTTCGATCGAGGGGCAGTAGCGCGGGCCCTTGCTGTCGATGAAGCCGCCGTAGATCGGCGTGAGGTGGAGGTTGTCGCGGATCAGCTGGTGGGTGGCCGCGGTGGTGCGGGTGATGTGGCAGGCCATCTGCTCCCCGCTCACCCAGGCGGCCGGATCGAAGGAGAAGAAGCGATCGGCGGCGTCGCTGGGTTGTTCCTCCAGCTGATCGAGGCGCACGCTGCGGCGATCGACCCGGGCCGGCGTGCCGGTCTTGAGGCGATCGGTGCGGAAGCCCAGCGCCTGCAGCGCCTCGGTGAGCCCCTCGGCGCGGGCCTCGCCGGCGCGGCCGGCGGGCATGGAGCGGTTGCCCACCCAGATCGTGCCGCCCAGAAAGGTGCCGGTGGTGAGCACCACGGCACCGGCGGCATACACGCTGCCGAAATAGGTGCGCACGCCGATCACCCGGTCGTCAGCCACCTCCAGGCCGGTGACCATCGCCTCGCGCAGGTGCAGGTGCGGCGTGTGCTGCAGCAGCTGCAGCATCTGGCGGGCATAGGCGCGCTTGTCGGTCTGCGCGCGCAGGGCCCACACCGCCGGCCCCCGGCTGGCGTTGAGCACACGCTTCTGCAGAGCGGTGGCATCGGCCAGCCGGCCGATCACGCCGCCGAGCGCATCCACTTCATGCACCAGCTGGCTCTTGGCCGGCCCACCCACCGCCGGGTTGCAGGGCTGCCAGGCGATGCGGTCGATGTTGAGGCTGAACAGGGCGGTGTCGATGCCGAGGCGCGCCGCCGCCAGCGCCGCCTCGCAGCCCGCATGGCCGCCGCCGACGACGATCAGTTCAAAGCTTTCGCTCGGTGCCGCGCTCAGTGCCATCCGCCCAGGCTATGGGCCTGGCAACGGGCCTGCCTAGCGTCAGGCCGTCGCCGCGCGTTGCCCTGTGAGTCTCGCCATCGCCCTGCTCACGGTGTCCGACCGGCGCAGCACCGACCCCAGCGCCGACGATCCCTCCGGCGATGCGCTGCGCGAGCGCCTGGAGCGCGACGGCCACCAGCTGGTGGAGCGCCTGTGCGTGCCCGACGACCGCTACGCGATCCGGGCGGTGGTGAGCCGCTGGATCGCCACGCCGGCGGTGCAGGTGGTGATCAGCTGCGGGGGCACCGGGCTCACCGGCCGCGATGGGTCACCGGAAGCGGTCGCACCCCTGCTCGACAAGACGATCGAGGGCTTCGGCGAGCTGTTCCGCCTGCTGTCCTTCGAGACGATCGGCACCAGCACCCTGCAGAGCCGCTGCCTGGCGGGGGTGGCCAACGGCACCGTGATCTTCGTGCTGCCCGGCTCGCTCGATGCGGTGAGCACCGCCTGGGACCGGCTGATCAGCGCCCAGCTGAACCCCGCCACCCGCCCCTGCAACCTGGTGCAGCTGCTGCCGCGGCTGCGCGAAGACCCCCACACCCCGGCCTGGAACCCGGCGGCCAATGCCAGCAACACCAGCAGCAGCAGCGGCAACGCCACCGGCACTGGCAGCAACACCGCCACCGTCAGCAACAGAGGCAGGGGCGGTACGCCCTGAACGGCGCCCAGCGCCGCTGAACGCTTGGATGAGGCCATTCGGGCGGAGCCCATGAACGGCAGGCTGGTGGGACGGGTGGAAGCGCTCTGGCGCTATCCGGTGAAATCGATGCTGGGCGAGTGCCTGCCCCAGGTGGAGGTGGGCGAGGGGGGGGTCTGCGGCGACCGCGCCTATGCCCTCTGGGACCACGCCACTGGTCGGGTGGCCAGCGCCAAGAATCCGCGCCTGTGGCGCTCCCTGCTCAAGTACCAGGCCCAGTTCGTGGCGCCGCCGCTGCCCGGCCAGGCGCTGCCCGCCGCCGCGATCCGCGCCGCCGGCAGGCCAGCTGGTGGCAGCGGCGCGGCTGGTGGGGCCGCAAGCACGGAGGCGGCGCCCCTGCTCACCAGTGATCCGCAGGCGGGTGCCCAGTTGTCGGCGTGGCTGGGGCGGCAGGTGAGCCTGCTGGATCGGCCCCAGGAGGGCGCCAGCCTTGATCAGTACTGGCCGCCGGTGCAGGAGCGGGAGTTTCAGGACGTGGTGAATGAGCTGGTGCTGCCCGCCGGCACCTTCTTCGATTCCTGCCCAATCCATGCGATCAGCACCGCCACGCTCGACCGCCTGCGCCAGCTGGAGCCCGACCTCGATTTCGCCGTGGAGCGCTTCCGCCCCAACCTGCTGATGGCGCCACTGGAGGGCGACGAGGGGTTCGTGGAGGAGGCCTGGCTGGGCCAGCGTCTGCGGATCGGTCAGCGGGCGGTGCTGCAGGTGGACACGGCCTGCCCCCGCTGCGTGATCACCACCCTGGCCCAGTGCGGCCTGCCGGAAGACATCGAGATCCTGCGGGCCACGGCACGCCACAACAAAGTGATCGCCGGCATCCGCCTGTCAGTGCACACTCCCGGGCCGGTAGCAGTGGGCGACCCGATCACGCTGCTGGAGGAGGGCGCGGGCTGAGCCGAATGGTGAGGCTGCCGGCCGCTGGCGCAGCCACGGGAGGAGCTGCACGCCCCGGACTGAGCCGCGGGGATGCTCAGGCTTGCTGGCGCAGCCAGTAGAACTGATAGCCGCTCAGCACGATGCCGCCGTCGAACAGGGTGGGGGCGGCGCCGGTGTAGAGGTCGGTGAGGGTGCAGTGGCTGTTGAACCCTGGGTTCGCGCCATGGGTGAGCCCCTGCTGCATGCCATGGCGGCACAGATCGCTCAGCTCCACCTGCTGCGGGCTGGCATCGAAATTGGCGAGCACCACCACGGAGTTGGCGCCCTGCTGACCATCTGAGCGCTCATAACAGAGCACGTGATCGTTGGCCACGGGCAGAAGTTCGCGGTTGTTGAAGTCGGCGAAGGCGCAGGTTTGCATGCGGATAGCGATCATGCGTTGCATGGCCGTGAAGATCTCGAACTCCACCGTGCCCGGCTGCTTGCGCTGTTCGGCCTGCTGCCAGTTGATCTTGGAACGGTGCACCCAGCGGCTGTCCTCGTGCTTATCGGGGTCGTCCAGGAAGCTGTAATCGTTGAGCACACCAAGAGCGTCACCGTTGTAAAGAAGGGGGATGCCGCCGAAGGAGAGGATCACCCCATGCAGCAGCACGATGCGATCAATGGCCTGCCGAATCTGCCGCGCATCCTGCCGCTCCAGGGCGGCTTCGAGCCCCACCAACGAAGCCAGCGAGCCACAGATGCGCGCATCGCCGGTGGCCTCGTTGCGCATGAAGACCAGGCCCCGGGCGGTGTCGTCGTAATGGCCGGTGAAATACTCCACCAGGAACCTTCGGTGGGCCGAGGGGTCATACCCCGCTGCCCTGATGTCGCTGTCGTTGAAGCCGAAGCCGATATCATCGTGGCAGCGCACATAATTGAGCCAGGTGGCACGATCGAGCTTGCTGGGAAGGCTTTTGATCCCCTCCCGTAGCAACCGGGTGTTCTTGGTGGCGATCCCATCCCAGAGCAGGGCCATCAGCGTGGCGTTGTAGGCGATCTCGCATTCCTTAGCCACGATGGCATCTTCACCGAAATACTTGGCCACCTCCACCGGCGCCACGATGGCCTCGGCGATGAACAGCACCCCAGGGGCCGTCACCTGGCAGCAATCCTTCAGCAGTTGCAGGATCAAATGGGCTTTGTGCTCGTTCTGACAGGAGGAGCCAATTTTTTTCCACAGGAACGCCACCGCATCGAGCCGCAACACATCCACGCCCTGATTGGCCCAGAAGAGCACGATATCCAGCATGGCGATGAACACAGCCGGATGGCTGTAATTAAGGTCCCACTGATAGTTGTGGAACACGGTCATCACCCAGCGCTGCATCTCCTCGTTCCAGGTGAAGTTGCCTGGATCGGTTTCAGGGAAGATTTCCGGCATGCTCTGCTCAAACAGATCGGGGATGCGGCGATCTGGGAAGGTGTAGTAGTAATCCTGATGCTGGAGATCACCCTGCTTGGCCATCAAGGCCCAGGCGTGCTCATCGGAGGTGTGGTTCAGAACGATGTCCAGCACCAGCAGGATGCCGTTGGCACGGAATTGCTCCGACAACGCCTTGAAATCGGCAAGATTCCCCACACGGCCATCAATTCTGCGAAAGTTGCTGACCGCATAGCCGCCGTCGCTCTTGCCCTCGGGGCATTCCAGTATCGGCATCACGTGCACCATGTTGATACCGAGCTCCTGGAAATAGGCCACCTTCTTGCTGAGATCGGCCAGATCTTCCGCAAAGCCATTGGTGTAGAGCGCCATGCCAACCCAATGCTGAGACAGGAACCAGTTATGATCGGTTTCCCGATGGATATCCAACCGCTCGGATTCAGGTGACCGGTCGACATAGCCCATCGCCATCGTTTCCACCAGCTTCAGCATCTGATCAGCGAAGTCGTCGCGATGGCCGTAAAGCGTGGAAAAGAGCGAGTGGATCGCAAAGAAGTTTGCCCCCAGCCGTGTATAAAAGTGCCTCAGATCCTGGCGGCGAATCTCCGGCTTCAGATCATCGAGGATCGCGTTGAGAAGCGAATGGGAAATCTGTTCATACATGGCCGAAACCAGAAGCAGCGAAACAAGAGGCAGCGAAGCGAGGAACGGCGAAACGAGGGGTAGCGAAACAGGACGGCATCAGCACCGGGCGATGGCGAAAGCGGAGCTGTGCAGGCTGTGGGGTCATGAGCTGGAGCAGGGAAATCGGAGGCTGGGAGCAGACGGCCGCCGCCCCGGAGCAGTGCCGGGGCGCGGGCTGAGGACCGTGGAACGCGGGCGAACCGCCGGAGCAGCAGCCGCTGGGCGGGGGCGCAGAGGCAGCAGCGCTTGGCGGGGCAGCAGAAGCAGCAGCCACTGGGCAGGGCTGCAGAAGCAGCAGCGCTGGGCGGAGGCTGAGGAGCAGTGGCTCAGGAGCCGGGCCGCAGGAGCAGCGGCGCAGGGGCTGGGGTTTCGTGGACCTGGCAAAAGAGCAGAACGCGACAGCAACCGAATCACCCTCGGTGCTGTCAGATGGGAGGCAGCCTGCTGGCAGCAGCAGATGGCTGAACGCTGTGCAGAGTCGCCTGAATGAACGCTAGAGCAGCGCGACCAAGGGGACGCCGGCACGACTGGTCGACCGCCAGGCCGGGCAGGCTGGGCAGCACAGGCAGCAGGCGTGGCACCACCAACAGAGGTCTTGGCACCAGCGCAAGCAGTGAGCAGCGGTGGCTGTGGCGACGGTGAGCGGCGGCAGACGGCATCCAGCCAAAGGCCTCGGTGACTCACGCCGGCTGCAGCCAATGGGCCACGCCGGGATGGAAGTGAGCCACACCTTCCAGAAGGCCGGCGCTGTAGTGACCGTTCATGCCCATGAAGCCACCGCGGGCGAGATAAAGCGCCTCGGGATGGCCGCTGCGGCCCGCGGCTGCCGTGGCCTCCGCGATCACCGCGGGGTGGGCGTTGGCCACCAGCACGGCAGGCACCGCGCTGGCCAGAAGCGGCAGGTCATTGCCGCTGTCGCCGGCAAACACCGTGTGGCTGCGATCAAAGCCGGCGCGCTCCATCAGGAACTCCAGGGCATGCCATTTGGTGGCACTGGCAGGACACACATCCAGCAGCCCCGTGCCCTTCGCTTCATCCACGCTGTAGATCCAGCTGCAGGCGGCGCCGTGGCCCGCCAGCCGCTCCAGCATCACCGGCTTCAACGCCTCCAGGTCGACATCCAGGGGCACATAAAAGCTGAGCTTGCAGGCACTCTGGCGATCACTCTCCTGCAGCACAAGCTGGGGAAGATCCTCAAACAAAACCTGCAGATCCGCGGACACACAGCCAGGCCAGTCGCGACGGATGTGCTGCTGCCAGGCCGCGCACGGCTGCCAGTTGCCGTGATCGAGCCGGTCGAGGCGGCTGCCCACATCACTGATCACCCACTGGGGCTCAGGGAGTGAATAGCTGGCGATCGCCTCCTCCACCAGCGCCCGATGGCGACCGGTGACATACGCCAGCGTGACCTCCGGGCGCGCCGCCAGCCGCGCGAAGAGAGGGCGCGCCAGCGGCGATTCCTCAGCGGCTCCATTGGGCAGCAGGGTGCGGTCGAGGTCAGTGGCGATCAGCAGCCGCGCCAAAGGCGAGACAGACCTCACGGCACAGAACAGCTCATGCGCTGGAAGAAGTTGTAGTGATGGATCGCCTCAAGAATGCCCCAGGAATGGGCACCAGCGGCGAAATACACCTGCTGCCACTCACTGAGATTGGCGAGCTCCTCCTGGTGCCGGTTGGCCACCACCACCCCCAGCGTGTTGCCGCGCAGCATGTCCTCGTCGCCACCGGAGCCACCGGTCACGAGGATCTGCTCCAGGGGAATTTCATACTGGCTGGCCACATAGCGCAAGGCCTGGCCCTTGGACGCCCGTGCCGGCACGATGTCGAGGTATTGCCCGCAGGAGTAGGTGGCATTCACGGAGAGCTCCTGCTGATGCAGCAGCCCGTGAATGTCTTCAATGGGAGGAGCGTGAGCGGGGTCGTAGTAGTAAGAGAGTTTAAAGCGGCTCTGCTCACTCTTGGGCTGCAGTGTGAGGCCAGGAATCTCATCCATCACCCGCTTGAGCACCTGGGGGGTCCAGGCATGGTTGATGTGCCGGTTCCAGGCCACGTCGGTGAACAACTGACCGGTGTAATAGATCTCTGTCCCTAGGCTGGTGATGAGAATGTCGGGAGCCGGGATGGCCTTTCTCTTCAGCAGCATCAGCACCGAATCCAGGCGCCGCCCCGTGGCGATGCCGAACATGAAGGCACGGCGGTGCGCCGTGATCACCTTCACAAGCGCCTCCAGTCCCTCGTCATCACCAAGCAAAGTGTTATCCACCGCGGTGAAGATGGCGCGATCAAACGATTGGCGGATCCTGCCGCTGGCGGGGGGCCGCTCCGGCGGACGGTGCTGCTCAATGATCGGTCTGATCGCCGTGAGGTAGCGGCTGGCATGGGCCTCCCAGGAGTAGTACCGGGCGATGTTGATCAGCCCCTGCTGGGAATAGCGAGCCCAGAGCTGGGGATCCTCAAGAATCGCCAGCAGCGCGGCGGCAATCGCGGCGCGATCGGTGGGATCCACGAGCAGACCATTACGGCAGTTGCCGATGATGTCCACTGGGCCGCCATTATCTGTAGCCACCAGGGGCAGGCCGCTGGCAGCCGCTTCCAGCAAGGTGAGCCCGAAGGGTTCGGTGAGCGCCGGGTTCACGAACACACCCTTTAAGGCCGCGGCCGATCGATAGATCGCCGGCACCTCCGACGATTGGTGGTGCTTGGGCAGCGCCACGACTCCATAGAGATCGAGCGCATCGATCACCAGCAGGATCTCCGTGAGCACATGCTGGGCGCCTTCATTGAGCTCCCGGATGTCGTCGCGGTTGCCCACCACGATCACCAGATTGGCCATCGCCTTCAAGCGCGGCTCCTGGCCGAAGGCCTCCAGCAGAGCAATGATGTTCTTGCGCTCATCTGCCCGGGAGAGCGCCAGGATCATCGGCTTGGCGGGATCAGCAAGAAACTTGTTGATCTCCTGCAGGATGGGCGGCGGAGCAGCGGCGGCAGCCTCCGAGCTGGGCGGAAAGAATTGCTGGAGATCGGTGCCGGGCGGAATCACCGCCATCTTCTCCGGCGTGTAGTAGTCGTAAAGTTCGTATTGGCTTTCAATTTCATTCTGCGTGCTGGTGATCACCAGGCTCGCGTGGCTGAGCGTGTCTTCCTCGGCGCTGATGCGCTCGATCATGTGATAGCGGGCTTCGATCTGCTCGATCGCCATGCCCACGGCCAGCAGGCGGCGGGTTTTATCACGTCCAAGTGAATGCCCTGTGTGCACCAGCGGCAGGCCGGTGAGGTTGGCGAGCCGCACCCCCACATACCCCGCATCGGCGTAATGGGTATGGATCAGATCGGGCCAGCGCGGTTGCTGCTTGAGCCAGGCATGGAGGGTATCGGCGAAATTGCCGAGATAGGGCCACAACTGCTCCTTGACGATATAAGCCTCTGGCCCTGCCGGCAGGCGCACGATCCGGCAGCGCTCCCCCAGGGGCTCGATCGGCTGCGCATAGTCGTCGCTCACGGCGGCATCCACCACCAGCCGCGTGACCAGATCCACCTGCTCCACATGCGGCTGCTGCGCCAGGGCCTTGGCCAGCTCGACCACATATTTGGTTTGCCCACCGGTGTCCGCATCACGCCCCAGCTCGAGCTGCTGGCCGCGGATCAAGCCATGCAGGCTGATCAGCAGCAGGTAGAGGGGTCTGTCGGCAGCCCCGTGCGGCGCCGAGGGCTGCAGCCGGGTGGCTGGGGCTGCAGCAGCGAACTGGGTTGAGGCGCGCTGTTGCGGCGCGACCGGCGCCGCTCGGAGCTGCCGGGCTGTGGCCCGGCTGGAAGCGCCAAGGGATGGAAGCCGAGCGCCATCGCCATGGGAGCCTGTCGCTTGGGGCGATCCGCAGGGATGAATCAAGGGTTCAGTGGTGCTCAGACGACAACAGACGCCAAACGGAAGCGGAACGCATCAGAGCTCTGCAACCACCCTTAGCCACCGATCCAGATCTGTGCCAACGCTGACCGAGGCAGGCAGCCATGGCCAGAGCTGTTCGCCCCGACCTGGCCTGACCTGAAATCATCGAAATCAACAGAAAGCAGGCACCGAGCAGACAGCAGAGCGAGCAGACTGCAGACCGAGCAGATTTCAGAACGAAGCAGAAACCGCAACGAAGCAGATGCCGGACCGTGGCAGATACTGGAACAAAGCAGATGCCGGACTGAAGCAGATGTCGAAACGAGCAGATACCGGAGCGAAGCAGATTTCAGATTTCAAGTTGGGCAGATTACAGGCCAATCGACATTCCAGAGCGCAGTAGGCTCCAGAGCAATGAACAAACAGACAAAGACCAATGAGAGCAGCATCTGATCCATTGAGAGCAGCGCCTGATCCATTGAGAGCAGCATCTGACCCATGCAGACGTTTGCTCACACCAGAACTGTCGCCCACCCAGAAGACGATCAAGGCGGAGCATCCACAGGATAAGAATGCGGCTCCTCAATCCTTATTCCATGGGTTCTCGCTATGCGCTTGCAGCGTGATAGTTGCCAGGTCCGCTCACAGCCAGGCGCTGATCCGGGCGGCGGCCAGCTCGGCGCCGTCTTCAGTGGCCACCTGCGGGGCGAGCGCCGTCAGGCGTTGCCGCAGGGCAGCGTCGGCCTGCAGCGCCGCCAGCCGCTCCGCCAGGGCGGCGGCTGAGGGGCGGCCACCACGCCACACCTGGGCGACGCCGAGGCGTTCGGCCCGCCAGGCGTTGTCGAAGTGATCGAGGTTGCGGGGCAGCAGCAGGGAGGGCAGCCCCTGGCGCAGGCACCAGCCGATCGTGCCGATGCCGCCGGAGTGCACCACCGCCGACAGCCGCTGAAACAGGAGCTGGTAGGGCAGGTAGCCCATCACCAGCAGGTGCGGACGCGGGGGGATCGCGTCGTGAAACCTACGGGCCGCCACCAGGATCGCCCGCTGACCCAGGGCCTCACTGGCGGCGATCGCCGTGGCGAAGAAGCGGCCAGGCCGCAGGCGCGCGGTGCCCGCCAGCAGGAACAGCAAGGGCGGCGCGCCTGCTGCCAGAAAACGCTGCAGGGACTCGACCCGGGCCGCATCACCCAGGTGGGTGGGCGCGAACCAGCTGAAGCCCAGCACGCTGGTGGCCGCAGGCCAGTCGCGCACCGGCGGCACCAGCAACGGAGAGGCCAGCAGCAGGTTGGCCAGCGGCGAATGCAGGCCCTCGAACAGCGGATGGCGCCGGTCGCGGGGGGTAAGCCGCCGCCGTTCCGCCAGCACCGGCGCCAGCGCCAGCCGGCTCACGCCGCGCGCCAGGGCCCGGGCGCCGGACTGCAGGTGCGGGCAGGCGGTTGCGTGGCGCTGCAGCCACTCCAGCCCCGGGTAAAGGCTGGGGTCCAGGCGGCTGTCCAGGGTGAGGGGCAGCAGGGGGCAGTGAATCCAGGGCTTGCCGGAGCGGGCCGCCACCGCCGGCCCGAAGAAGGCCAGCTGCGACCCCAGCACCAGATCGCTGTGCGGTGCCAGGGCGCTCAGCACCTCCACCTCGAGGCGCAGCCGCCGCCGCGACAGGAAGCGGCCGGCGTCAGCGGCAGAGCCCGCCGCGCCACCGGCGGGGTCTGGATCGAGGTAATGCACCGGCAGGCCGAGGCTTTCGGCCGCCGCCCGGTGGCGCGACTCGGTGGCCAGCAGCGGCGCCTGCCCCCTCCGCTCCAGGGCGCGGGCCAGGGCCAGCATCGGGAAGATGTCCCCGTAGGTGCCCTTGGCGATGATCAGGGGCCGCCCCATCGTTCAGACCTTCAAGCGAACGGGCAAGCAGAGCTCCAGGCAGGCAAGCTGAGCTCCAGGCAGGCAAGCCAACGGGCAGGCAAGACGGCCGAGGAGGCTCCATGCCAGCACGGCCGCCGCCGCACCCGCCAAAGTGGACATTCCTCAGGCGCTGGCTTGGTATGGAGCCCGGCAACGACCCTTCCGCAGCGAATTCAGCCCTCCCGACCAGCGGCGGCGGCTGGCCGCTGGTCGACGGCTGGGCAAAGGCCACCCTTTCGCCCCGCGGCCCCCTGCTCTGGCAGACGCTGCTGCACAAGAGCGCCTGTCTGTCCTGCGCCTGGGGCACGGGCGGCCAGAACGGTGGCTTCACCGACGAGCTGGGCGAGCCGCTGCAGCGCTGCCTCAAGAGCGTGGAGGCGATCGCGGCAGAACTGCAGCCGGCGGTGCCGGAGGGGGTGTTCGCCGAGCGCAGCCTGGCGATGCTGCAGCAGCTGAGTTCGCTCGAGGCCGACCGGCTCGGCCGGCTCAGCCATCCACTGATCCTGCGTGAGGGCCGCAGCCACTACGAGCGCCTCGGCTGGGACGACGTGTTCGAGCTGGCCGACGCCGCCTTCCGCCGCCCACCGGAGCGGGTGGCCTCCTATAGCTCCGGCCGCTCCTCCAACGAGGCCGCCTACCTGCTGCAGCTGTTGCTGCGGGCGATGGGCTCCAACAACCTGGCCGACTGCTCCGATCTCTGCCATGCCCCCTCCACCGTGGGGCTGGGCGAGGTGTTCGGCTCGGGCACCTCGATGGTGAGCCTCGAAAGCCTGCAGCAGTCCGACTGCGTGGTGCTGGTGGGCTCCAATGCCCCCGCCAACCACCCGCGGCTGATGAACGAGCTGATCCGCCTGCGTGAACGCGGCGGCAGCGTGATCGTGATCAACCCTGTGCTGGAGGTGGGGCTGCTGAAGTTCGGCTCGCCGGCCTTTCCGATCAAGTCGATGCTGCGGGGCTCGGCGATCGCCTCGCTGTTCCTGCAGCCGGTGCCCGGCTCCGACACCGCCGTGTTCCTGGGCCTGCAGAAGGCGCTGCTGGAAGCGGGCCAGGTGCGCCACGACTTCCTGCGCGACCACACCGAAGGCTCCGAGGCGGTGCTGGAGCAGCTGCGCGCCACCCCGTGGGAGGCGATCACCGCCTGCTGCGGCCTCAGCCGCGAGGAACTCAGCCACACCGCCGCCGTGATCGGCCGCTCCAAAGGCGTGGTGTTCGCCTGGGCGATGGGCATCACCCACCACAGCAACGGCACCACCAACGTGCACGCGATCGCCAACACGGCGCTGCTGAGCGGCAACGCCGGCAAGCCCGGGGCCGGCACCATGCCGATCCGCGGCCACTCCAACGTGCAGGGCTTCGGCTCGATGGGCGTCACGGTGAAGCTGCGGGCCGAGATGCAGCAGGCGCTGGAACGGCTGCTGGGCCGCCCGCTCAGCCGCGTGCCCGGCTACGACACCCGCGCCCTGATCGCCGCCGCCGGCGCCGGTGCGGTGGACACCCTGCTGTGCCTGGGCGGCAACCTCTGGGGCGCCAACCCGGATTCCAGCGAGGCCAAGCAGGCGCTCGGCCGCATCGACACGATCTTCTACCTGGCCACCAAGCCCAACCAGGGGCACTTCCACGGGCTGGGGCGGCGCCGCACCCTGGTGCTGCCGGTGTTCAACCGCTTCGAAACACCCCACGCCACCACCACCGAATCGGGCAACAACTTCGTGCGCTTCAACGATCCGGGCCGCTCGCACCTGAAGCACGCCGACCTGATCAGCGAGCTGGGCTTCCTGGCCGAGCTGGCCCGGCGGCGGCTGGGCGACGATCCGGTCGACTGGGGCCGCCTGCAGGATCCCGTGTACGTGCGCGAGCTGATCGCCCGCACCGTACCGGGCTACGGCGCGATCGCCACGATCGATGCCACCAAGCGCGAATTCAGCGTGGCGGGGCGGGTGTTCGAGCAGCCCAGCTTCCCCACGCCGTCGGGGAAAGCACGGATGGAGCCCACACCCCTGCCGGCGCTGACGCTGCCTGAGCCGGCCCATTTCGGCGGCCTGGCGCCGGGGGAAGCGGGCCTGGTGCTGGCCCTGATCACCGCCCGCAGCTACGCCCAGCACAACACCGTGGTGTACAAGCCGGGCGATGCCTACCGCGGCATGCCGCACCGCAACACCATCCTGATGAACCGGGGCGATCTGGCCCGCTGCGGCCTGCGCGCCCACCAGCGCGTGACCGTGCAGGGTGAAGCCGGCGCACTCAGCGATGTGGAAGTGATTCCCGGCGAGATCCGCGCCGGCGCCGGGCTGATGTTCTACCCAGAGGTGAACGCGATCTTCCGCGCCGCCATCGACCACCGCAGCGGCACGCCGGCCTTCAAGCGGGTGCCGGTGCTGGTGCGCAGCGGACCCGCCGCTACGGGCTAGGGCAGAGGCGGGTGGAGGCGATCCGCTCGGCTTCCACCAGCCCGGCGGCGCGGCGCACCTCCGCCTCGCGGGCCTCAAGGACGGTGCGGTGCAGCGGCTCCCCCATGGCCTGGCGCAGCAGGGCACTGGCCGCAAACGCCGCCGCGGCCTGCTCCAGGGTCGCAGGGAGGCGCGGAGCCTGGGCGCCGTCTGCGGTGTGCTCTGGATCGCCCACCACCGGCGGCGGCAGCGGATGGGGATGGGGGTGGCGCAGGGCCGCGTCGATCACCGCCAGCACCGCGCCCACCAGCAGATAGGGGTTGGCGCTCAGATCGGCGACCTTCAGCTCCAGATGGGCCGGCTCCCCTTCCAGCCCGGCCGGGATCAGGCGCAGGGCCGCCTCACGGTTCTCGACCCCCCACACCTGGAACGGCGCCGCCCAGCGGCTGGGGATCAGCCGCCGGTAGGAGATCTCCAGGGCGCAGGCCAGCGGCAGCAGCGCCGGCAGCTCGCGCAGCAGCCCGGCCAGCAGGGCTTCACCAGCGCCGCTGAGGCCAGCCACCCCCTCACCGCCGCTGAGCAGCGGCAGGCCGCCGCGGCACACACTCAGGTGCAGGTGGCCGCCATTGCCGACCCGGTCGGCCGTCACCACCGGGCTGAAACTGCACAGCCAGCCGAAGCGCTGCGTGACCCGCTGAATCAGCAGCCGCGCCACCACCAGCTGGTCTGCCGCCGCCAGCGGTGGGGCCGGGGCCATGGAGAGCTCGAACTGGCCATCGCCATACTCCGGATGCAGCTGGAGCCAGTCGAGTCCAGCGGCATCGAGCGCCTCGGCCAGCGCGTTGAGGTAGTCGAGGCCGGCCACCAGCCGATCGGCGCCGTAGGGGCCGCCGGGCACAGCGGCGCTCCACGCTCCCGCCGCCGCCTCAGGCGGCGCCACCATCCACTCGATCTCGAAGCCGGCCTGCACCTGCAGGTCCTGGGCCGCAAGGGTGTCCTGCCAGCGGCGCGCAAACACACGCTGATCGGCGGCGTAGGGCGCGCCATCGCGTTCGTAGCGCTCGCCCGCCGGCCAGGCCCAGCCGGCGGGGCCATCGAGCAGGCGCAGGCTTTCCATCGCCGGCACCAGGCGCAGATCGCCGTCGGGCCTGGCCAGCGACTGGAGCGGATCAACCAGCCCGGTGGGGCCGAACGCATCGGCCACCGGCGAGAAACCCACCCCATCGCTCGCCACCAGCGGCAGCCGCCGCAGCGGCACGGCCTTGACCAGCGCCGAGCCGGCATGGTTCACAAAAGTGACCGCCACCTGGCGCACGCCCCGCTCACGCAGGGAGGGCAGCAGCTGCATCGCGTGGGCTGCCGCTGCCTCCCGTTGCGCCCGGCTGCGTAGGGGGGTGGGCACGGTCCAGACCTAAGCAACCCCCATCCTCGCCCGCGCCTGAGGCAGCGCCGGGCGTGACCTGCGGCGGCGCCGGGCCGTCAAACAGAGCTGCAGACGCGGCCAAGCCGTTGCCCCCGGCGTGGTCGGAGCCATGCGGGTGGCCGTCGGTATGGCCGCGGCCGTTGGGGTGGCCCTCGGTATCGCCGTGATCAGCATGGTGTCCGGCAGCCGCTGCTGATTCCTGGCGGTAGCCGCCGCTGTTCCGTTCGGGCGGCCGCCCGCCCCTGTTGATCCCATGCCCTCCACCGCCCTGCTCCTGGTCGATGTCCAGAACGGCACCTGTGGCGTGCCGCCCGGTGACACGGGCACCAGCGAGCGGCCGGCCGGCTTCGATCAGCACTTTCAGGCGGCGGTGCTGCCCCAGCTGCGCCTGGCGCTCGGCCATGCCCGGCAGACCGGCCTGGAAGTGATCCACACCGTGATCGCCAACCTCACCGCCGATGGCCGCGACCGCAGCCTCGACTACAAGCGCTCGGGCCTGGGCTTCGCGCCGGGCAGCTGGGAGGCCCAGGTGATCGCCCCGCTGGCCCCACTGGCCGATGAGCTGGTGCTGCCGAAAAGCTCCTCGTCGCCGTTCAACTCCACCAACCTCGACTACCTCCTGCGCAACATCGGCATCACCGAGCTGGTGGTGGCAGGCCTGCTCACGGATCAATGCATCGACCACACCGTGAAAGATGCGGCCGATCGCGGCTACCTCGTGACCTGCCTGATCGACGCCTGCATGGCCGAATCGGCGGAGCGCCACCGGGCCGCGCTGAGCTGCTTCCGTGGCTACGGGCGGCTGTGCACGGTGGCGGAGTTCATCACCACCTCAGCCTGAAGTCAGGCCCGAGCCTCTGGGCACACTCCGCTCCCCTGGGATCACCCCATCACTCGGGCAACGCACCGGGAACCCTTGAGGTGGCCCGCCTGAATCCACCGCTGGCTCGGAATCCAACCGCTGGTTCGCACCACAGACGCCCCCCTGTCGAGAGGAAACGCAACGAAAGGGGGACGAAGCAGGTGTTCAGACTAGTCTCAGAAAAGACACCAGATGAGCAGACGGTTCTGGGCATCGGCTCAGGGTTCTGCTGCTCGGGGTTCTGTTCGTTCGCACGTGGCACGCCATGGCCGGCCGCGACGTTGGTTCCATCCTTGCTGCCCGGCGGCCCACCGCCGCCTTGCGCCGAGCGGCGGCGACACACGGTCCATCAGCACGCGGACCGTCAGCACGCGGCCAATCGGCACGCAGAGCGTCGGCTTCCAGAGGATCCACGTCTCCGGCTGAGGCGGGGATCGCCCTGTCGATGGCGGTGCTGGCCATCTTCGCCATCAGCCTCGGCGTGGCCACCTCGATCACGATCGCGGTGAACAGCCGGCTCTCCTCGACCCGCCTCAATGACAGCCGCGAAGCCCGTGAGGCGGCGGAAGCCGGCATGGCGATCGTGATCAGTGAGCTCAACAGGCGGGAGAACCGCAAGCTGCTCGTGGCCGATGTGCCGGTGAACAGCTGGAGCACCGCCGACTTCAAACTGCGCAACCCCTGCGCCCCCTCCACCCCACCGACCGCTGCCGCCGTCGCCTTCCGCAACAACACGGTGCACACGATCACCGGCAGCGGCGGCGACCGCCAGTTCGTGCTCAAGACCGTGGCGCTCAAGAACTTCAACCGCAACGCCCGCTTCACCAGTTCCAGCGACTCCGGCGGCCCCGGTGGCAGCGCCGGCATCAGCGCCGGCAGCTTCAACGACGGCATGGTGAACCTCACCCGCGCTCCCGGCACCGACCCCCACAGCCGCAACGTGGGCTACATCGAGCTCACGGTGGAAGGGCGCGTGATCCGGAACGGCAACCAGGTGGCCGCCGCTCGCATCACCCGGGAGTTCCAGGTGGTGCCCAAGTGCTGCAATCTCTCCTTCGGAGCCCCCGGCAGCGCCCACGGCAGCGACAACCGCTTCTGCAGCGAAAGCTTCCCCCGCATCCTGCTGGGCCTCAACGGCGGCGGTTTCAGCGCCCCCGGCAGTGCCCAGCAGATCCGGGTGCAGAACGCCGATGGCAGCACCAGCGCCAGCCGGCCCAGCAACGTGCTCTGTTTCACCACCAACCGCGCCTACTGCGGCCCCAACCCGCTGCCCCAGAGCATCGATGGCGTGCCGATCCAGCCGATCGAGATCTCCCTGCCCTCCCTGCCCCAGTACCCGCTCGATCCACTGCCCGCCACCGGCATGACGATCGTGTCCAACTCGGCGGCGAACAGCAACACGGCGACGAACGCCAAGGACTACCTGCGCGTCAACGCCGCAGGCCAGGTGGAGCTCTGCAACGTGCAGGACAACAACCTCCTGACCGCTGCCCAGGGCGCCACGGGTGAACCCAACCTGCCCGCCGCCTTCGTGGCCAGCAGCTGCAGCAGCGCCATCAACAGCTACTGCACCGCCACCGATGCGGGCACCCCCCAGGCGGCCTATCACTGCCGCATCCGCAAGCTGGAGGTGAGCGACGACACCGTGAACGACGGCGAACCCAACCGCAAGCAGAACAACAGCTTCTTCGTCGACACGTCGCGCGGGCCGATCTACCTGTATTTCAACGCCGCCTGGAATCCCGCCAGCCCGGTGGCCTGGAGCACCGCCCGCACCGATGCCCAGAACCGCACCAGCACCAACATCGGCGTGGTGCTGGTGGACAACTGGGACGACGGCCAGATCCAGCACCTGCACTGCAGCAGCCCCAGCGACGGCACGCCCTGCAACCGCAAGGCCCTGCCGGATCAGTCGTCACGCGCCGGCTTCTTCAGCGATCAGAACATCGTGCTGGCGGTGGGCGATGACGGCTTCATGCGCGATGTGTTCACCTACCTGCCCTACGGAGAGCTCAACCTCCGCCCCGATCCCGACAGCACCAACAACGCCTTCGGGCTGCCCAACTTCCGCGGCTCCTCCTGGCTGGATCGCCTCACCATGGGCAGCAGCGCCCGGCCCAACAACTCCACCCAGTTCGCCGTGCCACCGCCGTGCTCTCTTTCTTCGGTGCGGGCAACTCGCTGGAAGCGCCCTTCGGCCCGCTGATCTTCGACTGGGTCGCCCGCAGCGTCACCTCCAATTGCCTGTTCGGATACCGGAGACGCTGCGGATGACAGCTGTGGCTGATGGCTTTGGCGGCGGCAAAGCCGGTGCACGGGCGCGCGGCACCGCTGAGGGCGCTCACCCCCCCAGGTAGGCCATTTCGGCATGGGGGCGCTGCGCGGCCTCCAACGTCTGCTCCTGACGCTCCTCGCTGTAGCGGTCGCGGCGCGCCCGCCACTGGCCGCTCAGGGCGGCGCTCAGGCCGGCCGGATCCGGGCCGGGCCGCAGCCAAGGCTTGAGATCGAGGCCAGTGGCGGCGAACAGGCAGCTGTAGGCCACACCGTCGGCGGTGACACGCAGGCGGTTGCAGTCGCCGCAGAACGGCGCCGAGATCGAGGCCACCACCGCCAGGTGGCTGCCGCCCGGTCCGCCACTGCCACCCGGGCCGCCGCTGCCACCGCCATCGCGGTAGCGCCAGCGGGCAGCGGTGCCATGGGCGCTGCGGCCCACCGGCTCCAGGGGCCAGCGTTCGCCGATCCGCTGCACCATCTCCTGGGCCGGCAGCACCTGCTCGGGCGCCCAGCCATTGCGGTTGCCCACATCCATGTATTCGATCAGCCGCAGCTCGATGCCGCGCTGCCGCGCCAGGGCCGCCAGGGGCAGCAGCTGGTCGTCGTTGCGGCCGCGGGTGATCACGGCATTGAGCTTCAGCGCCCCCTCCGCCGGATCGAAGCCTGCCGCCCGGGCGTGATCCAGGGCCGCCAGGATCGTGGCCAGGGCCCGATCGCCGGCCGCCGCGCCGCCCCGCAGCCCGCCCATGCGGGCCACGCTGGCGCCGTCGGTGCCATCGAGGCTCACCGTGAGCCGATCAAGGCCGGCCTGCCGCAGCCGCTGGGCCCGCTCCGCTGTGAGCAGCAGGCCATTGGTGGTGAGAGCGATCCCCTCGAGCCGCGTTGCGCCCGCCGCCTCTCGCAACGGCCGCAGCGCCGCCACCAAGGCCTCCACGCCGGGGTGCAGCAGCGGCTCGCCGCCGGTGAGCCGCAGGGTGCGGAAACCGAGCGCCGCCGCCTCGCGCACCAGCAACACCCGCTCCTCGAGGGTGAGCAGCTCCGGCGGATCCTGGGCGTCCGGGCAGCAGTAGGGGCAGGACAGGTTGCAGCGGGCCGTGAGCGAGAGGCGCAGCACCCCGGGGGGGCGGCCCAGCCGGTCGCGCAGGGGCGGGGCGCCCGCTGAGGCAGGCGGCAACGGCAAGGAAGGCCCGGTCATCGGCTTACCCTGGCGGAATGCCATGGGAACTGACGAGCCAGGGGCCGGGCCAGGCCGCCGGTCGGTTGCAGTTCCGCAACGCTGCCGCCGGCAGCGGCACGGGCCGGTGCCCGCGCCGCTGCAGCCAGCCCAGCAGCCGCCGGTCACCGGCCGCGAGATACAGCCGCAGGGCGGCACGGTTGGCCGCCGTGGCCGGATAGATCCCCAGCAACGGCTGGTCCCGGCGGCCGTCATGGGCGGTGAGCAGGGTGCCGGCGGGAACGGCCGGCCCTCCTGCCTCCGTGCCACCTGCCCCCATGCCACCTGCCTCCGTGCCGGCCGCGATCAGGGACTCCAGGGTGGGCCGATCGAGCCAGGGCATGTCCACCGGGCAGAGCAGCAGGCGGTCGCCGGGGTAGCGGTCCATCAGGCGGGCGAGAGCCGGGAGCGGTCCATCCCAGGGGGGCGGCTCATCGATCACCTCCACCGGCGCCGGGGCCAGCAGGCGATGGGCGCGGTGGCGGCTGAGCAGGCAGACGGGCCGCTCCAGGCTCAGCAGCAACCGCAGGCTGCGCTCCAGCCAGGTGCCGCCCTCGGGATGGGGCAGCAGCGCCTTGTCGGTGCCCATGCGCCGGCTGGCCCCACCGCTCAGCAGACAGCAGCGCAGCGGTGCTGTGCTCATGCAGCGGGAGGCACCAGGGCCAGGCGCTGCTGCACGAAGCCGGCCACGCAGGCCGCAGCGGCCTCCCGCTCGCCATCACGGAACAGCTCGTGCAGGCTGCGCTCGAACCACACCACCTGGCGTTGCTCGGCCGGGCTGCCCAGTTCCCGCAGCAGGATCGCCACCGACGCCGGCGCCACCACCGGGTCACGGCGGCCCTGCAGGATCAGCACCGGGGCCTGCACCGCCGCGAGGCGGGTGCGGGTGTGGCGGATGAAATCGAGCAAGGTGGCGATCGCCCCGATCGGCGCCCACACGTAGCTGGTGTCGCCGGCAGCCAGGGCCGGATCGGCGTAGCGCTTGCGCAGCGGCCAGCGCGGCAGCACCGCCAGGATCAGGGGCGTGAGCGGGGCCAGCGCGCCACCGGGGGCCAGCGGGGAGGTGAGCTGGATCGGCGCCGACGCCAGCACCACGCTGTCGATCAGGGTCGGGTGGTCGGCGGCGAGCTGCAGGGCGATCAGCCCGCCCATGCTGTTGCCCACCACGATCACCTGCTCGGCCCGGGTGCACAGCTCCTCCAGGGCGGCGTTGGCTGCCGCCATCCAGGCGGGCCAGGTCACGCCCCGCAGCGCCTCCGGGCTGGCACCGCCATGGCCCGGCAGGGTGGGCAGAGCCAGGGGCACGCCGAGCGCCGTCAGAGGGTCCACGAGCACGCTCACGGAATCGGGGCTTCCCGCGAATCCATGCAGCAACAGCACACCGAGGGGGGCCAGGGAGACGTTCAGGCGGAGTGATGACCCAGTCTGACCCGCGCCGACATCCGCGCTTCCGGATTCACGCCGGCAAAGGTGGGCGGCAGCCACACGCGCACCACCATCAGCACCGCCATGGTGATCAGGAACAGGCACACCGCCAGGATCTGATGCCAGTCGGTCTCGAGCACACCCTTCACGATCACCTCGCGCAACACCGACACGATCGCGATCTCCACCGACACCCCGATCGACACACGCTGCTCCTGCAGATAGATGATCAGCAGCCGGAACAACTCCACCAGGATGAGGATGAACAGGATGTCAGCCGTGATGGCGTGAAAGCGCGGCGTGCTCATCAACGTGGAGAAGATCTCCCGCATCTGCAGCACCATCACGCAGAACAGACCCACACACAGCGCCACCGCAATCAGGTCCTGCACCGCCTCCAGGGTCTGCACGATCTGCACGCGCCGGAACAGCTGATGCCAGGGCACGCTGCCGGTGGAAGGGATCGTGTCGTCTGCAGTGGTGGCTGGGGGTAGGGCCGAAGGAGGGGCAGGGGCGGCCACAGGTGGGACCGTAGATGGGGCGCCGCCGGGCGATCCGCGGCCTTGCTCGGCGATTGGGCTGGTTGGGCTGGTGAGAGTGTCCGGCATGAACCTTGACCGAATGGATCGCAGCTTATGGGGCGCCAACTTATCGGTCAATTGCCTATAGATAGGTAGAGCTTATTTCAATGATCGGGGCTTCAGTGATCGGGGCTTCGGCCATCGGGGGCTTCAGTGATCGAGGGCTCCGCCCGCCCGTGCGTCACCCCTGCCCCTGTCGCCGCTCCTATGGAGCCGGCCGGAAGCGCAGCAGCGTTTTGCCGCTGGCGTCCTGCAGCAGCAGACGGCGCTGATCGATGCGCCAGCGGCGCACCCGCTCAAGGGCGTCGCCGTAGCGCTGCTCCAGCGCCATCACCGGTGGGCTGCAGCCCATGCGCGTGCTCGCCAGCTGGGAGAACCGGATCGCGTTGCCGTCCAGGCTGAAGCCGCCCATCAGGCGATTGCAACCGCCACTGCCGGCCAGCTGCAGGCGCTCGGCCGAGAGCTGCAGCTCGATCGGCTGGCCGCCAGGTGGCGTGGCCACCTTCTGGCCGCCCAGGTCCTCCAGCCGCCAGGTGGTGCCCCGCAGCGGGGGCGCCTCCCTGGGGCAACCCCGGCCAGGGGTGAGGGCAGAAAAGCTCTCCACCACCAGGGTGCGGCGCGGCGGCTGGCCCTGCTCCATCGACGGCCGCTGGGTGATCCGTCCCTTCAGGCTCACCAGCAGCGGCTGACCCGGTCGGTCTGCCGGGCGGGCCGCCAGGTAGGCACGCTCCAGAGTCAGATAGCCGGCCTCCATCGCCACGGGCAAGCGCTGGCCGGTGGCGCAAAGGCGGATGCTGGCCGCATCAGCCATGTAGGAGAACAGACCCGTGAGCTGCAGGCGCGGGTCGATGGGCGCGGCCTGAGGCAGGCGCGTAAGCCGGTCGTTGGCGCCAGCAGAGGTCGCAGCCACCTGGGAGTTGAGCTGGCGCAGTGCCGCCCCGGCGGCAAGCGGCTGCAGGAGCAGCGGGGGCTCGCTGCCACGGCTGAGCTCCAGCCGCCCCGTGCCGGGCTCCAGCCGCCAGCGGCCGATGGCGTCGAACGCCTCGGGGTTGGGCCGGCTGAGGGAGGTCTGCCGCAGTTGATAGGTGCCATCGGCGGCCAGGTCGAGATGCCAGCGGACCGGGCCGCCCACGCCGGCAAGATCCCCCTGCCAGCTGGCAGGGAGGGGGCCGAGCGAGGCCGGTGGTGAGGGCCGCCGCGAGCCGCTGTCGGTGGGGGGCCGCAGGCTGATCAAGGCGCCGGCAACGGAGGTGGCCGGGTGATGGCCAGGGGCGAAGGTGCCTGTACCGGTGGCCGCGGCCAGCGCCGGTGCTGTGATCACGGCCACCAGGGCCATCACCATCCCGCGTGCCATACCGGGCATGAGGCCCCGTGCCCGGCGAGCCTCCGCCGTCGCACGGGGAATCCTCACCCCTGCCTCCTCAGTGGCGCGGGGAAAACGCCAACGAAAAGCGCGGTGCGGCATCGGCGTCAGCACGGTCGGCGCATTCAAGGTGACCACCTTGAACGTACAGGCGGCTGCCATAACGCCAGGCCATGACGCCGGACCAAGGCTACCGACACCTGAGCGCCCGCCCGAACGCGTGGGACAACCGCCTCAACGACGCGAAAGCAGCCGAATAGCCGTCTGATCACATCGCAAAGATTGTCATGAATGCCTGCCACTTGAAGCCAGAGCACCACGCAGACGTGCTCATGCGGTGCCTGCAGGACAGGGTAAATTCCGGCGGTGCAATGGTCCTCGGGTGGCCTGAGTGGCGAGAGTCAGGGTGACTGGAGACGCCGCCAAGGAACACCTGGAGCCAGGCAAGAGCGTGTGACCAAGTCGCCATGACGACGAGTTGAATCAACAGGGTGAGCTACGTTCAACTCAAGAGGTGTCCCGAGGCGCAATGGTCACGATTGTCATTGTGGCAACGGCCAACTACCTCTGGGGCGCAGCAGTCACCGTGCGCTCAGCGCTGGAAGCCTGCAGCACAACCCTTAACATCTATGTCATCAGCGTCGATTTATCCCTGGCTGACAAACAGCAACTCTGCGCTTCCTGGCAAACCCCGAACCTAGGCATAGTCAAGTTCATTCATTTTGATCTTGAGAAAGTCCATGGCTTTCGAACCACTCTGCTCGTCAGGAGCAATTCTACCTACGCCCGTTGCTTTATTCCCGAACTCTTAGCCGAGGTGTCCCGCTGCATTTACCTGGATACGGATTTGATCGTTTGCTCAGACTTGATCGCCTTGCAGATTCTGGATCTACAAGGTAAATCCAGTGCCTGTGTAATTGACGGCGGCATCGCAAGCTCAGAGCAGCAGCAACGCCTCCGCTACAATTGAAAGCTAGAAAATCCTCTTCACTACTTTAACTCAGGAGTCATTGTCATGGACTTGGACGCCTGGCGCCTTCGCCAGATCCAGGCCAATGTCCTCAACATTGCTCAAGACAACCATGACGTGCTTGACCAGATGGATCAGGATGCCCTGAACATGGCCCTGGCAGACGACTGGCTGGAGCTCGATCCGAAGTGGAACACATCGAAAGGCAAAGCCGAGGCAGGCTTCTCAGATGGGATTATTCATTTCTTAGGCAATGTCAAACCTTGGCATGCAGATTATACAGGAAACTTTCAAGATCGATGGTTCGCACTATTGGATCGAACCGCCTTCGCCGGTCAGCGCCCTGTCAAACTGCTGGGACTAGCAGCCGCCTATCAACGGCTTTCTCGTTCGATCCCCACCCTGGAAATGGTGCGAGGAAAACTGCGCAGACTGATGCGTTCAACCAATGAGCTGCAGCCATGACTGCATAAATGGTCACACTCTGCTCGATCAGGGCAAGCGAATCAAGCCGGCAATCGCCAGCCGGCCATCAAACAGCGAGCCTATAGAAGGCCAGAGAAAGTGGAATGAATGGCGCATGCCTCCCAAGCTGAGGCGTTCCATGATGCATCTTGCGTTTTCATCGGCTCTCCCGGAGGTTGCCGTCACCAACTGCTCGACAGCCACAGCTTCGATGGTGATCACCGCCATCACCGCAGGGCTAGCCTTCTTCGCTGGCTGGCCGGCCAGGTGCAGGGGCAGGGCTGACTGAAAGTTGTCTTATTCCGTCTCTGCAGCGCTGATTCCGACCCAGCCGAGCATTCGGCTGATGTCATGCGCCACGGCCATCAGACCAGCACGGACTGAGCGAAAGCCGTTGCAGCGCAACAGGTTCAGGGCCA
>CALRJS020000014.1:0-84706 GCA_943367595.1 Sphingobacterium thalpophilum
AGCGCCGCCGCCAACCCCACGGCGCCGGCCCTGGTGCAGGCGTTGGCCCTGCTGCTCCAGAGCGAGCAGGAGTTGCCGGCCACCACCTCCGCCCTCCGCGCCCGAGTGGCCGGCAGCAGCCAGGCCGCCGAGATCGACGACGTGATCGCCGCTATTCTGGTTTCACGCTTTAACGGCCGATCAATCCGGGAACTCTGCGCCATGGGCGGCATCACCCTCGACGACTTCACCCAGAGCGTGGCCTACCGGGAGATCTTTGGGCGGGGAGAGGCCCGAGGCGTCGCCCTTGGTGAGGCCCGAGGCGTCGCCCTAGGAGAAGCCCAAGGAGAAGCCAAGGTCACCCTGCGCCTGCTGAGCCGCCGCTGCGGGCCCCCGAGCGCCGAGCAGGAAAGCGTGATTCGCAGCCTGCCGCTGGAGCGGTTGGAGGCCCTGGCGGAGGCCCTGCTGGATTTCGAGGGCATGGCCGATCTCAACGACTGGCTGGCGGCGAACGCCTGAGCACGCCGCCAACCGTGCCGGCAGCGGTGCCTCTGCTGCACCTCTCGGGCGATGGCAGCCCGCCATCCCAACAACCCCGCTTAATCTGAATTCCACGCCTCCACCGGGGAGATCACCCTCGCCCCCCCTGCTTTCGCCGCCCCGCAGGCGCCAGCCACAGGCCTGGAGCCCCTTGTGCTGCCGCCGGGCCTGCAGCTCAGCCCAGAGCAGTTCGCCCTGGTGTGCGAGGCGAACCCCGAGGCGGTGCTGGAACTCACGGCTACTGGCCAGGTGATCGCGATGAGCCCCACCGGAGGCGAGACAAGCCGCCGCAACACCCGCCTGCTGTTTCGGTTGCAGGCCTGGGCGGAGCATCGAGGTGGTTGGGAAGTGTTCGACAGCTCCACTGGCTTCCGCCTCCCTGATGGCTCCGTGCTCAGCCCCGATGCTGCCGTGGTGCGGCTGGAGCGCTGGCAGGCGCTCACGCCCGAACAACGCCGAGGCTGCCCGCCCTTGTGCCCCGACCTGGTGGTGGAGCTGGTGACCCCTCCGTAGCCGCAGGCTTCTCCGAAGGAGTTGAGGGCCCACGCGGCAGCGAAGCCCTGCGGCGCAAGATGGCCGGCTACCTCGCCAACGGCGCCCAGCTGGGCTGGCTGCTGTATCCAGAACAGCGAGCTGTGGAGATCTGGCAGCCGGGGGCTGACACTGCGGCGCCGGTGGTGATGCAACGGATCGAGGCGGCCGGCGTGCTGGAGGGGGGCGAGCTGCTGCCGGGGTTGCGGTTGCAGCTGCCGGAGATCTGGGAGGGTTAGAACTTGTTTGCTGTTGTGGTCGCCAGCGACAAACCCTTCTATTGAGCAGCTCTGCCCCATGGGCGGCATCACCCTCGACGACTTCACCCAGAGCGTGGCCGACCGCGAAATCTTTGGACGGGGTCACCAGGAGAGCCCTGCAGCTGCTCCAAAAATGTTGCGGTCCGCTCGCGTAGCGCCTGGAGACCTTGGCCAAGGTACTGCTGGATTTTGAAGGCATAACCGATCTCCACGCCTGGCTGGCAGCCAACGCCTGCGCACGCCGCCCCACGGAAACCGTTGCGATGCTGCTGAACTCTTGTTATACACAACGCATTGGGTCTGTGCTGCGCACAAGGGTGCCGCTGCTAGGCCTGTGGGCCTGGAGGGGACTGTTGGCGGCCTTGTTGGCGGTTGCTTGTTAGTGAGTGCTGAAGGTCTGCGGCAGGGGGGGGGTATTGTGCGCCTGCTGCCTTCCTGAATTATGACTTCTGCTGACCTTGACCACAACCACAAACTGCTCGCAGCTGCAGGGGAGAGAAAGTTGGAGTGGGTCACGCGCCGAAGATTTCGCAAATGATCGCATATGAAACACACGGTGCGAAACCGATGTATAACAAAGAGGCAGGTACAAATCCCACCAAAAACACAATGGCATACGCAGTTGGCCCATCCTGACCATCTTGCTATAAAGCCTGCCCGCTCAATCAAAAACCAATAACTCCAACGGATCTGTGAAGACCCTTCTTTTTGGCTTGGGGCATTGATGACCTGGCACTGTTGCCGCCGATTTAAGAGTGCTGCCTCAGCTTCAGGGCGGCAAGTCCATTATTTCTGTAACGACTCAAAAATTTCCGCAGCAAAGCAATGGCACCAATAATGGCCAAGAGAAAATTACTCTGCCACCTATTCTCAAGGTTTATTTCCCCTCCGGTACGGAATTTTACGTCCTAACTGCTATTCAAGTGGTCGTAATCATTCCAGCGTGGTGAATTGCAAGAGCGAAACTGCTGGGCGATTTGCTGCCAGTGCTCGGGGAGTTGCTGCAGCGTCGGCAGGTTTGGCGGCAGCGATTGCTGCCCAATACAGTGCCTATAGTGCTTGCCTTTGCCTTGTGCTTTGGTGGCAGTGCTTTTGAGTAGGGCAATCAACTTTCTGCCCCATTTCCGTATTTTAACCGGTTTAGATTTGCAGCGGTATGTCTTGTGGAAGTGCTCATAATACTTGCAGCATCCAGTGAGCGTGGGTGCCAGTTGCAGAAAAGCAGGATGCCAATCGCTCAACCCGTCTGCTTCTAATCGGTTGTTGCGCCCGTAGTTGGCATAGGGGTCATAAAACCCCTTACGCACTCTTGCTGATAGTTATGCTTTGAGGCATTGATTGCCTCTTGCCTCGCCATGTCCATCCCCATGTCCATCCCCATCCCCATCCCGAAGAAGACCCGGCACCAGTGTTTCCAGATGGCGAAACGCCTTGCCAGATCTTTGCGCTTCTTGCAACTTTGCGGCTTATGCTAAAGAGTGCCGAATGGCGTGTTCTCTTAACATTAAAGCCACCAACAATGTTGGCAATTGGTGGCACGATGCTTCCTTGCTGGCAGCTGCTGAAGCCTTGGTTGTCGTCTTGCCTTTGGTTTGCATTTTGCCTGAGTTGATTCACTGCCCACGCCTCGTTGTGGGGAGTTGAGCAAGGGTGGCTGGCCATATCGTTTGAGTTCCTTGATCGCTGGAAGGAGCGAGAGCTCATCAATCAAGGCATCTGCGATGAATGAAGCAATCAATCAGTCGAGCTCAATCCTTTCAATTGCTTGAAACGTTGTAAGCCAGCGCGTGCCTATCATTGACATGAAGTCCCTTGGCGCCCTGCGCAGTCACATTGCACAGCCACACTGCACAGCCACATTGCACAGCCACATTCAGAGTTCCGCCCTCTCCTGAACCTGCTCAGCCTTGCTGGGAACCCCACTGAATGCCCCTGCCCAGCCTTGATTGGAAGCACCGCAAGCCAGTGCTGGCGCGCCTGTTGGCCCGGCATCAGAGCCCACCGCCCTGGCTCTGGCTGAGCCACGGCAAGCTCTGGCAGCGGCAGGCCCCGTCCGATGCGCGGCGCCTGCCGCTGGAGTGTCTCCAACAACTGCATTGGTGGCTGATTCGTCCCTGGCGGCAAGCACACCGCCCCGCCTCCCTGCAGGCCCTGCCCAGGGCGCTCAGCTGGCGTGCCTGCTGGCTGAACAGCTACCGCCCCGCAGAGGTGGCCTGGTGGTGGGCCCTGGGGGTGCGCCACTGGTGGCAGCTGGCGCAGCACACTCCCGACAGCCTGGCCTGGGCGGTCCATGCCCAGCGGCGTCAGCACTGGCCTGACCACTGCCGCACTGCCCTGGCCCTGCTGAGCGACAAGGCCGCCCTGCTTGCCCGCACGCCCGAGCGCTGGCGGGCGCCGTTTCTGGTGATGCCCGCGTCTGCGCAGCCGCCCTGGTGGTCTGCTGCCATCAACGGCCCTGGCGTGGTGCTCAAACCCCAGCGCGGCCACGGCGGCCGGGCCGTGCTGCGCTTCTGGTGCCAGGCGTTGGTGCTGCAGCAGCAGGCCCTGTTCCACCGCTTACCGGCGGCTGCACCCCTGCTGCCCTGCACCAGCCCGCCGCACCCCGACACCGTGCTGCGCCATTGGCACAGCCTCTGCCACACGCACGAACCAGCCCTGGCGGCGCCGTATCTGGAGCACAGCAGCGCCTTGCCGCCGGCGGAACCGTCGGTGGTGGTGCGGGTGATCACGGCACGGTCCAGTCCGGATGGGCCTGTGCAGGTGCGGCTGGCCTGGCTTGAGGTGCCCCTCGGCGCGGGCGCGGTGGCTTTCATCAGCTGCGAAGGCCACCACCTGCCCCGGCCGGGCACTCCCCTCAACGCTGCCCAGCAGCAAAGCCAAGCGCGTTGGCAGGTGCTGCTGCGCAGCGGCACTCCCGGCTGCATCCGCGCCTGTCTGCAGGCTGCCACGGCCATGCATGCCCGGCTGCCGCCCATCGACCAGGTGGCCTGGGACTGGATCCCCGCCGATCCCCAGCCCCTGTTGCTGGAGGGCAATGGCGGCTTCGGGTTGTTGGTGCCCCAGCTGTTTGAGCATGCCAACTCCCTACTCCGTCCTTGAACAAAAAGCTCACCACTGAGGTGGGTGCCTTTTATCGGACAGTTCCAGCCCTGCCGCGCTGATGGAAACCAACCTGCGCTACAACCAGCCGCTCGATCGCCACCAGCCCTCGGCCGTGATCGCCCCCTGCCCCATCCCATGCCTCTGCCTGCCGGTGCCTTGCTTGCACTCACCCCCCAGGGGCTCTATTGCCCGGCCGCTGACGCCTGGATCGACCCGTGGCGGCCGGTGCCGCGCGCCTTGCTCACCCACGCCCACGCCGATCACGCCCGGCCCGGCAGCCAGACCTATTGGGCGGTGGGCAGCGCCGCCGGCGTGCTGCGCCAGCGGCTGGGCCAGGGCATCGATCTGCGCGCGGTGGCCTACGGCCAGGAGCTGCGCCTCGGTGACGCCACCGTGTCGTTTCACAGCGCCGGCCATGTGCTGGGATCCGCCCAGGTGCGGATCAGCGCCGGCGGTGAAACCTGGCTGATCAGCGGCGATTACAAGCGCGATGCCGATCCCAGCTGCGTACCGTTCGAGCCGGTGCCCACCGATGTGCTGATCACCGAGGCCACCTTCGGGCTGCCGGTGTACCGCTGGCGGCCGGGCCAGGAGGTGGCCGCCGAGATCGCCGCCTGGTGGAAGCAGGCGCCGGAGCGGCCTTCAATTCTGTTCTGCTATGCCTTCGGCAAGGCGCAGCGCCTGCTGGCGGAGCTGCACCAGCTGGGCCTGCGCGAGGAGGTGCTGCTGCACGGTGCCGTGCAGACCCTGATGGCGCCCTACCGCGAGCAGGGCATCGCCATGCCGCCCACCCGGCCCGCCAGTGAGCTGCCCCGCAGTGAGCCGTTGGCGGGCCGGCTGGTGCTGGCGCCCCCGTCGGCGCACCGTTCGGTGTGGATGAAGCGCTTCAAGGCGCCGCAGACCGGCTTCGTGAGCGGCTGGATGGCGGTGCGTGGTGCGCGGCGGCGGCGCGGCTACGAGCGGGGCTTTGTGCTCAGCGACCACGCCGACTGGAACGGCCTGCTCACCACCGTGCGCCAGAGCCGCGCCCAGCAGGTGTACGTGACCCACGGCCAGAGCGACGTGCTGGCCCGCTACCTGCGCGAGGTGGAAGGCCTCAGCGCCGAGCCGCTCAGCGGTGGCTTCGCAGCGGAGCGGGGAGAAGACGCTGAGGCTGAAACGCTTCCGGCTCTCTGATCACCAGCCTCAGGCCTGAGGGGGCGCATTGGCACCTCTGCGCCGGGTGGCACCCGAGCAGGCGGAGCTGCTCAGGGCCCATCTGCTGGCCACTGGATTCAGCGGTCAGCCGGAGGCACCCCGCACCGCTCCCCACCACCTGGCACCGGTGTTCTGGCGGGGTGTCCCGGTGGAGATCCACACCCGGATCATGCCGGCCTGCTGGGGCCTTCCCGAGCGGGAGATGCTGGAGCGGCGCCAGCGGCTACCCGGCGGCGAGCTGCCGGCGCTGCGCACCCTGTGCCGGGAAGGAATGGTGCTGCATGCCATCAGCCACGTCACCACCCATCTGTTTGCTTATGGCAGCAAGGCCGCCTGGGACGTGGCCCTGCTGCGGCGCACCGCCACCGTTCCGATCGACTGGACCTTGGTGCAACGCTGGGCGCAGGAGCTGAGGGTGCCGCGGGCCTTCTGGGTGCCGGCAAGGGTGTTGAACGAGCAGCTCGATCTGGGCCTTCCGGATCACCTGCTGCTGCAGGCGCCCCACGACAGGCGCCAGCGGCAGCTGGAGACGATCGCGCGGCGTCGCTTGTTTCTCGCCTGCGAAACCACTGCCGAACTCAATCCACTGAGCCGCACGGCCGTCACCCTGTTGTTGCACGATGGGCTGCGGCGACGGCTGCGCTACGTGCGCTGGTGGCTGGGCCCTGAGGCCGGCATCGCGCGTGGCACGGCCAGGCGCCTGACGCCAAACCAGGGGCTGGCGGCCCTGCCAGGCCATCTCCGGGAGGCGCTGCGGCAATTCCGCCAGTTTCGCCGCCTCAGCCAGCAACGCTGAATCCTCCCGCCCAGCTCCTCCCGCCCTGTGCACGCCTTCTGCCACCTGTTTGAGTGCCTGGATCGCAGCAGCGGCACCAAGGCGCGCGTGGCGGCGCTGGCGGCTTATTTCCGCGAGGTGCCGGCGGCCGATGCAGCCTGGGCGTTGCAGTTGCTGCTCGGCAAGCGGCGCCGGCGGCTGCTCACCGGGCGGCGGCTGCGGGAAATCTGCCTGGGGGCGGCTGGGCTGCCGGAGTGGCTGTTCGACGCCTGCCACGCCCAGGTGGGGGATTCGGCGGAAACGATCGCCTTGCTGTTGCCGGCATTGAACCTGCCGGCGCAAGAGCCGCTGGAGTTGCCTCTGCAGCAGTGGATGGCGGAGCGGCTGCCGGCGTTGGCGGCCCTGGAGGGCGAGGCGCAGGCGCAGGCGGTGCTGCAGATCTGGGCGTCCCTGCCGCCGCCGCAGGTGTTCGTGTTCAACAAGTTGCTCAGTGGCGGCTTCCGGGTGGGGGTGTCCACCGGCCTGGTCACGCGCGCCCTGGCCGCAGTGAGCGAGCTGGAGGAGGCAGAGCTGGCCCACCGGCTGATGGGTGGCTTCGAGCCCAGTGCCGCCGCCTTCACCGCCCTGCTGTGCCCCACCGCCGGCAGTGAGGCCGCCCCGATCAGCCGCCCCTATCCCTTTTTCCTGGCCAGTCCGCTGGAGCCGGAGCGGCTGCAGGCAGACGATCCCGCTCAGTGGCGCGCCGAGTGGAAATGGGATGGCATCCGCGGCCAGCTGATCCGCCGTGCCGGCACCACCTTTCTCTGGAGCCGCGGCGAAGAGCTGGTGAACGACAGCTTCCCGGAGCTGGTGGCCCTGGGTGATGCCCTGCCGGACGGCACCGTGCTCGATGGCGAGGTGATCGTGTGGCCGGCGGCGGCAGAGCGTCCGCTCGGCTTTGCGGCCCTGCAACGGCGCCTGGGGCGGCGCAGCGTCAGCCGCGCGCTGCGTCAGGCCTGCCCGGCCGCCTTCGTGGCCTACGACCTGCTGGAAGCGGGCGGTCGCGACCAACGCCTGCAGCCCCTGGCGGCGCGGTTGCAGGCCCTGAACCAGCTGGTCGCCACGTTGCAGGCAGGGGACGAAGCGGCCACCAAGGGGTGCCTGCGCCTGTCGGCTGGGCTGCCGTTGCAGAGCTGGGAGGCGCTGGAGCCACTGCGCAGCCGGGCGCGCCAGGCCGGCGCCGAGGGGGTGATGCTCAAGCGGCTGGATTCGCCGTATCTGGCGGGCCGCAAGCGGGGCCACTGGTGGAAACACAAGCTCGAACCGATGGAGCTCAATGCGGTGCTGCTCTACGCCCAGGCGGGCAGCGGCCGCCGCGCCAACCTCTTCACCGACTACACCTTCGGGCTGTGGGCCACGGCAGGCCTGGAACCAGCTGCTGGATCAGTGGACCCGGAACCGGCAGCTGCTGACGCGGTGCGCATTGAACCGTCAGCAGCAGAGAGCCGCCCGCGCCAGCTGGTGACCTTCGCCAAGGCCTATTCCGGCCTCAGTGATGCCGAGATCACGGCACTCGACCGCTGGATTCGCCGCCACACCACCGAACGCTTTGGGCCGGTGCGGGCGGTGGAGCCGTTGCAGGTGTTCACCCTCGGCTTTGAAGGCATCCAGCGCTCCAGCCGGCACCGCAGCGGTGTGGCCGTGCGCTTCCCGCGCATCCTGCGCTGGCGGCAGGACAAACCCGCCGCCGAGGCCGACACCCTGGCGGCTGCCGAAGCCCTGCTCGAGGACGGCTGATCGCAACGCCGCCCCTTTGGGATAACCGGGTTGGGGCCGCAGCGGCGGGGCGGCAGGGGCGATCACTTGGCGGTGCCGGGTCCGCGCCCCTGAAACCCTGACCAGCTCTGGCGCCATCAGGCAGCTCCCAGCGGGCGCGCACCACCAGCTTCACCAGGCCCGGCCCGCCCAGTGGCAGGCGCAACGCTGCCACCCCGGCCGCATGGGTGGCAGCATCGGTGGCGCCGCCTGCTCGGCCAGCTCCCGGGGAGTCCCTACCCTGTCGGCGAAAGCGTGACGGGGTCATGGTCAAACCGCTGCTCCAGTTGCTGCTGACGGTTGGCTGGACGTTTCTGGGGGTCATCCTCATCTACGGCGGCCTGCTGCTGTTCGATCGCCTCTCGCCGCTCGACTACCGCAACGAGATCCGCAAGGGCAACACCGCCGCCGGCCTGGTGCTGGGAGCTGTGATCCTGGCGATCGCCGCCGTGGTGGTGGCGGTGCTCTCCAGCTGACGGGCGGCGCATCTTGGCCAGCCGCAGCGGCGCCCCGCTCCGCCCGATCGAAGACTGGTTCCAGCTCCAGGGCTGGCGGCCGATGCCGTTTCAGCGCCAGTGCTGGAAGGCCTGCCTGGAGGGCCGCGACGGGCTGATCCAGGTGCCCACCGGTGCCGGCAAGACCTACGCCGCCGTGATGGGTCCGATCGCCCGCATGCTGGCGAGCCCCGGCGGGGGCGTGCGGCTGCTCTATCTCACCCCGCTGCGGGCGCTCAGCCGTGATCTGGCCCTGGCGATCCGCGCGCCGATCGAGGCGATGGGCTGGCCGCTGCGGGTGGGCATCCGCAACGGCGACACCGCCAGCGCCGAACGCAGCCGCCAGCTGCGCCAGCCGCCCCAGATCCTGATCACCACGCCGGAATCGCTGTCGGTGCTGCTGGCGGGGGCCAAGGCCGGCGAGCTGTTCAGCGCCCTCGAAACGGTGGTGCTGGATGAATGGCACGAGCTGATGGGCAGCAAGCGTGGCAGCCAGTGCGAGCTCTGCCTCAGCTGGTTGCGCCAGCACAGGCCGGGCCTGCGCACCTGGGCGATCAGCGCCACGATCGGCAACCTGGAGGAGGCGGCGCGCGCGGCGGTGGGGGCAGCGGCTCCGCCGCCATTGATCGTCACCGCCAAGCTGCGCCGCACCACCGAGATCCGCAGCCTGCTGCCCGAGCAGATCGACGGCTTCCCCTGGGCCGGTCACCTGGGCCTGCGCATGTACGAGGAGCTGGTGGCGGCGCTCGATCCGGCCGTCTCCACGCTGCTGTTCACCAACACCCGCAACCAGTCGGAGCGGTGGCATCAATGCCTCCGCTACGCCTGCCCGGAGATGGAGGGGCAGCTGGCGCTGCACCACGGCTCGATCGACCGGACTGAACGGGAAGCGATCGAAGCGGGGGTGAAGACAGGCGGAATCCGCTGGGTGGTGTGCACCAGCTCGCTCGACCTGGGGGTTGATTTTCAGCCGGTGGAGCGGGTGGTGCAGATCGGCAGTGCCAAGAACCTGGCACGGCTGCTGCAGCGGGCCGGCCGCTCCGCCCATTGCCCCGGCGGCACCTCCCAGGTGCTGTTCATGCCCACCAACGCCCTGGAGCTGCTGGAGGTGAGCGCGATGCGGCGCGGGCTGGCGGCGGGGCTGGTGGAGCAGCGCCATCCGCCTGAGGCCCCGATCGATGTGCTGCTGCAGCACCTCACCACCCTGGCCTGTGGCCCCGGCTTCAACCCCGAGCACGAGCTGGCGACTGTGCGCACGGCCTGGAGCTATCGCCACCTCGACGACGCCACCTGGCAGTGGTGTCTGCGTTTCCTGGAGGACGGGGGGGACTGCCTGGGTGCCTATCCCCGCTACCGCAAGTTGGAGCGGGCGGCGCTGCTGCCCGATGGCATCGATCGCGAGCGCCCGCCCAGCCCCGGTGAGCCCTTCGTCTATGTGGTGCGCGAGCCGACGATCCTGCGCCTGCATCGGCTGCACATCGGCACGATCACGGCCGATCGTGCCGTCACGGTGCGCTTCGTGCGCGGCGCCGTGCTGGGCCATGTGGAAGAGGCCTTCATCTCCCGCCTCAAGCCCAGCGATGTGTTTTTCTTCGCTGGTCGCCAGCTCGAGTTCGTGCGGCTGCGCGAGATGACGGCCCAGGTGAAGGCCAGCAACCGGCGCAGCACCACGGTGCCGGCCTGGGCGGGGGGGCAGATGGCTCTCTCCGATCTGCTCAGTACCCAGCTGCGGGCGGAGCTGCATCGCTGTGCCCTGGCTCTGGCGACCAACAGCCCCGCTGGCCTCGACACGCCGGAATTGCGCGCCCTTGAGCCCCTGCTGCGCCGGCAGGCGGATCTCTCCCATCTGCCGCTGGAGAAGGAGTTCCTGGTGGAGATCTGCTCCAGCCGCGAGGGTGAGCATCTCTATGCCTACCCCTTCGACGGCCGCTTCGTGCATGAGGGCCTGGGCTTCCTCTGGAGCTGGCGCCTGGCCCGCTGCCAGGCCACCACCTTCACGGTGTCGGTGAATGATTGCGGCTTCGAGTTGCTCGCCCCGCGCGGTTACCCCCTGCTGGAACTGTTCGAGCTTCAGGTGAACGAGCTGCTGGACGACACCTGCCTCGAGGATGATCTGGAGAAGGCGGTGAATCTCTCCGAGCTCTGCCGCCGCCGCTTTCGCGCCATCGCCCAGATTGCGGGGCTGGTGCGCAATGGCTACCCAGGGCAGGCCAGAAGCGGCGGCCAGCTGCAGATCAGTGCCGCTTTACTGTTTGATGTGTTCGGCCGGCATGAGCCAGGCAACCTGCTGCTGGAGCAGGCGCGCCGCGAAGTGATGGGCGAGCAGTTGGAGTTGCCCCGTTTGCGACAGGCGCTGCAGCGGCTGCAGCATTCCGATCTGTGCCTGGAAACCCCTCAGCGCCAGGGACCGCTGGCCTTTCCTCTGTTGGTGGAGCGGCTCAACAGCCGCATGAGTAATGAATCCGTGCTGGAGCGGGTGCACCGCCTGATCGCCGAGGCCGAGCGACGCGAAGGCTGATGAAGAGCTGTTGGATTCAGCGACGGGGACCTGTCTGATTGACACAGGATCGCGATAATGGACGCCATGGATGGGCCGGGGAGGCAAGGAGTGATGCTGTGATGTCCATCCCCGTGATTGTGATCAGCGGAATTGCCGTGGCTTGCATCGTGATGGGCAGGCCGGCCATTGCCGAACGCCCTACCACCAAGGCCGCCATCACTGAGGTTTTCCGCATCGATCTTGATGTTGCCTTCATCCTTCTTCCGCTCCAGTTCCACCCTTTACTGGCAGAAAGAAGAGCGTGCTGAAGTCCACCGGCATTCCGCTATGGCGACGACAGGGCTTTGTTGATCAGCGGCTGCCGGGGCTGGTGCTTGCCTTCACCCTATTGCTCACGGCCGTGGCTGTGGAGTCTGCACGCCAACTGGGGATCAGAGCACATCTGCGCATCGAAAGAGAGCTCGCGGACGATATTCGGGAGGCGGTCGAACGGCGTTTCGATGTAAACACCGCTCTGCTTTCCTCGGTGGTTGGCTTGTTCAATGCCTCGCAGAATGTTGACAGGCAGGAGTTCCAGAGTTTCTTCCGTAAGATCCAAGGAACCACAGGCAATCTCAGTGGGATCCAAGGGGTTGGTTTTGCGCGCTTTGTTCCAGCAGCCCAGCTGACAACGTTCGAAGACAGTGTTCGGGCTGAAGGACCCAAAGACTTTCGCGTCTTCCCAGAAGGTCAGCGCCAATTCTATGGCTCCATTGAGTTTCTTCAGCCTGCAGATTGGCGGAATCAGCGGGCCATTGGATATGACATGTATAGCAATCCAGTTCGGCAAGAAGCAATGAAGCGTGCCGTGCTGAGCGATCATCCTTCCCTTTCCGGAAGGATCACCTTGTTGCAGGAGGGTCCCAAGGATGTGCAGTCAGGGGTTTTACTCTTTATGCCCATCTTTCGGCATGACAGTACCCTTCTCACTGCAGACAAGGCTGCCCCGACGGCGCAGGCAGTAATCGATCCGTTCAGTCGTTTACAGGGCTGGGCCTACTCCCCCCTGCGCATGGCGGATCTGATGCGAGCGGCGATGAGCACAGTCAGGAATCCCCATCTCAAGGGTGCTGCGTTGATGCTCTACGACGGCAACAGTATGAACGAGAGTGAACTGTTGTTCAGCCAGCTTGATTCGCAGTTGTCGACGAAGCGGAAGGCTTCTGCTTCCAATGGCAGTCTCGGTCATGGCTCCACCACCACAATCAAGGTAGGTGGCCGGATATGGTCATTAAATGTTCAACTCGGTAGAACAAGTATCGGGCCGCCTTTGAACAGTCGACGTATGCGATCAGCGTCACAGATCCAGAGGCTCGGCTGGTTTCCTGCAACGAGGCCTTTTGTCAGCTCACGGGCTATGCCCGGCAAGACATACTAGGCAGAAATCTGAGCGTGCTCCAGTCAGATCGGCATGACCCCAAGTTCTAACGGCAGCTCTGGGAACAGCTAAACCAACGCGACCACTGGGAAGGGGAAATCTGGAATCGCCTCCACAATGGTGATGTTCGGCGGCATGAGCTCACCATCAAAGCGGTGCGCAATGGCGACGGAAAACTGATCAACTATGTCGGCATGTTGCACGACGTGAGCAACCGCTACCAACAGGAGGCCGAGATTCGCTACCAGGCTCGACACGACTACCTCACAGGGCTGCCCAACCGCGCCGAACTGATTGATCAGATGGATCAGGCCCTGGCCCGGGCCAAACGCTATGGGGTTCGGGTGGCGCTGCTGTTCCTTGATCTGGATGGCTTCAAGCCCATCAACGATCGCTTCGGCCATGCCACTGGCGACCTTGTTCTCCAGACCATCGCGGTTCGCCTTCAGGAGGTGATCCGACAAAGCGACACCCTGGCCAGGCAGGGTGGCGATGAATTCGTGTTGCTGATTCCTCAGGCCTCTGATCAGGAAGGTCTGATGGCCCTGGCCAAGAAATTGCAACAGCAGGTCGAGTTGCCCATGCCTGAGCTGGAAGGAATCTCCCTCTCTGTGAGCATGGGGATTGCTCTGTTTCCTGATCATGCCGCCAGCGCTGAGGAGCTGCTGCGCCTGGCGGATTCGGCCATGTATCAAGCCAAGCAACAACCTCAAGGTCCCAATGGACATGTCGCCATCGCCACCGCGAGGCCAGTGGACGGGACGGTTCCACAGATCCTTGCCTGAGATCCTGCGGCCGGGCGGCCGCAGGCGATCGCCACAGGCGTGAAGGGGTCCTGAACCGGGCACGGCCCGGCGCCAGGCCCATGGCGTTGATCCAGGCTGCACCGAGCCAAAGACGGCTCTCACCACAGCCAAACCCGCCCTTGAGCCGCCATTGAGCCACGCTTGAGCCCGCCTTAACCCCGCTCCGACAAGGTGAAGGAATTCAGAGTCCCGGCGGTCATGCCCGGAGCACACACGTCAGCTGCAAGTCAGCGAGGGGGTGGGGTGGCCAGGCCCCCAGGCTCGGGCTCACCCCTCTCCGGCGCATCCGCCAGGATGGCGATGGCATCTGGGGCGTGCGCCCGCTGCGCATCGCCATGACCCATGGCTGCTGATCCGATCTTGCGCCGCCGCGAGCTGCTCGCCCTGCTGGGGGTATCGGCTGCCGCTGCCGCCGCTTCTGGCGGGGCTAACCCGCCGGCCGCCCAGGCCCTTTCCCGCACGGCCGCGCGGCGGCCTCCCTCCCTGAACGCCCTGCCCTTCAAGCCCCTGCCCGGCCCGCTGCCGTTGCCGGTGGCCGGGCTCAGTGGCGCCGAGCAGGAGCAGCAGTTCAGCACGATCACGCTCGACGACCGGCTGGTGGTGCCGGACGGCTACCGCGCCGAGCTGGTGGCGGTGTGGGGCGAGCCGGTGGCGGCGGGCCGCTTCGGCTACAACAACGATTACCTGGCCCTGCGGGAACTGGGCGATGGCCTGGCGCTGCTGACGGTCAACTTCGAGTACATCAGCCCGCGGCCCTGGCTGGAAGGTTTCAAGGAGGCCACCGGTGTGGAGCTGCCCGCCCGCGCCGTGATCCAGGCGCTGGTGGAGCGTGGCGGTGCTGTGGACGTGCCGTCGCTGGATCCCACCGATCCGCTGGCGCGGCAGTGCCGCCAACTGGCGGCGGCGGCCCTGAGCGACCTGGGCGTCGGGGTGATTGCCCTGCGCCGCGATGGCGAGGGCAGCTGGCGGCGGGAGCCCGGCCGCTACGACCGGCGCATCGATGGGCTGAGCGGTCTGGAGGATCCGGCCGCCCTGCTGCGCGTGAGTGGGCCGGCGGCGGCGGTGTTCCGCGCCCGCCAGCGCCTCGGCTACGACGACGGCCTCGGCGATCGTGTGATCGGCACCTTCGCCAACTGCGCCGGTGGTGTCACCCCCTGGGGAACGGTGCTCAGCGCCGAGGAGAACATCCAGGACCAAGTGGTGGAGGCGGTGTTCGCTGATGGCAGCGCCTCATCGCCGGCCCAGCTGCCGTTCCAGTTCGGTGAGCAGCGGGTGAAAGGCCTCGGCAATCCCTTCGCCCTGGCCGGCAACAAGTACGGCTGGATGGTGGAGCTGGATCCCCAGCGGCCCGCGCAGCCCGCCGTGAAGCACAGCTGGCTGGGGCGCTTCCGCCATGAGGCGGTGGCGGTGCGGGCAAAGGCGGGGAAACCGCTGGTGGTGTATTCCGGCTGCGACCGCATGGGCGGCCATCTCTATCGCTCCGTGAGCGCGGGGCGGGTCCGCGATCCGGCCGACCCCACCAACTCCCGCCTGCTGGAGGACGGCCGCCTGGAGGCGGCCCGCTTCGCCGCCGACGGCAGCGGCGAGTGGATTCCGCTGGCGCCGGAGACTGCCGTGGATCCGCTGCTGCCCAGCCATTTCGAGCGCCACGGGGTGCCGCAGGCCTGCCGGCTGCCCCACAGCGACCGGCGCCAGGCAGGCGCCGAATCCTTCAGCAGCGATGACCAGGTGGCGGACTACCGCCGCCGCTACCCCACCCTCGGCGATCTCTACCCGGGCGAGGCGGAGCTGCGCATGGGGGCGATCCTGATCGATGCCCATCTCGCCGCCAGCGCCGCCGGCGCCACGCCCTCCGCACGGCCGGAGGACACCGACCTCGATCCGCTCAACGGCGACCTGTTGGTGGCCTTCACCGCCGGCGGCGCCAATGACGACGGCCGCGCCGATCCCGCCATCTTCCGTGGCCCGGCCGGAGAAGCCAGCTGGCCGCACGGCTGGATCCTGCGGCTCAGCGATGGCGGCCCCGCAGCGGGCAGCCGCTTCCGCTGGCGCATGGCGGCCACCGGCGGCACGCCCTGGCAGGGCGGCGCGGGCTTCACCAACCCCGACAACCTCGCCTTCGATCGGGCCGGCAACCTCTGGATGGTCACCGACCATTCCGGCCGCGGCAGTGAGATCCAGCAGTTCGGCAACAACGGCTGCTGGCTGCTGCCCCGCAGCGGCCCGGCGGCGGGAGAGGCGCTGCTGTTCGCCACCGGGCCGATGGAATGCGAGCTGTGCGGTCCCTGTTTCGATGCCGCCGAAACCAGCCTGTTTCTGGCCGTGCAGCACCCCGGCGAAGGCAATGGCACCAGGGCCGGCGAGGCCCGCGAAGGCCAGGGCTATGCGCTGGTGAACCGCGACGGCCGCACCTTCCAGCAGTTGCGGTGGGTGCCTCTGGGCTCCAACTGGCCGTCGGGGGTGCCGGGGCGGCCACCAAGGCCAGGGGTGGTGGCGATCCGCCGCCTGGATGGCGCTCCGCTGCTGGCGCCGACCAGCCCACGCCCCCTGTGAACGGCGAGCCGCGCCCCAGTGATCAGTGATCCCCGCCCCAGTGATCAGTGATCCCCGCCCCGGTGATCAGTGATTGGTGATCGGTGATCGGTGATCGGTGATCCGTGCCTCAGCCCACCGCCACCAGCCAGCGGCCCGCCGCCGCCAGCAGCAGCGCTGCCAGCGAGCCGCCCCACAGCGACAACCGCCCCGGCGTCAGCAAGCGGCGCAGCAGCAGCAGTGAACCTGCGGCGCCCACCAGCACCACCACGCTCTGACAGAAGGCGATCACGTGGGGGTCGGCGCTCCAGGACGGAAGCGGCGCCTGGAAGCTGACGGGCAGCACCAGGCCCGCCTCCGTCATGCCGAGCGGCAGATGGCGGGCCAGCAGCAGCGCCCAGAGCAGCGGCAGCAGGCCGTAGAGCGCCAGGCGCAGGCCCGGGGCCGGGGCCGGCACGCAGGTCCGCAGCGCCGCCACCAGCTGGGCCAGCAGGAAGAGCGCCGACGGCAGCGCCAGTGCCACAGCGGCGAAGGCGAGCCGGGGCAGCAGCGGGCCCTCCTGCAGGCTGGCGGGCGCCAGCGGCAGGTCGCCCAGCAGGCGTTGCCAGACGTGCAGGCACACCCCCCCGGCCAGCACCAGGATCAGGCCGGCTTCTCCAGCCGGCGGCCGCATGTCACGTTGGAGATCAGCGGCGGGGGGCCGCACACTCAGCTGCACCGAGCGGTGCGGACAGGCCTGGACGCAGGTGAGGCACAGCACGCAGTTGCGGTTGTCGGCCAGGTGGGCGGGATGGGTGCCGAGTGGGCAGCCGGCCGTGGCCAGACCCTCGCCTTCCGCCGGCCCCCCCTTGAAGCAGGCGTAGCTGCTGCAGCTGCCACCGCAGATGCCGGCCTGGGCACGCAACTCAACCACCGAGAGCTTGGCGAACAGGCCGTTCATGCCCCCCACCGGGCACAGATAGCGGCACCAGAAGCGCTTCTCGAACAGCACCGAGCAGATCACAGCGCCGGCGGTGATCACCAGCAACAGGCTGCTGCTCAGCCGGGCCTGGTTTTCCATGCCGCTGAGCTCTTCCCACAGGAGGATCGCCGCGAAGCCGGCCGCCAGGCAGGGCGCCGCCCAGGCGTCGGTGTCGCCGTGGGGCCAGGCGGCGGGACGCCAGCCCACAGCGCGGGCCAGCCGCTGGGCGATCTCTCCCCACACCATGAACGGACAGAACGAGCACCACAGGCGCCCCACCAGCGGGTAGCCGATCAGGATCAGCGGCCACCACCAGGCCCAGAACAGCACCAAGCCACCGTTGTGAGCCCGGTCCTGAGGGCCGGCCCACAGCCAGATGTTCACCAGCACGAACACCCAGCTCACCAGGCCGAACAGCAGGGCGTTCCAGAAGCGCGGTGCCCGCATGGCGCCGCGCAGGGAGGGCTTCCAGCGCCAGAGATCGAAGCGCAGGCGCGGCTGACGCGGCGCCAGCCAGAACACCTCCTCAGGCAGCTGCGGTGGTGGGCGTTGGCTGACGGCAGCGGCGGACGGCACCGGCAGCTGGCGCAGGGCCCGCTCCACCAGCTGCTTGAGCTCGCTGATGTTGCCCGGGAAGTCGTGGGTCTGCAGCCGCCGGATCACCTCCGCCCCCACCGCCGGTGCCACCGGCCAGCCCAGGTGGCGGCTCTGCTGACGCAGCAGGTAGCGCAACCACTCGCCCAGGTCCTGGCGCCGCACCCGCAACGCCGGCACCCGGATGCGGCTGCAGACCCGATCAAAGGCCGGCAGGGCCGATTCGGCGGTGAAGAACACCCGCCCGGTGAAATGACGCTGCCCATCTGACGGGCCTTGAGTTGGCGGCTCCCCCGGCGCCCGCCAGCTGCCGTCACGGGCCAGCTGCAGCAGCGCTGGCTGCAGAGTGGGATCCACCCGATCGAGCTGGCAGATCAGCAGGGCCCCATCGCCAAGGACCTCCAGCAGCGAGCCACGCCCGCCACTGCCGGCGGCACCGAACAGATCACTGCCATCGGCACGCAGCAGCGCCCCATCCAGGCGCACCATCAGGCGACGGCGGTGGCTGGAGCCGCGGTGAATCAGGGCCGCCAGGTTGTCCTTCTCGAGCCCCGGTTCCCCAGAGAGCAGCACCGGCCCGTGCGCGGGGTCGGCCGAGGCCCGGTGCACCGCATCACGCAGGGTGCGCGCGTAGCGACTGGAGCCCACCACGCCCCGCCGCGCCGGCCCCACAAGAAACGGAGCCAGCCGCAGGAACGCCTCAGGCACACCCGAGGGGTCCTGCACAGGTGCCGGCGATGGCTCAGGTGGCAGCGTTGAAGTGCCCGCCGGCGTCGGTGCGGCTGGTAGCGGTGATGCGGCTGCTGGTGTTGTTGCGGCTGCCGGTGTTGATGCGGCTGCCGATCCCGGCCCTGGCGACGGTGCTGCTGGAGCGGTCGCGGCGATTGAGGCCGGCTCGCTGTTCGGCGACGAGGCCGGAGAGCCGGGAGAGGCGGGAGAGGCGTCGGAGCCCGGGGGCAGGGGCAGGTTCAAGGCCGGGCCTGCGTGTGGCTCCACTTTGATGGGCTTCTGTGCGTTGCAACCGCGCTGCTGTGGGTTGCAACCAAACCAGGGCAGTGGCGCCGCAACCACCAGCGCTTGCGGCTCAACGCCACAGCCAGCATCCCGGCAGCCCTGGCGCCGCAGCGTCCAGTGCCAGTGCCTCAGCGCTGGGTGCCGTAGGGCTGGGAGGGGATTGCCAGGGAGGGGGGCAGATCCGAGAGGCGCTCAGGCAGAGGGGAGCCGGTGCGCTGCAGTTCGGCAATCGGGCGCATCTGGCCCATCGCCAGACCGGTGAACATCGGCAGTTCGGTCTTCAGCTGATTGGCAGGTTTCGGATTGACGAAGCGAAAACTGAGCGTGGTTTTCTGGCCAGCGGTGTCGTAGCCCACCACGGTGAAATACAGGTCGGCGGATTTGCCGGCCCTGGAGCCCGCAAAGGCGCCGCCCACCATGCCCCCCACCAGGCCGATCGGGCCCAGCAGCACGCCACCGGCGATCGCCCCGGCGGTGCCACCGCCGATCGCGCCGACGGTGCCGTTGGTGCTGTCAAAGGTTTCCTGGCCGCCGGTGAACCACTGGGCCACTCGACCGATCGGGATGAAACGCCCCTGAGCAGCGATCCCGGTGGCGTCGAGGTTCACGGTGCAGGCACTGGTTCCGCAAAGCGCCTGGTAGGTGGAGGCCCGCGCCGGCAGATGCAGGAGCAGCCCCAGGGCGAGGGAATAGGGAAGCAGCGAGGTGAACAACAGGCGTTGCATGCGTCCGTCCATCGTTTCGGCACTCAGAGCCCCGTCAGTCAATCGAAACGATCACCAAGATCAAGCGCTGCCAAAGAGCCAGCGGTGACCGAATGTGACCCAGGCCGCCTAAACGGGACGCGTCACTACACCATGGTCGGAACAGAGCTATGGCCGTTGTGGCACAGGCGTGAGTGTCCGCTTCAGGCGATGCCTGCAGCCCTCGGCTCCTCTGCATTGATTGCAATCCAAATTCAGAAAACACTCACCAGGGCCTGCAAGCGCCTCATCCGGAATAAGAGGAGCCATCCAGATGCCTTGGCATGACTACACCCGCAGAAAAACCCGGGGCAAGGGCGAACACAAGAAATCAGAGTACAATTGTAAGTAGCTAATCTTCTTTACCTCTTCTTATAGTGCCTCACCTACGCTATGCCCGCCAAAGCCAGCACGGCTTCATTGAGGCCATTTTTGAACCGAGCACCAGCCCAGCCTCGGTTGCGTTAACAGCCAAGGGGGCCAGGGGTCAGGCGCGCTCCTTTGTCACCACCATCACGCCAGCATTCAACGGCCAGATCTTCTTCAATAGCTATTACCTCGACGACGGCGATTACAAGCTGTCCATTGAAGTCATGGAATTGGAATCCGGTCGAACGTCCGTGCTTGCTGCGAGAATTGACATCTGCAATGGATCATCAGCCATCGCGCAAGTACTGCGACGCGAATTCAGAGAGCAGCCTGATCTTGCCATTGTTGCCAACGAGCTCGATTCAAGCTACTTCTTGCCGTTGCCCGAGTTTCTTCAAGACACTGATTATCCGTTGACTTACAGGAGCAGTGCAAAATCCCGTACACTCAGCCCCCAGCAGATCACAACCTTTGACACCAACGGCTACCTCATCCTTGAAGGTCATCTCAAAAAACACGTAGTAGAAGCTGCCCGCAAGGCTCTGCTGAGCGTCTGTGAGCAGGAAAGCCATGGATTTGTCCGTGGCAGCAGCAATCGCATTGTCAATCTGCACACGTCCATAAGAGAGCTCAAGGCGATTTATTATTCCCCGTCAATTTATGATGTGGTCAGCGACTTGTTCGGCTGCCGGGCATTGCCTTGTCAAAGCCTCACCTTCATCAACGGTTCCACCCAGGATGCTCACCAGGACACGGTTCATCTGACCCCTTTCCCCCGAGGGTTCATGTGTGGCATCTGGGTGGCTTTGGAAGATGTTGTCCCAGGCTCTGGAGAACTGTTCTATTACCCAGGTTCGCATCGTCTCCCTGCGGTTCTCTGCTCCTCTCACGGGGTGCCGAAAGTTGATTCCGACGTGGGGGATTACAGCCACTTCGGCGCCGTCTTCACTCCGGCAATCAGCCGTTTGCTTGCCGGCCAGGCTGAACTGCAACCCCAGACCTTCCTGCCGAAAGCGGGGGATGTATTGATCTGGCACGAAAACCTGATCCATGGCGGCTCGCCGCGAACCCTTATGGACAAAACCCGCATGAGCATGGTGATTCATGCCTTTGCAGAACCTGCCCTTGTTTATTACGATGCAACGGGGATCAGTGGAAAGAGAGATATGGCGGCAAGGCCGTCATTCTTTGGCTGGTAGGAGTCTGAAGCTTCAGGTTGCGGCCGCCTTCCGGCTCTCCGTTACCTCCTCATTGAACAGCCTCTCGGGTTTGCTGCTGCAGGTTCCGCCCATGCTGCAGGGTGGAAGGCATAGCTGTTGGGAACGGGTGAATGGCGTGGATGCTGACGTTCCCATGGACAGCCCTGCCGACGATGGACGGGTTCAGCGCAGCAATCCGATCGGCGGGTTGGTTCAACGCTTCGGCGCTGTTCCTCGGCTGGTCGGTGGCCGCCGGGTTGGCCCTGATGCTGCTGCTGCTGGAGGTGAGCCTGCGGCGTGCTCCCCGGCTACAGCCCACCAGGAGCGATGGCAGCAATGGCAACGCAGGCAGCGACGGCAGCAATGGCTGCACTGTCAGCGAAAGCCCCGAACGCAGCGAGAGCACCAACGCCACGATCAACGCCAGCACTGCCACCGTCACCAGTACTGACTCAGGCACTGACTCAGGCACTGCCACGTGCACCAACACCAGCACCCTCGCCTTCACCAGTGACGACCATCTCCTGGTGGTGGTCCCCACCTACAACGAATCCGCCAACGTCGAAGGCTGCCTGAGGGCGCTGCTGGCGAGCGATCCCCCTTGCGGCCACTGGCAGCTGGTGGTGGCGGATGACGACTCCAGCGACGACACCGTCAGTCAGGCGGAAGGGGTGATCGCCACCCTGGCGCCCCTATCGGCGCCAATGGCCCAAGCGCCCCTGACGGCACCAGGAGCCACAGGGGCGCACCTGCCAGCGGCACAGGTGCTGCGCTGCGGGCCCCGGCCGGCCGGCGAGCGCTGGTGCGGCAAGAACTGGCCCTGCAGCGAAGCGGCGCGGCAATGGCCATCGGCCAACCCCCACGACTGGATCCTGTTCGTCGACGCGGATGTGCGCGTGGATCCGGGTGCGCTGCGTGCGGCCTTGCTGGAGGCCAAGCAGCAGGGCAGCGACCTGTTCAGCCTGGCGCCACGCCTGGACTGCGGCTGCCTGTCGGAGTGGCTGGTGCAGCCCATTGTGACGTTCCTGCTCATCCTTGGCTTTCCCACCGATCGCACCAACGATCCGAACGATCCCAGCGCCTTCGCTGCCGGGCCCTTCATGCTGTTTCGCCGCAGCGCCTACGACGCCATCGGTGGGCACCGGGCCGTGGCGGCGGAGGTGGTGGAGGATATGGCCCTGGCGCGGGCGATCAAGGGGCAGGGGTTCCGGTTGCGTTACCTGCTGGCGCTCGATCGGGTGAGCCTGCGCATGTACCAGGATCTCGCCGCCCTCTGGGAAGGCTGGACCAAGAACTGGTACCTCGGGCTGGAGGGCAATGGGGCGCTGGTGGTGGCCAGTGGCGCCGTGACGCTGCTGCTGTTCAGCGGGCCCTGGTTGCTGCTGGCGCTGGCCGGGATCCTCAGCCTGAAAGAAGGAAGCGTTTCCCCGCTGCTGGCCCCGGCGGCAACTGGCATCGCCCTGAACCTGGCCCTACGGCTGTGGGCGCAGCAACGGGTGCTGCTGCCGGCACGGCACTGGTGGCTGGCCGGTGTGGGCGGTGGGTTGATCGCCGCGATCACGCTGGCCTCGATCTGGAAATCCACCACCGGCCGCGGCTGGACCTGGCGGGGACGCTCACTGGCCTGAGGCCACCCTCAGGCCTTTTCGAGCCGGCGGATGATCACCGACATCAGCGCCAACGAACCGACGAGGGCGACGAGCAGGGCGATGGTCATGACGGTTGGGAGGCCGAAGTTGGGTGCAGGTTACGGAGCCGTGGGGGCTCAGCCCTGCTCGGACACCGGCGGAGCCGGGGCGAGGCAGCGATCACGCAGCAGGCGGGCCACCGTGAGATTGCTCACCGACACGCTGCTGTCACGCTCGAGCAGCCATTCGGCCATCTCCATGCGCAGGGCGTAGGCCTCTTCGAAGAACTCCAGCCGCTCCAGATCGCGCAGACGGCCTTCGATCCACTGGAGTGTTTCTCCAGGGAGCTGGCGCTGGGAACGACGTTGGCTCACGGGGAGTGCCGCCTAGTGAGGGAATCTTGATGGATGGCGCGGGAAACTGGGTATCGGATGGAACACATCTGCAGCACAGCTGCGCACAAAAGCCTTTGACGGAACACCTTCCCTTCGTCTGGCGCGGTCACAGGCTCGAGCTCCTGGGGGCCCGGGCGGTGTGGGATCCGACGCAACGCCTGCTGCTGGTCGCAGATCTGCACCTGGGCAAGGCCGAGTCGTTTCAGGCCCACGGCGTGCCGCTGCCCAGCGATGGCGATGCCTCCACCCTCAACGCCCTGATCGCGCTGGCGGACCGCTGGCAGCCCGATGAGGTGGTGGTGCTGGGTGATCTGATCCACGGCCGGCTCGGCCTCACCGCTGAGCTGCGTCAGAAGATCCAGGCTTTGCCGGAGCTGCTCGGTTGCCCGCTCACGCTGATCGCCGGCAACCACGAGCGGGGCAGCTGGCTGGAAGGGCTGGCACAGCAGCCCAGCAGCCGGCGCGGCCCCCTCTGGCTGAGCCACGGACCGGAACCGCTGCCAGCGGGCGGCAGTGAGCTGCTTCAGCTCTGCGGCCACCTGCATCCGGTGGCGACCGTCGGTGACCGCAGCGATCGGCTGCGCCTGCCCTGCTTCGTGCACGACGCCGAGGCGCAGCGCCTGGTGCTGCCCGCCTTCGGCAAGCTCACCGGCGGCCACCCCTGCGAAGACCACCATCAGCGCTGGCTGGTAGCCGACGGCTCGATCGTGGCCTGGCTCAGGCCGCAGCCGCGAGGGCGCGCACCACATCGCCGCGGGTGAGCACGCCCACCAGCTTGTGGCCCTCGAGCACGAACAGCCGCTGGGTGCTGCGGTCCTGCAGCAGCCGGGCCGCCTCCGGCAAGGAGAGATCGGCACTGCAGGTGTGGGGGTGCTCACCCATCAGTTCGCCCACGGTGCTGCCCAGCACCTGGTGCACCTGCCGGTCCCAGTCGAGCGGATTGCGCAGGTAAATCACCGCATCCAGGAGCATCACGTAGGGGCCGGCGTCAAAGCCGCTCTCCTTCACCATCAGGTTCTGCTCGGTGAGCTCCCCCACCAGCGCTCCCGCCGCATCCAGCACCGGCAGGCCGCTGATGTGGTGGTCGCTCAGCAGTTGCACCGCCTCCTGCAGAGGGGTTTCGGGCGTCACGCTCAACACCGGGGTGGTCATGGCCGCCGCCACCCGCAGGGCCGGCTGGGAGTCGAGGGTCATCGGAGCGTTGCGATTGCAATGGTTCTAGGCCAGCGAGGGGTCGGGATCCGCGGCAGCAGACTGACCCTTCCGGCCTGCCCAGCTTGACGCCGACACCCCAGAACCGCCCCACAGGCCGACCTGCCGACCGGGCTGCCGCTTCTGCAGCCCGGCGCCTCGCCGATGGCCTCACGCTGACGCGGGCCGTGCTCGGCCTGCCACTGCTGCTGCTGTTGGCCGCCGATCAGCAGGGGGCGGCCTGGTTCCTGCTGCTGCTGGGCGGCTTCAGCGACTGGGCTGACGGCGTGCTGGCCCGCCGGGCCGGCGGCGGATCCGCCTGGGGGGCTCGCCTCGATCCCCTCACCGACAAGATCCTGATCAGTGCACCGCTGCTGTGGCTGGGCGCCGCCGGACGCCTGCCGCTCTGGGCGGTGTGGCTGCTGTTGGCGCGCGAGCTACTGATCTCCGGCTGGCGGGCCGGCCAGGGGGATGGCGGGCCCGCCAGCCGCGCCGGCAAGGCCAAGACGGTGCTGCAGTTCAGCGCGCTGCTGCTGCTGCTCTGGCCCGAAAGCTGGGGGCTGGGCCTGGGCCAGGCCGGGTTTGTGGCCGGGCTGCGCAGCGCTGGTTGGTGGCTGTTCTGGCCCTCGCTGGCGCTGGCCCTGAGTTCGGCGCTGGGTTACCTCAGCCCAGCAGCGCCGCGTCGCCACTGAAATCCGGGCAGGCGGCGGGGCGCAGGGCGTAATCGTTGGTGTAGCTGTCCGCCAGGCCGGCATCGAGATCGAAGGCCGGCGTCCAGGCCAGCTCCCGCTCCAGCCGGTGCACATCGGTGAGGAAATGGGCCAGGCGCAGGGGAAAGGCCTTGCGGGCCTTGGGGTCGAGGCTCGAGGGATCGAAACTGCGGATCGTCACCGCTGCCGGATCCTTGCCGCAGGCCCGTGCCGCCGCCGCCACCAGCCCGCGGAAGGTGACGCCCTTACGGCCGGAGCAGTTGTAGATGCGGTTGGTGGCGGCCTCCACCTCCAGGCAGCGGGCCATGGCCGTGGCCAGGTCACTCACGTGGCCCAGCTGGGTGATGGTGTTGCCGTCGCCGGGCAGGGGCACCGGCTGGTCGTGCACTATTCGATCGAAGAACCAGCTCTCCACCGGGTTGTAGTTGCCGGGTCCGTAGATGTACGTGGGGCGGAAGCTGGTGAAGGGAATGCGCTCGGCCCGCAGCCAGTCTTCGGTGTGGAGCTTGCCGGCGTGGCGGCAGGCGGGGTCGGTGGGGGCGGTTTCATCCAGCGGCCACAGCTCACTGTCGGCGTAGACGCCGGCCGAGCTCACGTACACGAAGCGATGGGTGGGGGCGCCGGTGCGCTCCACCACCGCCCGGCTGTCGTCGAGGTTGCGGCCGCTGCTGTCGATGATCACGTCGAAGGCGCGACCGCGCAGCGGCTCGAGCGCGGCGGCATCGCTGCGGTCGCCCACCAGATGCTCCACCCCGGCCGGCACCGGATTGCGGCCGCGCGTGAACAGGGTGAGCGCATGGCCATAGCCCTGCAGCTGGGCCACCAGAGGCTTACCGATGAAGCGGGTGCCACCCATCACCAGGATCTTCACGGAAGCAGCGGCAACGGCGCCGCCATTCAAGCGCTGAGCGGGGCGGGAGCCGCAACGGCACGCACGCCAACGGGCAGGTGCTGCCCCTACCCCTGCCGGCGAGGATGGGCCCCGACCACGGCTCACCCGCTCCGCCATGCAGATCATTCCCGCCATCGACCTGCTCGACGGCCACTGCGTGCGGCTGCACCAGGGCGACTACGACCAGGTCACCCGCTTCAATGACGATCCGGTGGCGCAGGCCCTTGACTGGCAACGCCAGGGGGCCGAGCGGCTGCATCTGGTGGATCTCGACGGCGCCCGCAGCGGCGAACCGGTCAACGATGCGGTGGTGCGCGCGATCACGGCGGCGCTCCGCATCCCGGTGCAGCTGGGCGGCGGTGTGCGCACGGCTGAGCGGGCAGAGGCGCTGCTCGCCGCCGGCCTTGAGCGGGTGATCCTGGGCACGGTGGCGATCGAGCAGCCGGAGCTGGTCCAGGCGCTGGCGGCCCGCTTCCCCGGCCGGATCGTGGTGGGCATCGATGCCAGAGACGGCAAGGTGGCCACCCGCGGCTGGCTGGAGGACAGCGCCGTGGAGGCCACGGCACTCGCGGCCAGCTTTGAAGGCAGTGGTGTGGCGGCGATCGTGAGCACCGACATCGCCACCGATGGCACCCTGGCCGGCCCCAACCTGGAGGCGCTGCGCGCCATGGCCGCCGCCAGCCCGGTGCCGGTGATCGCCTCCGGCGGCGTCGGCTCCCTCACCGATCTGCTGGCCCTGCTGGCCCTGGAGCCGCTGGGCGTGGAGGCTGTGATCGTGGGTCGGGCGCTCTACGACGGAGCGATCGACTTTCGTGAAGCCCTGCTGGCCGTGGGACCGGAGCGGTTACAGGATCCGATTCCGCCGAGCGTCTGCTAAAGGCCCATCCCTTCCTCAAGGGCAAACCGATTAAGGTTGAGGTAAAGCATTCGTATCCACGTGTGAAGGCTGCGACTGCCCCACCGCTGAACAACGGGCAGAGCACAGGCCCCACCAACCTCGCGGGGGTGCTTGAGGTGTTCGGGCGCTGCCGCGACCTGGGCATGCGGCTCAGCCGCCAACGCAAGCTCGTGCTTGAACTGCTCTGGCGAGAGCGGCGCCACCTGAGTGCCCGCGACATCTTCGAACGCCTCAATCAGCAAGGCCGCCACATCGGCCATACCTCCGTCTATCAGAACCTCGAAGCCCTGCAGAGCGCCGGGGTGATCGAGTGCCTCGACCGCGCCAATGGCCGCCTCTATGGCTACCGCAGCGACCCCCACAGCCATCTCACCTGTCTGGAGAGCGGTGAAATCCAGGACCTCGACGTGGTGCTTCCCGACGACCTGGTCCGCCGCATCGAAGAGCTCACCGGTTACACAATCGAGTCGTACACCCTGCAACTGGCCGGCCGCCCCCGCCCGTGAGCGGTCTGGATGGGAACAGGGAGAAACAGATGGCGAGAGATCCGTGCCATCCATTCGATTCAAGTAACATCAAGAGAAATCCACCCATTGAAATCGCATCCACTTAAATCACATCCATTTAAATCGCATCCGCTTAAATCGCATCCATTGAAGGGCAGGGGAGATCGGGTGATTTCAAACAGAACCATTTTCCGCCGGGTGAGATCAGGTCACATGGAGTGAGATCTAATCAAATGATTCAACATCATGGAATTGACTGACGTCGATGACGTCGATGATATCGGCGGAAGAAGTGACACCAACAACTAAGGCGATAACCGCAATAGAAACTGCAAACCGTGCACGATCAGCAAACCCAGGAAAAGGGATTAAAGGAACTCAAGGGAGTGAAGAGATCTACGAGATTTATGAGATTTAAGAGTTGGAGGAGATTTAGAAGATCAAGGAGATTAAGGAGATGTAAGAGATTTAAGAGATGCAAGAGATGTAAGAGAGCTAAGAGAGCTAAGAGAGCTAAGAGAGCTAAGAGAGCAAAGAGCTTGCAGGGGTATCACTTTAATCCGCAGAGATGGCCTTCCCTGAAGGAATCTGCAAAAGGAAAAGTCGCCAACACAACCAACTCGGCACGCCTCAATAGCCACCCATGCTTGGTCACTCGTTGCCCACGCAATCAACAGATGAGCGATTCACCACTGCTGATCCGAGCATTCTGAAGCATCGCATTCCCACTCTCTCGCTCATATTGAAAATAAATCACTTGGATCCCCTCATTCACCAGAGGCTCTCGGATTTGCAGAAGAACAGGATTGCAACGGAGCTTAAGTCACCAGCAACAGATTCAGCGAGCATCAATGCATCAGAATACAGACTTCAAGGGCATGATTCATGAGACTACAGATTGGCAAGACACCAATTCCAAGGGGATGATGCTGCTGAACAAGCTGCGGGCCTCCCATTGGGAGCCCCGCAAAGCCCCTACTGAAAGGCGCTGCTGACACTAGCTCGGCTATCCGCAGCCTCGCTTGCTTCGGCTAGGGGCTAGCCATTCCAGGGCGAAGAAACACATCGATGCAACAAGCCCGCTCCTACTCCCTTCTTCCGCAAACAATTGAAGCAGCCAGCTCCTTCCATCGAGGCTTCATGGAGTGGAGCAGGGGTCGAACGGCAAAGCATCAGTTCGCGAGATGGTGGAATCGCCAAACGACGTCCACTGAAGATCGTTGCCCCAAGGGACAACGAAAGGCCCATGGAGATTCTTTGCGAGACAAGCCATCCGTCTACAAGGCCAGACCCGAAGCCCACCCCACGCCTCCGTCAGCTCTACAACCAGTGCGTGAGGGATGGCCGTTACAGTCAGGCCGTGAAGTTAATGGCTTGTGGTCAGCCAGCTGGGGGGTGGTTCGTCCCCTTCGGTTGGGACAGGAGCAGGACGGATGAAGGCCAGACGGAGCCTGTCGGACCAGGTGCTGACGACAGCCCTGACTTGCCACCCCCCAAGCGCCAGGCTTTCTCCCCACCACTGAACCTTGGCTCAGTCAAAAAGCAGAACCAGCACCACGTGATCCGCTCAGCCAGCGATCCGCATCTTTTCCCTCCCCTGACCGGCCGTCTCGACTCCAATCACGCTGGAGAATTGGCCGTCAGGTCGTTACCTTGGCCCCAATGACCGCACGCCCCCAGTGACACCAGCCCCTGAGGACTCTCCAGCCACGGCGAAAAACCGTCCCAGGATCCTGCTGTTCGCCGACCCCTTGCTGCGCGATGGGCTCAGCCGCCTGCTGGGCGCGGCCCCCTGCACCGCTGAGATTTTCACCGATCCCGCCGCCTGCAGCCGTGCGCCCCAGCTGCTGATCTGGAGTGTGAGCGCGCCGGTGCAGCCCGCCAACCTGCTGCGGGAGCTGCAGCGATTGGAAGAGCGCTGGCAGCCCGCCCCGCTGCTGTTGCTGTTGCCCGCGCAGCCGGGTTGCTCCAGCGACTGGTTGCTGCAACTGCCCGTGGCCGGACTGCTGCAGGACCCCGATCCCGATACCTTGCTGGCGGCTGTGGGCACCCTGCTGGCCGGTGGGCGGGTGGTGGAGCTTCAGGGCGATGGGGCTCCCGCTGCGGAGGTCACACCGCTGATGGGGCCGATCGGGCTGGGGCAATGGCTGCTTCAGAGCGGCCTGCAGCAGATCGATGCGGAGCTGCGCCTCTGCCGTCGCCTGCTCACCCCGCCGCCGGACACCTTCCTGCTGCAGTTGATCCTCGAAGGCCGGCTGCGCGAGCTGGCCGCCGCCCGCTCCTTGCTGCTCTGGCTGTGGGGGCCGCTGGTGCTGGCCTGGGGCGATGCCGAGATCAGCGACGACCGCGGTCTGCCCGACCCTGCGGCCATGGACGACCTGCCGCAGCCTCCCGCCAGCGGCAGCACGGCGATCACCCTGCGGCAACGCACCGCCGAAGGGGTGTGGAGCGCCATCCGCCAACGGCTCCAGGAGGCCAGCCTGTCAGGGCCGCTCGATCCGCACGCCGGCACTCTGTTCGCGCTGCAGGGGCTGAGCGTGGAGCGGCGCCGCGACCTGCTGCTCGCCCTGCTGGGCCAGCTCGATCAATTGCTGCTGCGGCTACGGCAGGAACGGCCGGCCACCGACACGCTGGAGGCCCGCTGGCAGGCGCTGCAGCCGGAACTCCGCCGCCATGCCCTTCGGCAGGTGGCCGGGGCCTATGTGCGGCTTCCCCTCGATGGCGTGCTGCTGCCGGTGGCCGACCACCTCAGCAGCACCACCGTGCTCACCAGCGACGACCCGGAACTGCCCGCCTCCTTGCCGATGCTCAGTGCGCTGATGGGGGGACAACCGCTGCTGGTGGACGGCCGCCTGCTGGCTCCCGATGAACCCACTGCCCTGCTGCACCTGGAAGCCCTGGTGAGCAACTGGCTGATCCGCACAGCCGAGCTGATCAGCGCCGAGCTGCTGGCCTGCTGCGGCGACTGGCCGGAACTGCGGCGCTACCTGTTGGTGAATGAGCTGCTGGCCACCCGCAGCCTCGAGCGTCTGCGCAACCAGCTCAACGCCCAGCAGCGCTGGAGCAGCTGGTTCGAGCGCCCGATCCAGCTCTATGAGAGCCGCCGCCTTCTGTACCGGCTGGAGGCCGGCCGCATCACACCGTTGTTGCTCACCGAGCCCCGCGACCGGGAGCTGCAGCAGCTGGGCTGGTTGCAGCAGACGGTGACGCTGGCCCTCGAAGCCCGCGATGCCCTGGCACCGCAACTGCAGGCGTTCCTGCGCCAGCTGGGCGATCTGCTGGTGGTGGTGCTCACGCAGGTGATCGGCCGGGCCATCGGTCTGATCGGCCGGGGCATCCTGCAGGGAATGGGCAAAGGCATCAACCGCTCCTGAACAGCGGCTGGGCCCTGGTCTTTCGCGCTGGGCGTCACAATGACCCCAACCCGCCTCCCGCTTCGGTTGCCGCGCCCTAACGCTTTCTCCTCCCTGATCCGCCGCAGCCTGGCGCTGCTGGTGGCGCTGTTCCTGATGCTGGCCCCACGGCCGGCCCTGGCCTCGCTCACCACCAACAGCTACGACGGCAACATCTATGCCCTGTATGCGGGCAACGGCTCACTGGTGCCGCCCCGCAGCACGTTGGCCCAGGCCCGCGCCGACCATCGGCCTGTCGTGCTGGTGTTCTATCTCGATGACAGCGCCGACAGCAAGCAGTTCGCGCCGGTGCTCTCGGAGCTGCAGCGTCTGTGGGGCCGCACTGTGGAGCTGATCCCCCTCACCACCGACCCACTGCAGGGCCTGGCCGATCAGGGTCCTGACGATCCGGTGCACTACTGGAACGGCACGATTCCCCAGGTGGTGGTCTTCGATGGCGACGGCAAGGTGCTGCTCGACGCCAACGGCCAGGTCAACACCACCACGATCAGCGCCGTGCTCAGCAAGGCCACCGGTCTGGAACCTGCCGGCGGCGAGCGGGCCACCAGCACCCGCAGCTTCAACGAGCTCAACAGCGAAGTGGTGTCCGGCAGCTGATGGCCACCCGCACCGAAACCGACAGCCTGGGCCCGGTGGAGGTGCCGACCCAGCACTACTGGGGCGCCCAGACCCAGCGCTCCCTGCATTTCTTCCCCTTCGGGGAGGCGATGCCGCTGCAGCTGGTGCACGCCTTCGGCCAGCTCAAGGCGGCCTGCGCCGAGGTGAACCGCGACCTGGGCAGGCTGCCGGCCGAGCTGGCGGCGCTGATCGTGGCAGCGGCGGAAGAGGTGGCCTCAGGGGCGCTCGATCCGGAATTCCCGCTCAAGGTCTGGCAGACCGGCTCCGGCACCCAGACGAACATGAACGTCAATGAGGTGATCGCCAACCGGGCGATCGAAGCTGCCGGTGGCACGCTCGGCAGCAAGCAGCCGGTGCACCCGAACGACCACGTCAACCTGAGCCAGTCGAGCAACGACACCTTTCCCGCCGCGATGCACATCGCCGTGGCGATCGAGCTCGAACGCACCCTGTTGCCCGCGGTGGAGGCCCTCAGCGCCACGCTGGCGGCCAAGGCCGAGGCGTACAGCTCCATCATCAAGATCGGCCGCACCCATCTGCAGGATGCGGTGCCGCTCAGCCTGGGCCAGGAATTCAGCGGCTACGTGGCCCAGCTGCAGCTGGCCGCCGCTGGCCTGCGTCTGCTGCTGCCCCAGGTGCTGGAGCTGGCGATCGGTGGCACGGCGGTGGGCACCGGCCTCAACGCCCCCAGGGGCTACGGCGAGGCGGTGGCGGCGCGGCTGGCGGAGCGGATCGGCTTGCCCTTCACCAGCGCCGCCAACAAATTTCAGGCCCTGGCGGGCCATGAACCGTTGGCTGGCGCCCATGGCGCGCTCACGGTGCTGGCGGGCAGCCTGATGAAGATCGCCAACGACATCCGCTGGCTGGCCAGCGGCCCCCGCTGCGGGCTGGGGGAACTGGTGCTGCCGGAGAACGAACCGGGATCGAGCATCATGCCTGGCAAGGTGAATCCCACCCAGTGCGAGAGCCTCACGATGGTGGCCGTGCAGGTGATGGGCAACAACACGGCCGTTCAGATGGCCGCCAGCCAGGGCAACTTCGAGCTCAACGTGTTCAAGCCGCTGATTGCGCTCAACCTGCTCCAGAGCATCGAATTGCTGGCCGGCGGCTGCCACGCCTTCCGTGAACACTGCATCGAAGGGCTCGAGCCCGACCGTGCCCGCATCGAAACCCTGCTGGATCAGAGCCTGATGCTGGTCACCGCCCTGGCTCCGGCGATCGGCTACGACGGTGCCTGCCGCATCGCCCGCCACGCCCATGTGCACCGGCTCAGCCTGCGTGAAGCGGCGCTGGTGCTCGGTGAGATCAGCCCTGAAGCGTTTGACACCTGCGTGAACCCCGCGCAGATGATCTGAACGGCTCAGAGCAGATTCGCTGCCAGCTCCGCCAAAGCGGAGCGTTCTCCTTTCTGCAGGGTCACGTGGCCGGCCAGCTGCTGCCCCTTGAACTTCTCCACCAGCCAGGTGAGTCCATTGCTGTCGGCATCCACGTAGGGATTATCGATCTGGTAGGGATCACCGGTGAACACGATCTTGGTGCCTTCGCCCACCCGGGTCACGATCGTTTTCACCTCATGGGGGGTGAGGTTCTGGGCTTCATCCACCACCATGAACTGGTTGGGTATCGAGCGGCCGCGGATGTAGCTGATCGCCTCCACTTCCAGCAGACCCATGCTCTTGAGATCCAGCCAGTTGTTGCGTGGGCCCCGAGCGCCCCGGGCCGGAGCCTGGCCGGAGTCGTCACTGCCGAGCAGGTAGTCGAGGTTGTCGACGATCGGTTGCATCCACGGGCCCATCTTTTCCTGCAGGTCACCGGGCAGAAAGCCGATGTCCTTGCCGAGAGGGATCACGGGCCTCGTCACCAGCAGGCGCTGGTAGGTGTGGTCATCGGCCACCTGATGCAGACCAGCCGCCAGGGCCAGCAGGGTCTTGCCGGTGCCGGCCTTGCCCACCAGCGTCACCAGCTGGATCGAGGCATCGAGCAGCAGATCGAGCGCGAAGGTCTGCTCCCGGTTGCGCGCTGACACCCGGCCCAGCTTGGTGCGGGACACCTTGGGCAGGGGCCGCAGCTGGCCGGCAGCGGCGCAGTAGCGCGCCAGCAGGGTGTGGCCGGGCTGGGCCACATCGACCAGGGTCACGCCCTCATTGGCCTGCAGCGGCGGAGCCTCGGGCGGCAGCGGCGGCAGTTCAGCCACGGCCAGGCTGCCCTCGCGCTGCAATTGCTCCATCTGGGCGGCGTTCACCCACCACTCGGCGGTGCCGGGGTAAAGATCGGCGATCGCCACCTTGTCGCTGGTGTAGTCCTGAGCGATCAGACCCACCGCATCGGCCTTGATGCGCAGGTTGGTGTCCTTGGTCACCAGGATCACGGGCGGCTGGCTGCCCATCACCCCCTGCAGACGTTGCTCCAGCGCCACCGCCAGGATGTTGTTGTCGCCGTTGCCCGATTTGAGTTCCGGCGGCAACTGGCTGAGTGTTTCGCTGCGGCAGAACACCACCTTCAGCTGGCCGTGGGCGATCGGGTCGATCTCCACCCCCTCCGCCAGGTTGCCCTTTTCGCGCAGGCCATCGAGCAGTCGCGACACCTGCCGCGCATTGCGGCCCTTCTCGCTGCTGTCGCGTTTGAAGCGATCGATCTCCTCGACCACCTCAATCGGAATCACGACGTTGTTGTCCTCGAAGCGCACCAGCGCCCGCGGGTCGTGCAGCAGAACGTTCGTATCGAGAACGAAGGTCTTCTTCATGGCGTGCCGGCCTCCAGCCGCTCTGGAACCTAGGGCGCGGCTGCTTGACGCGATCAGCGCCGCCACCACCCCTTCGCCCGTACCACTGTGATCAGAGCTTCAGCGTGGAAGCCGCTAGCCGTGGCCTGATCAGCTCCTGGAGCTGACGATGACGCATGGCCCTCAACTGCATGAAGCGGGCCTTGCCGGCGACCGCTGCGAGTGGGGCTGGCCGCCGGCACCCTCGCAGCTTCAGCGCTTGCAAGCGTTCCTCAGGCTGAAAGGCCGACAGCCGCCTCGGCTGGCACAGCTGCGCTGCGCAGCAGAACAGCCAGCTCCTGGGGCTCAACGGGTCGCGACAAAAAGAAGCCCTGCACCTCGTCGCAAGCGGCCTCTGCCAGGAAACACATCTGCGCATCAGACTCGACACCGAGAGCGACCACCCGCTTGCCCAGGGCGTGGGCAAGCGAGATGACGGCCTGGGTGATCACGACATCGTCATGCTGATCCGGCAGGCCATTGACGAACGAGCGGTCGATCTTGAGTGTCTGCGCAGGAAAACGCTTCAGGTAGCTCAACGACGAGTAGCCCGTGCCGAAGCCGTCGATGGCCATGTGCACGCCCATCGCATGGAGCTGGTCCATCGAAAGCCGGGCACGGTCCGGGTCCACCATCAACACACATTCCGTGAGTTCGAACTCAAGCGCTCCAGGCTCCAACGCATGCGCGTTGAGTGCTGTGTGCACGTCTCCTTCCAGGCTGTCGCTCACGAACTGGCGGGCCGACAGGTTGATCGAGCAGCGCGGTGGGTCAAGGTCGCTGTCTCGCCATGCTCGCAACTGGCGGCAGACTTCGTTGAGCACCCAGAGCCCCATGGGCACAATCAGGTCGCTCTCTACGGCCACCTTGAGGAAGTCAGCAGGCAGCAACAGGCCGCGGCTTGGATGCTGCCAGCGAACCAGCGCCTCCATGGCACAGATCTGCCGGGTGGTCAGATCAAACCTGGGCTGGTAATGCAGACACAGCTCATTGCGGTCGATCGCCAGGCGCAGCTCGGCTTCCAGTTCGAAGTGGCGGCTTGCACGTTCAGCCAGTTTGGCTGTGTAGAACTGGACATTGTTCTTCCCATGGGCCTTGGCTTGGTACATGGCCGTGTCGGCACACTTCAGCAAGGTCGGGGCGTCAACGCCGTCGGATGGAAACTGGCTGATGCCGATGCTGCCGCTGATCTGCACCGACCGGCCCACCAGCTGCATGGGTTCGGCCAGTGTCTTCAGCAGGCGGCTGGCCAAAGTAGCCAACGTGAACGGATCAGCCACGCCGTCGAGCAGAACGACAAACTCGTCACCTCCCAGGCGGCCGATCAAGGCGTGGTCGGGCAACAGCTGCTTCAGGCGGCTGGAGACGGTCTTCAGCAGTTCATCGCCGGCAGCATGACCCAGGGTGTCGTTGACGGCCTTGAAGCGGTCCAGGTCGATGAACAACAGCGAGAACGTGCTGGAGGCCTGCACGGCTTTGTCCAGATTCTTATCCAGCTGGAGCAGGAACATGCAGCGATTGACCAAGCCGGTGAGGCTGTCGTAGCTGGCAAGTTGCTGAACCTGCCGCTCGGCCAACGTGGGCTGCGTGACGTCGGAGCCAACACCGCGATAGCCGCGAAAGACAGAGCCGTCGAAGACAGGCTCACCGCTGAGTCGGGCATAGAAGGGTTGCCCATCCGCCTGCACCATGCCAAAAACCATGTTCCGGAAGGGCTGTCTTTCAGCGACCAGTGCTTCATACCGGTCGGCTTCTGCCTGTGACGCCGCCGCCAGGTCTGCGACGGCACGCTTGCCGGCAAGCAGGGCTTTCAGCTCTGTGCCAGAGCTGCTGAGGTGGTCGGACAGATAGGTGAAGCGCAGACTCTCGTCCTGTTCCCACACCCAGTCGGCCGAGAGTGAAACCAGACTGGCCAGCCTGGCCTGGCTGGCGGTGAGCTCGGCATTGAGATGCGCCATCTCGCGCGAAGCGATGTCCTGGGAGCGATCCAGCACGTAACGGTCCTGATCCGAGTCGGCATAGGCCCGGCTCACACGGTCCAGAAGCTTGCTCAGGGCTGGGATCGCCTCGCCGTGGGCCTGCGGATCAAGCCCCACCCTGCGCAGCTGTCGGTCGAGCAAGGGGTGCAAGGGATCCGCCATGCCTCACGCCTCGCTGAGGACGGTGACGGTGATCGACTGGTTGTGCAGGGCGCAGAAACCCCCAGCCGGATGGGGCGAAATCTCGCCGTAGGAATAGAAGCCAATGTGGTTGGAGCCTGCCCGCGCCCCAGACATGACGGCTTCCACCTCCTCCTCGGTGCGTTCACCCAGCACCAGGCGCCTGCCGAGGCAGCTGACCGAGATGACCAGCAGCGGCTCCTTACCAGACAGACCAGTGCAGGCCTGTGTCATGGCCTGGCCTGCGCTGGAAATGAGATCCTCGTAGCTGGTACGCATCAGGCGTGCCTCATGACCCTGCGGTACGTCACCGGCGAAGGTCATCGAGTGCTGCTGTTCGTCGACGTTGAGGATGGACCGCACAACCGGCTTGTCTGCCTCGCCCGGGCTGCGGATCGACAAGGGAAATAACAGTGCTGTACGGGGCAAGCCCGAAGACAGCCGGCCTAGATATTCCTTGTAGAGGTCCAGTGCAGGCCGACCATCAAGTTCATGCAGGACATTACCTTCCGAGCGGGTGATGCGGCGCACGGGCCCGAAGTCGATCCAGCCCCCATCGCAACCGCTTCCCACCTGCAGACGCTCGCCATAGAAGCCAATGGCGCACATGCGGTTCTGGCTGGTTTGCCCGGCCACCATCACCCAGGTGCTGCCGAAACGGTCGCCATCACCAGCCAGGCCACCGGTGATCGGAATGCCAGCGGGCAGGCCTTGGGAAAGCGCCGCCACCAGGGGCGTGCCGTTGATAGCCAAGCCGTGGGTCAGCACAAAAACGGCGCGCAGCCCCTCGTGCGGCAACTGGCTCGCCAGACGCTCTCCGGCTGCACCCGAGTCGTCGGCCCCATGGCTGTCGGTGACTGCGAGAACGAGTCTGGAATGGTCAAAGCGCGTGACAACAACACCAATGCTGTCGTCGTCGACCAAGGAGCCCTGAATTTCGCCTGCCGTTGAGCAGCCCACCACAACGGAACGGGGGAAGGCGGCCCGCAGATCCTCGAACGCCTGGCTGTGCGCGTCGTACTGGCGGGCACCGAAGGCCAGAACCAAGGTGGCGGGGCCATCCCAGTCTGTTGGGAAACTTGTGTTCCAGCCCAGGTCTTCGCGGTAGCTATTCGACTGCATGTCCATGGGCTTTCCGGTTCAGCGACACACGCAACACCCGAACTTCAGCCCGACTCAACGAAACTTGAGCAGGCTGTGTCCGAAGCAGCAGTGTAATCTAAGGAGGGATTGTTTCTAAGCGAGGCGCCTGTACGCATACTGCGTCTTCAGCCAATTCGCGTCCAAGTTTGTTGAAGAACAATACGCCACATTACAGGCGATGGCGGCAGATCTCTTGCTGCTGACGTCGTCGGTAACGCCATTTTCCATCTTCCCATGCTCTTCACCGGCAGAAACAGAGCAAGAGGGCCTGGCGGGTCCGCCTTTCCCAGCTATTACCCATCGCTTGGTGTTTCCGAGGCGTTGCCCATTGCTTCGTCTTTCCCAGGCCCTGCCCGTGCTTCGTCGCGGAACTTGCGCAGGTCTTCTTCACCTCGACCATGCCGCACACCTGGAGCCCCTGAGGGCTGAGGCTTCCCACGCCAGGCCCGGCGCTCAGGCCCGCGGCCGCGCCAACGGCGCGCCCTTGGTGCCTGCGCGGGGGAGTTGGGGCCTGCTTGCTTGAGCACTCCGAGGGATTGAAAGCTGACGATCCCGCGCCTGGCTTCAGGGGCAGGCACTGCGGTGCTGTGGCCAGCACCTACGCTCCCGCTGTTTCGCCGCCTGCAGCACTCCGTGGCCCCATTGCCCGCTCCTCTGTGCCTGGCGCTGATCGCCGCTCTTGGCTTCGGCGCTCTGCTGCTGTGGCTGGAGCTGCGCCACCGGCTGCGGCCCGCCTCACCGCTGCGGCTGGATTCCCACAGCTGGACGGTGCAGGAACCCGCGGCGGCCACCGGTGCAGCCCCTGCGGCGCTTGCGGGGGCCATCACCGTGGAAGGCGTGCTGCGTCTCAGCAACCCCCATGCCCGCATGGAGGTGATGGTGCCGGAAGTGGAGCTGCGGCCCACCCTGCTGGGCAAGGGCGACCTGAGCGGGGTCACGGTCACAGCCCGCCTCACCGCCGCCCATCCCGATGAAGACTCCCGTGCCGATGGGTACTGGGCGGCCTACATCGTCAAAGGCCACAAGCAGACGGAAGCGCGCGTCACGCTCACGATCACCGCGCCGGCTGGCCGCCCCCCTGAAGGTGCCGCCGGGCAGCAGCCGATCGATCCCCTCGCCCTGATCGACACCCTCTGGCTCGAGGTGTTGTGGATCAACTACGGCCCCTTCGGGCGGCTGCAGCGCCGTGACGGTCTGCTGATTCCGCTGCGCAAGCCCGACCCCCTGCAACCCGCCACCGCCCGCTGGCGGGCGGGAGAGGCCTGCCAGGTGCTGCCGCTGCCCACCCATCTGCTCGGCGTGCTGGATGAACCCGCCGATGTTCTGCGCCGCTACGCCGCTGCCGTGCTCCAACCCGGCGACATCCTCACGATCGGCGAAACGCCGCTGGCGGTGATGCAGGGCCGCTACCAACACCCGGCCATGGTCGAGCCATCGGCCCTGGCCCGCCTGCTCTGCCGCGTGTTCCATCCCACCAGCAGCCTGGCCACCGCCTGCGGCCTGCAGACCCTGATCGACGACGTGGGCCCGGCACGGGTGCTGTGCGCCTGGCTGGCGGGCACCCTGATGAAACTGGTGGGCAGCCGAGGCGGCTTCTACCGCCTGGCGGGAGAGCAGGCACGCCTGATCGATGACATCACCGGCACCACTCCCCCCTACGACCAGACGATCGTGATGGGACCGGCCCACCCCGAGCGCAGCTGCCGTGAGCTGGCCAGGGAGCTGGGCGTGCCGGTGGCGGTGGTGGATGTGAATGATCTGGGCCGCGTGAAGGTGCTGGCCGCCAGCGAGGGCTGCGATGAGGGCCTGCTGCAGCGGGCATTGCGGCCCAATCCGGCCGGCAATGCCAACGAGCGCACGCCTCTGGTGGTGGTCCGCCCCGCCTGAGCCCCACAGGCTGACCCCCACGCGCTGGCGCCCCTCCGGCCCGCCGGTCCAGAACCGATACAGTCGGGTCACGACTGAATTCACGTGCGGCACCCCATCCCCCTACGCCCCTCGGGAGGTGACCCGCTCGCCGCGCCGGGGGAGCTGCGGATCGAGCCGTTGCAGGGCTGGTCGCTGCCGCTGCTGAATGACGCCGCCTTTGCTGATCTACAACCGCTGTTGCAGCGCTCCCTCCTGCTGCGCCAGCCGGAGCGCCTGCTGAGTGCCCTGGTCCAGCGCCCGCCCCTGGTTCCTGAGGTGCTTGTGGCCTACGAGGCAGCCGACTGCATGCTGGGACTGAGCGTGGTGCGCCGCCTCAACCGCAGCGGCAGCTGCTGGGGAGTCGAGGCGTTGCGGGTGGCGCGCACCGCACTGCAGCGGCCAGGCAGCCTCAGCGGCCGGGAGATCCAGGCGGGCCTGCTTCGCGAGGCGCTGCACCGTTGCAGCGGCGCCGCCAGCTGGATCGCCCGCTGTGACAGCACCGACACCGACCGCCTGGCGCTGCTGCGGGAGCAGGGCTTTCAGCCCTTGCGCCACGAAGTCTCCTGGCTGTGGAACGCCCCCGCTGAGCCGGGCCCGGCCCTGCCTCCCCCTGGTGATCTGCAGCTGCGGCCTCTGAACCGGCGCACCGCCGGCCTGCTGCTGCACCTGGAGCAGGCCGCCTGCCCGGCACTGCTGCGTCAGCTGCTCGACCGCCGGGTGGAAGATCTGCTCGATCAGAGCAGCGGCGCCAGTGCGCTCTGGCTCGACCCCAGCCGTCAGCAGGCGGTCGCGGGCGTGCGCCGGCTGCACCACCAGGGCCATGGCCCGGTGGATGTGCAGCTGACGGTGCATCCAGGCTGGTCGCGGCTGCATGGCCCGGCGCTGGAGCACCTGCTGATCCAGGCGGTGTCCAGCGATCCGGTGGTGCGCCTCTGCAGCGATGCCGGCGATGCGGAGCGCTGCGCCTGGTTGCGCAGCATCGGCGCCAGCCCGGAAGGCGAGCAGCAGCTGATGGCCCGCAGCGTCTGGCGCCGCCATGAGCAGGCCAGCAGCCGCGCCGCCAACTGGCGCCTCGACACCGTGCTCGAGCCGTTCAAACCGCGCCGCCGCACGGTGCCCACCCCTGCAGGACCGTCGGCGCTCACGCCCGCCGCACGCCCAACGCGGGCACTGGTGAACGCTTCCATGAGCGCCTCCACCAGTGCGCTGTCAACTGTCCGGTGAGCGCCACCCCCGGCACGCGGCAACAACGCCAACCCCCACAGCCCCGCTCCGTGCTGGCGCTGGATGTGGGACGGCGCCGCATCGGCCTGGCGGGCTGCGATCCGCTCGGGCTCACGGTCACACCATTGCCGGCACTGGCGCGCGGGGCCTACGCCCACGACCTCGAAACCCTGCGCGCCCTCAGCACCAGCCGGCGGGTGCAGGCGCTGGTGGTGGGCCTGCCGCTCGACAGCCGCCAGCAGCCCACCCCCCAGGCGGCCCACTGCCGCCGCTACGGCGAACAGCTGGCCCGCCACCTGAACCTGCCGCTGGCCTGGGTGGATGAGCACGCCAGCAGCTGGGAAGCGGGCGAACGCCACCGCCTGCACGGCGACCGCAGCGGCGCCCTCGACAGCGCCGCTGCGGCGCTGCTACTGGAGCAATGGTTGCGGGAAGGTGACGAGCCGGTGACCTTGGCGACCCCGCCTGCGGACAGCAGGCCGGCGCTGAGACATTCTGAGAGGGTCTGACTCCCCCTCCATGAGTGCCGAAGGCCCCTCGATCACAGGATCCGGTGACGTGCCCACGGTTCTCGTCCGTGACGACCACGACCGCCAGCTGCTCTGCTTCCTCGAACAACTGATCCCGCTTGATGGGCACGACTACGCCCTGCTCACGCCGGTCGACACCCCGGTGTGCCTGTTCCGCCTGCAGGGCGACGACGAACCGGAGCCGATCGAAACCCTCGATGCCACCGAACCGATCCTGTCGGTGGCCGATGTGGTGCTGCAGGAGCACGACCTCACTCTGGTGCGTTCCGCCGTCACGCTCACGGTGAGCGGTGAGCTGGAGGAGCCCGATCCGGAGGATCTCGACGACGAGGACGGCGACGAAGACGACGACACCGACACCTACGAGCTGCTCGTCAGCTTCATGGTCGAAGACCAGGAGTACGGCTTGTACATTCCGCTCGACCCCTTCTTCGTGGTTGCCCGGATGCACAACGGCGAAGCGGTGCTGGTGGAAGGCGAGGAATTCGACCGGGTGCAGCCCAGAATCGAGGCTGAACTCGACGACCGGGAGAGCGCTGGGTGACCTCCCGCCACCTGCTGCAACCCGACTGGGAGCTGAAAACCAGCCTGGCCGGTCTGCCGCTGGAGCGGCTGATCGCCCAGAACATCAAGGCGCTGGTGCTGGATGTGGATCGAACACTCATCCCGCGCCGGCAGTCGCAGATTCCGCCTGCGGTGGAGCAGTGGCTGTTGGCAGCCAAGCCGCACCTGCGCATCCACCTGTTCAGCAACAACCCGTCCCGGCGCCGCATCGGTGCGGTGGCTGATCAGCTCGATCTCCCCTACACCGTGTCGGCGGGCAAGCCGCGCCGCAGCACCTTGCGGCGGGTGCTGGCCGAACTGAATCTGCCGCCGCGGCAGGTGGCCGTGGTGGGGGATCGTCTGTTCACCGATGTGCTGGTCGGCAACAGGCTCGGCCTGTTCACGGTGCTGGCCAAGCCGGTGGATGTGCACGGGCTGCCCTGCAGCGTCGACCATCTGCAACGGCTGGAGGTGCGTCTGGCGCGGCTGACCGGAGCGGACCTGAAGGGATGACGCGACGTGTGATCAAGGTCGGCACCAGCCTGCTGCGGGGCTCGGCGGGTCGCGACACCGCCTGCGTGATCGCCGATCTGGCGGCCAGCCTCAGCCAGCAACGGCGCCGGGGCGATCAGGTCACCCTGGTGACCAGCGGCGCCGTGGGCCTGGGCTGCCACGCCCTGCAGCTGGAGAAGCGCCCCACCGAAGTGGTGGCGCTGCAGGCGGCGGCGGCCGTGGGGCAGGGCCAGCTGATGGGGCTGTACGCCGAAGCCTTCGCCACCCATGGCGTCCGTGTGGCCCAGGTGCTGCTCACCCGCGGCGACCTGGCCTCGCGCCGCCGCTACCAGAACGCCTGCCGCACCCTGGAGCATCTGCTGGGCTGGGACGTGATTCCGATCGTCAACGAAAACGACACCCTGGCCACCGACGAACTGCGCTTCGGCGACAACGACACCCTCTCGGCGCTGGTGGCGGTGGCGATCGGCGCCGAGGAACTGGTGCTGCTCACCGATGTCGACCGGCTCTATTCCGGGGATCCCCGCAGCGATGCCAATGTCGAGCCGATCGAGGAGGTGCGCGATCTCCAGGAGCTGGCCCGGCTCAGCGGCGTGGCCAGCGGCGGCGGGCGCTGGGGCACCGGCGGCATGACCACCAAGCTCACCGCCGCCCGCATCGCCACCTCCAGCGGGGTGCGGGTGCGGCTGGCCGACGGCCGCGACCCGCGTGTGCTGGAGGCGTTGGTGGCCGGCGAAAAAGTGGGAACGGTGTTTAAGCCCAGCTCCAGGCCCCTGGCCGACCGCAAGGGCTGGATGGCCCATGCCCTGCTGCCCAAAGGGGATCTGGTGATCGATGCAGGGGCCCAGAAGGCGCTGGTGGAGCGGGGTGCGTCCCTGCTGGCGGTGGGCATCCGCGCCGTGGAGGGCCGCTTCGGCCGCCAGGACGCGGTGCGGCTGGTGTCGTTGCAGGGAGAGGAGATCGGCCGGGGCCTCTGCGCCCTGAGCAGCGAGGAGGTGCGGCAGGTGCTGGGCCTCAGCAGCAGCGAGGTGCAGCGGGAGCTGCAGCAACCTGCAGGGGCAGCGGTGGTGCACCGCGACCATCTGGTGCTCACGGCCCTGGCAGCGGCCACCGACTGACCGCAAGGCAGGCCTACGATCCGGCCTCAGTTCGCGGCTCCGGCAGCATGCGCTTCAGCACCCTGCTGCTCCAGCTCGCCCAGCAGGGCGTGCTCAACGACACCGCACCGCGGCATCTCGCAGACGACCCTGAACTGAACGGGGCCGCCGCCGTCGACCAGGCCGCCTCCGGCCAGCTTTCCTTTCTCGAGCCTGGCCACCAGCTCAGTGCCGCCCTGGCCACCTGCCACGCCTCGGCGCTGCTGCTGCCGCTCGACGCGGAACTGCAGCAGTTGGCGCAGGAACGGGGCATGGCCTGGGTGGCCTTGAAGGATCCGCGGCTCGGCTTCGCCGAGTCCCTGGCGGCACTGCATCCGCCCCGGCACTGGCCCGCCGGCATTCACCCGTCGGCGGTGATCGATCCGAGCGCCAGCGTCGGCGCCGGCGTGCACATCGCCGCCCATGTGGTGGTGGGGGCCGACTGCCTGGTGGGTGAGGGCTGCGTGCTCCATGCCGGCGTGGTGCTTTACCCCGATGTGCACCTGGCCGAAGGCTGCGAGGTGCATGCCAATGCGGTGCTCCATCCCGGCAGCCGCCTGGCGCGCGGCTGCGTGGTGCACTCCAACGCCGTGATCGGCTCGGAGGGGTTCGGCTTCGTACCCACCGCCAATGGCTGGCGCAAGATGCCCCAGACCGGCCTGGTGGTGCTGGAGGAGCAGGTGGAGGTGGGCTGCGGCACCACGATCGATCGCCCTTCGGTGGGGGAGACGCGCATCGGCGCCGGCACCAAGATCGACAACCTCGTGCAGATCGGCCATGGCGTCGTCACCGGCCGAGGTTGTGCGCTGGCCGCCCAGGTGGGCATCGCCGGTGGCGCCCGTCTCGGCAACGGCGTGATCCTGGCGGGCCAGGTGGGCGTGGCCAACCGCACCACGATCGGTGATCGGGCAATCGCCTCGTCCAAGTCGGGCCTGCACGGTGACATCGCCGCCGGGGAGGTGGTGAGCGGCTATCCGGCGATCCCGAACCGGCTGTGGCTGCGCTGCTCGGCCGCCTTCAGCAAGTTGCCGGAGCTGGCCCGCAGCGTGCGCCAGCTCAAGGCCGCCGCCGGCGACCCCTGATGGCTGTGCGGGTGGATCAGCGCCTGAGCCGGTAATCTCGCCAGTTGCCCCCGCCGCCTCGGCTGAACGCATGACCACGTACCGGATCACCCTCCTGCCCGGCGACGGCATCGGTCCGGAGATCACGGCGGTGGCCAGGCGGCTGCTGGAGGCGGTGAGCGCCAGCCACGGTTTTTCGCTCAGCTTCGACGAACAACCGGTGGGAGGTGCGGCGATCGACGCCTGCGGCGTGCCGTTGCCGGAGACCACGCTCGAGGCCTGCCGCCAGAGCGATGCGGTGCTGCTGGCGGCGATCGGTGGTCCCCGCTACGACGCACTGCCGCGCGAGCAGCGCCCCGAGAGTGGCCTGCTGGCCCTCAGGGCGGGCCTCGGCCTGTTCGCCAACCTGCGACCGGTGAAGATCATTCCGGCCCTGGCGGGTGCCAGCAGCCTCAAGCCTGAGGTGATCGAGGGCGTCGACCTGATGGTGGTGCGCGAGCTCACCGGCGGCATCTACTTCGGCACCCCGAAAGGCCGGGTGGAGGCCGGTGGGCATGTGCGTGCCTTCAACACCATGGCCTACAGCGACTACGAAATCGATCGCATCGCCAAGGTGGCGTTCCAGCTGGCGGCGGAGCGTCGCGGACGCCTGTGTTCGGTCGACAAGGCCAACGTGCTCGATGTGAGCCAGCTCTGGCGCGACCGGGTCACGGCGATGGCCGCCGACTATCCGGCGGTGGAGCTCAGCCACCTCTACGTCGACAACGCCGCCATGCAACTGGTGCGCTGGCCGAAGCAGTTCGATGTGCTGCTCACCAGCAACCTCTTCGGCGACATCCTCAGCGACGAAGCCGCCATGCTCACCGGCAGCATCGGCATGTTGCCGTCCGCCTCCCTGGGCAGCGACGGGCCCGGCCTGTTCGAGCCGGTGCACGGCTCAGCGCCCGACATCGCCGGCCAGGACGTGGCCAATCCGATGGCGATGGTGCTCTCGGCCGCCATGCTGCTGCGGGTGGGTCTGCAGCGGCCTGAGGCCGCCGACGCCCTGGAGCGGGCCGTCGACCAGGTGCTGGCGGCGGGTTGCCGCACCGCCGACCTGATCGGTGAGGCCGGCCTGGCCGCTGGCTGCACGCGGCTGGGTTGCGCCGCGATCGGTGATCGGCTGCTGGAAGCCCTCTGACCGGCGACCTGCCAAACTCACAGCCTCGTTTCTCCCCCGCTGCACCGATGTCCAAACGTCACCCGGTCGTGGCTGTCACCGGTTCCTCGGGCGCAGGCACCAGCACGGTCAAGCGCGCCTTTGAGCACATCTTCCAGCGGGAGGGCATCCAGCCGGTGGTGGTGGAGGGCGACAGCTTCCACCGCTTCGAGCGCGGCCCGATGAAGGAGGAGATGGCCCAGGCCCAGGCCAACGGCATCAACTTCTCCCACTTCGGTCCGGAAGCCAACCTCTTCGATCAGCTCGAGGATCTGTTCCGCGCCTACGGCGAAACCGGCAGCGGCAAGAAGCGCTACTACCTGCACTCGGTTGAAGAGGCCGCCGAGCACAACGCCCGGCTCGGCACCCAGCTCGATCCCGGACAGTTCACGCCCTGGGAAGAGATCCCCACCGGCACCGATCTGCTCTTCTACGAAGGCCTGCACGGCGGCGTGAAGGGCGACGGCTACGACGTGGCCTCCCTGGTCGACCTGCTGATCGGCGTCGTGCCGATCGCCAACCTGGAATGGATCCAGAAGATCAGCCGTGACAACGCCGAGCGGGGCTACTCCGCCGAAACGATCGTGGACACGATCCTGCGGCGCATGCCCGACTACATCAACCACATCTGCCCCCAGTTCAGCCGCACCGACATCAACTTCCAGCGGGTGCCCACGGTGGACACCTCCAACCCGTTCATCTGCCGCAACATCCCCACCCCCGACGAGAGCTTCGTGATCATTCACTTCCGCAAAGGGGCGCGGGAGAAGTGGGGGATCGATTTCTCCTACCTGCTGCGCATGATCAACGGCTCCTTCATGTCGAGCCCCACGAGCATCGTGGTGAATGGCGGCAAGATGGGCTTCGCCATGGAGCTGATCCTCACCCCGATCATCCACCGGCTGATCGAGGATAAGAAGAGCCTCTTCTGACCGATTAGGCTGCGCCCAAAGGTCGCGCCGGGGGAGGACGATTTCCATCGCCACATCTCCTGATTCTTCATCCGGTTCCGTCCCTCCGTCGTTCGTGATTCGGGGGGCCGCCGGCGCGGCCAGCCATTCCATGCGCTGGGATCGGATCAACAGCGGCGATGTGCTTCGGCGAGCCCGTCAGGTGTATTTCCACTACTGCGAACACGTCCCCGGCGGTAGTGAACCGCTGGGGATCGTGCTGCAGGAGGCCACCGATCAGGGCCGGGTGGTGTTCGAAGCCCCGGTGCTGCTGCCGGAAGAGCGGTTCATTCCGCTGGAGATGATTGGCGGGCGGGGCACACGCACCCGCAACAACCGACGTCCATGACCCCGATCAGCCTCGAACCGATCGCCGTGCTGGCTGCCGTGCTGGGCGCCTGCGTCGGCAGTTTCCTGAATGTGGTGGCCTGGCGCCTGCCGCGCCGCGAATCCATTCTTTCGCCCCCCAGCCACTGCCCCCACTGCGGCGCCACGCTGGCCTGGTACGAAAACCTGCCGGTGCTGGGCTGGCTGTGGCTACGGGGCCGCTGCAACCACTGCCACGCACCGATTTCTCCCCGTTACCCGCTGGTGGAGCTGCTCACCGCCGGGCTGTGGGTGGGGGTCGTGCTGGCCCGTCCTTCCGCCATGGGCGCCCCGCCGTTCTGGCTGCTGATGATTGCCGGCTGGGCGTTGATCAGCCTGCTGGTGCCGATGGTGCTGATCGATGCCGATCAGCTGTGGCTGCCGGAGCCGCTCTGCCGCTGGGGCCTGGTGGGAGGCCTGGTCGTCACTGCCCTGCTGGGGATCAGCCAGTCGGAAGCGATCGCCCGCCAGCTTCTGATCGACCACCTGCTCGCCGCCGCCGTGGGGCTGCTGGTGTTCGAAGGGCTCAGCGCCCTGGGCGAGAAGCTGCTGGGCCGCCCGGCGCTTGGTCTGGGCGACGCCAAACTCACGGCCCTGCTGGGCGCCTGGCTCGGGCTGAAGGGCATGGGCCTGGCGGTGGCTCTGGCCGTGCTGGGGGGCGCGGCACTGGGCTCGATCGGCCGCCTCACCGGCCGGCTGGGTCCGAATCAGCCCTTCCCGTTCGGCCCCTTTCTGGCCTTCGGAGGCATCGCGGTGTGGCTGGCAGGCGAAGGCTGGTGGTTGCGCTGGTTCGGCGGCTGGCTGGGCTACCAGGGCCTCTGAGCGGCTGGCAGCGGTATGGAGCTGGCAGCGGCGGCGTTTAATGGGAATCCGTCCCTGCGCCTGTCGCCTCTCCCGTGTCGCTGTTCGACTGGTTCGCCGATCGCCGCAAGGCTGCACCGGTGGTGCGCACCCCCCAGGAACTCGACGAGGGCGATGGGCTCTGGAGCAAGTGCCCGGAATGCGGGCTGGTGGTCTACCGCAAAGACCTGATCGCCAACGCCAGCGTCTGCAGCGGCTGCGGCCACCATCTGCGCATCGACAGTGAGGCCCGCCTGCGGCTGATCGCCGATGAGGGCACGTTCCAGCCACTCGACACCGATCTTTCCCCCACCGATCCGCTCGCCTTCAAAGACCGGCGCAGCTATGCCGATCGCCTGCGCGACACCCAGAGCAGCACCGGTCTGCGCGATGCGGTGATCACCGGCCTCTGCCGGATCGAAGGCATGCCCCTGGCGCTGGGCGTGATGGATTTCCGCTTCATGGGCGGCTCCATGGGTTCGGTGGTGGGCGAGAAGCTCACCCGCATGATCGAAACCGCCACCTTCCGGCGCTATCCGGTGCTGATCGTGTGTGCGTCCGGTGGGGCCCGCATGCAGGAGGGCATGCTCAGCCTGATGCAGATGGCCAAGATTTCCGGCGCCCTGCAACGGCACCGGCAGGAGGAGCTGCTCTACATCCCCCTGCTCACCCACCCCACCACCGGTGGGGTCACCGCCAGCTTCGCGATGCTGGGCGACCTGATCCTGGCCGAACCGAAAGCCTTGATCGGCTTCGCCGGGCGCCGGGTGATCGAGCAGACCCTGCGCGAGAAGCTGCCGGAAGGCTTCCAGACGGCCGAATATCTGCAGGATCACGGCTTCGTCGACCTGATCGTGCCCCGCACCCGCTTCCGCTCCACCTTCGCGAGCCTGCTGCGGTTGCATGGCGTCACCCCCGCCGTGGCCGCCTGATGGCCTGGCTCACCAAGAAACGCTTGCTGCCGCTTTTTCAGCTCTGTTCGCGGCACGAGCCTGACCATCGGAAGTGGTCGCTGGCGCACCGGATCTGTTCGCTTGCCTACCAGTCCTGGTCATTGGCACGAGCAATGGCTTCCGGCTGCAAGCTCCGGGGCGTCATGGTGGCCGCCGCGCTGCTGCTGGCGTTGCTCCCTGCGCTGCTGCTGCCGGCCCCCGGCTGGTCGGGTGGTGCAGCCCTCGCCGGTCCGGTCAGCTGGAAGGAGGTGCCCGCCACAGCGGAAGGGCGCCAGTGGTGGGATGAGGGCAGCCTGAGGCTGAGCCGTGAGGGCTGGCTCTCCGTGCTGAGCCGCTTTCAACCGGCGCCGCCACCGGAAACAGACGACTCCGGCAACGCCACAAAGACCAAGGCACGGCCCGGTCAGCTGTATGTGATGGACCTCGACTGCGGCCAGCGGCTCTATCGCGACACCTCCGTGAATGGCCTGCCCCGCTTCGGCGCCGACTGGCAGCCCACCGGAGGGGATGCCCTGATCAGCGCGGTGCTGGAGGAAGCCTGCGCCGCCGGCGCCCCCCTGCTGGCCTCCCCCGGTACTCCCCTGCAGGCCCTGCGATGACACAGCACGAAGCGGCGCCACTGAGGGTGGCGGTGGCTGGCCTGGGATTCGGCGAAAAGGTGCACCTGCCGGCCCTGCGCGCCAGTGGCAGCACCGAACCGGTGGCGCTCTGGCACCCCCGCCGCGAGCGGGTGGAGCAGGCCGCCAGCGCCGCCTCCCTGCCTGGCTTCACCAACTTCGAGGCTCTGCTGGCGGAGCCCGGCATCGAAGCGGTGGTGATCGCCACGCCGCCCGCCCCCCGCTTTGCCCTGGCGAAGGCCGCCCTCCATGCCGGCAAGCACCTGCTGCTCGAGAAGCCCGTGGGCGTGTCGGCAGAGCAGGTGGAGGAGCTGCAACGGTTGGCGATCAGCCGCGGGCTGCAGGTGGCGGTCAACTTCGAATACCGGGCAGTGCCGGTGTTTCAGCAGCTGGCGGCCCTGCTGGCGGCGGGCGTGATCGGCGATCCCTGGCTGGTGAAGCTCGACTGGCTGATGAGCAGCCGCGCCGACGCTTCCCGCCCCTGGAACTGGTATGCCCAACGCAGCGAGGGTGGCGGTGTGCTCGGCGCCCTGGGCACCCATGCCTTCGACATGCTGCACTGGCTGATTGGGCCTACACGGGAGCTGCAGGGGGCACTCTCCACCGCCATCGACGCCCGCCCCCTGCCCGATGGCAGCGGCCGCCTGGCTCCCGTGGATGCGGAGGACATCGCCCTGCTGCAGCTGGGCCTCGATGCGGTCGCCGCTACAGGCTTCGGCACAGGCGGCGCTGCAGGGAGTGGTGCAGGAAGCCAGCGCTTGGTGCCGGCCCAGGTGAGCCTGGCGGCGGTGACTCTTCAGGGGCGTGGCTGCTGGCTCGAGTTCTACGGCAGCGAAGGCACCTTGGTACTGGGCAGCGACAACCAGAGCGACTACGTGCACGGCTTCCACCTCTGGCGAGCAGGCCGAGGCGAAGCGTTGCAACCGGTGCCGGTGGACCCTGCACTGGCCTTTGCCCGCACCTGGGCCGATGGGCGGATCGCCCCGGTGGCGCGGCTGCACCGCTGGTGGGCCGAAAGCGTGCGCTCCGGTCAGCCGATGGTGCCGGGTCTCAGCGAGGGGTTCCGCAGCCAGCTCTGCTGCGATCTGGCCATCGCCGCCGCCGACACCGGCCTGCGCCAGACCCTGCCGGTGGGTTGAGAGCGATCAGCATCGCCTAGAGTCGCGCGCATCCCGCGTCAGGGTTTCGAAGCCGGTGGCCTGGTCTCTTGGTCCGCCTTCCCTCGTTCACCGCGCAGGTGCCCCCGACGTGCACACCCACACCCTCAGAGGTATTCCCCCATGGCCCTCGTTCCCCTTCGGCTGCTGCTTGACCATGCCGCTGAGAACGGCTATGGCATCCCTGCCTTCAACGTCAACAACCTGGAGCAGGTGCAGTCGATCATGGAGGCTGCCTACGAAACCGACAGCCCGGTGATCCTGCAGGCCTCCCGCGGCGCCCGCCAGTACGCCGGCGAGATTTTCCTGCGTCACCTGATCATTGCCGCCACCGAAACCTATCCCGACATCCCGGTGGTGATGCACCAGGATCACGGCAACAGCCCCGCCACCTGCTTCGGTGCCGCCGCCAACGGCTTCACCTCGGTGATGATGGACGGCTCCCTGGAAGCTGACGCCAAAACCCCCGCCAGCTACGAGTACAACGTGGCTGTCACCAAGGAAGTGGTGGATGTGGCCCATGCCATCGGCGTGAGCGTCGAAGGTGAGCTGGGCTGCCTGGGTTCGCTGGAAACCGGCAAGGGTGAAGCCGAGGACGGTCACGGTTTCGAAGGTGCTCTCTCCCGCGAGCAGCTGCTCACCGACCCGGCCGAAGCCGCTGACTTCGTCGCCAAAACCAAGGTGGATGCGCTGGCGATCGCCATCGGCACCAGCCACGGCGCCTACAAGTTCACCCGCAAGCCCACCGGCGAAGTGCTGGCCATTTCCCGCATCGCCGAAATCCACAAGGCCATCCCCAACACCCACCTGGTGATGCACGGCTCCAGCTCCGTGCCCCAGGAATGGCTCGACATGATCAACAAGTACGGCGGCGCCATTCCCGAAACCTATGGCGTGCCGGTCGAAGAGATCCAGAACGGCATCAAGAACGGCGTTCGCAAGATCAACATCGACACCGACAACCGTCTCGCCTTCACCGCCGCCGTGCGTGAAGCCGCCTTCAAGGATCCCGCCAACTTCGATCCCCGTCACTTCAACAAGCCTGCACGGGCCTACATGAAGCAGGTGTGCCTCGATCGCTACCAGCAGTTCTGGTGCGCCGGCCAGGCCAGCAAGATCAAGCAGCAGAACATCAACTACTACGCCGACCTCTACGCCAAGGGCGTCCTCGACCCCAAAACCGCTGTGGCCGTCTGAGCCATCCACACCAGCCGGGCCAGCCAATCCCAGCTGGCCCACTGATCCACCCGTTCACGCTGTCGATACGTCCGCTGTCGATACGTGCAAAGCCGACTCATCAAGTGGCGATACCTCCGCTGTCGAACGTTCGACAGTCGACATCCACTGTGTCGATACTCAACCCGTGGACGCTCACAAGCACCACTTGCACCTTGGGGCCTTCGGGCCCCTTTTTTCATGGGAGGTTTTCGGGCTCATGCGATCGGGCGGCCAACAATCCTCTCCATTTCTGTGGCGCCGATCCGGCTACCCATCACACGCACCACATCACACCCACCACATCACATTGAGCACATCACATGCACCACATTGCATGCAGCATGTCCCATACACCTTTCGCAAGCACCGTGCCTCTCAGACCTTCCGGCCCAGCTGCTTGTGAGGCGGTCAGGTCAGTGGTGCTGGGGTGCCTTCAAGCCCCGCGCCTATGGCTGGGGGCACAACGTTCAGGGGGCTCCTGCCACAGCCTGGGATCAAAGGGCGTCGAGACCCGGGATCGGCAGAGGCGGAGGGAAGGCGGGCAGTGATTCCGCAGGGCTGGATTCCTCGGTGGTGCCCTTGGTGAGCTTCTCTAGGGCGAGGTCAAGATCCCGATCCATCACGAAGCGGCGCCCGTCGGTGACCACCACCCGCACCAGCGTGGGCAGGCTGTTGTTGCCCGATTCGAGGTAGATCGGCTCCACGTAGAGCAGACCATCACCCACCGGCAACACCAGCAGGTTGCCATGCACCAGCCGGGCTCCGGCTCGGTTCCACAGACCGAACTGGAAGCTGATCTGAGGATCCTGCTCGATCAGCGCGGTGACCTGCTCCGGGCCCAGCAACAGCCGTTGCTGGGGGAAGCGCACAAGGAACAGTTCGCCGTAATGGGGCGGATCGTTGCGAGCGGCCAACCAGCCCACCAGGTTGGAGCGGCGCACAGGAGAGAAGGGCAGCAGCAGCACGAATTCCGGCCGGCGTTCTCCAGGCAGTTGGAGCGTGGCGTGATAAGGCTGCACAGCCACAGTTTCGGAGCCGTAGGTTTCCAGCGGCACCGACCAGACATCATCGCCGTTGTAGAACGTGCGCACATCGGTGACGTGATAGCGGAGCAGACGCTCCGATTGCGTCTTGAACTGACTGTTGGGCACCCGGATGTGCGCCAACAAGGTGGACGGCATGTCCGTGAGTGGGTGAAACAGTTCAGGGAAGGCCCGCTGCCAGGTGCGCAGCACCGGATCACTCGGATCGCTCACGTAGAACCACAGCCTGCCGTCCTGAGCATCCACAACAGCTTTGACTGGGTTGCGGAAATAACGGATGCCATCCGCATTGGCATCGCTGTAGGGGTAACTGCGGCTGCTGGTGTAACCATCGAGCATCCAGTACTGGTGGTGGTTCTCGTCAAACTCCGAAGCGTTCTTCACGTTCACCGTCACCATGTACGGCTCACTTTCGAAGCGCAGGAAAGGGGCCAGAGCTTCCACCCGTTCATTCACCTGGCGCCGCAGCAGCAGCAGGGAGCGGGACGTGAACGAACCGGCCAGCATCACCCGGGGCTCATGGAGATACACCGCGGCGGTGAACCGCTGCCAGGCATTGGTGAGCGGAATGCCCCGTTCTCCGTCGTAGTGGCTGTAAACGTTCAGCTCGCCGTCGGGGAAATCGAATTCCTGCACCTTGGTGGGCGCAATCGCGTAAGGCGCCGGAGCCGAAGCGAAGTAGAGGCGTGGTCGGCCCACGGGAAAAGCGGCCTGCGCTTCAGCGTCCGTGATACCCAGCTGGGAGATGCCCTGCACCCTGCCGCTGCGGCCGAGATCCTTCACGAAGAACAGCGGCAATCCGTCGGGGCCGAACACATTCACCGGTGACACGGTGAAGCCGTAGCCATGGGTGAAGACCAGATGCCGGTTCAGCCAGGTGCGCGATCCTTCAGGAAGCGCGGCGCTGTCCAGCTCCCTGGCGGAAATCAGCACCTGCTGGGAGCTCTGATCCTCCCCGGCGGCGGAGAGGTCGTAGCGGTCGACGGCCGCTGAGGGGAAGGTGTAGTAGAGGCGCAGCTGCTGCAACTGGCGATTGGCCGCCAGCAAAGGCCCGCTGTCCCAGAGGCGAATGTTGGCAAGGGTGCCCGGCGCGGCGACAAGGTCGTCGGCGGTGATGCGTTGCAGGGGCTCCAGGGTGGTGTTGCGCACCTCCTCAAGGCCGAAGGCGCGGCGGGTGGCACGGATGCTGCGTTCGATGTAGGGCGTTTCCACCGCCAGCTCCCGCGGCTGCACCCAGAAACGCTGTGCCTGCGGCGCCACCAGGAACTCGGCCACCGGCAGCAGCAGGGCCGTGGCCAGCAGCGGGATCACCACCACCCGGCGCAGCCAGGTGCGGCGCACCGGCAGCGCCAACCCCAGCGCCGCCAGCATCAGCAGCAGGGCCAGCAGCAGCCGGATCGGCAGGCGCACATGCAGATCGACGAAGCCGGCACCAGCCGCCACACCGCTCCCCTGCACCATCAGCGCAAACGGGGAGAGGGCGTTGCCGAGCGAGGCCAGCGCCGCCAGCACAGCGATCTGGGGCTTGAGTACGCCCTGCTGGTCGAGGCTCAGGCCCACGAAGCGCAGGTCGCTGAGGCTGGATCCCTCGGTGAAGCTGATCCAGAGGCAACCGGCCAGCCCCACCACCAGCTGGGCGATCAGCACGCTGAGCAGCAACTGCAGAGCCGGTAACCGCAGCACGGAAAAGCTGAGGTCGAAATGGGTGAGCGGATCGGCTTCACCGAACGGCACGGCCAGCAGTGCCGGCAGCCACAGGCTCCAGCCGCGCGCCAGGGCGGTGGCCGAACCCGCCAGCGCCGCCACCAGCACCAACCGCAGCACCGGCAGCGGCCGCACCAGTAGCAACAGCCCGAGCAGGGCGGCCAGCAGCCCCACCCCTACGGGCGAGAGGCCGGCCAAAGCCGACAGGCCGCTCACCACATCGCCATCGAAGGGATCGGAGATCAGACCCCGGGCCTGCACAAACAGAAACACGAGCCCTGTGCTGAGCAGCAGGAGCAAGGCCAGCAGCGTGCACACCAGGGCGAGGGGCCCCATCCGCAGCAGGGGCTGGCGCGGCAGCGGCTTGGCTGTGGCTTCGCTGCGCAGACGCCAGCAGCGGTGGAGTTGCTGCAGCTGCAGCGGGACCCCCACCCCCATCACCAGCAGGAACCCGAGCACCTGCAGCATCCAGCGGCGCAACAGCACCTGCTGAAAGTTGAACTGTGTGTACCACGCCCATTCGATGCTCAGCCGCGAGACCACAACCACGCCGAAGGCGAGCAGGGGCACGAGCAGCAGCCCCGCCAGCAGCGGTGGCTTCAGGCGAGGGAAACGGTGGGGCACGGGCTGAGGCTAGACAGGCATCGGCCGCTGGCAAGCCTGCGGCATGAAGGGGGTCCAGGATCGCCGCTAAATACCCGACGCCAGAGATCGGGTATTTCCGTGCCACCGGCTCAACGCTGCTAGCTTGCCTTTCATCGCTGCAGTGAGCCTGTGACGGCCACCCTCTCTCGTGCCACCTTCACGGGGCTGCGCTGCAAGGAATGCGGCCACCCCTACGACGCCGGAGCCCGCCACGTCTGCGAAGACGTCTGTTTCGGACCTCTGGAAGTCGTCTACGACTACGACGCCATCCGCGCCAGGGTCACCCGGGCCACGATCGAGGCGGGGCCGGCCTCCATCTGGCGCTACCGCGAATTTCTGCCCGTGCAGGGCGATCCCATTGATGTGGGCACCGGCTTCACGCCCCTGGTGCGCGCGAACCGTCTGGCCCGGCGCCTCGGCCTCAAGCACCTCTACATCAAGAACGACGGCGTCAACATGCCCACCCTGTCCTTCAAGGACCGGGTGGTGTCGGTGGCCCTCACCCGCGCCCGCGAGCTCGGCTTCACCACGGTGAGCTGCGCCAGCACCGGCAACCTGGCCAACTCCACCGCCGCCATCGCCGCCCACGCGGGCCTCGAATGCTGCGTGTTCATCCCCGCCGATCTGGAGCTGGGCAAGGTGCTCGGCACCTTGATCTACAACCCCACCCTGATGGCGGTGAAGGGCAACTACGACCAGGTCAACAGGCTGTGTTCGGAAGTGGCCAACACCTACGGCTGGGGCTTCGTGAACATCAACCTGCGCCCCTACTACTCCGAAGGCTCCAAAACCCTCGGCTACGAGGTGATCGAGCAGCTGGGCTGGCAACTCCCCGACCACATCGTGGCGCCCCTCGCTTCCGGTTCCCTGTTCACCAAGATCCGCAAGGGCTTCGACGAATTCATCAAGGTGGGCCTCGTCGACGAAAAGCCGGTGCGCTTCAGCGGCGCCCAGGCCGAGGGCTGCTCACCGATCGCCCAGGCCTTTGATGCGGGCCGTGATTTCATCACCCCCGTCAAGCCCGACACCATCGCCAAATCGATCGCCATCGGCAATCCTGCCGATGGTCCCTATGCCCTCGACATCGCCCGTCGCACGGGCGGCACCATTGCCTCCGTCACCGACGAGGAGATCGTTGCCGGCATCCAGCTGCTGGCCGAAACCGAGGGCGTCTTCACCGAAACGGCCGGCGGCACCACGATCGCCGTGCTCAAGAAGCTCGCCGAGCAGGGCAAGATCGATCCCGAAGAAACCACCGTCGCCTACATCACCGGCAACGGCCTCAAAACCCTCGAGGCCGTCAGCGGGGTGGTGGGCGAGCCCCACACAATCGAACCCCAGCTCAGCAGCTTCAATGCCGCCTGGGAGCGGGCCCAATCCCTGCATCGCGCCACCTGGGAGCCGATGGGGGTCTGACCCCTGCCCACCGGGATTCCCGGCGTTTTCGTTCCTTTCTTCCCCCTTTCCCTCCTCCCATGGCGATTCAGGTCCTGATTCCCACCCCGCTGCAGAAGTACACCGCCGATCAGGCCAGCGTGGAACTGGAAGCCTCCAGCGTGGATGGCCTGCTGCAGGAGCTCGACAGCCAGTTCCCCGGCATCAAGGCGCGGCTCACCGATGAGCAGGGCAAGCTGCGTCGCTTCCTGAACGTCTACGTGAACAGCGAAGACATCCGCTTCCTCGATAACCAGGCCACCCCCTTGAGCGATGGCGATGAGGTGAGCATCGTGCCGGCCGTGGCCGGCGGCTGAGGCCAGCAGCAGGCCAAAGGGTGTCATCGGCGGCCACCCTCCGGCTCCAGACTTGCGTCAATAGGCTCACCGACACCAACCAGCGGCTGGATCCATGACCCAGACCAAGCCAGCAACCGCCACCACGCCGAGCAACTCCACACGGCTGTCCCCTGCACCCTCGAGCAGCCCAAGCCCCACGGCCCAGCTGTTCGACTACCGCCAGGCGGCCAACCCGATCCGCCACGGGCTGACCGAACCGATCCCGGACCAGCGCTGGGGCCCTGAGCTCCACGCCAGCGGCCCCTCCGCCGTGCTGCCGCTGGATCTGAGCGGGGCCCTCGGCTGCAGCGGCCCGGCCACGAGCCCGGCCCTCTCCGCCAACTTCATTCGTCTGCTTCCCGGGGAGTCGATTGAGGCCGGTGCCAACGCCACCAGCCTGCTGTTTTACGTACTCCACGGTGAAGGCCGCTGCCACCGGGAGGGCAACGCGATCGCTCCGGCCTTCAGCCAGAGCTGGTGTGAGGGCGACCTGTTCGTGCTGCCGGCTGGAGCCACTCCACAGCTGGAGGCCACGGCTGAGAGCGTTCTCTACTGGGTGCATGACGCCCCTCTGCTTCGCTATCTGGGTGTGAGCCCCGATCAGGCCCGCTTTGAGGCCACGTTCTATCCGGGCAGCTGGCTGCGCCAGGAGCTGGCGCTGCTGGCAGCCGACCCCAGCAGCGCCCGCAGCAACCGGCTGAGCCTGCTGCTGGCCAACACCGCCCTGCCTGCCAGCCGCACAGTCAGCCATACCCTCTGGGCCATGTACGGCATGGTGCCGGCCGGCGCCGTCCAGCCACCGCACCGGCATCAGTCGGTGGCGCTCGATCTGGTGATCGACTGCGATCCCGGTTGCGCCACGCTCTCCGGCAGCGAGCTCAACGCCGACGGCACAATCCGCAACCCCGTGCGCATGGAATGGGAACCCGGTGCCGCCTTCGTGACCCCGCCAGGACAGTGGCATTCCCACGTGAACGAAAGCGGCCGCACCGCCCTGTTGCTGCCCATTCAGGACGCCGGCCTGCACACCTACCTGCGCAGCCTCGACATCCGTTTCACCTGAGCAGGTGGGTGCGATTCATTCATCCGAACAGGTCGCCTGATCGCATGGGCGACCTGATCAAACAGGAGGCCTGTTTGGATGAATCAACCCGAACGCGTGGGTAACCAGATCCAATGGGTAGTCCTTATTCAGCAACAGATCTGTTCAAGTAACAGATCTTATCTAGTAGCAGATCTGATCAAGTAACAGACCTGATCCAACCGTTCCTTCGCTCGATCACCAGTGGATCGAACAGGCCAGTGAACGAACAACTCGTGGTGCTCCAGCACTTGCCTGTTCTTCAGGACTCGAGTCCCGAGGAATCACAAGCCAGGTCTCCCCGCCTGCGCAGCCCGCTCAGGCCGCGGACGTGGGGGTGAGCGCCCGCTGGCTGCCGGCTGTCATGGTGGCTTCGTAGCTGTCCACGATCGCCCGGAATTCATCGCCGCTGAGGGTTTCCCGCTCAATCAGCAGCTCCACCAGATCATCGAGCAGGTCACGACGTGGCTCCAGCTCGGCGACAGCCCGATCGAGCGCGTCCTGAGAGAGAGCGCGCACCTGGGCATCAATGCGGCGACCGGTGGTTTCGGCGTAACTGGGCCGCGTGTGAATCAGGTCGCGACCAAGAAACACTTCGGCGGCATCACCTTCAAGTGCCACCGGCCCCAGCGGCGAAAAGCCATAGCGGGTGACCATCTCGCGGCAGATGCGGGTGGCCATCTGCAGGTCGCCGGAAGCGCCCTGGGTGATTTCGCTGGGGCCGAACACCACCAGCTCAGCGGCACGACCGCCCATCACCACCACCAGCCGGGCTTGCAGATACGCGCGGCTGATCAAGCCGGAATCAATGATGTCCTCATCCGGCATGGTGCGGGCAAAGCCGCCGACACCGCCGGCCCGCGGCAGCAGGGTCACCTTGTCGAGGCGATCCGCGTGGGGAATGAGGGTGGTGAGCAGGGCGTGCCCCACTTCGTGGTAAGCGATCAGGCGCTTCTTGGCGCTATCGAGCAGGGGAGCCACGGACAGGCCCATGGTGATGCGCTCCAGGGCATCGCTGAGCGCCTGGTCGTCAATGCTGGTTTTCTCGCGGCGGGCGGTGAGGATGGCCGCCTCATTCAGCAGGTTGGCCAGATCCGCCCCGGAGAATCCCGGCGTGCGGGCGGCCCAGCTGGCCATCGACACCTCCTCCGAGAGGGGCCGGCTGCGTGCATGCACAGCCAGGATCGCTTCACGGCCACGCCGGTCGGGCAGATCCACGCTGATCTGGCGGTCGAAGCGACCGGGCCGGGTGAGGGCGGCGTCCAGAACATCCGGCCGGTTGGTGGCCGCCAGCAGGATCACACCGGAGTTTTCCTCAAAGCCATCCATTTCGGTCAGCAGCTGGTTGAGGGTCTGCTCCCGTTCGTCGTTGCCACCACCGATGCCCGCACCACGTTGGCGTCCCACGGCATCGACTTCATCAATGAAGATGATGCAGGGAGCCTTTTCCTTGGCGCGGCGGAACAGATCGCGGACGCGGCTGGCGCCCACGCCAACGAACAACTCAACGAATTCCGAGGCCGCCATCGAGAAAAAGGGCACGCCAGCCTCGCCAGCGATCGCCTTGGCGAGGAGGGTTTTGCCGGTGCCGGGCGGGCCCACCAGCAGCACACCGCGCGGAATCTTGGCGCCGATGGAGGTGAAGCGCTCAGGCTGGCGCAGGAAGCTCACCACTTCCTGCAGTTCTTCCTTGGCCTCGTTGATGCCCGCCACATCCTCAAAACGCACCGACACCGTGCCTTCGGGCTGGAGACGCGGCTGGCTGCGCCCGAAGCCGATCGCCTTGTTGGCCACCTGGGAGGAGCGGCGGATCAGCAGCGTGAGGCCACCCACCAGCATCACCACCAGCAAAACATTCACCACCAGACCAGCGGTGGCATCTTCCTGGCGATCGTCACGGACGCTGAGCGGCACCTTGGCCTGTTCGGCGGTGCTGAGCAGCAGGGTGTCGTTGGCGAACACCGGCACCCGGGCTTTGCTGCCATCGGCCAAGGTGACCAGGGCTTCCCGCTGGCGCAGCGACAGCTCCACCTCCTTCACCTGCCCGGCCCGCATCAGGGCCAGCAGCTCGCTGTAGGTGGGAGCCGGAGACTGCTGCACGCCAAGGTTGCCGAAGAGGCCAGGGCGAGACGGAGCCGCAGCAGGAGGCGTGGCTGCGGGCGTCACTTGCGCGGGAGCTTGTTCTTGCGCTGCTTGCCCCGCGGGGGTCTGCTCTGGGTTGGAGCGTTCTGCGCTGGGACGTTCTGTGGCGGAGCCTTCTGAAGCGGAGCCAGCTGTGGCGGCCTGCTCAACGTTGCGCTGTTCTGGAGAAGTCTGGTCGCCGGGAGTGGTGCTGGTGGCGGCTGGCTTCGATTCAGCGGCAGGCGCCGCTGTGGGATCTGGGGCAACCGCCAGGGCAGCGGTGGATCCGCTGGACCAGAGCGGATGCACAGGAGGCGCGCTGCTCACGGGGATTTGCTTCTCCATGGAGCTTAGCGATTTGACGAAAGGCAGGCCGGCAGCGGAAAGTAGTTGTTTGGCAGTAGGTAGGGAATGGCTGTTCCCAAGAAGAAAACGTCCAAGGGCAAGCGCAACCAGCGCCACGCGCACTGGAAAGCCAAGGCGGGTGTCGCCGCCAGCAAGGCGCTCTCGCTCGGCAAAGCCGTGCTCAGCGGCCGGGCTCAGGGCTTCGTTTACCCGATCGACGACAGCGCCGAAACCGAAGAGAGCTGATCGGCTGCCAGACGGGCCCCCTCACCGGTGCCCATCCAACGGAAGCGGCGCCGGCTATCCAGCAGCCCCACCGCTTCCACAATCTGCTGTTTGCCTGGGTCCGTGCACCAGACCAACGGATCCTGATAAAGGGCCGGTGGCAGAGAGCACAGGCTGGCCCGCACGATCCTTTCCAGATCGGCCCCACGCAACGCTGTGCCTTCCGGGCGTGCGCCTTCTGAGGAGTCGCTGAACGCGGAAGCGCTGATCCCGGCATGCCCACCCCCTGCAGCAGCGCTCACCCCAGGGTTGTGCTCCACCGGGGCGCTCTTTGTGTAGCCACCCTCGACTGCGCCGCCCTCCACTGAGCGGCGCTCCGCCTCCCTGCCGTTGACTGCGCTGCCCTTGATGGAGCCGCCCAGGCGGCGCTGGCGGGCTTCAGCCTGAAAGCGCCAGCGGTGTGGCCAGCTCCAGTCGAGAGGTCGCAGCAGCCACAGCCCATCCAGCTGCTCCCATACAGGCGCGTAGGGCAGCAGCGCAGTGTCCCAGTGCGGCAGCCAGGCCTGCTCTTCGGGGGTCAGCCCCAGGGACGCCCCACCCCCCAGCCGCTCCAGCCGCTCCGCCAGTGCCGCCGGGCCGATCGCGCGGCAACCGATCATCCAGCCCTCCAGCAGCACCACATCGGCCTGCTGGGCGCTCCAATCGCTGCGATCACCACGCCCTTGCCGCAGGCGTTTGTCGAAACGGGGCCAGCGCAGCACCCCGTCCTGCCGCCAGCTTGCGAGCTGGTGGGCGAGCAGGTCCGCGTCATGGCTGCCGGGGGGAACCCGGTCGACACCAAAGGGGTTGCCCGCCATCCGGCTGATTCGCTCCTGCCAGGGCCAGTAGAAGTCGTCGATCGAGAGGCTGCTCAGGCGCAGGCCCAGCGCCGGTGCCAAGGCACTGAGCCAGGCACCGAGGCTTGATTTGCCGGCGCCCACCGGGGCGTTGAGGCCGATCAGCAGGCGCTTGCCCTTGCCCACCGCGCCCTGGCAGCGGCTCAGCAGCGGCAACACCACCGCCCAGCGCGGATCAGGCGGAATGGACAGGACGTCTGGATGCTGCCGCCAGCGCTCCTGCCAAGCCACAGGATCCTCCACGCCACAGGCCTGCAGCAGGCGCTGATAGGGAGTTTCAGGCCAGAGCGGGGAGAAGGCAGGGTCCAGTGGCAGCGTCACGAGCCCAGCTTGAACGCCTCCGCCACCACGGCATAGACGAACCCGAGGCGCAGGTGGTCGCAGATCACCCAGGCCAGGGTGGGTTCACCGCGCACCTGATGGCTGCGCACCCGCACCAGCACTTCGAGGAGCACCACCAACAGAAGCACCACCACCGGCCGTTGCCCGATGGTGACGAGGAAATAGGAGGTGAGGTTGTTGCCGGCGAAATACCCGGCCAGCAGGGCGATCAACGACAGGCTGCGGCGTCGCCAGGTGCCGCGCACCCCCTGCAGCAGGGCAGCGGCACTGCGATCAAGCAGGTGCTGAAAGCGGGTGGCCTGAACCGGCGGGGTGCTCATGACGGAACGGCCAGCTGCTCGAGATAGGAGAGCGTGATCAGGCCGTCAGGGCAAGCAGGGCCCTGCAGCACTGAGACGGGAGCGCCGGCCTCACCCAGCTGGCTCACGATGGCGGCAGCCCCTTCGAACACAGCGAGCGGTTCCCGCCGGGTGGCTTCGCTGAGGGTCACCAGGGTGCGCAGGCCAGCAGCCGTGGCGGCCCGGGTGCCGTTGCTGGAGTCCTCAATCGCCACCACCGCCGCCGCCGGCATCGCCAACTGGCTGAGGGCAAGGGTATAGGCGTCGGGTGCGGGTTTCAGGGCGGCCACATCATCGCCGCACACAAGAAACGCGAAGGCCGCAGCGGCGCCAGGCAGCAGGCGCTCGATCAGCGCCTGGGCGGAGAGTCGGGCGCTGGTGGTGACCACCGCCTGGCTGAGGCCAGCGCTGGCGGCGGCCGTGATCAACCGCTCCACGCCCGGGCGCAGCCGGATCGCCCCTGCCGCCATCAGCGCTGTGTAGTGCTGTTGCTTGCGGCGCACCAGCGCATCCAGCAAGGCGGGATCGGGGGGCTCAGGCCCCTGGTCGCTGAGAAAGACGCGCAACCGCTCCCGGCCGCCACTGATCGCCAGCAACTGGATGTAGGTGGCCGGATTCCAGTGCCAGGGGAGGCCTTCCTCGGCGAACGCCAGGTTGAAGGCCGGGCGATGACCGTCCAGCTCCGTTTCCGCCAGCGTGCCGTCCACGTCCCAGAGCAGGGCGCCAAGGGAATGCTTCAGAGGGGCGTCATCCATGCACGGAGGGTAGACAAAGGCGCATGAACAGCCAGCACACAGAATGCGAAGGCCGCCGCGACGATGGCCTGTTGTCCCGCCTGCCCGAGCAACGCTGGCAGTTGCCGGCGCCCCTGCCGGCCCCGGAGGCCAGTGACCCGGCAGCCAGGGATAGCGCTGCCGCGCTGGCCACCCTGGGCCTGCCGCCCGAACTGCTGGCCGTGCTGCGCCGGCGGGGCTTTGACGGTGCGGCAGCGATCACAGCCCTGCTGGACCCCCCCGCCGCCCCCGATCCACAGCAGCATTTCCAGGACCTGGGCGTGGCCGTGGACCGCCTGGTGCTGGCCTGTGGGCGAAGCGAAGCCGTGGCGATCTGCGGCGACTACGACGCTGACGGCATGACCAGCACGGCTCTGCTGGTGGGCGTGCTGGAGCGGCTGGGCGCCCGGCCGGTGGCGGCGATTCCCAGCCGTCAGGACGACGGCTATGGTCTCAACACGGCGATGGTGGAGCGCCTGGCCGGCGACGGCATCCGCCTGCTGGTGACGGTGGACAACGGCATCGCCGCCGCGGACGCCCTGAACCGGGCCCGGGAGCTGCAGGTGGACGTGATCCTCACCGATCACCACACCATTCCGCCCGATCCACCGCCTTACCTGGCGCTGCTGCATCCCGCCCGCACCCCCGAAGCCTCGCCCTACCGAGGCCTGGCCGGAGTGGGGCTCGCCTACGTGCTGGCGGTGGCGCTGGCGGAGCGGTTGAAGCGCGCGGATGCCACCGGCATGGCGCTCGACCTGTTCTGCATCGGCACGATCGCGGACATGGCGCCCTTGCACGGGGTGAACCGCCGCTGGCTTCAGGACGGCCTTTGCCGCCTGCAGGGCTCCGCGCTGCCGGGACTGCAGGCCCTGCAGCGGCTGGCTGGACTCGGGGAGCGACCGCTGGATGCCATGGCGGTGGCCTTTCAGATCGCGCCGCGGATCAATGCCGTCGGCCGGCTCGGGGATCCCCAGCTGGTGGTCGACCTGCTGACCACCGCAGATCTGGAGTGCGCCATGGACCTGGCCCAGCAGTGCGAGGCGCTCAACCGGCAGCGCCGCGACCTCTGCGACGCGATCGAAGCGGAGGCGGTGGCGCTGGTGGAAGCCGACGGACCCGAGCGCAGCCCCTTTCTGCTGTTGGCCCAGAGCCATTGGCACCACGGTGTGATCGGCGTGGTGGCGGCCCGACTGGTGGAGCGCTTCGGTGCGCCGGTGGCCCTGCTGGCCGGCGAGGGCAATGGGCTGCTGCGGGCTTCGGTGCGGGCGCCCAAGGGGTTTGCGGTGGATGCGGCGCTGCGGGCCTGCCACGACCTGCTTGAACGTCACGGCGGCCACCCCGCCGCCGGTGGTTTCACGGTGCGGGCCGAAAACGTCGCGGCGCTTCACGACGCACTCAGCGCCATCGCCAGCACCAATGCCACCCCCCTGGGCGGCGGACTGCCGGTGGAGCCGGAAGCACGGCTGGCGCTCGATCGCATCGACAGGTCCTTCTGGCTCTGCCTGCAGCGGCTGGAGCCGTTCGGTGCCGGCCATGAAACGCCTGTGTTCTGGAGCCAGCAGTGCCGCGTGGTGGAGCAGCGCAGCCTGCGGGGCGGCCATCTGCAGCTGGTGCTGGAGCAGAACGGCATCCGGCAGCGGGCGATCGCCTGGCGCTGGCAAGGGGAAGGAACGGTGCCGGCCGTGGTGGACGTGGCCTTTCGCCTGCGGCTCAACCACTGGCAAGGCGAGGAACGCCTGCAGCTGGAAGTGGCGGGCCTGCGCGAGAGCGGTGGGGGCGAGGTGCTGCTGCAGCGCCGCCAGCGCGCCTACTGGTGCCGGGTGGAGGCGGAGGAGCTGCGTATCCGCAATGCCTCAGGCGAAGAAATGGGCATCCCCCTTCACGAAACGAACGTGCAGGGGGAGCGGCACCCCTACCTGCAGGGGCTGATTGATGAAGCGACCCTGGCACTGGGCCTGGCGGCCTGAAGGGTGCATGTGCGCAGCAAGTGTGCCTGCGCCGGACGCGTGGTCAGCGCAAGGGCTGCAGGCTCAGAGGGCGCCGCGCCGGTACAACTCAGAGCGCGCCGCGCCGATAGAAAAGGATGAAGATCACGGCCGGGCCGGCCAGGGTGATCAGAGCCAGGGCGAGGAAGTTGGCGATCAGATGGAAATCAATACCCATGGTCCGAAAGCTCGCAAGGAAAGCGCTCTGCGGGGCAGCCTAAGGGTCGTTGTGACGGGCATCCCGGTGGCGACCATGCCACTGTGACGGCTTGTCACAGCAACGCGGGGTGGCCTGATGGTCTGCGGAACCCATTGGAGCTGCATCTCCGGATGTGGAGCCTGCTGTCGCCTTGATCCCGAGGAGCGGAGCGAGGCCCTTGAAGCGCTCAATCCCCGGCAACGGGAGACCTACCTGTCGATGGTGGGCGCGGACGGCTGGTGCCGCCACTTCGACACCGGCTCCCGCCGCTGCAGGATCTACGCCGAGCGGCCCGATTTCTGCCAGGTGAGCCAGCTGGCCGGCCTGTTCGGGGTGCCAGCGGCGGAAAGCGAGGCCTTCGCGATCCGCTGCTGCCAGCAGCAGATCCGCAGCGAATTCGGTGGACGCAGCAGGGAGCTGCGCCGCTTTGAACGGGCCACCCGTCGGGCACCGGCGCCGCTGAACGACCAACCTGGTTCTGTTGCCTCCTGCCCTTCATGAGCGCCACCAACGACCCCGGCACCGGGCCAGCCGCAGATCCTGCGCCCCTGCCGGCCGATGCCCCAAATACAGGCGGAGCCGTCCTGCCGGCCTCGTTTGTGAGCATCCTGTTCACCACCTTCACCACGGTGTTTCTGGCGGAACTGGGCGACAAGACCCAGCTGGCCGCCCTGTTGTTATCCGCCCAGTCCGGACGACCCGGGGTGGTGTTCCTTGGGGCGGCGCTGGCGCTGATCTGCTCCAGCCTGGTGGGGGTGCTGCTCGGCCGCTGGCTGGCCACGGTGCTCCCGCCGCAACGCCTCGAACTGATCGCGGGGGTGCTGATGGTGGCGCTGGGACTCTGGCTGGGTGTTCAGGCGGCGGTGCAACTGCTGCAGCCCCCCGCAGCCGCCCTGCTGCTTCCTTGATCCAGCCGGCTGGGGTTGATCCTTCCCCCGGCTTGATCGTCTCGAGACGTTGATCTCCCCTTGGATGGATCGACTTGGATGGATCGACTGCTTGGTTGATCCATCCCGGCTGATCCACTCCTGGTTGATCCACTGCTTGAGTGATCGTCTCCTTGGTTGTTCGTCGCACGGATTCAGTTGGCCCGGGTGGAGCGCCCGGTTGAGCCAACACTCCCCCTGACCAAACCGCTGTAATCCCGGTCCACCCGTTCACCCCCTCGATCCGATGCAACTTCCGCTGCTGGCCTCCACCTTCCTCACGGTGTTCGTGGCAGAACTCGGTGACAAAACCCAGCTGACGATCGTGACGATCAGCGGCACCTCCAGCAACACCCTGGCGGTGTTTCTCGGCAGTGCCGGTGCGCTGGTGCTGGCCAGCCTGCTGGGAGCCCTGGCCGGGGGGTCTCTCTCCTCGCTGATCCCGCCGGCCGCCCTGCAGCTGGCCGCCTCGCTGGGGTTTCTGGTGATCGGCAGCCGCCTGCTGATCCGGGTGCGGCAGGAGGCTTCGTAAAGTCTTTGCCAAGACGCCAGTTCCCGGGGGCTCCGCTGCACGCCCCGGGAACCGCCATCCCTTTCCCCGTTCCTGGCTCCAACCCTGTCTCTCCCCGCTGCTCCGATGAAGTTTTCGGTCGCTGACCTGCTCGACCACCTGCCCGAATCCGATGTTCTGCCGGTCGAGCAGCTCGAGAAGGCACTCGGTCTGAGCCTCACGCCCGACAAGCAACACCTCCGCATCGCCCTGGCAGGCCTTGAAAAAGTGGGGCTGCTGGAGTCGAACGAGGCCGGCATCTCACGCCGCACCGACGACAGCCTGATCGAGGCTCGGCTGCGCTGCTCCAGCAAAGGCTTCTGCTTCGCTCTGCGCGAAGACGGCGGCGATGACATTTACATTCGCGACCACCAGCTCAATCACGCCTGGAACGGCGATCGGGTGCTGGTGCGGATCACGCGGGAGGGCGGGCGCCGTCGCTCTCCGGAAGGCGGCGTGCAATGCATCCTCGAGCGGGCCACTGCCAGCCTGTTGGCTCAGGTGGAGCAACAGGACGACCGGCTGGTGGCCGTGCCGCTCGACGACCGGCTGCTGACCACCGTGGCCCTGCCCGCGGAGGATGCCGTCTACCTCGACCCCGCGGCCGAATCGGTGGTGGAGGTGCGGCTCGATCGCTACCCGGTGGCCCAGTTCCCTCCCCAGGGCCATGTGGCGCGGCGTCTGCCGATCAAAGGGGGTGAGGAGGCAGACCTGGATCTGCTGCTCACCAAGCATGGCCTGCGCGAACGGGCCAGCGCCCCCCGCGCCAGCCTGCGCAGCCCCAACGACAAGGGCCGCACCGATCTCACCGGCCTGCCCACCCTGCTGCTGCGGCCCTGGCAGGGAGCGGAGGCACCGGAACTGCCGGCCCTCTCCCTGGAGGAAAGCGACGAAGGCCTGCGGGTGTGGATCCACAGCCCCGCCGTGGCTGAGCGGATCACCCCCGGCAGCGCCACCGACCAATGGCTGCGCCAGCAGGGTTCGGCCTACTGCCTTGGCAAGCGCTGGTTGCCGCTGCTGAGCCCGGCGCTCGCCAAGGCCACCGCCTTCCGGCCCGGCGAATCCGCCGCCGCCGTATCGGTGGCCCTGACAATCACGCCGGAAGGGCAGCTGAGCCACTACCGCTTCGCCCTCACCACGATCCGCCCCGACGCCGAGGTGGACGCCGGTGCCCTGGAGGCCCTGGCAGACCGCAAGCCGAAGGCCCGCACGGTGCCGGCCTCGCTCAAGGCGCTCAAAACCGTCCTGCCCGAGCTGGAACGCCTGATGGCGGTGGGTCGTGGTCTGCAGGAGCAGCGGCTGGCAGCCGGATCCGTTGATCTCGACCTGCCCTTCCCCCCGCTGGACGTGCTCGGTGATCTGCGCACGCCCGAACCCGATGAGCACCACCGCGGCTGGATGATCGCCCTGCCCCCCACCCAGCCGCTGGCGCTGCTGCGGGAAGTGGTGCTGCTGGCAGGCCGCGCCCTGGGCCATCACCTGCAGGCGCTCCAGCTGCCGGCCCTGTATGCGGTGCAGGCGGCGCCCGATCCCGCCGAAATCAACGAGGTGGCCAAAGCCGCCCTGGCCCTCGATGTGCCCCTTGATCTGGACGACGAGGGCAATGCCCCCGCTCCTGGCGTGCTGGCTACGATCTTCGCCGCCAGCGAACGCCGCCGCGGCTTGCAGCACCAGCTCAGTGAGGTGCTCAGACCTGTGCAGATCAGCCTGGAGCCGGGGCCCAACCTGCTGGCCGGTGAAGCGCAGGCCTACGCCCCCTGGTGCCTGGCTACCTCCTCCTACGCCGATCTTTGGAACCAGCAGGTGCTGGTGCTGCTGCTCACCGAGGGCAAGGATCGTCCGAGCGTGCGCCATAAAACCCGGGTCGACCTGGCCTCCGATGCCTGCCACGGCCAGATCGACTGGCCACTGCTGCCTCCCAGCCAGATGGCCGAGCTGCAGCAATCCCGCAGCGTGTCCCTGCTGCAGCGCCTGAATGGCCGGGCTCGCTTCGTCGCCGACCTCCAGGGCGACCTGCTGGCGATGGCCCAGGCCCGCGCCGCCGAACCGCTGGTGGGCGAGACCCTCACCGGTGTGATCAGCGGCGTGCAGAGCTACGGCTTCTTCGTGGAAATTCCCCCTTCCCTGGTGGAGGGCCTCGTGCACGTGAGCTCGCTCAAGGACGACTGGTACGAGTACCGCTCCCGCCAGAACCGGCTGGTGGGGCGCAAGAACCGTCGCACTTACATGCTGGGCGACGCCGTTGAGGTGACCATCCTCAAGGTTGACGCCCTGCGCCATCAGATCGATCTGGCGGCGATCCTGCCGGACGACGACGGCAGCGGCAGTGAGCCTGGCGGTGCAGGCCACTTCAGCGGGGATACCGGCGCTGAAGATGGCGCGGGCGCCGACGGTCAAGGCGGCAACGAAACCGAGACCGACACGGAGGCCTGAGCGATGGACCCGGTGGTTCTGGCGGTCTCTGGCGCGTCCGCCATGCCGCTGGCGGAACGGGCCCTGCAGCTGCTGCTGCAGGCCGGCCAGCCCGTGGAGCTGATCGTCAGCCGCGGCGCCATCACCGTCTGGCTGGCGGAGCAGGGCCTGCGCATTCCCGTCGAGCCTGAAGCCCAGACGGCGTTCTGGCTGCAGCGCACGGGCTGTGCCGATGGGCCGCTGCGCTGTCACCGCTGGAACGATCAGGCGGCGGCGATCGCCAGCGGCAGCTTCCGCACCCGCGGCATGGTGATCCTGCCGGCCAGCATGGGCACGGTCGGGCGGATCAGCAGCGGTGTCGCGCTGGATCTGGTGGAGCGGGTCGCCGATGTGCACCTCAAGGAGGGCCGGCCGCTGGTGATCGCTCCGCGGGAGATGCCATGGAACCTGGTGCACCTGCGCAACCTCACCCAGCTGGCGGAGGCCGGTGCCCGGATCGCTCCGCCGATTCCCGCCTGGTACCAGCAGCCCCGCTCCCTCGAGGACATGGTCGATTTTCTGGTGATCCGTGTGTTCGATTCGCTGGGCTTCGAGCTCGGTGAGCTGCGCCGGTGGCAGGGTCCGATCGAGCTGCCGCTCCCCACCTGAGACCCGCCGTGCTGCAACGCCTCCTGCTGCTGCCACTGCTCGCCCCGTTGCTGGCAGTGCTGCTGGTGGGTGCGCTCAACCCGCGGCCTGCCACCAGCCTGCGTCTGCTGATCTGGACCTCCCCGGCGCTGCCGATCGGTCTGTGGATCGCTGCGGCGGCCGGTGGTGGCGCCGCCCTGAGTGCGGGTGCCACGGCGCTGGCCCTCAGGGGTCAATCCCGGGTCGTCGTTCAGCGGCAACGCAGGGGCCTGGAGCCGTCAGCCCAGCAGGAACCCTGGGACCTGCCCCGCAGCGAGCCATCGCGGCGCCGCGAGGCACCCGTTGAAGCGCCCGAGCGCGGGCGCCCCTTTGCAGCAACGGCAGGCCCGGTGCGCGCCGCTGGAGACCCTGCCCCCACCGTGGCCGTCCCTTTTCGGGTGATCCGCCGCGCTGATCCAGGGATGGGTGCGGCAGGAGCGTCCGCTGCCGCCACCGCAGGTGCGGGCGCTCAGGGCTTTGCCACGGCTGCTGCTTCCCCCGCCGCAGGGGATGCCGGCGGGGATGGCTGGGAGGCGCCACCAAGCGACGACTGGTGAACCAGCCGGACGGCACCACCCCTAAAGTTCCCAGACCTGAACGCCAGATCCCCGTGCCGGTGAGCGAACCCAACGGAGCCGCCCCCACGCCATCTGCCATGGGACCCGCGGATTCCACGCCTGCGGGCGAGGCAACACCGGCGCGTCCGGCAACGCCCGCTGCAGGGGCGGCGGCGCCCGCCGTCGAAAAGCCGGCCGCCAAAGCCAAGCCCCCGGCTGTGGAAGACAAGCCGTTTGCCGAATTCGTGCCGGAGATCTTCCTGCCGGCGCTGGCCAAGGAAATGCAGGCCTACGGCGGACCCTCGCCGGAGCTGAGCTTTGAGCAGGCGCCGATGCCCGTTGTGGGCAGCGACTGCTGGGTGGTGAAGGGGTCGATGCCCCGGGGCCGGCGGTTCTGGCTGTGTTTCACCACCACCGACATCCACGGCCCCAAAACCTTCAGCCTGGCTGAATCCGGCAGCGAGCCGACCCTGTTGGAGTCGTTCCTGATCGACGAACGCAAAGCGACCCTGCCCCTGCTTGTGTCCCGGGTCGTGTCGCGGCTCAACGGCCAGAAGTGGCTCGGGCCCAACTGAGGCCACAGCCCAGGGCCAACGGAGGCCACACAGCACCAGGGCCGACTGAAGCCACAGCACCAAGTCGGGCCGGAACCTCAGGAACCCAGCCCCAACCGAAGCGCTGTCCAGGGTGGTGTCCAGGGCTGCGATCAGTCATTGACTGGACGCTCAGCTTGGAGAGACAGGGCGGAGGCTTCCCTTGCAAACGCTGAGCGCTTGCTCCCCTTGCAGACCCTGAGCTGAGGGACTGCTTGGAGGGACTCCGCACTCAGACACTGCGCGAAGGCCCCGCGCGCTGAGGCACTGCTGTGAGGCACCTCATCGAGTCACCCCATCGAGGAGCTGCTTGGCGGCACTGCTTGGCGACACTGCGCTGACGCGCTTCGTCCTCAGGCACTGGGTGGAGTCACTGGGTGGAGACGCAGCGTTGAGCCCTCTATCACGGCTCGATCTGTTGGAGCGTCACAACTGGGCCCCTTCGGCTCGGATGGCCCTTACGATGCCTGCATCGCCTGCCTCGACGCCAGAATGGTGCCTCCCACCGCCGCACCCAGCGCTCCCGTCGCCGCTTCGAACGACCACGCACCGGCCTTCAAGGATCCGGTCAAGGACACGATCCTCACCCCCCGGTTCTACACCACAGATTTCGACGCCATGGCGGCGATGGATCTGCGGCCCAACGAAGTGGAGCTGGAGGCGATCTGCGAAGAGTTCCGCAAGGACTACAACCGCCACCACTTCGTTCGTAACAGCGAATTCGATGGCGCCGCCGACAAGCTCGATCCCGACACCCGCCGTGTGTTCGTCGAGTTTCTCGAGCAGAGCTGCACATCGGAGTTTTCCGGCTTCCTGCTCTACAAGGAGCTGAGCCGCCGCATCAAAGCCAAGAATCCACTCCTGGCCGAATGCTTCGCTCACATGGCCAGGGATGAGGCCCGCCATGCCGGCTTCCTCAACAAGGCCATGGGCGACTTCGGGCTCCAGCTGGATCTGGGCTTCCTCACAGCCAATAAGTCGTACACCTTCTTCAAGCCCAAGTTCATCTTCTACGCCACCTACCTCTCGGAGAAGATCGGCTACTGGCGCTACATCGCCATCTACCGCCACCTCGAGAAGAACCCTGACAGCAAGATCTTCCCGATCTTCAACTTCTTCGAAAACTGGTGCCAGGACGAAAACCGCCATGGCGACTTCTTCGACGCTCTGATGAAGGCCCAGCCGGACACCGTGCGTGGCCTCCAGGCGCGCCTGTGGTGCCGTTTCTTCCTGCTGGCGGTGTTCGCCACCATGTACGTGCGTGACGTGGCCCGCAAGGAGTTCTACGAAGCGCTTGGCCTTGATGCCCGCGCCTACGACAAGTACGTGATCGCCAAGACCAACGAGACCTCGGCGCGGGTGTTCCCCGTGGTGCTCAACGTGGAGCACCCGCGCTTCTACGAGCGGCTGGAGCGGATCGTGGGCAACAACCAGGCCCTCAGTGCCGCCGATGCCTCCTCGGCCATCGCTCCGCTCAAGGTGCTGCGCAAGCTGCCCTTCTGGGCCGCCAACGGCCTCGAAATGGCGAAGCTGTTCTTCATGGCTCCGATCCGCAGCGAGGCGTTCCAGCCCGCTGTGCGCTGATCCTCAGCCCTCTGAAGCATCTGTACCAGGCCCTCAGTCCTCTGAAGCACCTGGCCAGGGGCCGACACCTGCCAGCAAAGCCCTGGTGTCTTCCCTTCAAGCAAAGCTCTGGTGTCTTCTGTTACAGCCAAGCTCTGGTGTCTTCCCTGCCAGCGAAGCGCCCCGGGCCTCGTGCCTGGGGCCTCGCCGTTAGCCTGAGCCACCAAGATCAGGCCGACTTCCTTGGTTGTTTCCACTGCTCGCCCCTTGCTGGTGCTCGAAGGCTTTGACCTCAGCTGGCGTCAACGCCTGGAGCCGTTGCTGGCTGCCGGGCGCGCCGCTGGAGCCAGCCTGGTGGAGGTGTTCCTCGAGAGCACCGACCACATCGGGCTGCTGGCAGAGCAGGACCGCATCACCAGCGTGAGCCCGGCCTTCGGCCGCGGCGCTGGTGTGCGCGTGTTTCGCGGTGAGCGCGATGGGTTCGTCTCCACCAACGACCTCAGCGAGCGGGGCCTGATGGTGGCGCTGGAGCAGGCTCTGGGCATGCTGGGCCTCACGGTCAACAGCAACGGCATCAGCGGCTTCGACGGGCTGCCCGACCTGCACGACTACGCCCTCGCCAAGGGCGACTGGCTGGGTGCCTGCCCGACCTTGGCGGAAAGCACCGACCGGCTGCTGGAGGGCACCGCCCTGCTCGAACGGCACGGCCAGCACCTGCAGGCCCGCCGCGGCAGCTACGCCCGCGACTGGCAGGAGGTGATGGTGGCCGCCAGCGATGGCACCTTCGCTCGCGACATCCGGCTGCACCAGTCGGTGGGGCTCACGGCCCTGGCCGCCGATGGGGAGCACCGGGCCAGCCAGGGCCGCCGCTATGGCGGCACCGACCGTCCGGACGATCTGCGCCAGTGGGATGCCCAGACGGCCGCGATCGATCTGTGTGCCAGCACCCAGGCGATGCTGCACGCCGAGTACGTGGAAGCGGGCACCTACCCGGTGGTGCTCGCCAACCGCTTCGGCGGCGTGATCTTCCACGAGGCTTGCGGGCACCTGCTGGAAACCACCCAGGTGGAGCGGGGCACCACCCCCTTCGCCGATCGGATCGATGCCCCGATCGCCCATAGCGCCGTGACGGCGATCGACGAGGGGCTCAGCGACGGCGCCTTCGGCAGCCTGTCGATGGACGACGAGGGCATGGCGCCCCAACGCACGGTGCTGATCGAGAACGGGGTGCTCAAGCGTTTCCTCTCCGACCGCGCCGGTGAACTGCGCACCGGCCACCCCCGCACCGGCAGCGGCCGGCGCCAGAGCCACTCCTTCGCGGCCGCCAGCCGCATGCGCAACACCTACATCGCCGCCGGTCCGCACACCCCGGAGCAGCTGATCGAATCGGTGGATCGGGGCTTGTACTGCAAATCAATGGGTGGCGGCAGCGTGGGTCCCACCGGCCAGTTCAACTTCGCGGTGGAGGAGGGCTATCTGATCGAGAACGGTCGCCTCGGCAAGCCCGTGAAAGGAGCCACCTTGATCGGCGAAGCCAAAGAGGTGATGCCGCGGATCTCGATGTGTGCGAATGATCTGGAGTTGGCAGCCGGCTTCTGCGGTTCGGTGAGCGGCAGCATCTTCGTCACCGTGGGGCAACCGCACATCAAGGTGGATGCCATCACCGTGGGAGGCCGCTGATCATGAGCACCATCACCTCAAGCGTTGCCACCTTGGGCCTCGACGCCCACGCCCTCAGTGAGCAGCTCAGCAGCCTGGCCCAGGGCCTGGGCATCGAGCGCTGGGATCTGGGCGCCGCCTGCAGCACAGACACCTCCGTGCAGGTGGACCGGGGCGAAGCCAAGCAGCTCAAGGGCGCCCAGCGCAGCGCCATCACCGTGCGGGTCTGGAACGGCGACGGTCTCGTGGGCATCACCAGCACCTCCGACCTCTCCCCCGCCGGCCTGGCCCGTGCGCTCAGCGGTGCCCGCGATGCCAGTGCCTATGGCAACGCCGACGACATCCCGGCCTTCTCGCCGCTGGCCACGGCCCCGCTCGAACCGCTCGATCAGCCCCTGGTGGAGCCGCGCGGCATTCTCGAGCTGCTGGACACCCTGCGGGAGGCGGAGCGTGACCTGCTTGGCCGCCATGCGGCCATCACCACCGTTCCCTACAACGGCCTGGCCCAGCGCAGCAGCGAACGCCTCTATCTCAACAGCGCCGGCGCCTGCCGCGAGCAGAAGCTCACCACCGCCAGCCTTTACCTCTACGCCCGCGGCGAAGAGGAAGGCCGCAAGCCGCGCAGCAGCGGCGCCGTGCGCCTGGCCTACGGCCTGCAGCAGCTGGATGTGGCCGGCTGCATCGCCGAAGCGGCGGAGCGCACCATTGCCCATCTCGATTACGCCCCGATCCAGACAGGGCACTACACCTGCATCTTTTCGCCGGAAGCCTTCCTCGACCTGATCGGCGCCTTCAGCAGCCTGTTCAATGCCAGGGCCGTGCTCGACGGCGTCAGCCTCAGCGACCGTGACGCGCTCGGCAGCACCCTGGCGGTGCCGTTTCTCTCCATCCACGACAACGGCCTGCATCCCGGCAATGTGGGCGCCTCGAACTTCGATGGCGAAGGCACACCCGTGCGGCGCCTTGCCCTTGTAGAGGGTGGCGTGCTGCGCCACTTCCTGCATTCCGAAGCCACGGCGCGCGCCTTCGGGGTGGAGCCCACCGGCCATGCGGGCCTGGGCGCCAAGGTGTCGGTGGGGCCGCACTGGTTCGAGGTGGGGCCAAGCGCCGGTTCGTCCGGTGGCGCCAGCGGCCTCGATCGCCACAGCGCCGACGGCGTGGTCTGGATCGACTCTCTCTCGGCGCTGCATGCCGGTGTGAAGGCGAGCCAGGGATCGTTCTCGCTGCCGTTTGATGGCTGGCTGATCCGCAACGGGGAAGCGCGCTCGATCGAAGCGGCCACCGTGGCCGGTGACATCCGGGCCGTGCTCAAGGGCATCGTCGGCTTCGAAGGGGAGGCCAAGCTCACCCCCGATGGCCTCTGCCCGCACGTGTGGGTGGAAGGCCTGTCCGTGACCGGCGACGCCTGAGCGGCTCCGGCCCCGTTTGATCCATCCGCCCACGTCCCCGTGAAGATCCTGTTCTGGGGCACTCCGGCCTACGCCGTGCCCACCCTTGAGGCGCTGGTGGCTGCCGGCCACACGGTCGTGGGGGTGGTCAGCCAGCCCGACCGGCGACGCGGCAGGGGGGCGGCGGCTCAGCCGTCGGCGGTGAAAGCGCGGGCCCTGGAGCTGGGGCTGCCGGTGTTCACGCCCACCCGCATCCGCCGCGAGCCGGACACCCAGCAGCAGCTGGCGGCCCTCGGCGCCGACCTTTCGGTGGTGGTGGCCTTCGGCCAGTTGCTGCCGCCCGAGGTGCTCCAGCAACCGCCGCTGGGCTGCTGGAACGGCCATGGTTCCCTGCTGCCCCGCTGGCGGGGGGCCGGGCCGATCCAGTGGTGCCTGATGGAAGGCGACGCCGAGACGGGAGTGGGGATCATGGCGATGGAAGCCGGCCTGGACACGGGTCCGGTGCTGCTGGAAGGTCGTCTGCCGATCGGCCTGCTCGACAACGCCCAGCAGCTGGCAGCCCGGCTCAGTGCGCTCACCGCCACCCTGCTGGTGGAAGCGATGCCGAGGATCGAGGCCGCCGGCCCTGGCCCCGAGCCGGAGCGCTGGCAGCGGCTGGGGCTGCGGCCCCAGGGCGACGACGGCGTGCGCATGGCGCGGCTGTTGCGCAAGGAGGATTTCGCGGTGGATTGGAGCCATTCGGCACTGGCGATCCACCGGCAGGTGATGGGGCTGTACCCCGGCGCCACCACCACGCTGGCGGGCAAGCGGCTCAAGCTGCTCGCAACCGAGCCGCTGGTGGCACGGCTGGCGGAGCATCTGAGCGCCGACGTCCGGGCGCTGGCCACCGGCGCGGCGGAACGGCAAGGCAGCCCCGGTGAGGTGCTGGCTCTGGTGCCAGGCGTGGGGCTGGTGGTGGGCACAGGCGGCTGCCCGCTGCTGCTGCGCAGTGCCCAGCTGGAGGGCAAGCAGGCGGCCAGCGGTCAGCCCCTGCTCCAGCAGCTGGGCCTGCAACCGGGTGACCGCCTGGGTGAAGACGGTGCAGGATCTGCTGCAGAGGGGGCGCTCGGCGGGAGCTGAGCCCGGTTCCGCTGGTGCTCAAGCTGGGCACCTTTCGATCTGCCGCTCAGGCCAGGTCTCATTCGGTCTGGTGCTCAGGCGAGGCGCCTTGCGATCTGGCGCTCAGGGCAGGCGCCTTTCCATACAGTGACGCCACGAGCGGACAGGACAGGGGCGATGGAGGGAGCCGGAGCGGCGGTGGATGCGCAGGAACCGGCAGCGACGATGGAGAACGGGGGCCGCAGCGATCCGCTGCTGTGGGCCCTGGATCATGCGCAGGCACCTCTGCGGGTGGGCACCTGGCTGAAGGTAGAGGCCGATCAGGCCGCGGTGTTCGCCGTGGGGGATCAGCTGGCCGATGTGCTCCTCACGGGCCGTCACCAGCTGCGGCGCCAGTCGCTGCCGAAGCTGGCGGCGTTGATCGACCTGCCAGGGCAGGAAGGCAGCTTCTTCAATGCCCAGATCCACGTGGTGGACCTGCGCCCTTTCACGGCCCTGCCCTGGGGTCAGCGGTGTGCGCAGCCGATGGTCGCCACTGCGCTGCACCCGGTGGCGCCCTTGCCGGAGACCTTCAGCGCCTCCGGACTCTGCGCGATCCAGTGCCAGGACCCGCTGCTGCTGCTGCGCACCCTGGGCGCCCGCCAGCTGATCGAGGGCCCCTCACGGCCGGCACCACCGGTGGCTGAGCTGCTGGCGCCGCATCTGCTTGGCCTCTCCAGCCGGCTGCGGCAGTTGATTCACGATGGCGCCCTTGGACCCGCGCGGGAAGAGCCATCGCTGGCCCTGCTGGCCAGCGACACGGGGGAGAGGTGCCGCAGCAGCTTTGCCGCGCTCGGTCTGGCACTCAGCGACGTGAGCATTGAGAGCCTCACCCTGCCGGCGCGGAAGCCCGGCGGGGCGCTGCCAGCCTCGTTGGAGGCGCTGGCGAGCCTGTTCCGGCCAGCGCCGCCGCCACCACCACCGGCCTGAGCGGGTTGTGGTGGCTGCAGGCCTGAGCTGCGGGTCAGGGGCGGCGGGTGCGGGCCCGGGCCGGGGCGGCGGCAGACCCGGAGCCGGGGGACGGCCGGCGGGAGCGGGTGGGGGGCCGATCGGGCCGGCCACCGCCACCGCCGCCGGAGCGGCGCCCACCCTTGCCTCGCCCACCGCTGAGATCCAGCGGAGGGGCCGAGAGGATGGTGGGCTCAAAGCAGGCAATCTCCCGGCGCGGCAGTGGGTTGCCGATCATCCGCTCGATCGCCCGCAGCAGCTCGTGCTCTTCGGCGGCCACCAGCGAGATGGCATGGCCACCCTGGCCGGCACGGCCCGTGCGGCCGATGCGGTGCACGTAGTCCTCGGCCACGTTGGGCAGATCGAGATTGACCACATGGGGCAACTGCTCGATGTCGAGGCCTCGGGCGGCCAGATCGGTGGCCACCAGCACGCGCAGCTCGCCGCTCTTGAAGGTGGCCAGCGCCCGGGTGCGGGCGCCCTGGCTCTTGTTGCCATGGATCGCCATGGCCGTGAGGCCCTCCTGGTTGAGGCGATCGGCCAGGCGATTGGCACCGTGCTTGGTGCGGGAGAACACCAGCACCTGCCGCCAGTCGTTCTGGCGCACCAGATGGGTGAGCAGATCAGCCTTGCGGGCCATGTCGCAGGGATGCATCACCTGCTCCACCAGCGGGGCGGCCCTGTTCTCGGGCGTGGCCTGCAGCTGCACCGGGTTGTGCAGCAACCCCTGAGCCAGCTTGCGGATCGAGGGGTTGAAGGTGGCGGAGAACAGCAGGTTCTGCCGTTTCGGTGGCAGCAGGGCCAGGATCTTCTGGATGTCGCGGATGAAGCCCATGTCGAGCATGCGATCGGCTTCATCGAGCACGAGGATTTCGAGCCGGTCGAAACGGATCGCGTTCTGCTGGTAGAGGTCCATCAGGCGGCCCGGTGTGGCCACCAGGACGTCGGCTCCCCGGCGCAGGCGCTGCATCTGCGGGTTGATCTTCACCCCGCCGAACACCACATCGCTGCGCAGATCGAGGTAGCGCCCGTACACCTGCACGCTTTCCGCCACCTGGGCCGCCAGCTCGCGCGTGGGCGTGAGCACCAGGGAGCGCACCTGGTTGTTGCGGGCGTGGGGGCCGTGCTGAAGCCGCTCCAGCATCGGCAGGGTGAAGCCCGCCGTTTTGCCGGTGCCCGTCTGGGCAGCCGCCATCACGTCGTGGCCAGCGAGCACCGCTGGAATCGACTGCAGCTGGATCGGCGATGGCACCGTGTAGCCCTTGGCCGCGATCGCCTTCAGCAGCGGCTCCGAGAGACCGAGCGAAGCGAACGAAGCGCCGGCCTCGGGAAGATCAGTGAGCACAGGCCGCTGCTGCGGTGCCTGCTCCTCTGCCTGAAGGCGACGGATGGGTGGGGTGCGGCGACCGCCGCTGGGTTGCTCCTGTCCCGGAGCTGGGTGGGTCAGAAGGGTGATCGGAGCGGCTCGCATGGTGCCCCAAGCCTAGAGGGAGCCACCAAGCGCTCCGGAGGGTGCAGAGGCCTTGGGGTTGATGGCCTCAGGCCGGCTGATGGCATGAAAACCTTTGCAGTATTGAGGCAAGCAAAACCGGTGCAGTATGGAGCCATGAAGACCGATGCGCCATGGACCCGCGCAAAACCGATCCGGTATGGAGGCGGGCAAAACCGTTGCGGTGTGAAGTCGAGCGGAGGAGGCGGCATGGAGCCGAGAGAAAACCGATCCGGTATGGAGGCGAGCGGAGGAGGCAACCTGGAGACGAATGGGTGAACTCAGCAATCGGAAAGGCGGTAGCCGATGCCTCGGATCGTCTCGATGCGGTGGGAATCGATCTTGCGGCGCAGATAACCGATATAAACATCAACAATGTTGGACTGGGGATCGTGGCCGTAGCCCCAGACGTGATCAAGGATCTGCTCGCGGCTATGAACGGCCATCGGGTTGCTGAGGAACAACTCGAGCAGACGGAACTCACGATCCGTGAGGTCGATCGGGTCGGGGGATCCCTCGAGAAACACCTGACGCTCGCGCAGGTTCATGCTGATCCCGCAGTGCTGGAGCTGAAGCAATTCCGCATTCGGAGCCTGAGCCAGGCGGGCAGTGGACGTGCGCAGACGGGCACGGATGCGCGCCAGCAGCTCATCAAAGCGAAAGGGTTTGGTGATGTAATCATCAGCGCCAGCATCCAGGCTGGCCACCTTGGTGCTGAGATCATCGCGGGCGGTGAGAACAATCACCGGGATTTCAATCCCCTGACCGCGCATCGCCTCGAGAACATCGGTGCCATCCAGGCCCGGGAGTCCGAGATCCAGCAATAACAGATCAATGGGGGAGGCACAAAGAATGTGCACCACGCCATCACCGGATGGCGTGTGCACCACGTCGTAACCCTGAGCACGCAACCCCTTTTCAATGAAGCGAGCGATGCGTGGCTCGTCTTCGGCGATCAGGATGCAGGCCATGGCTCAGGGGAAAAGTCGCGCAGCAGCACAGGTTGCCGTGCGGGAAAGATTAAGGTGAAGGTCGTGCCCTGCTTTGGCTGGCTGAGGAGTTCAATCCGGCCATGATGGGCATTCACGATAGCCCTGACGATCGACAGACCAAGCCCGGAGTGATGCTCAGCTTGGACGCGGCTTCTTCCCTTGAAGAATCGTTTGAAGACATGCGGCTGCATACGCTCAGGGATTCCCTCACCGCTGTCTGTGACCCAGAAGCGGATGGAGCCATCGGCAGCGAGGGAAGAACCCAGCTCAATGCGATCAGATGCGCTGGTGTGCTGGGTGGCATTGAGTGCAAGGTTCATCAGGCATTGGGTGAGCCGTTGCTGATCGGCTTCCATCGTGGCCTGGGCCGTGCAAGCCAACGTCCAGCGGCGCGGGGCGAGACTCCTGGCCTTCTGGTAGATGTCCTGGGTGAAGCGGTGGACATCAAGGTCACTGAGCATCAGGAATTCGGGGCGCTGCGACTGGGCCAGAAGCGAGAGCTCTGCAACAAGCCTGGCAATCCGGTCGACTTCATCAAGCACGAGGCGCACCGTTTCACGGCGAGCCTCTTCATCATCGTCTTGAAGGAGCAGCTCGACATTGCCTCGAATCACCGTGATTGGTGTGCGCAATTCATGGCCTGCATCCTGGATGAATTCCTTCTGGGAAATGATCAGGGCTTCCAGGCGGTCCATCATGGCATTGAAGCTGAGGGTGATGTCCCCCAGTTCGCCTCTGCCGGTAATCGGCAATCGCTGCTTGAGATTCGTGGCCGTGATCGAACGCGTGGTGCTGGCCAGCAGCTGGAGCGGTGCCAGCACCGCCTTGGAAAGAATCCAGAGGAAAAACAGCAACGTGATCAGAATTCCGACAACAATCTGAAGCAAGATGGAAGTGAAGTCGCGAACCTCTGCAAGCTCGCCTGCGGTGGTAAGTGCCGCCACGAACACAGCCTGCACCCTGCCATCCACTTCAACTGGCAGAGCCGAATACAGGATCGTTCCCACCTCAGGGTCGGCTTCATCCACCTTGCCTGAGGCAACTCTGGTGGTGGCTTCCCACTTACGCATCAAGACAGATCCCGGCCGCATGGATGGAGGCAGCGCTACTGGGCTGGAGCGCTGAAACTCACCATTGACAATCATGATGAAAAAGGTGTCGTCTTCAGGCAGGTTTTTCGTCAGAAAGCTCTTCATCTGCTCGGCCAGCTCCGGGTTGGAAGGAGTTGCTTCAGCTGCGAGCACTGGCTGGATGTAGTTATCAAAGTCTTGAATGCTCTTGCCCAGGCTGGTTTGCTCACGCTTATGCAGCTCAAGCAGCAGCAAATGCTTGCTGATCGGCACCGTGAGGCCGATCAGCACAGAGAGCATCACGGCGTAAAACACCAGCAGCCGCGTGCGAACCTCGCCAAAGAAACCCGCTTGCGGCATCGAAGCTTCCAACCTGACTGAAATAGAGCCTTGAATGTAAGGCAGCACCACTGCTGGAAGCGATGGCTAAGGATCGGCACGGAGTGATGCAAAGCCACCAGCAGGGGATGGTACAGAGCCTTCGTATGTGATGGTGCAAAGCCACCAGCGGGTGATGGTGCAGTGCAGAGCCTTCAGCCCGCTCCTTGGTGCAGCAGAGTCAGCAGGGACAGCAAGAAAAACCCGTCAGGCTGTTGGCCTGACGGGTGGGTATCGCAAGTGGTGCGATCAGAGGAAATCGAAAGTGGGCACGTAATCGAACTTGAAGTCGTTACCCGGATCAAAGCCACCGAAGTAACCCTGCAGCAGCAGGCTTCCAGAAGAGCCCGCAAACGAGAGCAGGGTTCCCTGGGCAGTGGTGCTGATGTTGATCGACGCTTCGGAAAGGCCGAGTGAGGCGGCGAAGTGGATCTGGTCGCCCTGAACCCGGCTGAAATCGACCACCGTATCGCCAGCGCCGAAGATGAACACATCACCCCCTGCACCACCCGTGAGCCGGTCGCTCTGGAGGCCGCCGTCGATCAGATCGTCACCGGCACCACCAAACAGCTGGTCGGCCCCGCCGCCGCCCCAGAGCAGATCATTGCCGGCATCGCCGTTGAGGCGATCGGCACCGGCACCACCATCGATGATGTCGTTGCCAGTACCACCAAACACCGTGTCGTTTCCGCCGAGGGAACGGATCGCATCATTGCCATCCAGGCCGTTCATGATGTTGGCAACGGCAGTGCCGGTGAGCACGTCGTCCCCGGCTGTGCCGGTCAGTTGCGGCAGTGGCGGTGTGACCGAACCGGTGGTAGGGAGATAACCACCGGTGTTGGTGAAGGGGACGAGGCTGGCTGCCGTGAGTGGCAGATCCGCCACCAGGATCTTCTCCAGCTGCAGGCCGGCATAGGCGCCGCCCACACCGACGGCAGGTGATTCGGAAATGTAGAAGAAGTCGGCGCCGTTCTTCGATTGATCCGGATCCACGTCCAGAGCATTGGCACTGGACACACCAAAGGTGGTGACCTGTCCAGCGGCGGTGGTGACGGTGAGACCGATGACGGCGCCAGCGCCACCGATCAGAGCGCCGGTCAGGGGGCTGAAGCTGGCGGGAGCAAAGGTGATCCGCACCGTATCCGTGGCCTGGAACCAGACCCGGCCCACTTCCACGCTGGTGGTGGTGGCATTGGGATCAAACTGCAGCGCTTCGCCTAGGCGATTACCAGCGACGGTAAGAGTTGTCATGTCGAGTTGTCTTGAACGAGGAAGACTCACCAAAGGTATTAGTTCTCCTGGCACACGGTGGGAGCATGAGAGTTTTCTCATGTCGCCTTCATCGTTATGACAATGTCTGTCTGAACAGGAAGAAGTGCAACTGAATTCTTACATACAGGCCCTTGAAGACGCCTGATTCTCCCTCCCGAAGGGCTCAGGTTAAGGGCGCAGGAATGGCGAACGAACGCGCTGCGAGCCCTTCAAAATGCAGAGGCATACAAGGCCGCCACCTCCTCAGCCCTTCCGCGGTGATCCCGCCGCAGCACCTCCGGGCCGTCGATGATCACGCCGTTGCCGAAACCAAACAGCCAGCGGCGCAGATCGATGTCGCCTGCCAGGGTCCAAGGCGGGAGGTCGATCTCGATCGGATAGGGGTGGCTGCCATCGCCCGGCTCAAGCACGTGGGGGGCATCGGGATGGCGCCACCAGTCGTCATCCGGCAGTGGATTTGACAGACGGATGCATTCCAACGGAAAACGCTGCTGGCCCTCACGCAGGAAAGCAAACACATAGCGGGTGCAACGGAAACGCAGGGTCTGCAGGCTGCGCTGGCGGACAGCGGCATCGCTGCCGCCGATGGCCAGCTGGGCGTCAAGGTCGTCACCGCAGTAGATGCCCCCGGTGTGACGCAGCAGGCGGTCGAGACGTTCCAGGCTGCGCTGGCGCTGGGCCGGTGCCTGGCGAAAACCGCGGTGCACCTCCTTCAGCAGCAACCGGTCCACGCGTTCGGTGCGGATCAGGCCTTCGGCCCGTCCGGCGGATTCCAGTTCATAGGCCAGGTACCAGCCGATGTTGTGGAACACCAGCTGAAGAGGCCACAGGCGTTGGTCCCCTGGCTCCGTGCTGGTGGTGAAGCGGGCGGCCGAGGCCATGCGAGCCAGCACCACCCGGCTGCCCTGCAGGATGGCCGCCTCCAACCGTTGGGCCTGATCGCGGCAGGCCAGGGAATCGGAGCGCACCAAGGCTGGGTCAATGATCGAGCGATTGGCAATGCGGCGCACACTGAACGAAGCATCCAGCTCCAATCCCCCCTGCAAGAGGCGGCGTTCAAGGTCAGCGAGCAGCTGCTGGTGCACCGGGTCACCGAGCTGCATGGCCGTACTGCGCAGCAGAGTCACGGCATCACGCAGCTGGGAGGCCGACAGCAACGCCGTGCCCAGCGCATAGCCATGGCGCACGTTGTCCCCTGGAGGCCGAAAGCCGTAGGGGGTCAGCACCTTCTGGATGTCGCGCCGCAGGGTGTCACCACTGCGAAGGGTGTAAGTGGAGGCATCAAGTTCATGCAGGCGCTTGAGAAGATGGCGCTGGACCGGACCATCGCCGCCCTTGTCAAAGGGTTGCTGCAGCACATGGCGGATCAGGCTGAGCACACGCACGAACACCTTGGCGTCAGCCTCCTGAGGCCAGCCGCCCTGGTTGGCTTCGACGCGGCCATCGGGCGGTGGGGCAGAGATCGGTGCCTCGGCGGGCAGCACTGAAAAGAACCCCTGCTGCTCCAGCCAGGCCAGATCGGCCCTGATCGCGGCGGCATCGCCGTAGCAGTTGCCGTGCAAGGCGGTGAGATAGGCCGCTACTCGTTCTGCAAAATCACCATTGGGGAGAGGATTACAGATCTGCTGCAGAGCGGCTGTGGTGGGAGCATCTGCGGCATGAAGATCGGGAAAACGCATCAGGAGCTGCAGCAGGTGCAGCAACCGCTCGTAATCGAGCAAGCGGGAATAGCCGTGGAGCTGGTAGCCCTGCTCGCGATTGCGCGAGGCAACGATGCGTCTGTCAAGGCGGCCCAGTTCCTTCTCCACTGCGGCCTGTAGGTCCGTGTGCGCTGAAGGGTCAAGGTCCACAAGCACCGCAAGGCCATCTGCTCGGCTGGGCCGAAAGATCACATCCGCCAGTGATGCGGCAAAGGCATGGATCACGGCATCGGGCACGCTGCGCTCTCGCTGGCGGTTCCACTGCTTGCAGGTTTCCAGCGGGGTGGTGAGCTGCCACCCGATCCACTGCACCGAAAGGGGCAGCTCCAGCCGCTGGGTGATCGCCAGGCGCCAAGGACGCTTGGCATGGGTCGCGTCAACGATGACGCCAACACCACGGGCGATTGCAGCAGCGATCCGCTCATGCAGCCGACGCTCAATCGCCGGCCAGAACAGGGCCGACTGAAAGTCAGGCACAAGGCGGCTGGTGCAGCCATGCTGGTGCCGGTTTTGTCGGGACTGCTCTCGTCCCTTGCCCCAGCTTTCTGCCAGCCCCGATCTGATCTCCTTCCTGCAGGCCCTGCCGGAGAGACGTAAGCGCC
>CALRJS020000015.1:0-84508 GCA_943367595.1 Sphingobacterium thalpophilum
GCAGCAGCAGAAGCAGCAGCAGCAGCAGCAGAAGCAGTGGCGGGCTGCCTTGTGGCCGGCGCTGGCAGGCCGCGTCCAACGGGGTGTTCCAGGCACCACTCCGCCTCCACCGGCAGAAACTGCGGGGGCCCCTGCGCACTGGGAGTCGCACCGGCCCCAGCGGCCCCTGTGGTTTCGGCCGGCCCGGCCACCAGCGCCAGCACGCCCAGCCCCATGACTCCGAGCACCCCCAGGCGCTTCACCCGCACCAGTCCTCCCCTCACCCCCTTCACCCGCAGCAAGTCCCCCAGCCCCAGCCCCATCCCCCACACCAGTCCCCCCAGCCCGATCGCTCGCTCCGGCCCACTGAGGGCCGGCGAGGCTGAGGGCCTCTGACCGCTGGAGCGCAGGGGTGTGGGTGTCATGGCGCCGGCTTGCCGCTGGGGAGCTGACGATCGCAGAGGCAGTAGCCCCGCCCCCGCACCGTGTGGATCAAGCGGCGCTCACCCCCTTCCTCCAGCTTCTGGCGCAGGTAGCGCACATACACCTCCACCACGTTGCTGGCGGCTTCGGTCTGGTCGTCCCAGGCTTCCCGCAGGATCTGCTCACGGCTCAGCACCTCGCCCGCCTGACGCACCAGCAGCACCAGCAGCCGGTATTCACGGCCCGTGAGGGTGAGCACGCGGTTGCCGCGCTGGACGCGTTTGAGGGTGGGGTCGAGCCGCAGATCGGCCACCTCCAGCACGGTCTTGATCGGCAGGGGCTGCACGCGCCGCTGCAGGATCAGCCGCAGCCGCGTCAGCAGATCGCTGGCACCGGCCGACGACAGCCAGAAATCATTGGCACCGGCGCTGAGGCACTCGGAGCGGCCCTCCACGCTGTCGTCGACGATGTCGAGCAGCAGGGGCACCTGCTCCATTGTGAGCCGCAGGGCAGGAATGCTGAGCGCGCCGATCTCCCCCGACAGCAACACCGCGGCGGCGGGCTCGGGCAGGGACCCCGCCAGGGCGGTGCGGTAACCGGAGGCTTCCAGCCGCGGCGCCATCGCTTCGGCCTCCGGGCCGATCAGCAGGATCAACGGCTGGCTCACGCCCGCTCAGCCCCGGTCTCCGGGCGCGGGCCGCCACCATGCTCATGGCTGTCGGGTTTGGCCACATGGGGCAGGCCCCAGCCCAGCTTGTTGCGCAGCACCTGGAAGAACTCGTGGTCCTGCAGCCGCACGAAGCGGGCCACATGTTCACTGCGGCGGATCAGCACCCGGTCTTCCGGCCATACGTAGCAGCCGGCGCTGCCGTCCACCACCATCATCAGCCGCTCGGGCGTGGCGGGGAACACGGTCACCGGCTCCCGGTCGCTGAAGACCAGGGCGCGGGACGCCAGCGAATGGGGCGCGATCGGGGTGAGCTGCAGTACCGGGCAGTCGGGGGTGATCACCGGACCGCCGGCGGAGAGGGCGTAGGCGGTGGAGCCGGTGGGGGTCGAGAGGATCACCCCGTCGGCGGAGATGTCCACCGGCACGTGGCGGCCGATGGCGATCTCGAAGTGGCACATGCTGGTGAGCGGCTCCCGGTGCAGGGCCATCTCGTTGAGGCAGAGCACCTCCCAGCGGCGGTGCTCCCCCCGCATCACGCTCACCACCAGCATGGTGCGGTCCTCGACCGTCCAGTTGCCCTGCAGCAGCTGGTCGAGGGCCGTATCGAGCTCGTTGAGGTAGGCCTCGGCCAGGAAGCCCATGTGGCCGGTGTTGATCGTCAGGATCGGCACCCCGATCGGGGCCGTCTGGCGGGCGGCGGAGAGCACGGTGCCATCCCCGCCGAGCACCACCGCCAGCTGCATCTCCGCATGAAAACTGGACGGCACGCAGGCGGCGTAGCCGAGGCTGCGCAGGTGCGTGTCGGGGTTGGCGAAGCCCACCATGCCGCCGGAACTGCTCACCCGCACCACGGTGTTGCCGGCGGCGATGAAGCGCGCCTCGATCGCATCGGCGGTGCGGACGGCCACAGCCTTGCCGTCGTTGACGATCAGTCCGACGCAGGGCACCGATCGCGCGCAGGGGTTTCGAGAGTTTATGAGGGGGGTCGGGCTCTCAGGGGGTGGGGCTGGTGAGGGGATCCTGGCGGGTGTGCCGCAGGGTCAGAACTGCTCGAGGAAGCGCAGATCGCTGGTGTAGAGGCGACGGATGTCATCGATGCCGTGGCGCACCATGCAGAAGCGCTCCACCCCCAGCCCGGCGGCGAAGCCGCTCCAGCGCTCGGGGTCGAGCCCCAACCCCTCCAGCACGGCCGGATCCACCATTCCGCAACCCATCACCTCCAGCCAGCGGCCGCGCCACTGCACGTCCACTTCGGCGGAGGGTTCGGTGAAGGGGAAGTAGCTGGCGCGGAACCGCACCGGCAGGTCGCCGAAGAAGGCCTGCAGAAAGGTGGTGACCGTGCCGCGCAGGTGGCTGAAATCCAGCCCTTCGTCGATCGCCAGCACCTCCACCTGGTGGAACACCGGCGAATGGGTGGCATCCACCGCATCCCGCCGGTACACGCGACCCGGCGCCACGATCCGCACCGGCGGTGGGTTCTGCTCCAGATGGCGGATCTGCACCGGCGAGGTGTGGGTGCGCAGCAGAGTGCTGGCCGTCAGATAGAAGGTGTCCTGCATGTCCCGCGCCGGGTGGTGGGGCGGGATGTTGAGCGCGGTGAAGTTGTAGTGGTCGGTCTCCACCTCCGGGCCTTCCTCCACCCGGTAACCGAGGCCCGCAAAGATGTCGACGATCTCCTCGGTGGTGGTGATCAGCGGATGGCGGTGGCCGGCGGGCACGTAGCGGCTCGGTGCGGTCACATCGAGGCTTTCGCCCCGCAGCTTCACGGCCATGGCCGCCTCGCGCAGCGCCTCCAGCCGTTCGCCCAGCAGCGCCTGCAGCTGCTCCTTGAGCAGGTTGGCCCGTTGCCCCACCAGCGGCCGCTCCTCAGCCGAGAGCTTGCCCATGGCGCCGAGCACCGCCGAGAGCCGCCCCTTCTTGCCCAGCAGCGCCACCCGCAGCTGTTCCAGGTCGGCAGCGGCGGCGGCCGCCCGCACCTCGGCGGCCGCCTCGGCCTCAAGGGCATCGAGTTGATCGGTGAGCTGCTGGAGGCTGATCGTGGCGCTCACGGAGGGGTGGCGTAGCGGCTCGACTGTACGGATCCGGGCCGCCTAGGTTGCCGCCAGGCTGGATCCCTCCACCTCTGCCGCTGTGCTCGCGCCGATGCATCCCCTCCGCATCCTGATCAGCAATGACGACGGGGTGTTCGCCGAGGGCATCCGCACCCTGGCGAATGCCGCCGCCGCCCGGGGTCACCAGGTCACGGTGGTGTGCCCCGACCAGGAACGCTCCGCCACCGGCCACGGCCTCACGCTGCAAACCCCGCTGCGGGCGGAACGGGCCGATGCCCTGTTCGCCGAGGGGGTGGTGGCCTGGGCCTGCAGCGGCACCCCATCCGATTGCGTGAAGCTGGCCCTGGGCCGCCTGCTGGCGGAACCGCCCGATCTGGTGCTCTCCGGCATCAACCACGGCCCCAACCTGGGCAGCGATGTCTTCTATTCCGGCACGGTGTCGGCGGCGATGGAGGGCACCCTGGAGGGCCTCAAGGCGCTGGCGGTGAGCAGCGCCTGCTTCGACTGGCGCGAGTTCGGCCCGGCGGCCGGCCTGGCGCTGGAGGTGGCCGAGCAGATGCTCGCCGGTGGCTGGCCCGAAGGCCTGCTGTTGAACCTGAACGTGCCGGCCCAGCCCGCCGCCGCGATCGGCCCGGTGCGCTGGTGCCGCCCGGCGGTGCGCCGCTACGTGGATCAGTTCGATTGCCGCACCGATCCCCGCGGCCGCACCTATTACTGGCTCGCCGGTGAGGTGGTGAACGATCTGGAGGCGGCCACCGCCGGCCCGCGCGACTGGCCCACCGATGTGGAGCAGGTGCACAGCGGCGGAGCGGCGCTCACGCCGCTGCAGCCGGAACTGTTCTGGCGCGGAGCGCTTTCGCAGCTGGCGGCCCTTGATCCGCTGCTGGCGCTGCCGGCGCTGGGGGCTTGATCAGCCGGGCCGCTCTGACGGCAGCGGCCGGTACACCCGCTGCAGCAGCCACAGGCTGAGCAGCAGGCCCACCAGATGGGCAAACAGCACCTGGGTGTTGCTCAGCACCGAGAGCATCTCGATCGAGGTGATCGGCAGACCCATCACGTTGCCGGCGCCGCCGGGGGCCGTGATCTGGGCGCCGAAGAAGCCGGGCACCTGCATGGAGGCCTGCACGAACAGGCTTCCCGCCAGGGCCTGGTAGCCCACCGCCGCCAGGGTGAGGCCCAGCAGATCGCCCAGCACGCTTCGCTTGATCAGCCGGCCGGTTTCACCGCGGCTGGGCCGCACCGGGCTGGCCAGGGCGCGGCCGCAGCGCACCATCAGCCAGCCCTGCCAGAGGCTCCAGAGCAGCACGAAAAACGACAGCGTCGTGAGCGACAGCCCGGGACCCAGCCCCAGGGCCCGCTGGGTGTTGGCCATCAGTCGGGTGCCGATGTTGTTGAAGATCAACACCCCCACCACCACCACGGACAGCACCACCTGGGTCCAGAAACGGATCCAGGCCATGCGACGCACCGCCGCGGAAACCAGCTGGAGATCGAGGCGATCGGCCATCGGCGGCGCTTGCGTGGGGAAGGGCGAACGGCAACAAACTTGGCATGGCCGGTCACCCGTGCTGCGAGGCCCTGACCACCGGGCCACAGCGCCCGGCGCCGCGTGGAAGGATGGACCCCTGCGGGAACCGTCTGGACAGTTGATACCGCTGCGATCTCCCCAGGATGCCCTGACCCCCACCGCCGTCGCCCTCGGGAGTTTCGATGGCCTGCATCATGGTCACCAACGGGTGATCGCCTCGATCGCTGCTGCCCCCACCCCTGGCCTGGTGCCCACGGTGGTGAGCTTCTGGCCCCATCCCCGCGAGTTGCTGCATGGCGAGCCCCGTCTGCGCCTCGATCTGCCCAGCGAAAAACTCTCCCTCCTGGAACCCTTCGGCATCCGCCAGTTGGTGCTGGTGCCCTTTACCCGGGAACTGTCCTGCCTCACCCCGCAGGAGTTCGTCGAGCGGGTGCTGGTGGGGGCGCTGCAGTGCCGTGAGGTGGCGGTGGGCGAGAACTTCCGCTTCGGCGTGAACCGCTGCGGGGATGCCACGGCCCTGGCCGCGATCGGCGCTTTGCACGGCCTCAAGGTGTCGGTGCTGCCGATGCTGTGGGATGGCAACGAACGGGTGAGCAGCAGCCGCATCCGCCGGGCCCTGGCCGCTGGCCATATCGCTGAGGCTGGCCGCCTGCTGGAGCGGCCCTACCGGTTCAGCGGCACTGTGGGGCGCGGGCGCCGGCTGGGCCGCACGCTCGGCTGGCCCACGGCCAACCTGGAGGTGGATGGGCGCAAATTCCTGCCGCTGGAAGGGGTGTACGCCGCCCTGGCCTGGACCCAGGGCGGCGGCCCGATGGCGGCGGTGATGAATCTGGGGCCGCAGCCCACCGTGGACCCCCTGGCGCCCTCGGCGGTGGAGGTGCACCTGCTGGATCGCCAGATCGAGCTGGAGGGGCATGTGCTGGAGGTGCAGCCGCTGGCACTGCTGCGTTCCCAGCAGCGGTTCGAGAGCCTGGAGGCCCTCAAGGAGCAGATCGGCCGCGATGCCGATCAGGCCCGCGCCTTGATGCCCGAGCGCGTGCTTGAGGCGGCGGTGGCCAGCTCAGGCGGCGGGATAGGCGTTCGTGAGGCCCCAGCTGATGAAGGCCGCGATGCCGCCCAGCAGCAGAATCCCTGAAACCAGCACCCACATCGGGCTGTCGCCGCCGCCGGAATTCATGGGTTCAGGGAATGGTCCTCCACCCTAACGAGCCCGTTCCATCCCGTCCTCACATTCCCACCGCGCCATCCCAGCGCTGCTCGCCTGCCACCTCGCTGGCTCACCGCCACACCGCCTCACTGGCTCACTGGCTCGCCTCCACGCCCTCGCATGGCCTCACTGGCCCGGCGCCTCGCGGCCTCACCCTTACCCGCCTCAACCCTTCTCCTGTTCCGATGGACGTTCCTTCCTCTGCCTTCGCTCCACAGCTGGCGGAGCCGGCCGTGCTGCGCCTGCTGGACGCCAACCTCGACCGGGCCCGGGAGGGACTGCGGGTGATCGAAGACTGGTGTCGCTTCGGCCTCGGCCGCGACGACCTGGTGGCCCGCAGCAAGGACATGCGCCAGCGGCTCGGCCGGCGCCATCAGGACGTCTACAAGCAGGCGCGCCACAGCGCCACCGACCCGGCGGCGGGTATGGCCCATCCGGCCCAGCAGCAGCGGCATGGCTCCGCGGCGGTGCTGGGGGCCAATGCCGCCCGGGTGCAGGAAGCCCTGCGGGTGCTCGAAGAATTCGGCCGCAGCAGCGATCCGGAGCTGGCGGCGGAGGCCTCAGCGCTGCGCTATCTCGCCTACGACCTGGAAGTGGCCGTGCTGCAGGCCACGGCGGGCCTGGGCCACCGACGCCAGCAGCTGGCCTCCTGCCGGCTGTATCTGATCACCAGCCCCTGCCAGACCCTCGAAGCTCTCGAAACCACGGTGGCGGCGGCACTGGAGGCGGGGGTCCGCCTGGTGCAGTACCGGGCCAAGCAGGCCGATGACGGCCAGCGCTTCGTCGAAGCCACCGCCCTGCGCCGGCTCTGCGCTCGCCATGGCGCCCTGTTCCTGGTGAACGACCGGGTGGATCTGGCCCTGGCGGTGGACGCCGATGGCGTGCACCTGGGTCAGGGGGATCTGCCGCCGGCAATCGCCCGTCGCCTGCTCGGGCCGGAGCGCCTGATCGGCCGCAGCACCCACTGCATCGAGCAGCTGCGCCAGGCCGTGACCGACGGCTGTGACTACGTCGGGGTGGGGCCTGTGCATGCCACGCCCACCAAGCCCGGCCGCGCGCCGGTGGGGTTCGCTTACCTCAGTGAGGCCGCGGCGGAGAGCCCGCTGCCTTTCTTCGCGATCGGCGGCATCGAAGCCGGCACGCTCGCGCCGGTGCTGGCGGCCGGTGCCAGGGGGGTGGCGGTGGTGCGCGCGATCATGGAGGCCCCCGATCCGGCCGCGGCCAGCCGCGAACTGCTGGCTGCCCTGCCACCACTTTCCTGACCACCGCTCCCTTCTAGCCCCTGCCCTCACCTCTGACACCGTCACCACTGCCACCCTCGCCCCTGCTCCCTTCGTCACTGCGCCCTTCGTCACTGCCCCCCACCCGTCGCCTCCACCACCTTTCGCCCTTCTGCTGCCGTGACCCTCTCTCTGCAACTCAACGGTGAGGCCCGGCAGTGCCCCGCAGGCCTCAGCCTGCAGGAGGCGCTGCAGCACTTCGGCTACGAGCCCCGCCTGGTGGTGGTCGAGTTCAACGGCACGGTGCTGGCCCGGCGGCAGTGGCCGGAGCAACCCCTCAGCGATGGCGACGTGCTGGAAGTCGTCACCATCGTGGGGGGTGGTTCCTAGATTCGAGCCATTCGCAGCGGCAACTGACGTGTCCTCTCTCCAAGCCATCGGCCGTGCCAGCGCGGGGCGCCGGCGCCTGTCGGCCTGGCTGGTGCTGCCGTTCCTGCTAAGCACCCTGGTGATGTTCGCTGCGCCGCAGCCGAGTCAGGCCGCCAGCGGTGGCCGCATCGGTGGCGGCAGTTTCCGTTCCGCTCCCTCCATGCCGCGCAACTTCAGCGGCGGCGGTGGTGGCGGGAGCTTCGGGGGTGGCGGCTACCGGGGCGGCGGTGGCGGCTTCGGCGGCGGCATCGGCTTCCCCTTCCTGATCCCGATCTTCGGCTTTGGCGGCGGCGGCCTGTTCGGCTTCCTGGTGCTGATGGCGATCGTGGGCGTGATCGCCAACACCCTGCGCAGTGGAGGCGGCGGCGCCCTGCCCGGCGGCAATGGCGGCGGGGCGATGGTCACTCCCCGTGCCGATGGCCCTGTGGCGATCGCCCAGCTGCAGATGGGCCTGCTCGCCACGGCCCGCGATCTGCAGACCGACCTGCGCCGCCTGGCGGCACAGGCGGACACCGGCAGCAGCGCCGGCCTGCAGCGGGTGCTGCAGGAAACCACCCTCTCGTTGCTGCGCAACCCCGATCTCTGGGTGTACGCCAACGTGGAAGTGGGCCAGGTGCCTTTCCCCAGCGCCGAAACCACCTTCAATCGCCTTTCGATGACGGAGCGCAGCAAGCTGCGCCGCGAGGTCACCTCCAACGTGGGCGGCAAGCGCTTCCAGGATGCGGCTGCGCCGGTGGGCAACGCCGATGCCACCAGCGATTTCATCGCCATCACCCTGCTGGTGGCCAGCCGCGGCCGCGTTCCGATCAAATCCGCCAGCACTGCCGACGACCTGCGCAACGCCCTCAGCGTGCTGGGAGCCGTGAGCTCCAGTGATCTGCTGGCCCTGGAAGTGATCTGGCAGCCGGAAGGCGAGGGCGAGGTGCTCAGCACCGAGGAACTGCTCACCGCTTACCCGCAGCTGCAGCACCTCTGAGCTGGCTTTGCCTCTGAGCTGGCAGCACGCTCAGAGGTCGCCCTTCTCCCCTGCATTGAGGATGCGCAGAGCGGCCATGGCGGCGCCGTAGCCGTTGTCGATGTTCACCACGGCGAGCCCTGGCGCGCAGCTGGCGAGCATGCCGTGCAGCGCCGCCATGCCGCCGGCACTGACCCCATAGCCCACCGACACCGGCACGGCGATCACGGGCTGCGGTAAAAGCCCGGCCACCACGGTGGGCAGGGCCCCCTCCATGCCGGCGCACACGATCAACACACGGGCACGGCGCAGCCGCTCCAGCTTGCCCAGCAGGCGCTGCAGTCCGGCCACGCCCACATCCACCACCAGCTCGTGGGCGATGCCGTGGCAGCGCAGGGCCAGGCCCGCTTCCTGGGCCACGGCGAGATCGCTGCTACCGGCGCACACCACCGCCACCGGCGGCGTGGCAGCCACGGGCGTCGCGCTGCTGCCCTCCTGCAGGCCGAGCGTCAGACAGCGGGCGATCGGGTGATGGGTCAGAGCCCGCTCTGCCGGTAGCGGCGGCAGCGCCTCTCGGCAGAGCACAGCCACGGCGGCGGCCTTCTCGTCGCTCACGCGCGTGACCAGAACGGTCTGGGCGGTCTGGGCCAGCCGCAGCAGGATGGCGGCGATCTGCGCGGCGCTCTTGTCCTGGCCCCAGATCGCTTCCGTCATCCCCAGCCGCAGCGGACGCTCCAGATCGAGCTCGGCCACCCCATCAATCAGGCCAGGCACCGGGGCGTGCTGAGACGCGTTCTCGGGGTCGTTGGGGGGAGGGATCGGCCCGGTGCCGAAGGTGTTCATGGTTGCGGCAGCAGTTCGGCGCTGCCCAGCAGCGCAAAGGGGTTGTCTGCGGTGGCGGGAAGTGCCAGACAGCGGCGTGCTTCCTCCTCGAAGCGTTGCTGCGGCTCCACCAGGCTGGCTTCTGCAAGGCCATGCCAATCGGCCGCGCGCCGCCAGCGGATCAGCAGCACACCTTCCGCCTCGCGGGCGTTCCAGTACAGCTCCCGGCCGGCGAAACCCTGCTGCCGCTCCAACCAGGGCCCCCACCCCGCCGCTTCAGCCTGCAACCAGCAGCTGCGTTGGTCTGCCGGCACCCGCAGCCGCAACAGCTCAATGGCTGCAGCTCCAGCCCGAGCCTCCGCATCGGCCCGGGCTGGCCCGTCTGCCTTGGCTCCCACGTCTGCTGCGGCTGCCAAGCCTGGACCGACGACGCTCGGAGCGGCAAGAGCCATGCCCGGTTGCAGCCCAGAGGCCACCAGCAGGGCCAGCCCCAGGCAGAGCGCCAGCCACCAGCCCTTCATGGCTTCTGCAGCAGGGCGACGGCATGGCAGGCGATGCCCTCCTGCCGGCCGGTAGGCCCCAGACCTTCGTTGGTGGTGGCTTTCACCCCCACCTGTTCGGGCTCCACCGCCAACCGGGCGGCGATGGCGGTGCGCATGGCCTCGATGTGGGGCTTGAGCTTGGGCTGCTCCGCCACCACCACCGCATCCACGTTCACCACCTGCCAGCCCCGCTCGCGCACCAGCTCCATCACCCGCTCGAGCAGCAGCAGGCTGTCGGCGCCTTTCCAGCGGGCGTCCTCCGGCGGGAAATGGCGGCCGATGTCGCCGAGGCTGAGGGCGCCCAGCAGGGCATCCATCAGCGCGTGCACGAGCACGTCGGCGTCGCTGTGGCCATCGAGGCCGAGCGGATGGTCGAGCCGGATGCCCCCGAGGATCAGGGGGCGTCCGCTCACAAGCCGGTGGATGTCGTAGCCGTTGCCGATGCGCAGCTGCATGCCGAAGCCGTGAGGCGAAGCGGAGCCATCATGGGCATTCTCCCTGCCCGGACGCGTTGTCTGCGCCGCCCTCCTGCTCCAGCCAGCGCTGGTAGAGATCGGGGCGCCGCTCGCGGGTGCGCTGCAGTTGCTGCTCGTGGCGCCAGCGGTCGATCACCGCGTGGTGGCCGTTGCGCAGCACCTGGGGCACCTCCATGCCGCGAAAGCTGGCCGGGCGGGTGTACTGGGGATGCTCCAGCAGCAGGGCGCTGTGGCTTTCGTCGTCGAGCGAGGCGGCGGTGCCCACCGTGCCGGGCAGCAACCGCACCACCCCGTTGATCACGGTCATCGCCGGCAGCTCCCCGCCGGTGAGCACGAAGTCGCCGATTGACACCTCTGCATCCGCCAGGGTGCGGATGCGTTCGTCGAAGCCCTCATAGTGGCCGCAGAGCAGCACCAGCTGGTCGCAGCTGGTGGCCCAGTGGCGCAGGTGGGCCTGCTGCAGAGGCTGGCCCTGCGGGCTCATCAGCAAGACCGTGCGCCGCTCCAGTTGCGGGATGGCCTCGAAGGCGGCGAACACGGGCTCGGGTTTGAGCACCATGCCCGCACCACCGCCGTAGGGCACATCGTCCACCTTGCGGTAGCGGTCGGTGGCGAAATCGCGGGGGTTGTGGGTGTGCAGGCTGGCCCGACCGGCGGCGAACGAGCGGCCGATCACTCCAAGCCCGCGCAGGGGCTCGAAGGCCTCCGGCACCAGCGTCACCACATCGATCCGCAGGCCGCTCACGGTGCTCAGGAGGCGCTCACGCGGCGGATCTCGCTGCAGAAGCTGGCCACCCCGGCGCTGCCATCGGCGCGGTGCTCCACGCTGCTGCGCAGGCGCAGGTTGGGCTTGGTGAACCAGATGCGTTCCCGCACCAGGCCCTCACGGCGCTGCAGTTCCAGCTCCAGGCTGCCGTCAGGCCAGAGCTGCCAGCGGCCGATCGGTCCGTCGACGCCCCGCAGGCCACCGTCGCCATCAAAGCCGAGCGTGCTGCGGATGCCCTCCGGGGCGTTCACCTGCAGGCCGCCCAGATCGCCTGCGGCACCTGCCTCCAGCAGGGTCACCTCCACCTCCCCCCGCTCGCTCAAGGGAGCGGCGCCATCGTCAGGGTCGCTGCTGGCGCTGCCCGTGAGCGTGCTGCGCAGACCCATCCAGCGGCCGGCGCAGAGCTGCAGAAAGGCGGGCAGATCCACCGGTGGAAACGCTGGGCTGGGGCCGGTCATGGCGGCGGTGGGCGGGCGGTGCGCCCATCCTGAAGCACGGCTCAGGGCCGCGCGGCAGCGGCAGGGTCAAGGGCGCCGCCGGGCAGCGCGTGCGCCCAGCGCGCTGTGCTCATTCCTCCCGGTAACCCAGCTCCGCCAGCCGCGCCGGGTTGCGGCGCCAGTTCGGCACCACTTTCACGAACAGCTCGAGGTAGACGGGCCCGTCGAACACCTTCTGCATCTGGGCGCGGGCGCCGCTGCCGATGTCGCGCAGCATCGTGCCGCCCTTGCCGATCAGGATGCCTTTCTGGCTGGAGCGCTCCACCACCACCGTGGCGAGCACGGCCGTGCGCTTGCCGTCTTCCACGATCCGCTCCACCTGCACCGCCACCGAGTGGGGCACCTCCTCGCGGGTGAGGGTGAGCACCTGCTCGCGGATCAGTTCGGCGAGCAGCAACTGCTCCGGCTGGTCGCTGATGGTGTCGGCCGGGTAGAGCGCCGGACCCTGCGGCAGCCGGGCCGTGAGGGCCGCCACCAGCGCCTCGCAGCCCTCGCCGGTGGTGGCACTGCACGGGAACAGCTCGGCGAAGGGGGCGAGGGCTGCCCCGGTGCCAGTGCCGCCGGTGCCAGTGCCCCCGGCGCCTGCGTCGCTGGTGCCGTCAGCAGGGCTGCCGCTGGGCTCATCGCCGCGGAAGCCGGTGGTTCCACGGTCGTTCAGCAGGACGTCATAGCTGCGTTGCAGGGCGGTGGCTTCTGCCGGATCCACCAGGTCCCATTTGTTCAGGGCCACCAGCACCGGCCTGCGGCTCTGACGCAGCAGGTCCACGATGAAGCCGTCGCCGCGGCCGGCCGGCTGGCTGCCGTCGACCAGCAGCAGCACCACGTCCACGTCGCCGATGGCGGAGCGGGCGCTGCGCACCAGCCGCTCCCCCAGCAGATGATGAGGTTTATGGATGCCGGGGGTGTCCAGCAGCACCAGCTGGGCGGCAGGAGTGGTGAGGATCGCCCGCAGACGGTTGCGGGTGGTCTGGGCCACGGGGGAGGTGATCGCCACCTTCTCCCCCACCAGCTGGTTGAGCAGCGTCGATTTTCCGACGTTGGGCCGCCCCACCAGGGCCACGAACCCGGAGCGGAAGTCGGGCGGATGGGTCGCCGGTAGGAGCGGAGAATGCATAACTTCAACAGTGTCACCCCACGGGCCGTCGATGTCTGCCTCCACCCCGGCTTCACTCGGTGCAGGGGCCGGAAGCCCCGCCGCTGTTCCCAGTTTTCCGCAGGCCATGGAGATCACGGCCCAGTGGCTGGGGTTGTGGGAGAACGGCGAGCTGAGCGACGAAGTGCTGGCTGATCGGGTGGGGGAACTGGTGCAGAGCCGCGATGGCGCCCGGGGGTTCTTCGTGGTGGCGCTGGCCGGCGATTCCCCCCTGATGGACCGCCTGCCCGATGGCCTGGTGTGGCAGTTGCGCCAGGCAGGCGCCGGTGTGGTGGATCTCACCGCCCGCAACCTGGCGATGAGCACGGCGATGGCCTTGCACCATCAGCGCCAGCAGGACGGGACCATGCAGGCCAGTTCCGAGCGGGTGCACCAGCGCTGTGTGGAGTTGCTGCGCCTGCTGGAGCCCCAGGCTGTGAAGCAGCGTCTGGAAACCCTGCTGGAGGCCACGGCCGGCCGTGGCGACGATGTGGCCTTCCTGGACCGCTGGGGCTACGACGTCGAGCAGCGTGCAGCAATCGCGGCGGCCATCGAACAGGTGGCAGAGGCCGCCTGAAGCTCAGCCCTACATCGCTCATGAAGGGATCAGGCAGGAGCGATCGTAGGCTTGAGATAAGGCCTTTGCATCACTCAACTGCTGAGCACTTCGGGCTCAGAATGAATAGGTGAGGCGGCCCAGAAAGCGTACGGTGCAGGATTGGTTGAAGCACGACCCTTCAATGTTGCTGGGCACGTTGCCGAGGAAATCGGTGGCGAAAATTGAAGCGGTGAGGGGGAAGGATTCCAGCGGACGCACCGATAGCCCCGCGCTGAGCGCGTAGCCGCTGTATTCAACCCCCACGGCGATGCGGTCGTTGAAGGCATACGACACGCTGCCGATTGGCCCCCATTGACTGTCGCTGGCGGTGGTGCCATTGAAGCCATAGTAGCCGTTGCCGGCGCCTGCGGTGACAGTGAGGACGGGCGGATTGGGGCGGCTGGAGAGGGGAAACGCGGCCGAGGCCACGGCAAACAAGGTGCGGCCCTTGAGTTGTGCGCCCGGATCATCCACGGGGAGATATCCATCATCGAGCTGAATCTGGGATTCACCCCCAAAGGCCACGCCGATCGTGGGGGTGATGTTGGCCGCGACACGAAAGCCCAACTGCTGGGCTCCCCAGGCGTTGGGGTTGTTGTCATCGGAGAAGACATTTCCCACCGTGTAGAGAAGCTCCACGCTGGCAGGGCCGGCTTGAAGGATGGCAAGCTCAGCGTTGAATTCGGCATCGGGGCAGTTGGAGGCCCCCCGGCATCCTTGGAAGTCAGGACGCCGCACCTGATTGGTGGCGTCGAAGGAGAGCGTTAAAAATCGCTGCGGATCTCGCCGGAAGCCATTGGGAATGGTGAGGGCAACATCGGGATACAGCTGCCGGTTCACAGTGATTCCCCGCGAGAGGCCCATCACCTGAACAGGCTGCGGAATCGCGGCGGCGGCCGTCTCCTCGGCTGTGAACAGCGTGGGGGCGGTGCCGCGGCCGGGGAGCGGGGAGGATTCGGCGGTGTTTTGCCAGCTGGGAGTAGCGATGGTGGCTGGCTGCGCGGTGGGGGAAACACTGCGCCACCCAGCTGCCGTAGCACCCCCCGCTGCCGCCTCGCTGTTGATGACCCGCCATCGCGCCTCAGAACCTTCCTGAGGGGCCTTGCTCCACTGGGGAACGGAAGGCGGCGCATCCATTCGGCTGCCTGGGGCTTGCGCTCTGGCCTGCTCGGCCATTGGCAGCAGGAGTGCGGGTGCAACGAGCGCCTGGGCAGCGGCCCTTGCGGTTGTCCGTGCCAGACCCCGTCGCTTGACCAACAGACAGGAGCCTCTCACCGCAAGCCGCTCTAGGCAGCTGATTCTACCAGTGGTCGATGGAGAATCCAACGCCGCAGCTTGCAGCGCGATGGTGCAGAACGTTTCAGCTCGACATCGCCAGACGCTGCCGAAGGTTGGAAAATTGTTCTGAAAGAAGGATGCAGTCGTTGATCCGCTGCCGGATGGTCAGGGGAAGATCGCCATAGTTCAAGGTGGAAGCGGCGGGGCCGATATTGAGTGAATCATCAAGATCAGCTGGAAAGAGTGATCGTCCATGGTCAGTTCCCGTGACTTGTTCTGCTTCAGAACCCATGTTTCGGTTGTCGTTTGGGCCCGCTTCCCCCATGAAGAGAAAGGGTTGGCAGGCTGCTTCCAACCGTGTCTTCGCTGCCACAATCAGGTCGCGGCCATCCTGCGGCAGAGGAGCCCTCGTGTTCTCGATGCACGTGATCAACGCATCGATCAGAGGATGCTTTGCCTCACACAGCCCCTGAACCACGGGGAAACAGTTGAAGATCCCATCGTGGGCCTGATGCCGCACCATGTTCTCGATCAGGCCATCAGCTTGCCGGTCAAGCAGAGTTTCCAGTGCGCCATTGAACAGCCGGGTGAGCTCAATGGCAAGCAGATCGGCGCGCTGATTGCTGTACACCTTTTCGTCTGCGGGTCCCAGCCAGTGGCTGACCCCCGTGGCAGCCGCCAGTGGGGGCACGATCGAACCGAACCGGCGTTGGCATGCTTCATAACCGAGGCATCGAAAGGAGGAAAACCCTGCCTCTCGAGCCTCGCGCAACACCAGATCAAACCAGAAATCGAATCGCTGCTTTCCGGTCAGTAGCCGCTGGACGTAATCGTGGAAGGATCTGGAATCTCGCCGCATGCTGTTCTGTGCCCAACGGGAGAGAATTGCCGTGTTCCAATGACGGAAGACATACACCAAAACCGGCTCTTGCTCAAAGTAAAGAGATGCACGAATCTTCGCCAGCTGCGTAGCATTCAAGGATGAGATCAGCTCCCAAGAAATGACAGCCTGGCCGTGATGGAGTTGTGCCAGGCGCGTGGTGTTGTGAATCCAGCTTCTTGAAAAGCTTTCTCGTTTCGGATTCAGGGCTTCTGGGGCCACGAAGACGGCATCTGCTGACCCTTGACGTTCTGCGGCACGGCGCAGGACGTTTTGAAAGGCGCTGGTGCCTGTCTTGTGCATCCCCGCGTGAACGAACAAGCGGCGGTTCGCCGTTGCCGTGCTCATCCAGTGGTTCCCGAGTTCGCCGGAAATCCTGTGTGCGACTCCCCGCGTCTGTGCTGGAAGGGCTTCAGAGCCTGCAGAAAGGTCCTGCAGTGATCAGAGAGGCTGAGACGCAGGAGCTGATCAAGGCCTTGATGGAAGTGCTCGCTTTCCAGCAGCCAGTGATAGTGCACATGCCTGGGATGCTCGGGGGGTAGAAGATCGCGGCCTGGAGCTGGGGAATGCAGCGGGATGTTGTAACCATCTGGCAGCAGATGGGCACGGGTCGTTAGCGCGTGCGCGGCTACGGCGAATGTGGATTGTCCCGATCCCCAGAAGTTGCCTGGCCTAGGCGAAAGCCCCTTCTCCCATGCTTTCTCCAGCAGATCTTGCCAGCGGCTGCCGAATCCGATGCGCCGACGCACCACCAGTAAGCCACCGTTGTAGTTGGCATGGATGGCTTCGCGGGTGACGCCGGTGAGCGTGATCGGCAGCGCATCGATCGATAGGCCTGCCAAGGAGCAGAGGTCTGTCCAGTAGCTTTTGTAGACTGAATCGAGGGGACTGCTGCAGATTCCTCTCACATCCACGGGCCTGGCGGCGAAGTCATGGCTGTCTGAGATTGCAAGCGATCGCGGTTCTCCGAGCATGAGAGTGTCGGAGTCGAGAAAGACGATCAGCTCCTGTTCGACGTAGCGTTCGAGGTGAGCGAGTGCATAGGCCTTGTTGGCATAGGGGAAATGATCCAGTGATTGGTTGAGGTCTTCGACGATCACTATGGCATCCATCAGTGCCAGGGTCTGGATGGTCGCTTTCGATGGTTGTCGATGGGGCCGCGGACAGATCAAGTAGATCGGGCAGCCTGCATAACGACCACCGAACAGCCTCACACTTTGAACCAGCAGGATGGTTTGCTCTTCGATGAAGCCGGCCTCCAGGCAGAGCAGAAAGGCCAGATCGCTGGGATCGTCTTGGTGATTGGCTTGCTGCTTGGTGGAGATGGCCGGCGTGGCCAGCGTGTGCAGATAATCCCTGACCGTGAGGCTCAGCTGAGGTGTGGTGGCGCAAAGACGCAGCAGCCTGGTAGTGCAGTGGCGCTCGATGCAGGCCTGGCTGGCCATGCTGTGCTCGAACTTTGTCTTCGCCAGATGATCAATAGATCGGATGTGCTCAATGGCAAGGGTTCGCTGTGCCTCAGGTAGCCGGTGTCTGTTGAGCACATGCAGGAGTTGCACTCCCAACGAGCCAACGGAGGTATTGGCCAGTGGAGGCTGAAGCTCTGTTGGAAAGCTGAAGTCAAGAATGTTGGAGCATAGAGTTTGCAGAACCTTTCTTGAGTAGGGAATGCAGTGAACGTTTTCCTCTCCGGCAAGCTCACGCCAGGCCTGCACGAAGCTGTCATAATTCAGGCGTTGCAGCCAGTTCTCATCGCTGCAAAGTTCCTCAAGACTTCGGGTGTGTCCGTAATAGGGGGACCATGAATTTGCGGGATTGATAAGCCCTTGCTTGAAAGAGGCAAGCGAGAATTCCAGGGGATCTCGAAAGACAGTGACGATTTGAAAATCTATACAACTGCATAATTTCTTGAGCGCCTCACGGTTGGCGTCGATGTAGTCGAAGAAGTGATTGTATAGCCCTTCGGTGGAGAGAAATACCGTGTGAATCTGATCGTTTAGTTCAGTCTCTAGATGCTCGCAAGCGGCATTGAGCGCATGCTGATTTTGCCGCACCAAGCTTTCGATCAGCCACTGGTGTTTTGGCTGCCGCTGCGAGGCAATGCTTGAGGGGTAGAGAATCCCCTGCTGTTTTAGCGCATCCCGATGGCTGAAAAGATACTGTTGCAGGCTGGTGCTACCGGTTTTGGTGGTGCCGGCATGAAAAATAAGCCGCCTCTCGTGCAGCCTCTCCAGGAGAGAATCAAAGTTCAATGCCAAGCATGGAAGCTAGGAAATCTAGCCATCTGCAAATTTTGGCGAGCAATAAAAAAGGGGGCTCTTATGAAAAGAAACCCCCAGAAAGTGTGCAGAAAAATCAAACTGAACGATTTTCGGCAATACGACGACGAAGTTTGCGGCTCCAGCCAAAGGCAACCGCTGCACCCACAACCGGCAGAGGGCCTGGAACGGCAGTCAGTGTGAAGTTACCAACAGAATCAGTGGGAATAAGGGTTTGGCCTTCAGACATAAAGTTGTTGGTGACGAGATATTGAAGTGTTCCGGTGAAGCCGGAGGCCCCATAGGTGATGGGAATCATTGCAGAGATGATGGAGTAGTTTCCATCTGTGGGGTTAGCCGAGTTTGACCCAGCATATTGACCTGTCGCAGAGGTGGTCTGTCCCGCAATGACGTTGAGTGGGCCACAAACGGCGCAGGTGCCGCCCAGGTAGAAGCTGTCAAACGTCGAACTCAGCGTTTTGGTAAAACTAACTGGGTTTGACAAGTCGATAGATGTTTGCGAATAGAGGAAGCGAAGGGTGTTCTGACCGTTTGCTGTGCGGACGATTGTGCCATCGGCGCCAGCAAAAAGGCCGCTGAAGCCTGTATTTGTGAAGCCAGTGGGTGAGTTGGTGGAATTCAGGCGAGCCACATAGCTGGCAAAGCTCTGTGAGATTGATTGAAGGTCAACCGGAAGCCTCTGATCGGCAGGCAGGTTGTTGGAGGCCTTTTGAAGAGGGTTAACCGTGTTGAAGGTGACGGTGACGGGAGAGGCTTGAGCAGATCCACCGGAGATAAGGACAGCGGCCCCAGCTGCAACTGAGCTGATGGCAGCGGCTGCTGCGCGCTTGGTAAGGGTTGCCATCAGGCGATCAAAAACCGTACTCGTAAAGCCTAGCGCATCGGTGTTATTGCGTCAATGCCCAGAACGCAGTGCCTTTGCGGACTGGGCGGAAGCGGGTTGGGTCATGGCAGGGGCTCGCCACGGACCTCGCCAGGGAGGCTGACAGCTGGCGGAGGAGGTGGAGCGGGGATGTCCAGCGATGCCTGGGCCGCTGCTGCGGGCCTTGCAACCGGCGAATTGGCCAGCGGTAGCGGTGTGGCAGAAGATCGCTGGCTTGGCCTCTGCTGCGCCGGCGCCTCCGGTAGCGGATGGATCGTGACCAGCGCCGTTGACACGGCGCCCTGTTTCGGCACCGGCTGGCGCGACGCCCAGCTCTCGATGTCCTGCATGGCGGACTTGTCGTTGGGCGCACGCAGCACCGTGGCCGTGCCGTCGTCGCGGATCGCCACGGGCACCTGCTCCAGCAGGCGCACGCGTGTGGAAGGAATGTGCACCACCTGCGCGGAGAGTTCGGTGGGATTGTCGTTGTTGGCGGGTGCCAGCTGCTTCACCGCCTGACGCATGGGAGTACGCCACTGGGCAGGCAGTGGGGCCAAGGGGTCGCCGCTTGTGGCCCAGCGCGCGCGCTCCGCCCTGGCCAACACCGGCATGGCAGCTTCGCGGGAAGACGCCAGCGTGAGAGGCCCGCCCAGCAAGTCGGCCGTGCTGAAACCGACCGGCGCCGCTGGCCTCAGGATTCCGAGTGGGTCGCGGAACGTCTCGAAGCTGTCGGTAGGAGCCTGGGCTGAAAAGGCGCTCTGGCTTTGGGGTAGGGCGGTCCCAGCCCCGGCCAATGCTTGGTTCCCGGCGCCGCTTTGCAATGGCGAGGACTGGGCGGATGGGGCGCCCATGCGGTTCGAGGCTCCCGGTGAGGGCACGGCCGCACTGGAGGAGTTCAGCAGAAGGGCGGAGAGCACCGAGTCGTTGGCCGGAACTCCGGAAGGCGAGGCGGCTGTACGGCCCAGCGGGGCGGACGGTGCGGATGGGTTGATCAGCTGGCTGACCCGATGTCGCTCCACGGCATCGATGACGGCAACGGGAACCCAGACCAACTGCAGGAGTGCCGTGACCCCGAGCACCCGCAAGGCAGCCTTCGTATCGTTTTGCATCACAGCCTCATGCTGACAGCCAACCCTAGGAACGAGAGGCAGTGCGAACCGCCCTCAGAACCTGTTGTTGATGTTGTCATAGAGGACATAGATGTTGAGCAACTGGCCAACCGGCAGGATCACCTGGTTGAGGATGTCCACCGCCTTCCCGTAGAGGCTTCTGCTCACGAGCACGGTGTCGCCCTCCCGCAGCGGCGGGTTTTTCTCGGTGGAAACCCCTTGGCTGTAGTCGACGGCATAGCTGCGCCGCTCGACCGTGCCGTTGCGGTTGACCCGGATGAGCTGAACGCCTCGCTCATCGGCACGCCAGTTGTCGGGGCCTCCTGCCGTCAGGATCGCGTCCATCAGAGGGGTGTTTGCCCTCAGGGGCAGCCGGCCCGGGGAGCGCACCTCACCGATCACGTTGACGGTGATCGTCTGGGGGGAGAGGTTGCCATCGCCCAGCTCCAGCACCTCATCGGGCGGAGGGGTGGAAGCCCGCGCGATCATGATGGTGTCACCGTCGAACAGAAACGGGTTCTGGCGCTGATTGCCGTTGCGGATCAGTTCCACCAGGTTGAGATCGAGCTGCTTGAGCTCTGCGCCGTTGCCGGGCAGGCGTCGGCGGAGCACCACCTGGCGAAGGTCTGCATTCAAGGTGATGCCGCCGGCCTTCTGAATCGCTGACACCACTGTGGGCAAGCCTGGGGAGGAGGCAGGTGCCCCCTGAACCGTGGAACCCTCCCCACTGGGAGAGAGGCTGTAGAGACCTGGGTTCTGCACCTCCCCCAGCACCGACACCTGCATCGGACGCAGACGGGCTACGCGCAACGTGAGCTCCGGCCGCAGCAGCACACGCCGGTACAGCAGGGTGAGCCACTGGGTGGCCTGGCTCAAGGTGAGACCACTGAGCTGGGCCGAGCCGATCAGGGCCAGGGAAGCGGTGCCGTCGTTGAGGATCTCAAGGCTGCCGCCCAAAGCCTGGGCGGACGGATCAAGCATCTGCAGATCGAGCACATCCCCGGGCCCCAGGATGTAGGCATCCAGCTGCAGGGGCTCGCCAGCAGGCGGCTGGGGCTGACGGATCTGGGTTGGGGGAGCTTTTGCCACTGGTGCCGCCGAGGCCGCAGTGATGACATCGGGGCTCACCAACAGAGTGGCAGCAGCACAGACCAGAAGGTGACGCGCCAGGGAAGCTGGCTTCTGGGATGGCATGGTGCAGACTAGCCTTTGAAGGCAGGATACTTATTCCCAGGACCTTGAGCCATGCCATCCCATGGCCATGGCCTCGGCCCTTGACCCGGTACGTAACCTCCTTAGTGCTCCCCAATTTTTCAAACGCGATGCAGTCGGACCCTGCGATCCCCTCCACAACCGCAGGGCCCCCTTCCTCCGTCTACAGCAGCAGCACTGCTGGTAGTCAGTTCATGACACCCGGGGGTGGAGCCAGCCAGGAACCCTCGGGCTTTCAGAAACTGCTGCGCACATTGCGGCGCCGGCAAAGTCTGTTCCTATTCGTGTTCGGGCTCACCACAGTGGTGCTGGCGGCGAACACCCTGCGACAGCGCATCCTCAACCCCGTGTATGTGGGTGGATTTCGTCTGCTCGTCTCTGATCCCCTCAACCCCAGCGGCAACACCCCAGGTGGAGCGTCGAGCGCTGTGGAAAGCGTGGCACGGAGCACAATCAATGCCAACATCCCCAGCCTGATTGAGCTACTGGGAAGCCCACTTCTGCTTGATCCGATCGCCAAGCAGCAGAAAGTTCCCCTTTCTTCATTGATCGGTGGCCTGACGATCACAGCTTCTGGCGGCCCCCAATCCAATACAGGGGTGCTGAATGTGAGCCTCCTCTGGAATGATCCAGTGGAAGGCAGGAGAATTCTCACGGCCTTGGCTGAAAATTACCCAAACTATGCGTTGGAGCAGCGCCAGGAGAAGCTGGGCCAGGGTCTCGCCTTTCTCGATCAGCAAGCGCCTGCCCTGCAGAAGCGGGTGGCCACGTTGCAGGATTCGCTTAAGCGCTTCCGGGAATCCAATGGTTTTCTCGAGCCCAGTGTCCAGGGTTCCGCGATTATCGGCGAGCGCGACAGCCTGCTGAGTTCCCTGCGGTCGCTTCAGGTACAGCAGTCAACCCTTGATACCCAGCTGGCCTCCATCCGCGCCGGCAAGCTTGTGGATCTTGGTGCTGGTTCCGTTTCGATTCCGATCCGCACCACCCCGTCCCCCAGCAGCAGCGAATCTGCCAGTTCGTCCTCCTCCTCATCTGGTGCCGCCTCACAGAGGTTGCAGCGCAGCGGACCCTCCCAGACTCAGCCCCCAGCCAACCTCGGCTTGTCGACAGCGCCGCGGGCTGATCCGCAGATGCCGGCCTCTGGAACCACAGAGACACCTCAGGACCGGCTGAACCAATTAGAGCTCTCGATCGCCTCGGCCCGGGCCACGTACCGAGGCGATTCGCCCCAGGTTCAGGCCCTTGTCGCCCAGCGCGACAAGCTCAGGCCTTTGGTGCAGCAACAAGCCAGTGACCAGATCACCAGCCAGTTGTTTGTCAATCGCGCTCAGCAGGATGAAATCAGCCGACAGATCTTGCTGCTGAACGACAACTTCAAGCGAAATCCCGACAAAATCCGTCAATATGACGAACTTGAGCAGCGCTTGACTGTAGCTCGGCAAAATTTCCTTTCCTATATCGAAGCACGAGAAAACTTTCGCCTCGAAGTAGCGAAGGAGACGGTGCCATGGAAGATTCTCACGCCTCCGGAGTTTGGCGATATTCCGGTCAAGCCCAACCTTTTTACGGAGTTTATCCGAGCTCTGCTGATTGGTGCCGCCGTGGGCGTTGGCGTTGTGTTGCTGCGAGAGCGCACCGATAACGTTTTTCATACGCCAAAGGAGGTGGAACAGGATCTCAATCTGCCCGTGCTTGGCCTTATTCCCTATCTTCCGCTTGATCCCAGCCGGCCCGTTCTGCAGAATCTCCGTGACCTGTCCAGTTCTGAACGCTTTGCCGTCAAGGAGTCACTGCGGAGCTTGTTCACCACCTTCCGGTTGCTGCGAGCTGACCGCGAGATCCGCTTGATCGTGCTCTCTTCAGCCACTCAGGGTGAAGGAAAATCGACCGCTGCCACGATCTTTGCCAGCACGCTTGCTGATCTCGGCCAGAAGATTCTGCTGATCGATGCCGACCTCCGCATTCCAAGACAGCATGAACACTTCGGGATCGATAACTCCGAAGGCCTTTCCAATCTGCTCAGCGACAACTCGCTTGAGTTGAAAGGCATGATCAGGGAAATGGACCAGTCGCCTAACCTTTCCATTCTTACGGCTGGCCCAAGGCCGCCAGACCCCGGCAAGTTGCTCAATTCGCAACGCATGGTGGAATTGATCTCTCAGATTCGAACGCTCACCGACTACGACATCATCCTGTTTGATACACCGCCAAGTCTGCTGCTCTCCGATCCGGTGCTCCTGGGGGAGAAGGTGGACGGAATCCTTTATCTGATCGGATTGGGCAAGGTGGACCGGGAAATTGTGCCGCAGGCGTTGCAGCGCATTCGCTCCACGGGTGTGGACATCCTTGGCCTGATCTGCAACCAGGTGGCTTATCCCACGCGGCTTAATGATTACGGCTACCAATATGGCTATCACTACAACTACGCCTATTCCTCTGGCTATAGGGACACGTACGGAAAAGCGCGCGTCTCTGGCTCCTCTGACAACCCTTCGCACGCAGCAGGGTCGGATTCCGATCAGAGCCCTTTGGCGTCATCCGCCGCTGATGATGCGGGGAGCACGACCCCGTCACGTGCCGGCTGGCTGCGTTCAGCCACATCGCGGTTGAATCCCTTCGACCGCCGCGACCATTGATGGAGCAATCACCTCTGTCTCTCCCCTGCCGAGCTGGCAACCTGTAGTTGCGGGGCCGATTGATTTTCAGCTCTTGACCTGACTGCCGGGCAGGAGCCTTTCCAGCATTTCCAGGTGGGCGTAAAGCGGAGCGGCCCCTGGATGTGTCCGCTTCACCCACAGCAGGGCGTCAAGGAGAGAAAGGGTTCGCAAGGAGCTCACCAAAGCCACCGCGATCAGTGCGGATCGTTCCTGACCGGCCCAGCAATGCAGGTAAAGCGGCGGGTTGCTGTCTAGGAGGTGGCGGGCGCCACTGATCGCTTCGCTCAGCCGCTCGGGACGCATGGTTTCCTGAGCGCGATGGTCAGGCAGCGAACAACGGGCTTCCACGAAGTCGGTTGGTGGCGGTGCACAGGTCTGCTCCTCTTCCGGGTAGCAGCAGCTGAACCGAGAGCGGATGCCTGCGCGCCGCAACTGTTCCCAGTCGCCAGGGGTGCGGGGCATCGGACCAATGGCCAACTCCTGTTGCAACACCCAGCTGAAGCGAAACGGGGGTGGTTGTTTGCGCCAACGCCCGAACAAGTGGGCCAGACGTTCTTTCACGAGCGACGACGACGCTGTGAACGGGAAGAACGGGAAGATCCTTTGCCGCGGGAGCCGGGTCGCAGTTTGGCCAGGCTGGCTTGGAGGCTGGACCAGCCTTTGCGCCAACGACGCTGCAGGTTGGACATCGCCTCACGGGCGGCTTTCAATCGCCGTGCCGACGCTGCTCTTGCCTTGGCCGCAGCAGCGGCGCGCTCCGGCGAGGGTTTGCTCTTGTTGCTGTCGGGCAGGTTCTGACCCAGCCGTTTGAACAGCGTCAGTGCTTGCTTCTGCAGTTGATTGAGGAACCGGGACAGGGCGGACATCCAGGGGACCACCTGAACGCCCAGGGCAAGGAACGCGATTCCTGAAACCAGGGAGCCTGCGGTGGCGAGCCTGGCCCTGGACTGCAGGGACGCAAGGCGTTGGCTCTGTTCGGACTTGAGGGTCTGGATTTGAAGTTCAAGGGCAGTATCAATGGCTTTGCCGACGCCACGGATCGTTTCGGCGGGAGGGTCGGTTGGGCTGATTCTGATTGCACTGATTTCTGCGAACTGGCCAAGGGCGGCTTCGAATTCAGCTTTCGTGGTGAGGCTGGAGATCGAACCCATGATCTGCTGCTTTCGGGCTGTGAGTTGTTCCGTAGCCCGCGACAAATTGCTGATTTCGATACGCCTCTGGCTGATGGCTTGAATCGCGGTAATCGGTGCAGAGAGAAGGTAGGCAATGGTGAGAACGGCCACCAGCTGACGCAGCAGCTTTTTCCAGAGGGATTCAGTGAAGATTGGCTGCGGCGGGAAGCTGTAGATCAGGAGCACACATCCCAGCATCACGGGTGGGAACAAGCTGATAAAAGCTGTGATCTTGTCAATAACAACCAACGGTGAAGCTGATGGGTTGGATGTGATCAGATACACCAAGCTGTAGGTGCAATGGGCGAGCAGGGAGGCTCCCCCAATCGACAGCAGTTGTGGCTGAGATTCTCGCGACTTGCCGGCACCAGTACCGGCCGGCCTTGTTTCCGTTTCTGCAGAACGCTCGCCACTGGGGTGGCCTGCAGGCAGGGGATCCACCGCATCGAACAACGCATCGGGTGTGGAGTTGGCCGGATCAACCATGGAATCTTTGGCGGCGGTCATGAAGTGAGCAGAAGTTTAAGCTGCGGTCGCAAATTGCTGTACATTCTTTTCAGTGATGCGGGCGTGGGTTCTTCTCTGGCAACGCTGCCCTCCATGGTGCTGCTGATGGTCACGAGAACGCAATCGGTGCGTCGGTTCGGCCGCAACCCCAGCACCCGCTGTACCTGCTGGCGTGCATTGGCGGGAGGCTGCTGAGCGGCAGCGAAGGCTGATTCGGTGACAGCTCCTTTGCCCGCTGCTGTGAGGCAAGTCTGGAGGGCGAGGCGCTTGTTGATGGTGCCGATGGCCACCTGGTCGTCTCCCAGTTGGCTGAGGCGGCGGTTGCCCATCTTGAGGGAGGGTTGATCCTTGGTGGCGGCGGCCAGCTGGAACCCCACCAAGCTGCGTGGGGAGAGCATGGCCAGTTGGAGCCGAAACAGAGTTGGCCCTTCAGGTGCAGGTTGGCTGGCCGCCAGTTTGTAGCGGACGATCGGGCTGAAGGCAAGATCGGAGCTGCGGCTGCCCTCGCTGCCAGCCTCCGGCGTGAGCGTGTGGCCTGGCACGGCAAGTCTGGCCGTGGAAGGCAAAGTGGCGCTGGGCCAACGCGGCCAGAACACCACCTGAAGCGTGGCGCCCAGGCAGCCTGCTGCTGCCAGAGCGAGCCAGAAACGAACCAGCGCTTGGGGCAGCATGCTCAATCCGCAGGTGAAACCGATGGGTTGGTGGGAGGTGGTCCGAGTTCCTTGTCAAGCACCTTGAGATAAAACCAGGAGAAGGCGCAGACGGCGATGCCGGAGAACACCAGTGACCCCTCTCCCTCATGGAAGAAATCAAACCACCAATCATCCTGTGAGTTGTTCAGCAGCTGGATGTAGATGATCAGATTCAGCAGGGCCACACGGAAGGTATTGGAGATAATGGCGATCACCGGTGCGATCAACAGGATTGTGAGCTTGTTGCGAAAACTGCGTAAAGGGAACGCCAGAAGAAAGATGATGGCGATTGAAAGAACCTGGGCGATCTGCTCATAGCCACTGCAGCGTTCCATCACGGAAACCGAGGCCTGGCCGCTGATGGTGATCACCCTCTCATTGGTTGACACATCAAAGCCGAGCAGGGCGAGCAACATGCTGGCCATTGATGCGGTGCCCACACTGAGCATGCGCTCGGGGTAAACATGCTGGCCGATCAAGGACAGCGGAACCAGTGCAAGGATGAAGATCTGATGCCAGAACTCCCTGATCCGACGCATGGGTGTGCACAGCAGAGCCAGGCTGATGGCTTCGAGCGGAGCCAGCGCATAGATCACGGAATCTCGATCGAGAATCATACTGCTACGCACCAGGCACCAGGTGAGGATGGCGAAACCCACCACCATTCCCGGCAGTGAAGGACGGGGGCGGAGGCTTTCGAGCCGGTCTTCCATGCAGGTGAGTGCGCCCCACCAGCAGAGAACGCTGAACACCAGCAGGGCGGTGGCGTCTTGGGTGGCATAGATCACCCAGACGTTGTGGAAGGCCACGACACCAGCCGTCAGCAACCAGAGGTTTCGCGGGTTGGCCGGGGGAATCCTGCGCCACAGATCCGCCAGTAGTGCGGCCAGGTTGATCTTCATCGTCGATGCGAGGCGATGCCGACCTCAGCTGTATAGCCCTCGACCAGACGATACAGGCACTCCAACGTGGCGGTTTCGTCCCAGGCGGCCAGTGCCTGTTCCAACTGGCTGAGTTTCCAGCCGAATTCTTCGTGTCCCGTCATCGGCTCCTGGGCCCGGCGAATCAGGGGATGGCACGTGGGTTGATCGCCAGCGCTGATCAGCAGCTCTTCGTAAAGCTTCTCGCCGGGACGCAGGCCTGTGTAAGCCACCTCGATGTCGCCATCGGGATGGCGCTCATCGCGCACCCGAAGCCCAGAGAGCTCGATCATCTGACGAGCAAGATCGGCGATCCGCACCGGTTCACCCATGTCAAGCAGGAAGAGATCGCCCCCGCAGGCCATGCCGGTGGCCTGCAGCACAAGCTGCACCGCCTCAGGGATGGTCATGAAGTAGCGGGTGACGGACGGATGGGTGACCGTGACGGGCCCCCCTTCGGCAATCTGTTGGTGAAAGAGCGGAATCACCGAGCCGGAAGACGCCAGCACATTGCCGAAGCGCACCATGGAGAAAACGGGGCCTGATCCTTGCCGGACCTGTTCCCGGGCTGCCGATTGGATCAGCAGTTCGCACACCCGTTTGCTGGCTCCCATCACATTGGTGGGACGCACGGCTTTATCGGTGGAAATCAACGTGAGCCGCTCGACATCGGCGGACCAGGCCGCCTCGATCACCGCCTTGGTCGCATGCAGGTTGTTGGCCACTCCGGCGCAAAGGTTGGCTTCCACCATCGGCACATGCTTATAAGCGGCCGCATGGAAGATGGTGTCGATCGCATACCGGCGGCAAAGACGTGTGAGATGAGCGGCATCTGTGGCATCGCCAAGGACCGGCACCACCTCCACTTCGGCAGGGCAGGTTTTGCTGAGTTCCATGTGGATGGTGTACAGCGCAAACTCACTGCGCTCATACAGCACAAGGCAGCGGGCCCCGAGGCTGAGGGCCTGCCGGCATAGTTCACTGCCGATGGAGCCGCCGCTGCCGGTGACGAGCACACCCTTGCCTGCCACCGCTGCTGTGAGCAGTTGAGGGTCGGGGGTGGAAGGCTCCCGCCCCAGCAGATCCTCGATGGACACCGGCTGCAGATCGGTGACAAGGCGTTGGCCTGTGGCCAGCTGGGCCAGCGATGGAATCGAGAACACCTTCATCCCCTGGTTGGCCAGCAGATCCACGAGCATCCGCTTGCGATCCCGCTGAACCGACGGCAGTGCCAACAGCACCTGCTCCACCCGGTGCCGCTTGATCAAGACGGGAAGCTCCTTGGGCAGATGGATGCTGACGTTCTGGAGGTGGCGCCCCTGCAGGCTGGGTTCGTCATCCAGAAAGCCGACCACCTGAAAGCGCGAATCGTTGCGCAACTCCTGCAACAGGCGCATGCCGGTGGATCCAGCGCCGTAAATCAATGTGCGCAACACCGGTTGCCCCGCTTCGGGCGCCCGCCGCTGAGAGCGATGAATCAGATAGATCAGCAGGTCGCGCATCACGATGCGGCTGGCGATCGCCGTGCCAGAGATCAGCAACCAATAGAGAATCCAGAAGGATCGCGGTGGCTGATAGATGCCCAGCAGACGGGTGATCACCAGCATCAGCAACACCATCACTGCCGTACGGGGCAGGAGGCCGTAAAGCGAATGGCTTCCGGAGGAACGCGTGAGGCCGCGATACCAGCCGCTGAGATAAAGCACCAGCAATCCGCTGGCCACAGCCCAGGGAACCATGGTGAGGTGGCCTGCCACGATCACCGCAAGGCCCTGCTCCTCTGATAGGCGCAGCACCAGCGCTGAGATGTAGCAGACGGTGATCAGCCAGCCATCAATCCCGATCAGGATCAAGCGCCGCAGAACCACGTGCTTCTGAATCAGCGAGAAAACGGGCAAGGAGAACAGGGGACGGGTGAAGGTGATCGGGGAAAGCTGTTCAGCTGGGGCAGTGAGCAGGATGGCGTTCGGCGGTTCGGTGCATGAGAGCTGAAACCGATCAGCCCGGATGTGTGGGCATTCTCCTCCAGTGATCCGTATTGGTGAAATCGAGCAGCGAGCCAGAACGCGGCCGTCTGCACGTCTGCTTGCTGGAGGCGGCAGGTGAAGGCGTCTCCTTAGAGAAACCTTGGAAAACCATGAGGCGATGGTAACTTAGCTCATTTTCCTTGCGGTTCCTGACAGAAAGGCACCGCCACCCGCTGGTCGAGCCACAAGCCGCAGGCGGCGCACAGCGCCACCAGTGGCAGCAGCACCTCCAGACCCCCCAGCAGCCAGGCCAACCCGAGCACTGCGGTGACGCCCACATACAGGCCACTGACCTGGCCGTGGGGCCAGCCGGCCCTGTGCAGGCGCTGGTACAGATGCAGGCGATGGGCCTGAACAATCGGTTGCCCTGCGTGCAGCCGGCGCAGCACACAGCTGCAGGCATCACCGAGCAGGGGGAAGGCCACGAGCAGCAGCCCCAGCATCGCCGAGGGCGTGGGGGCCAGCAGCACCGCAGCGGCGTAGATCGCCCCCAGCCAGGTGCTGCCCACATCCCCCATGAACACGCGCGCCGGGCTCCAGTTCCAGGCAAGGAAGCCCAGCAGCGCACCCACCACCGCCCATAGCCAGCCGGCCTGCAGCTGCACGGCCGCTACGGCCAGCAGCACCGCCAGGCAGCCCGCCACCAGGCCGTCAAGCCCATCGGTGAAGTTCACGAAGTTGATCACGGCGGTGACCGCCACCAGCGCCAGCGGCCACAGCCACCAGGCCAGCGGCTGGGGCGCCAGCCCCACCAGGGCTGCTGCGGTGAGGGCCTGAACCCCATAGCGGAGGCTGGCCGGCAGGTCGTGCCGGTCGTCGAGGAGGCCCACCAGCGCCAGCGGCAGGCACAGCCCAGGCACCCACGCACCGCTGGCGGCGGCCAGGCCGGTGGCCACCAGCACGAAGGCCAGGCCGCCGCCCCTTGGCGTTGGCGTGGCATGGGAGCTGCGGGCGTTGGGGCGATCGAGCAGACGGCGCTGCAGCAGCGGGATCAGCGCCCAGGTGAGCAGGGCCGTGAGCAGGGCCGCCATCAGCGCCAGACCGATTCCTGCTGCTGCTGTTGCTGAGTTCATGGCCTGGGCTCCGCCCAGTTGGGGCCTCCGGTGCGGCCATCCCAGCCGCTTGCCCGCCACAGCTGCAGACGCAGTTCATCGCGCCAGCGGCGCATCGGGTCTTCCCGGAAGCCGCCTGTGGGCGCCGCTGCGCCTGAGACGGCGATGCCCTCCGCCCCAAGCGGGATGGCGGCCAGCGCCCTGGCCCGTGGGAGATGCTCTTCTCCCGTCACCAGCGTGAGCTCCCCCACCGGGTGCTGACGGGTCCAGGCGTGCAGGGCGATCATCTGCCCAACGGTATCGAGGCCTTCGGGGAGCTTCACCACCTGGCGCAGGGCGTCGGGGCTGGGCCGCTGCTGCCACAGATCGAGCGCGTGCTCCAGGCGCACTGGATCCTCGGCCAGCACCGCGATCACGGCGTCGCCACGGGCCGGCCGCAGCGCCGGCCGCAGCCAGGGCCACTGCCACCAGAGCGCCAGGGCCCCGAGCGTGAGCAGCGCCAACCGCCAGCGGCGTCGCTGCCTGCGCGGAGCTCTCATCGGGCCAGCGGCAGCACCGGGAATGGCTGCGGCTCGCCCCCCAGCCACTGGTGCGCGGGCGTGAACCCCGCCAGATCAGCGCCCATCCGCAGCACCGCTTCAAACTGCTTGGGGCTCAGCAGCAGCAACGGAGCCGCCAGCGCATAGAAGAGTGGCGGCGGCAAGGGCAGCAGCGCGGCACCGCGGTGGGTCGGCCGCAGCCGTTCCAGCATGGCGGCGTAGCTGAGCGTGTCATCGCCGCCGAGGGCCAGCTGCCGGGGCAGCGACGGCTGCGGGCCGGGGGCGGCCAGCCTCCGCGCCAGGCTGAGCGCCACTGCCGCCAGCTGGCTGCAGTGCAGAGGTTGACGCAGCCCGGTGACCGCTGGCAGCGGCAGCAGCGGCAGGCGTTGCAGCAGCCGGATCAGACGGCTGAGGTTGCGATCGCCGTAGCTGCCGCTGGCGCCGTAGATCAAGGTGGGGGCCAGCGCCACGCTGGCCAGGCCGAGGGCACCGCAACTGCGGTGCAGCAGCTCCTCCGCTTCCTGCAACCGCCGCACCAGCGCCCGATCGAAGCCGTTGGTGGCGAAGCGCTTGGTGATCACCGACGAGGAGGAGCAGGCCACCACGCCTCGCACACCGGCCAGGGCGGCCGGCCGCTCCGCCACCAGGGCCGCCAGGAAAGGCGCCAGCTCCCAGATCGGCGCGAAGCTCAGCCACACCTGGGGCCTTCCTCCCTCAGCCGCGTCTGGATAAGGCCATTGCTGTGGCTGCCGCAGATCGCAGGGCACAAAGCGAACCCCGGGGCGTTCGATCGGTGGCCGCCGGCTCGCCACCACCAGCTCGAGCTGCGGGTCGTTGAGGGTCTGCTGCACCAGGGCGTCGCCGCTGGGCGTGGTGGCGCCGAACAGCACGATCCGGGTGGTGGCAGCGGTGGGGTCCATGGGGCGGTGGCGCTGTGGCGGTGGGCCTGCGGTGGTGGTGTCGTGCTGCGGTGGTGTTGCTGTGGCGGTTTGGCTGAGCTGGTGTTTCCGCAGGGGTGTTGGTGTGGCGGCGGCCACTCAGCTGGCAGCGCTGGCCACACTTTGCAGCCGTTGCAGGTAGCGGAGCAGAAAGGGGGCCCACCACCACAGGCCGAAGGCGCGGCGGTAGGCGTGGCGCACCTCCTGCAGGCGACGGCGGTGCTGCACGCCGCTCACGCCGGCCGTGGCCATGTGCACCAGCTCCAGCGGCAGGGGCAGTACCGCCAGGTCGGAGCAGCGCGACAGCTGCAGGAAGTAGTCGAGGTCGGCGGCAAGGCGGAAGCCCTCCGCGTAGTGCGCCAGCCGCTGCCGCGCTCCGGGGCCGATCCAGGTGGCCTGGTGGGGAGGGGTGGAGCCGAGAAACAGGGACCGGCGGAAATCGTGCCGCCAGCGAAAGGCGGTGCGGCGCCCCAGCTGGGGAACGCCTGCTGGTGACGTCCCCAGGGGCGGCAGCGGCCCAGCCGGAAGGTCCGGCGGCAGCGTGGCGTAGCGCCCGGTGCAGACCACCAGATCCGGCCGTTGCGGGGCGGCCACGATCGCCGCCAGGGCCTGCTCCAACACGTCCGGGCCGGCGGCCCAGTCGTCGCTGCCCCAGAACAGCAGCCACTGAGTCGGCTGGGCGGCGCTGAAGCCCTGGTTCATGGCCCCGAAGATGCCCGGCTGATCGCTCGCCTGCCGCACCCAGCGGAAGCGGGCATCGGCGGCGCAGAGCTCTTGCAGATAGGCGCGGTGGGGGGGCGCTGAAGGCCCGTCGACGAACAGCACCTGCCAATCCTTCAGGCTCTGGCCCTGCAGGGAAGCCACCAGCCGCGGCAGCAGCCGGTGGGAGTTGAGGGTGGGCACCACCAACAGAAGCGCAGCGGGGGCGGGCGCCGGTGGCGGAGAGGAAGCGGCTGCCATCAGCGCTGCGCCACCGCCACCGCCGGATTGCCGCGCACCACCGTGCCGGCTGCCACCGTGCCGGAAGCCACGGCCCCCAGCCCCACCACCGCCCGCTCCTGCACCTGGGTGCCAGGCGCCAGCACCGCCCGGGCCGCGATCCAGGCATCGGCGCCGATCGTGATCGCCCCGAGCTGCAGATCGAAGCCGGGGGAGCGGAAATCGTGGTTGCCGGTGCAGAGGTAAGCCCCCTGGGAGATGCACACCCGGTCGCCGATCGTCACCAGCGCCAGGTTGTCGATCCAGACGGCCTCTCCCAGCCAGCAGTGCTCCCCCAGCGCCAGCCGCCAGGGGAACTTCACCCGCAGCCGCGGCTTGAGGCGGCCGCCAGCGCCGATGCGGGCACCGAAACCGCGCAGCAGTGCCTTGCGCCAGCCGCTGCCGGGAAGTTCCGAGCCCAGCAACGGTTGGCCCAGCAGCACCCACAGCACCTGGAGACCCCGTGGCGCGCCCGGGCTCCAGTCCGGTGGCAGCCGGTAGCCGCCCAGGTTCTGGGTGAGGGAAGGGGGGGCGGGCGCCAAGGGTGAGCGGGTCATGTCGAGGCTGGTGGGTGGTGGCGTTGCTGAACCGACGCTGGCCGGAGAGGGACGCAGCAGCAGGGCCAGCAGCAGCAGATTGACGAGCAGGCCGAGCCCGGTGCCGGCCACGGGCGGCAGATTGAAGGCCACAAGCCCACGGAACAGGAACCAACTGAAACCCACGCAGCCGGCGATCGCCCAGCGCTGCTGCCGTGCGGCCGGCGTGAAGGCGTAGGCCAGCGGCAACAGCAGGAAGACGTAGTCGTAGAGGAGGTGGGTGACGAAGCTGAGTGAGGCCACGGCGGTGAAGCACCAGAAGCGCTGTTCATCGAGCCGCCGGGCCAGCAGCGGCGCCGCCCCAGCCAGCAGCAGGCAGACCGCCTGGGAGATTCGCAGCACGCTGGGCTCGAGCCCCAGGAGCTGGCGCAGCAGCGCCAGCAGATCGAAGGCACCGTTGGTGGTGCCATGGTCGGTCACGGCCAGGGGCTGGACCAGAAAGGCCGGCAGGGAGGGTTCGCGCAGCGCCACCGCCATGGCCACTGCCGCCGCCAGCACGGGCACGAACGAGAGCAGCAGGGGGCGCCAGCCGCGGCGCAGCAGCAGGCCCACCGCCAGGCTCGGGGCGAAGGAATACTTCATGTAGGTGAGCCCCAGCGCCATCGGCCCGAACCACCGGCGCACCCACAGCCGCTGGCGTTCGAGCAGCCAGAGGCCAGCGATGAAGCTGAAGTAGATCAGCAGGCTGTGCTGGCCGTTGCCGAGGCAATTGCGGAAGGGTGTGGAACCGAGCAGCAGCAGCGTGAGCAGCAGGATCTGCCGACCGTTGAGCCTGAGGTACTTGCCGGTGAGCACGCCACTGCCCACCGCCAGCATGATGTTGATCAGTGCCCAGCTGATTTTTGCCGCGGCGAAGGGCAGCGCCGCCAGCGGCAGCAGCAGCACGAACATCAGCTGGGCGTAGTTGGGATGCTGGGCCAGCAGGAGCCGGCCCTCAGGATTCCCATCGAGGAACACGCTGTAGGGGTTATCGCCCTCCAGCAGGATCCGCGCCGGCGACCACTGGAAATCCTGCGAGTGGAGCTCGGCCCGCTGCATCCCGATTCCCACCGACACCACCGCCAGAACAGCCAGGAGCACCAGCAGCAGCCGCCAGGGGCCTGCGGCGGGGATCCAGCGTCCAGGGCGAACTCTCAGGTCCATGGAGCCGACGGTCACGGGTGCATGGTCAGAGGAGACTGCCAGGGCGGGGACCTTCCCCCATCAACCACCGGTACACCGCGGTGGTGGCTTCGGCCGCCTGCGGCCAGCTGTAGCGCCGTTGCATCAGCCGGCTGGCGGCGGCACCCATCTGGAGGCGCTCCGCTTCCGGCATCGCCAGCAGGGCGTGCAACGGCTTGGCCAGGTTGGTGGCGTCGGGTGTGACCGGCAGCGCAGCGCCGGCGCCGAAGGCCTCCGGAAGGTTGCAGGCCGGCGACAGCAGGCAGGGCAGCGACCAGCTCATGGCCTCAAGCGCCGCCATCGGCAGTCCTTCGCTGAAGCTGGGCAGCACGAAGGCGTGGGCGCCGGCCAGGCAGGCCTCCTTGGCCGCTCCGAAGCTGGGGCCCAGCACCAGGATCCGCTCCAGCCCCTCGCGCCGCACCCGCTCCTGCAGCGCCCCACCGTCGCCCTGGCCCACCAGCACCAGCCACCAGCCTGCGGCCCTGGCCGCCGCCGCCAGCTGCCCCCAGGCCTCGATCAGCGGTGCCAGGCCCTTCTTGGCGTGAAAGCGCCCCAGGAATAGCAACACCTTCTCCCCCGCCGGAATCCGGTCCGACCAGGGGGGAGCGGTGGCGGTGCGGCCGGGCTCAGGCCGGCGCACCCCATTGGGGATCAGGGCCACTGGTCCGCTGAAGCCCAGGGCCCGGATCGCCTCCACCTCGGCGGGACACAGCGCCTGCAGGCAGCCCGCAGCCGCCAGCGCCCGGCGCTCCCACAGCGACCAGACGATCCGTTTCTTCCAGCGGCTGTTGGCCATCGCCCAGGGATCCAGCATCCCGTGGGGCGTGATCACCAGGGGCATCCCGTCGGCGGCCAGGGCAGGGGCGATGCGGGTGGGGGAGCGCCAGAGGCCATGGACATGCACCAGGCCGGGTCGGCGCTGGCGCACAGCCGCCAGTAACAGGCGATCCCGGCGCCAGCTGGGCAGGGCCGCCGCGGTCTGCCAGCCCACGGCCCAGCCGGCATGATGCTGGGCCTCGCTCAGCTCCGCCACCATGGTGGCGATGCCCCCATCAGCGGCTGCCGATGGCGCATGGGAAAGATGCAGCACAGGGCCGGAAGCGTTGCCTGGAGCGCTCACGCTTGCCGGGGGCGGGCGGGCGCATTGCCGGGGGCCTCTTGCACGTAGCTCCTGGCGAAGAACAGTGGCAGCACCACGAAACAGAACAACGAGAACACCTGTGGCAGATAGCCCCGGCTCACCACCACATAGAGGTAACAGCTGGTGAGGGCGTAGATCACCTGGGCGGAGGGATCGTTGCGGTGCAGCTGCATCCAATCGAACAGGCGGCGCAGCAGCCAGCCCAGGCCCAGGCTCATCAGGATCAGCGAAGGCCAGCCGAACATCAGGTAGTACTCGGCGAAGCTCATGAACGCCGCACCCACGGCAAACTTTGAGCCTCCATAGACACCGGCGACGGCGCGGTTGATGTATTCGATTCCAGGCTTGTTGGGCCAGAGCTGGCGGGGGATGAAGAAGGCGGCTGTGTTGATGATGGGCGTGAAGCCCACGAAGGGATTGAGATCTGGAGCCTGGCGAATCACTTCGCCACTGGTAAGGAAGATGCGGCTTTCCACGAAGCCTTCGGAAATCACATCGGAGACGTCGCGATTTCTCACGCTGGCCAGATCCAGGCCGATGCCATAGCTTCGGGTGAGACCGATGAAGCCCGAGATCATGAGCAGGGCGGCCGCCGTGAGGCTAAGCACCACCAGCTGCGGTCGTCTCTGACGGCAGATATACCAGAGCAGGGCCATGGGTGCCAGCAGCACTACAAGCCGCCAGCGAAAGCCGGCAGTGGTGAACAGGGCCATGGCGACCAGGGTCCAAAGCAGCACCATGACGTGGCCCCGGCGTTCATAGATCATGGCGGCGAACATCAGCAGGGTGCCGGGAATCACCAGGTTGAGGCTGAGGCGGAAGTAGTTGATGATGGCGCCGAGTAGGTCAGTGCCATCTTCAGATTGTTGCTTCTGAATCAGCACGCCCAACGGATTGAGCGGATTGAGCTGGGCAATCAGGGCGGGGCCGGTGGCCACCGCATAGAGCGTGAGGCCGATCACGTTGATCCAGAAGCCCACCTGGCGCGCCCAGCGGGGCGAACGGATCTGCACCGGTTTTTCATGCAGCCGGCTTGGGAAGTTGTGAAAACCGAATAACACACAGCCATAGAACAGGGTGGCGCCGAGCCAGCCCCATACAAGGCTTTGGCGCAGGTCCACACCCCGGTCGGTGACTTCACCGGTGGAGAGCAACTGCAGCGGACCGAGAATGCAGTAGTAGCCAAGAATCACCGCCAGGATCACCGTGGGGCTGAAGGCGGCGAGGGGATCGCCGCTGCGCCAGGCCTGCCGCGCTTCCCAGCCGATCAGCGCCACCAGCAGGGCCAGCAGCAGCACCTCCGTGGGCGTGATGGCGGTGAGGGTGGGGTTCATGGTCATGGCTGGCGTTGGCTGAGCAGGCGTGCCGCCAGCACGCTGCGGCGGCTGGGGCGGGGATGGCTGCGGGCCATGCTCACGGCGGCGTTCAGGCCCAGGGCGAAGGCTTCCAGGCTGAAGTGGCGCAGGTGTTCGGCGGCGGCGGCCCCGATGGCCTGTCGCTCCGGCGGCTTCAGCCGCTCCACCTTGTGCAGCAGGGCGCAGAGCTGGCCGGAGTCGGCGGGGTCAAAGCTCCAGCCGGTGGATTCCGGCTCGATCAGGTCGGCGGTGCAGCCGCAGGCCTCGCTCACCAGCACCGGCAATGCCGCCGCCATGGCCTCGTTCACCACCAGGCCCCATTGATCGCTGTGGCTGGCGAGCACGAAGGCAGCGGCCTCGCCGTAGCTGTGGGCAAGCTGGGGCAACTGCTGGAACGGATCCAGCCTCACCCGCTGCGGATGGGGCAGGGCACGGGCCGCCTGCTGGATCGCCGCTGCTTCAGGGCCGCTGCCGATCAGCCGCAGGCCCCAGCTGCCGCCTTCCTGCTGATAGCGCGCGTAGGCCTTGAGCAGGCCGGTGTGGTTTTTCTTGGCCACGAACCGGCTCACGCAGAGGAAATGGGGATCGGAGCTTGCAGGGCGTGCCTGAGCGGCAAGCCTCGAGAAAGCCTCATTGTCGACCACGTCCCAGGGCTGGTGGATGGCGTGGGCGGGGAAACCGAGGCGTTCAAGGTACGCCCGGCTCTCGCGGCCTGCCACCAAGGCGGCGGCATAGCCCCGCAGCAGCAGGGCCTTGCCGGCTTCCTTCAGGCCCTGGCGCGGTTCGTCGCTCCAGCGGCTGTCGGAGACGATCACCAGGGGCAGGCATCGCCGCTGGGCGGCGATCAGCAGCCGCTGGCAGGCGCGATCGGCCCAGCCCACGCTCACCACCACCGCTGGCTTCAGCTGCTCCAGCAGGGCGTCGAGCTGGCGGTCGATGCAGCTGTTGGCAGGATCCTGTTCCGGGTCGCTGCTGCCGGAGAGCGCGAACCGGGTGTAGCGGCCGTCTGGCGTGGCGTCCCAGGGGTATTCGCTGCTGGCAGGCCGTGTTTCCAGGGCGGCGAGGCGGAGCCGGTGGCTGGCGGCATCAAGGCGGGCGTGGTGATACGGCCCGATGCGGTGCAGCACCACCAGGGCGTCGGGGCGGCTCATGCGGCCTCTGCCGTCAGGCCCAGCGCGCCGGCCAGGCGGCGGCCGTACGCCTCCCAGGTGTATTGGGCGGCCCGCTGGCGGGCCTGCTGGCCCATGCGGTCGCGCAGCGCGCGGTCGCCCAGCAGCAGCGCGATGCGATCGGCCAGGGCGGCCGCGTCCCGGATCGGCACGATGAAGCCATCGATGCCATCGCGCACCACCGAGCCGCAGTGGGGCGTGGTGATCACCGGCACCCCGCAGGCCATCGCCTCCAGATGCACCAGGCCGAAGCTGTCGGCGAGGGTGGGCAACACGAACAGATCAGCGCGTCGGAACTCCTCCCGCACCTGGGAACGGGGCACCTGGCCCAGGTAGTGGGGGCCGGCGAACAGGGGCTGTTCCACATCCACCTGCCACGGACCGACGACACGGCATTCCAGCGGCAATGAGCGGCCGGCCAGCTGCCGCACGGCCTCGGCCAGGTAGTGGCTGCCCTTGCGCAGGCTCACCTGCCCCACGAACAGCACCCGGCCTGGCTGCGGCTCGGCCTGCAGCTCCAACCAGTCGGCGGCGATGCCGTAGGGCACCACCGCGATCTTGCCGGGGTCGCAGCCCAGGGCGATCGAGCTGGCCTGGCAGTAGGCGGAGGGCACCAGCACCTGGTCGCAGAGCGCCCATTTCTGCTGATCGCGGGCGATGCCGGCTTCCACGTCGTCGGCTGTTTCCGCCACCGCCTCGCTGCCGGGGAAGCGGCGCAGCTCCTCCTGAATCACGCGCCCCACATCGGCGCCGATGATCAGCTCATGCACCACGTGCAGCCCTTGGTGCTTGGCCTGGCGCATGGCTGCCAGGTCGTTGTTGATGAAGTTGGTATACACGGCAGTGGCGCCGCCGAAGCCATCGCGGCAGGCCCGCTCGATCACCAGGGCGTCGCTGCGCTCCCCACGCCGGGCCCAGCTGAGCGAGGCCAGCGGCTGATCCCGCACCAGAGCGCGCGGTAGATCCGCCGGCAGCTGGCGGCCCAGCAGGCGCCGCAGCGGCTTGGGCTGCAGCGACGCCGGCCAGAGCCGATCGACCAGCTGCAGGGGCCGGTGGCTGCCGTGTACGTCGGTGTAGAAGGCGGCCAAGGCGCCGGCTCTGGCCAGCAGTGCCGGCACGGCGTAGTGCATGCGGGCGCCGGCCTGCAGCACGGCGTAGCGGCGGTGTGGCTGGGTCAACGCCGTTCCCCTGACCCGTCCAGGATCACCTGCAGCTGTTCCACCGCCGCGTCCCAGGTGAACTCCCGCCAGCGCTGGGCCAGGGCCGCACGCCAGCTCAGGTAGGCCGGATAAGGGGTGAGGCGGGTGCAGATCCAGTCGGCCACGGCACCGGCCGCGGGATGGGGCGCGAACAGCTGGCCGCAGCCGGCATCCGGCAGGGTGGAGGCGATCCCGCCCACCGCGTGGCTGAGCACGGGCACCCCGAGGCGCAGGCACTCCAGGTTCGAGCGCGGTGCGGCTTCCGCCTCGGAGAAGAGCGCTCCGAAGTGCCAGCTGCGCAGCTCCGCCACGAAGAGGGCTGTGTCGTTGGCTTTGTCGAGGAAGCCCACCGGTTGCAGCAGCGGGTGCGGCGGCAGCGTGGCGGCGGCCGGACCCACGGCCCGGACCACGGCGGGGTGCCCCCGCTCGACCAGGGCTTCGGCCACCTGCAGCAGGAACGGCCCGCCCTTGCGCTCCCATTCCTTGCCCAGAAAGCCCAGCCGCAGGGGCTGGCTGGCGCCAGGCGGTGGCGGCGGTGCCTCAGGCAGGCCCACCAGCGCCGCCTCATCGAGATTGGCGCCGCCCGGCACCACATGCACCCGGGCGGCTTCGATGCCGTAATCGCCCATGACGGAACCGGCGGCCCACTGGCCCATGCAGACGATGGCGCCGGCCTGCTCATAGGCCTGGCGTTCGCGCTCCAGCACCTGGCGCTGGAAGCCTGCGGCCAGGCGGGTTCCTTTGCCATAGGCCTCGAACACCTGGCGGGTGGTGGCATCGATGTAGAAATCGACCCGCCAGCCCGGCGGCCATGGCTGAGGCGGCAGCAGGGGGAAATGGCTGAGCAGGGCCAGCGGCTCTTCGCCGAGATTCACCTGGCCCATCAGCGCTTCAGCACAGCAGAGGCTGTACTGGAAGCCGCCGGCCTTGCCGCTGCGCAGCAGCTGGGCGGCGTTCCAGAGCCGGCGCTGCCATCGCAGCCGGGCGGGATCGAGAGCGAGCCCTCCCGCCAGCAGACCGGAGCGCCGGCCGGCCTGCAGGAGAAAGAAGGGGATGTTGCTCCAGGTGGCCAGCGCCGTGGCATCGCCGTTGCAGAGCAGTTGGCGGTTCATGCAGGTGGTGATGAGCATGGGAGGGTCAGAAGATTCATGAGGTCTGTCTGCTGCCGCCAAACCATGACCAAATTCGGCCCCAAAAGGTCATCGTATTCGGCTGAGTAAGTATGAAACCAGCTCACCCCTCTGGGGTATAGCTTTCCGATTGCGTACTGTTGTTGGTAGTCACGCATTAGGTCGTGAATGAAGTAGCGCGAGAATAGATTTGCTTTTCCGTATTCAATCTGGACACATGTAATTGATCCGTTGCGCACCATCTCATCGCCACCCTTCAGCACATGTGCCTCGAATCCCTCAACGTCAATCGTTAAAAGATCAATGTGATCAATCATTCGTTCTGCGCAGAAGGCGTCAAGACGTTGCGCTGATGCAACAACCTCCAATGGTGAGTCAATCTTGTGGATCGACGACTGGACGTCTCCCAAGGCTGTTGTGTTGCCGGTATTGCTCTGATCAAACCAAAGTCTTAGATCTCCGGCTTGATTCGATAGTGCCAATTGATTCAGGTTGGCTCTGGTTTCCGATCCGAGAGCTTCCTTTAACTGTTCGAATACCGATGGTATCGGCTCGAACGCGAAGATTCTGGCCTGCGGGCAGGCTGCTAGGGCGAATTCGGAGTATTCCCCACGATTGGCACCCACATCAAAAATGATCTTCGGCGCGAAATTAGCCAAGCTTTGTAGCAGCCAGGCTTCGCCATTGGAGGCTGGATCGTAGTTTCCATTCTCATACAACTGGTGATATACGCATGCCGCTCGATTGATGGTGTCCAGGACCGGGTGACCGTGTCGCGAAGGTAATCCTCGCTGCAGTCTCGGAAACAACCAGCGCCAGCCTGAGCGAAGAGGACTAGACATCGTGGTGAATTCTCTGTGTGCTGCCTAAGACCCTATACCAATGCAAAGCGACATCAGAAATGTCGTAGTTTGTTGAACTGATTACGGCTTTTTCGGCTAAGTTTTTAAGCTGTTCAGGAGCAGCCATCAGCTCCCCAAGACGCGCACTCCAGGCCTCCACGTCTGCCGGGGCCAGCAGCTCGCCGGCGGCGCCGTCGCGCAGCACCTCGCGGCAGGCGGCCACATCGCTGGCGATCACCGGCAGGCCCGCCGCCATCGCCTCGATCAACACGATGCCGAACCCTTCGGCAGCAGTGGTGGAAAAAGCGAACAGGTCGGCCTGGCCCAGCAACTCAGGAATGTCACTGCGGCGCCCGAGAAACACGATGGAGGGATCCAGGCCGAGGCTGCCGGCTAGGGCTTCCAGCGCAGCCCGTTCGGGGCCTTCCCCCACCAGTTGCAGTTGCCACTGCGGCTGCCGTGGAGCCACCGCTGCGAAGGCACGCAGCAAGGTGGCCTGATCCTTGATCCCCTCCAGCCGCGCCACCATCAGCACCCGTTTGCAATCACGGGGTGGCCGGCGTTGCCGCACCGCCGCCGCCCGCTGGGCGATCGCCGCCACGTCACAGCCATTGGCGATGGGTGCCGCCAGCGTCAGCCCCGGCGGCAGCGGCTGCAGCGAGCGCACGATCGCTTCGGTGCAGGGCACCGGCACCACCTTCAGCCGCCGGAACCAACGGAGCAGCCGGTGCCAGGTGGCCTGGCCGCGGCGATCCTGCGGGGCGGTGTTCTGCACCGCCACTGCCAGACGCTGCACCCCCGCCAGCCGGGCCCCGAGCGCCAGCCAGAGCATGGGGCGGTTGAAGGGGTAGATGAGCACGGCTGCGGGGCGCTGCCGCCGGCAGAGCCTGAAACTGCGCCAGGCCAGGGCAGGGCCGTCGCAGCGGGGCCAGTCGATGATCGTCAGCGGTGGCTCCAGTGGCAGGTCCAGGAAGGCCTGCCGCAGTTGCTGCTGGGACGCCTCCGTGTTGAGCAACAGGGGGGGAGAGTGTGGGGGGGAATGGTGGATCAGCTGCAGAGCGAGCTGCTCAATGCCGGCCGTGTGCAGACCGCTCAGCACGTGCAGGATGGGTGCGCGATGCCGCTTCAAGGCCTTGCTCTTACTGGGCGCATCTTCACAGGTCGCGCTGTCGGCTGGCCTGGCCAGGGGAGCCGGAGCCACGCATGCATTGGATCCAGGGAGGTGTTTGTGGGCTCAAGGTTTAGTCGGCGGGTGGCAGGCCATGGCGGCTGCATTGGCCATGCAGATGTTGTTGCCGAGCTTAGTGGTGCTAACCCATGGCAAAAATCCAGCTTCCTGGAGCAGGCCCTGAAGCTCCAGCCGGTTGTCATCGGAAAAGAACTCACACACCACCGTTGCTGGCAGTGGAAGATTTGCAAGCTGGCTTAGGAAGCACTTGCCTCCAAGCAGCACAGCCCGTTCGTGTCGCTCCACATCGATCTTGATGGCGAGGCGATCGTGCTCCAGGAGCAGTTGCTCCCCCATCGACTCCATGACGATGTCCAAAGTGAGAAATGCCAGCGTCTGAGTGCTGGAGGAGGTCGTTGGAGCCTCCTTGCCTACCACATGGTTTTGAACATCAGAGCATGTTTCCATCTGCAGCAACCCAGGCTCCGACGACAAGCCGACCGGCAAGGCTTGGACGGGCAACTGAGGATTCAGGGCAATGTTGGCACACAGCAACCGATACGTGTCTGGCACGGGCTCAAAGGCCAGAGTTCGGCAGCACCCTGGCGATGCCAGGCCGATGCTGAAGATCCCGATATTGGCACCGATATCGACCAGTAACCCATTCTTGCAGGGCGAAAGAAACTCCTGAAGCACAAGAAAGCAACCCTCAAAAGCTTGAAGGTGATAATCAAGCAATTGATAACTGGTGGTCCGCAACCAATACCAGCGCTGTGGAAGAATCTCCACGGCCACCTTTCTTCTCCCGAGCGTGAACTGCGTGCGTAGGTTGATCCAGGAGGCCAGCCTTGTGATCTTTGCTCCAAGAGAAACGTGAGAGCGCAGAATCCTGCGTGGGACGTCAAACATCGGTCTCCGAACTGGTAGTGGAAGGCGAAGCGGGGATGGCCAGACCCAGCTCCCGGGCGTAGTCACGAGCCATGGCCGACACGCTGAAATCCTCGCGGGCCCGCCGCTGGCCAGCGCTGACCCGTTGCCGGGCTCCATCGGGGTCGTGAAGCAGGCGGCGGATGCCAGCGGCCAAGGCTTCGGCATCGCGCGGTGGCACCAGCAGGCCGCAACGGCCATCGGCAAGGACCTCCCGGCAGGCCCCCACATCGGTGGCCACGATCGGCACCCTGGCCGCCATCGCCTCGGCCAGGGCGATGCCGAAGCCTTCATCGGGCTTGGCGGCGAACACAAACAGATCCAGTTCGCCCAGCAGGCTGGGGATGTCACGCCGCATGCCCAGCAGCCGCACCTGACCGTTCAGCTGAAGCTGCTGGATCAGCTGCTCGAGCGCTGAGCGGCGGGAGCCTTCCCCGATCAGCCAGGCCTCCACGTTGGTGCCCTGATCCCGCAGCAAGGCGATCGCCTGGATCAAGGTGGGCTGGTCTTTGTGCTTTTCCAACCGGGCCACCATGCCCGCGCGGGGCAGCGGATGGGGCAACAACCGGGGCTCTCCGAGCAGGAAGCGGTCAAGGTCGCAGGCGTTGTAGACGGTGCGGGTTTCGGCCGGATTCAGGCTGAAATCGCGGATGGCGGCGTCGCGGATGTAGGTGGAGCAGCACAGCAGGCGGTCGGTCACGGGCCGGCCCAGCTGCACCAGCGCCTTGAATTTCCGGAAGGCCCCGCCCGTCCACACCGGCGGCAGGTTGCCCACATGGGCGCAGACGCGGCGGACACCGGCGAGCTTCGCCCCCCAGGCGATGAACGCGTGCCAGCCCAGTGGAAAGCTGAGCACCGCCGTGGCTCTGCTGCGCCGGCAGAGCCAGAAGCTCTGCCAGAGCAACAGCGGGTAGCGCATCAGACCCTTGCCCAGCCTGAAGGTGTGCACAGGGATGCCGAGGGCCTTGAATTCCGCCAGCAGGTCGTTCGGTTGGTCGTAAAGCCGCACCAGCTGAAGATGGACTCCTTCGTTGATCCAATGACGGAAGAGCTGCAAGGCCAGAATTGGCGTGCCTTCGGCACAGCAGGAATCGAGCACACAGACCAGACGTGGCTTCATGGCGTGGCTGTCGGCCTCATCGGAAGATAAAATGCATTGTTGTTGATGTAATCGTGATCAGATGATTGTCGGCGGATCCGAGGCGATCATTGTGAACCATGCAATTCTGGCCAGTGACTCGAATGCTCTGGGCAACTGTTCTGAGAGATTGATCGTTCTTGATGTCTTGGGAACTCTTGGCGCTTGCCTATGCATGATTAAATTCATGAATGTGAAGACCCTGTTCTGTAATCGGTGGCGATCGATTGGGCTGGCAGGGTGGGAGGATGAAGTAGCTATAATATTCTGCTCTGAAGTTCACCGTGGACTACCGGCCTTGAGGCTGCCAGCTGCTGGAGTGACTCTCGATCGTATGAGCGTGCCATTTACGCGCAAATAGCTTTCTTCCCGGTTGGCTTGCAGGTGTGGGTTCTCCAAGGGCTTCGCTCAATGCATTGGCCGTCGCCATTCCACGAGGATAGGCTTCACAAAGCCTATCAGTACGCGGTTGATTCATGGCAAGGTCCTCTTCGAAGAGTGATTCGCAGAGTGGATAGAAGCCAGCGTCTCCGATGTATTGAGCGATTCTATCGGGCTCCACTGGATGGTTGATATCATTGAAATGGGTGAGTGTCGACCTTGCTAGCCTAGGAGGATTGCTTATCGACGAATACCGCGTAGATTGCCAGCGGCTGCTTCGCCCTTTCTGTCGCGAGGATTCCAGGCAGCGCGATTGTCGCGATCCAGATACTCAGTTTTCAGTGGACTGAGGCCAAGGGAGCAATCCCGGGGGAAAGCCTCACAGAAAAGGTCTTGGCCAAGTCCCTGCCGAGCTCTTCTGGGCTGGAGAGGATCTATGATTGAGATATTGATGGGCGTTCTCATGCCAATGGACATAGACATCATCCCATTTCCCGAGGCTGTGCTCGGTGCGTTAGTAGAAATGGATTGAACTTCTGTGCGCATACTACACCTTTCCAACGACCTCTATCCTGGAGTTACCGGAGGTACTGAGATCTTTGTGCAGCAACTGATCGATGCCCAACTGGCCCAGCGGCCACAAGTTGATCTGCTTTGGGCTGCCCATCGCACCCCCTCACAGGCGACAGACAATTCTCCCAGTGCTACTTTATCCACCGAACAGCGGCTTTTGCCTCCAATTCGCTGCGATGTTCGCCGCGATCGTACGGCCGCCACAGCTACAGCTATCCCTGGCTTTCCCGAATTGCTGAATAGCTTTCGGCCTGATGTTGTGCATCTGCATTCCTTCAGCGATCGTTGTGGTCTTAGCCACGCCCGCGCCGTCAAGGCAGCTGGTTCGCGGCTGGTGGTCACCGTTCATGCCCCTGGCTTCAGTTGCATCAAGGGAAACCTGATCGATGCCAGCGGTGCCATTTGTGATGGCGTGCTACGGGAGCGGCGCTGCACCCGTTGCCGTCTGCAAAATGGTGGCCTGCCACGCTGGTTGGCTGCGGCCGTGGCACTTCAAACGGGGTGGCCTCTGGACGTGGAAGCCTCTGGCTCACTGGCTCATGTACTCACAGCCCGGCAGCTCACCGCTGCTTTCCAGCAGGCCTGGCTTGAGCTGGCCTACCTAGCCGATGCCATCCATGTATTGGCGGCCTGGAGCCGTGATGTGCTCGTGCGCCAAGGCATCCCAGAAGACAAGATCCATCTGATCCGCACGGCCGGCCCGCCGCAATTACCGCCGCGACTGCGCATGCCAATGCAGGATGGTGTCCTCCGCCTAGCGTACTGGGGTCGATGCCATCCGGTGAAGGGCTTGCACTTGGTGATCGAGGCGATCCTCCGGCTGCCTGCCGATGCCCCGATCCAGCTCGATTTCTATGGACCCTACTGGGGCAGTGACTACGGACTGAAGCTGCTGAAGCGCATCTCCGGCGACCATCGTTTCCGGCTGATGGGCAACCGGCCCAAGAATCAGCTGCTGCCACTGCTGCAGGGCTACGACTTGGCTGTGGTGCCCTCCACCTGGCTGGAGACAGGCCCACTCACGGTGCTCGAGGCCTTTGCGGCGGGTTTGCCTGTTGCGGGTAGTGATTTGGGTGGAGTTAAGGAGTTGTTGCAGGGAGTGACGGGTTGTTTTCGCTTGCCGCTGGAGGTTGAGGCGTGGCAAGGGTGTCTGACCGCTTTGTTGCTTGATCCAGGCTTGTTGGATTGTGCGGTTATTCCCCGGCCGGCTTCCTTTGCTGAGTTGGCCGCTGACTTGCAGAGGCTGTTCACCCTCGAGAGTTCGTTTTGATGAACATCCTGCTGATCGCCGACCCCCACATCCCCGTGCCGCCCAGTCATTACGGGGGTGCTGAGCGCATTGTTGCACTCTACGCTGAGGAGTTTGCTCGACTTGGGCATCGCGTGAATCTGCTAGCTGGTGCTGGCTCGCGATCTTTCGGCGGTCGATTGTATCGACACGTGGCTCCATCGCTTTCCTGCCGCAGTCGTGCTTACCGCAAACTTCGCTTTCAACTCCAGAGTCTTTGGGCGGCTCGGGACTGTGATGTGGTGTACAATCATGGCCGCTTTGACTATCTGGAATCTCTGCTGGCGGTTGAGAAGCCTCTGCTTCATTGCTTTCATAATGGTATCGATCAAAGTCAAATTAACTTTGCCGAGCGGCGCATGCGGGCTCGGGCCTCTTTTCACTTTCTCAGCGAAAGTCAGCGCTCCGCGGCTCTTGTTCGGGCGCCCAACGTTCTAATCGGCAACTGTGTGGATACACGCCTGCTCAGTCTTGGATCAGGAAGTGGGGGTTTTTTGGTGTTTTTAGGTAGATTGACCCATAACAAGGGTGTAGATGTTGCCATCGCTGTGGCGCGCTTGACCGGACTTCCCTTGTTGATTGCCGGCAATGTGTCTAATGAGGAAGGTGGCGAAGCGTACTTTCGTCAGGAGGTGGAGCCCCACCTAGACGGACAGCAAGTCCGCTGGATTGGTCCTGTCAACGATTACCAAAAGCAGGAGCTGCTGGCCAATGCAGGAGCGTTGCTCTTTCCTATTCGTTGGCAGGACCCCTGTCCGGTTGTTTTGTTTGAAGCCCTTGCCTGCGGCACACCTGTGATTGCAACGAATCGTGCTTCTGTGCCTGAAATCATTGAGAATGGCGTCAGCGGTTTCCTTTGCAATCCCGCTGAGCCCTGTGCGCAGGCATTTGCCAATGCGGTTGCCCAGCTGGATCAGTTGGATCGCCGTGCCTGCCGGCGGGCGGCCGAGGAGCGATTTGATGTGCGTGTGGTAGCGCCACGGGTGCTGGAAGCACTGAGTCGATTGGCCTAGGGAGCTTCTGTATAGGCATCATAGCTTAATCAATATCTTGTGTCTTTAGTGGATGCTCTCTATCGCTTTCTTCTTGATGATTAAGGGCTTGAATGCTTCAATTCGGAAACTGTTGCACTGAGTAGGTGGATTTGCTCGCCTCCCCATTCGACGAGCCGATTACTCAGCTTTCTTCCTATCTGTTCAGCAATCTGGAAGGCACGCTGGCATTCGCAGCGGGGAGGCCCGTCAAGGCGGTGAATCCGGGGGCGTGCACGCTGCCCACCCCCGGATTCCCTCGCTCCTTTGCCGCCCGCACATGCGCCAGTCCGCAGCTTTCGCTGAGCGAGTGCAGATGCAGCAGATCCGGCTGGAAGTTGTTCAGCAGCTCATGGAAGCCGGGCACAGCCGAAGCCACAGAGGCCACCGACTTCAGCCGGCTTGCGGCGCGGATTGGGGGGAGCAGGATCTGGCCTGCTTTCAGCTGTGGAGCTGGCTGAGCAGAAGCGAGGTGGGAGTCCGCCGTTGGGCCCGGACGGTGCGCTGCCCAGCAGACGATGTGGGCAGTGGGGCTCTGGAGCTGTGCCTCAATCAGCTGATCGATGAAGATTTCCGTGCCACCGGTGATCTGGGGATAGAGGTTGTTGGAGAAGTGAAGAACACGCATCAGCGCACAGCCCGACGGGCGGTGTGGGTTACGGCGCTGGTGTTGACGCCAGCCTCCTCTGCGGGCAAGGAAGACATGGCCATCGGGACGTGAATGGAACAGACATTCTGGTAGCGACTATGCCGCTCATTGACGCTCAGAATGATGTGATCAAGCTGCTCCATCTCTGGGCTTGGAAACCCTGAAGCACGTTCTGTGCCGATCAAGAACATCTTGAAAGCATCCTTTGGGCTGGACCCCCCAAGGCTTCAGGGTGACAGCTGAGCCTCCTGAATGTAAGGCAGCCAGGCTTCACGATTGTCTGAAGATGTGCACCAGGCATGGGTTCCAAACGGGAGCTCACCCCCTCTGGCCTTGAGTTCTGCTGTGACATGGTAATCAATGCTGAAAGAGGCGGACTCTTGGTAGCCGGCAACCTTGAACCATGGTTGATGCTTGGGGAGGTACAGCCCCAGGACCACGTCTTCATTGATTCCAATCGCGCGATCAAGCTTGCCTCCATGGCTCTGTATCCTGATCGAACGCCCTTTGGAGCAGATCACAAGCCGACCGAGAAGATTCAACTTTCCTTTGGTATTGAATGGTTTGCTGATGGCCTGAAAGTCTTGCCGGGTGAAGATCACCGGATTCAGATCCAGTGCCTTGATCAGGCTCGAAACCCTGCGAAGGCTGAAGCCTCCGGCACCCGTGCACTGGCAATGCTCTTCGCCGTAGGGAGTGCTTCTTGGGTAATAAATTGGGGCGCCAATGTAATCCCACTCTGTGTCGCACCAATCCAGCAGGCTGTCCTTGAAGACATAAGCATCAAGCTGGCAGATCAAGATGTGACTATACTGCGATAGACTACTGTAGAATTCTTTTGACAACATGAGCTGATTGTAGGCGTGAATGCTTGATAAGCAGGCATCTGGAACGCAATGAAGCTGAAGAGCGTGCCCGTCAATGCCGAGCTCTTTGCTCAGTGTTGCTCGAATCGTGCTGCTCAGTGAAGCCGGAGCCAGCACAACGATGGCATGAGAGCTCAGAACATCAAAGACCCTTCTTACGCCAATCAATTCATCCTGGCTGAAGCTGGCCTTGTGACAGGGGATGACCACCACGGGTTTGATTCCAGTCCTGTTCATCGACTTGGCAGGCAGTCCTTAATCTGTACTGTATCAAAGGTTCTTGTTGATAGGTTGAACACATCAGCTTCCCAGTTCAATCGTGATGGCCATGCTCCCACGCAGGCAAGCCAGAACAGCAGCATGCGCGTGAATGGAGCCAGGCGTGTATTGCAGAGCCGTCGTGCGATCTTGATGGGGAGGGCGCCGGGAAGTTGATTGAGATGGTGGCGAATGTGATGGGATTCAAGACGGGATTGCTCATGATTGGCGGTTTTCTGTGAACCATGCCAGCGCATCCCCGAAAACACCGTTGAAACAATCAGTGGGGCTTCGATTCGAAGAAGCTGGAGATAAAGGACTGTGTCGTAGACATTCTTCAGGTTTTCATCCAGCAGGAGCTGGTTGGAGCGAAGAAAGTCTGTGCGAATGAACGTGGCGTCCTGAGGAAAGAGAGCATCGCCTAGAATGAGAAAATTGAAATCTTCCCGCCATGGCGCTTGCGAGGACACATAGTTTCCTTGGCTGTCCAGGTTCACTTTGCCGCCGGTGATCCAGTTCTTGTCACTGCGGCGTTGGGCATGCATGGCCAGTTGAAACAAGGCTCCTGGCATGAGGACATCATCTGAATTCAGCCAGTTGAACCACTCGCCGTTTGCCATGGCCAACCCCTTGTTGATGGCATTGGCGGAGCCTGAATCGGGCTCGATCACGATTCGCGTGATCTTGTGTTGATACTTCTTCAGGATCTCAGCTGTGTTGTCTGTGCTGCAGGCATCCAGAATGATGTATTCAAGATTGGGATAGCCTTGCGAGAGAACGGACTGAATCGTGCTCTCAATGAATTGTCCTTGATTATACGATGGAGTGACAATCGTGATCGCTGGTAGCGTGTCTGTATGGTCGTGCTTGCGGCCAGGATTCCGATCAGGGTTGAGATCAGGGTTGTGGCCGGAATTGTGGTCAGGGTTGCCATCAGAGACGCGGTCAGAGTCAGAGTTGCAATCCGTGGAGGTAGTATCTGCAGTCATGGGCCGGTTCTTCTGCGCTCGCCTTGGTTTGGCCTCGGTTTCATGAACTTCATGAGAGTTGACTGGGCACAAGCTCCATGGCCACGGTCTACTCTTCCACGGAAAGCAAAGCCTTCTGCTTTTGCAGCGACGGCATTGATTGCTGCTGCCAAAGCTCCCAGTAGCGCCCCTGCGCTGCCACAAGTTCTTGATGGTGACCCCGCTCCACGACGCGTCCGTCGTGCATCAGCAGGATCTCATCGGCGTTCACCACCGTGCTGAGCCGGTGAGCGATCACCAGCACCGTGTGCTGCCGCTCAAAACGCTCGATCGCTTCCTGCACCAGCCGCTCACTCTGGGTGTCGAGTGCGCTGGTGGCCTCATCGAGAATCAGGAGTTCCGGATCTCTGAGGATGGCCCGAGCCAGGGAAATGCGCTGGCGTTGCCCGCCGCTCAACCGGTACCCTCGCTCCCCCACCAGCGTGTCGTAGCCGTTCGGCAGGGCCTCAATGAACCCGGCCGCCTGCGCTTTGATGGCGGCCTGCACCACCTGATCCCGGGTCGCTCCCGCGCTGCCGAAGGCGATGTTGTTCGCCAGGCTGGTATTGAACAGGAAGGTGTCCTGGCTGACCACTCCCAGGCGTTGTTGCCAGCTGGCCAGCTCCATGGCGCCGAGGTCCACGCCATCAATCAGGATGCGGCCCGCTGTGGGCGCGTACAACCCCACAAGCAGATCGGCAATCGAACTCTTGCCCGCACCACTGGCTCCCACCAAGGCCACAGTGTGGCCCCGGGGGATGCATAGATCCACGCCCATCACCGCCGCCGGCAGCTCGGGTTGGTACCGCAGCGTCACAGCCTCCAGCCGGATCTCTCGCTTCAGCGCCTGGAAGGGCACGCCACCAAGCCGGCGGAACTGCTTAGCGCCGGCGGAGAGAATCTCGTTGAGCCGTTGATACCGGCCCGCGTTGTCGGAGAGCTGGTTGAAGTTCTGGGCAATGCCCGCGAAGCGCACATTCAACCGCTGCAACGCCAGCACGAAGGTGACCAGACTCGGCAGGATGCCGGTGCTGCGGGCACCGAACACCAGCAGCCCCATGCAGGCGATCAGCGCCATGGCCGCAATCGGAAAAAAGCTGGAGAGGGGCCCGATCACGTTGATCAGCCGCTGCTGCTTGCGCATGCTCTGCTCCAGCGTCCCCATGCGCGCCTGAACCTGCCGGTCGGCCGCCTCCAGCTGCCCGCTGCTGTGCAGGATGCGCAACCCCTGGATGTCTTCGGTGACGCGGCTGAACACCTCCACCTGGATCGCGGCCACATCGGCGGATCCCTGGCGGATCCGCGGCAGCAGGCGACGCTGGATGAGTGTGAGCAGCACGCCGAGCAGCAACGCCACCAGAAGCATCCAGGGGGAGATACCCACCAGCACCGTGAGATACACGGCGATCAACAGCCCTGTGATCAACAGCTGGCTGGATTGTTCAATCTGAATCTGCACGGCCAGTGGCCCCTGTGCCGCCTGGTCCACCAGATCGCCCACCCGCCACTGGCTGGCGCAGGCGTAACTCATGCGCAGGATCTGGCTGTGCACCCGCGCTGTGATCAGGGTGCGGCAACGGGCAGCGAAGTACCCCACGCTCACCTGGCTGAGGTACCGGCTCAGGCTCTGGGTGGCCTGCAGCAGCACCGCCAGCGCCAGCAGAGCGATGAACAGGTTGATCGGATCCACCGTGTTCATCCAGCTCACCACACTGGGGAAACGCCCCACCAGTGGATTGGTTTGCCAGTCGATACCGGTGCTGTGGCCGGCGGCAGGCGGAGCGGAGAGCATCTGCACCGCCAGGAAGATCACCCCGAAGGTGGCTCCCTCACTGAGCGCTTCAAACAGGCTGGTGCCGATGTTGAGGCTGATCAGGCGCCATTGACGGCGGGCGGTGGCGCGAATGATCTGCGCCGCCGGTTCAGGATCGATGAAGGGCCCCAACAGCACCCGTTTGATCGAGCGGGCGGTTCGCAGCAAGGGGGCAGGCAGGACGTGCAAGAACCGACAGAACCGGAGGGGGAACGGGGTGGAGCCAGCGGCAACGCAATGGCTGCGGCTTGTGCCTGTAGCGAAGCACCCCTTGGCAACCGCATTCTCACCGATGCCTCAACAATTTCTCCTGTGGGCCTGGCGACTTCCACCACTGGCCCGCAACACCCCGGCGGCGCCCCAGTGGCCCTACCGATCCCGCACCCACTGGCTGCATGCTGGACAGGTGTGAGGGGGGTGATGGTGCTTCGGTGGCTCCTGTTGGTGGCGTCCATGGCTGCGGCCCTGCTTGGGCTGGTCAGTGGCGATCGCCGCAGCCTCGAAGTGCGGGTGTCGTCGCGCGTCAACCCGGGGGCCGGTCCGCTGGACCGCCGCCATCTCGCCCTGATCATCAACGCCGCTGATCCGCTGAGTGAGGCCCTGGGGCGTACCTACCAGGCTCAGCGCCGCATTCCCGCCGCCCAGGTGATCCGGGTGCGCTTCGCTCCGGGCCGCACCAGCTTGACCCCCCAGGAGTTCAACACCATCAAGGCCGAGGTGGACCGGCGCACCCCCGCCCATGTGCAGGTGTATGCGCTGGCCTGGGCCGCGCCCTACCGGGTCGACTGCCTTTCGATCACCACGGCCTTCGCCTTCGGCTTCGACCCCCGCCACTGCGCCCAGGGCTGCCTGGCCACCAGGATGAATCCCTATTTCGCGCGGCCTGAGGTGCGCCGCCCCTGGGAGGAGCTGAAGCTGAGGCCCACCATGCTGCTGGCGGCCACCAGCACGGCCCAGGGCCAGCGGTTGATCGGTCGCGGTGTGGCGGCCGATGGCACGGCTCCGGCCGGCACCGGCTATCTGCTCAGCACCAGCGATGCGGCCCGCAACGTGCGTGCCTCAGGATTCGACCAGGCCCGGCTGGCTCTGGCGCCGGGCTTCAAGGTGGTGGTGCTGCGGGGCGATGCCCTGCGCAACGCCAACGACGTGATGTTCTATTTCACCGGCGTGGCGGCGGTGGAGGGGTTGGAAACGCTGCGGTTCCGCCCCGGCGCCATCGCCGATCACCTCACCTCCTTCGGCGGCCAGCTCACCGACAGCAGCCAGATGAGTGCCCTGCGCTGGCTGGAGGCCGGTGCCACCGGCAGCTACGGCACGGTGGTGGAGCCCTGCAACATTCCCTCCAAGTTTCCTGATCCGGGGCTGGTGATGCTCTTCTACCGGCGCGGTGACACCTTGATCGAGGCCTACTGGCGCAGCGTGGCCATGCCGGGCCAGGGCGTGTTCATCGGTGAACCGCTGGCTCGCCCCTGGCGCCCCTGAGCTGTTCCTCCCCCTCTTCTGTTCCGCCAGTGACCTGTTGGTGGCGTCAGTGACGCAGCGCCAGACCTTCCTGTGCCGCCTGCACGTAATCGGCCACCGTGCGCTTCAGGCCTGCCTCGAGAGAAATGGAGGCCTGCCAGCCCAGGGCCTGCAGCCTGCTCACATCCAGCAGCTTGCGCGGTGTGCCGTCCGGCTTGTCCGTGTCCCAGAGAATCTCGCCCTCGAACCCCACGGCCCCGGCCACCAGCTGCGCCAGCTCCTTGATGCTGATCTCCAGGCCGGTGCCCACGTTCAGATGCTGCAACGCTTCGCTGGCCTCGCCGCTGCCCGTCGTGCTGCTGCCTGCGCCGGGCTGCCATTGCTCCAGGCAGAACACCACTGCATCAGCGAGATCGTCGACATGCAGGAACTCCCGCAGTGGTGAACCGGTGCCCCAGCAGGTGACGCTGGCCGCTCCGCTGGTCCGCGCCTCGTGGAAGCGGCGGATCAGCCCTGGCAGCACGTGACTGTTGGTGGGGTGGTAGTTGTCGCCCGGGCCATAGAGGTTGGTGGGCATCAGGCTGAGAGCATCGAAGCCGTGCTGCTGCCGCAGGGCCCGGCACAGCTCGATGCCGGTGATCTTGGCGATGGCGTACCAGGAGTTGGTGGGCTCCAGCGGCCCGGTGAGCAGTGACTCCTCCCGGATCGGCTGCGGCGCGAGCTTGGGATAGATGCAGCTGCTGCCGAGGAACAACAGCCGCCGCGTGCCATGGCGCCAGGCGCTCTCGATCACATGGTTCTGGATCTTGAGGTTCTCCAGCAGGAAATCGGCCGGGTAGGTGCTGTTGGCCAGGATGCCGCCCACCTTGGCGGCGGCCAGCACCACCACATCGGGGCGCTGGGCGGCGAACCAGCGGCTCACGGCCTGCGGATCCAGCAGATCCAGTTCTGCGCGGCTGGCGGTGAGCACCTGCTGGTAGCCCCCCGCCTGCAGCCGCCGCACGATGGCACTGCCGGCCATGCCGCGGTGTCCGGCAACGAAAACCCTGTCCGCTGCAGTGATCAGTGGTGGCATCGGCAAGCGCGCTGAAGAGCCGGCGGCTGCGGCCGACGGCGCTGCGAAAGCATATCGGCTCCGGCCATGCGGTTTCCTACCCCAAGGCTCAGCTGCTGCATCGGGCCTCCGCAGCGATCCCAGCCAGCGCCTGCTCATACACCTGGGCATACAGCGCGGCGATGCGCGCGGGATGCCAGTGCTGTTCAGCCCGTTGCCGGGCCGCGATGCCAAGTTGAACCGCTTGCTGCCGGTCCTCCAGCACCCAGGTGATGGCCGCTGCCAGGGAGGTCGGATCGAAGGGCTCGGCCAGCGCACCGGTGACGCGGTCCAGCACGATGTCTTCGAGCCCACCGGCGCGGAAGGCCACCACCGGGGTGCCGCAGGCCTGGGCCTCTGTTGCTGTCTGCCCCAGGGCTTCCTGACGAGAGGGCACCACCATCACATCGGCGGCGGCATACAGCAGCCGCAGGCTGATGTCGTCGTGCAGGTGGCCGCAGTAGCGCACGGGAAAGCCCAGGTGCGGTGGCTGCAGTGGCCGGCTCTGGCCGAACACCACCAGCTCGAGCGGGGGCCAGCGGGGTTCCGGACGCATCTTCTCTGAGCGCGCACAGCGCCGTCTGAAGCAGATCGGCGCCCTTGCGTGGATCGGTGGTGCCACCGATCGCCCCGAACAGCACCAGTGGGCAGTCCGGCGGCAGACCCAGCAGCTGGCGCGCCTGGGCCTGCGGCCAAGGAGCCCAGACCCCGATATCGATCGGATAGGGGATCACCGTGATCGGCCAATGGCGCATCAATGCACTGCGCCGGGCGCAGTCCGCCAGCCAGGTGCTGGGACACACGATCTGCATCGGTCGCCGCCAGCTGTGGTGCTTCTGCAACCAGCTGCGGCGGTTGAGGTCGGGGCCGCGTTCCTGCGGCGGGCGGCTGCCTGGGGTGTACCCCAGCTCGAAGCGTCGATCGGAGCTTTCGCGCTCTTCCGCCTCCGGCGGGCTAGTGTAGTGCTCGGCCCCGCAGAAGGCCCACTGGTCGTGCAGGGTCCACACCAGGGGCTGCGGCAGACGGCCGATCTCCTGCACCGAGAGAGTGGCATCGCCGAGCCAGTGCAGGTGAAGCAGATCCGCTGTCTGCTGCTTCCGGCGGGCCTGCAGTTCCGCGCCCAACCCGGTGGCGAGCCAGGCATGGGAATGGAGCACCGGGTTGGCGCTGCCGAAAGCGCGATACGACCAGTGCCTCAGCCGTGGCGCCAGACGTCGCCGCAGCCTGCTGCGTTGCTCAGGGGTCGCGCCGTCGATCACCGAGGGATCGCCGCTGAGTTTCTGAAGCACCCGCAACTGCGACTGCACTCCATGGGCCTGGCCGTGATCGACCAGACAGCGATGGATCCTGTAGGCGGCACGGGCGGCTCCACCGGAGCCGTCGGACGCATTGACGTGGAGAACGTTCAACCCGGGGGCCTCAGTGCCGCCAGCAGTTTGCCGGGATAGTGCAGGGGCCTGGTGGCCAGCAAGCGTGCGCGCAGCCTCCAGCTCAGCAGGTGGCGGTCGTGCCATTGGCGCCAGGGAAACAGCTTCCGGGAGCGGCGTTCCAGGGCCCGCAGGCGTGGCCAATCCGGCTCGATCCGCTGCGAACGCCGGTAGAGGGTGGCGTGGCTTCCTGTGCAGGGGCCCAGCACGTCCAGGCCCAGTTCGCGGCAGAAGCTGTCAAAACTGTGGCGCAGATGAAACGTGCACGGCAGGTGGCACTGGATCACTGGGAAAAAGCAATTGGCGATCAGCAGATGGCCTCCGGGACGCACCGCCTTCACCATGCGCGCCAGCAGGGCAAGAGCATCCGGCACGTGCTCGAGCACATCGGTGCTCACCAGCACGTCGTAGGCCTCACTGGTGAGTTCCGGCACAAACTGGATGTTGGCGTAGGGCTGGCAGCTCTCAACGCCATGCTGGGGTGGATAGGGCTCGCAGATATGGATCTGCGCCTTTGGCAGTGCTGAGGCCAACAACCGGGCCAGGGTGCCGAAGCCACCGCCCACATCAACCACATACTCAGGGCGAAGGGCGGCGACGGCGGCTGTGATGGCACGCCGGTGCCCCATAGAGGTGGAATGTTGCTCAATGAACATTCCGTTCAGCAACCACACCGGATGGCGGTAGAAGCTGGCATATCGCTCCGTATCCACGTGGAGGTTGTTACACCTGCAGGCCTCCCAGGCCTGGTCCATCAACCGCCAGAGTTGCTCCAGGGATAGATCAGGCCCCACCTCTGCAAGGAGCGACGCAATGGCCAGGCGTTCTTCAGTGGAGAGGGAGAAAGCATCTGGATCGATCATGAACGGCGCCTGCGTTGAACCCTGCGAGGGCAGCCCTGCAACACAAGAAAGAACCTTGTGTCTTGGTTGTTGATGTAGAGACGGCGTGCCACGGAATCTGCAGATGTTGAGCTGTGAATCAATCGCTCTGGAACTTGCTGGTGCTGTTAAAGGCTTGCCTTGTTCACAAAAGTGTTGTGGATTTCCCAGCTACTGCTCCAGGCGTGATCCATAGCAGGGTTCCTTGGCATTTCGCTCGCTTGCCGTCTCTCTAATCACTGTGCTTGATCCATTGAGCCAGTCCATCATTGTTTCGCATTGAATAGAAAGATCTGTGGGAATCCGAACCTCCGCGAGAGAATGGCCTATCGATGCTTGCGAGCGGATAAAGCGATGTTCAAAGCACATTCTTGGATCATGGCTGATCACAATGTCTTCCAGATCTTGGCCGTAGCTTATGCCTGAGATCATGCTCACGCGCTCCTTGCCGGCGCCATTCAAGGCCAGGCCAAAAACACCGAGCAAGGCGTGTTCGATGGCTTGAACGGGATGGCTGCACAGTTCTGCGTAGTTCAGGAAGTAGATCCGGCTGTCCTTGGGCGCCGCTGCATAGCTCCGGTAGAAATCTAGCCATGCGGGCATGCCGCGTTGCTTGCAGGTGATCAGCTGATTAAGGTGCTGATAATCACCGCAGCCGTTGGCCATGAGGTGGCGGTAATCGGATGTCATCACGCTCAATGGCTCTCGGTACAGGCAGATGATCGATCGAAAGCGCGGTTCGTGATGTGCATGAGTTTTTAGTACCCGACAGCCATGCTTGGTGTTGATCTCCATCAGTCCTGAAACCATCGCCAGGCTTGATGTCGACTGGTCAAGGTCGAGTGAGGAGCGCAGACAAGAGTAAATGTGTGGATTCGGAACACAAAGCTGATCCCTGTTCTCAAGTAGATGATTGAGAACAAAGCAAAGAAAGCTGCCACCTGATTTGGGAAACTCAGTCAAGACGGTGTTGACTTGCAGTGACCCGCTAACGATTTCTCCTGCGATCTTGTCTGCGCAGGTAGCCACCAGCCTCCTTAGAGAAGTTTTCGCCTTCTGCTTGAGGAACTCGCGCATGATTCCTGACGAGAAAAATGTGATAACTCTGGGGCTGAAAAAAGTTGGCGTGGCTTCTTGCTTGGACGCAAAGAAGCGATGGGGTCGTGATGATTATGTTTGCGCAAGCATACCTCATCGTGTCATCGGGCCTTCAGTGGCGGCCCCACCAATGATCAACGGCCGCCGCTGGAGCCAGGGCTCTTGAGGCGCTGCAACAAAGTGGCACCCTCGCTAACGTCCGCCCCACCACCTTTCCCACCGCAGCTGTCATGGCCGCGACGATCTATCTCCATTGGAGCGCCACCGCTTACACCTGGGTGCGCTCGGGTGTTTACCACACGATCGTGGCCGGCGATGGCCATCTGCACCGGCTGCACTCCTACACGATCGATCTCAATGCCCACACCTGGCGGCGCAACAGTAACGCAGTGGCGATTTCCTGCGCCTGCATGGGCGGCAACCCCGATCCCTGGATGATCCCGCCCACCGAGGCGCAGATCGAGGCGATGTGCCAGGAGGTGGCGGCCGTGGCCCGCAGTTGGAGCTGGCGTGCCGAAGACATCACCATTCAGCGGGTGATGACCCACGCCGAAGCGGCCGCCAACCGTGATGGGCGCCAGCCGCATGACAACTACGGTCCGGTGGCCTGGGGTGGCAGCGGCGAGCGCTGGGACTTCATGCAGCTGCGTAAGGGCGGACCTGCCGATGGCGGCGAGCAGTTGCGGCGGCGGATTCGTGAGTTGCTCGCTCCAGCCCCCGTCCTCCCCCCCGCCGCAGGCCCAGCGCCGCTTGCCTTTCGGCGCAAGGCCAGCATGACGGCCCGCAGCACCAGCCTCGCCGTGGAGATCGATGCCAACGGCACCTCCTGGGCCCTGGCCACCGATCTGCTCAACCTTTACGACATTCCCTTCGAGTGGAATGCCAGCCAGCGGCGCATCCTGATCGGCAGCGCCGATATCGCCCCCACCCACCGGGACGATGGTGTGCAGGCCTCCATCGGCCACCCCCTGTTCGAGATGGGCCTTCAGGGCGGCAATGCGCCGGTGATTCTGCGCGGCATCCTGCGTGACGACCGGGCCTGGTGCCGCGTGCTGGAGTTCGCCGAGGCGCTGGGCATCACCGCCTTCTTTTCGCCGTTCGCCCTGGGGGAACGGCGTGGAGGCTGAGTGTGTCGAGCCGCCAGCAGCTTTCGCCTGGTGCAAGGCAGGTGGGTCGGCAGGGTTGATCACATGAGGGAGCTACTCCGAACCTCACGCCTTTGCCGTCCTCACACAGCACTGCCTTCAACAACGCTGCAGGCGGCGGAGCCCCGCGGCCAGCCCATGAGCCGTTCGTTGCACCAGCGGGTTCTGCCGGCCACACAGCTGGCGTCTCCTCAACGCGTTCGCCTGGCTCATCGGCTGTGCTGGGCGGCCACGGATTCGTAGAGCTCCAGATAGGCAGCCGCCGTTTTCTCCCAGCTGAAACGCTCGAGCTGACGCCGGCCCTTGCGGATCAGGTCTTCGCGCAGCCCAGGCTCACGGGCGATTCGCAGAATGGCTTCAACGATGGCCTCCACCGAGGAAGGGTTGAACAGGAGCGCCGCATCGCCGGTCACTTCCGGCAGGCTGGAGGTGTTGGCGGCCAGGACCGGCGTGTCCAGGGCCATAGCTTCGAGAGGAGGAATCCCGAAGCCCTCGTAGAGGGAGGGATAGACGAAGGCAAGCGCACCGCGGTAGAGCTTGTAGAGCTGGGCATCGCCCAGATCGGCATGCATGATCACCTTGTTGCTGATGGCGAGCGCTTCAAGGAGATCCACTTCCTCGCTGGTGAACGATGCTCCCACCAGGTGAAGCTGCAAGTTGGGAAGCTGGGCGCTTACCCGTGTAAAGGCAAGGGCGAGTCGGGTGAAATTCTTGTAGGAGGATCGTGCGCCCACGTATAGCAGGTAGGGAGTGGCTTGATCAGCCCGGGGGATCGCCTCGGTTCGGCTATCCATGGCATTCAGCCCATCTACCCCTTTGAGGTCGCCAGCCAGGTGAATCACCGACACTTTGGGCTCGAGATGCGGATAAAGCGCCAGTAGATCGTTGCGGGTGGACTCTGAGATGCAGGGGATGGCTGCCGCTGCTTCAAAGCACTGCCTCTTGAGATGGGCAGATTCACCGTTGGGATCGAGTTGATGTTTCCACTTTTCTACAATCATGTCGTAAGCAGTGTAAATCACTGGCGCCTTTGATCCCAAGATCAACGGTTTGCCGTAAAAGGTGCAGTGAATCAGATTCGGTCGGAAGCGGGTTGCTCGTTGTGCAAAACGAAAGCGCCAGAGTTTTTCATTGACTCGCCCCGGGCGAATATTCAGATTGTGCCGGGCAATCGTGAGCTGAGGGCCGATGGGATGGGGAAGGCTGGCAGCACGGCGGCTCGTCAGTAAGCAGGGATAGTGATGGGAAACAGAAGAGATCAGATGATCAAAGAAATTGCTGATGCCGCCCGGGCGGCTCTGATAGAGGTTGTAGATCAATCCGTCATAGTAAACGCGGTGCGGAGAAGTCGCGTCCGATCGATTTGATTTCACGGCTTAGAACAACTCCTGGTGATAGAGCTTGCTGACGAGCTCTGGAAAGCCTGTCGTCGCTTTCCAGCCGAGTTTTAGCCTGATCTTTTCGGCGGAAAGCGTCATGGATGTGAGGTCGGATGGACGTAGAAGCTTTTGGTCTGTCTTGATGATCGCTGTGGCATCAAGATCAGCAAGTCTGCAGAGAGACTCGATCAGTTCTAGAAGAGAATGCGTTTGGCCTGTGGCAACAATGTAGTCCTCTGCTACAGGTGCGCATGTCATCGAGTGGATGGCTTCGACATAATCAGCGGCCCACCCCCAGTCCCTTGAAATCAGGATGTTTCCGAGCTCAAGGCTTGATTGTTTTCCTGCTTTGATTGCGTGAATGCCCTGCACGATCTTGCTGGTGACAAACCTCGAGGGCCTCAACGGTGACTCATGATTGGAGAGCAGGCCCGTGCATGCGTGCAGGCCGTAACTCTTGCGGTAGTTGCTCGTGATCCAGAAGGAGGTGGCTTTGGCCACGGCGTAGGGGCTTACCGGATGCATGGCCGACTGCTCGTTCAACACACTCTCCGGTGAGTTGCCAAAGCACTCGGTGCTGCCAGCATTGAAGAAGCGAATCGGAAGGTCAAGAATTCTCATGGCCTCGAGAAAATTGAGCGTACCGATGGCGATGGATTCGAACGATTCGAAGGGTTGCTCAAAGGAAAGCCCAACGCTGGTCTGTCCAGCCAGTGAATAGATCTCATCAGGCTGGTGAAGCCTGATCATCTGGAGCACACTGCGAAAGTCTGCGGGAGCCAGGGATACGATCTCCACGTTGTCAAGGAGGTCCAAGGCCTGCAACCTTGACACGTCTGCAGTGCCGGCATCGCGGCTGCTGCCAACCACTCTGTAGCCCCGCTGAACAAGTCGGTGAGCAAGATAAGCACCGGTCTGTCCGGTGATGCCGCTGATCAGGGCTGTTCGCGGGACCCTTGGAGTGCTCATTGATTCATCAAGAATGGAAACACAACAACGGAATCAACTTGGTGCAGAACAAGCGTGGCCCGGAGAGCCTGTGAACGGACATAGCGAAGGGGGCTCGCTCCCATGTTCGCTCAGCTTCGACAGCAGCCCTTCATCGCGGCTGAATGGTGACGTGGGCGTTACCTCACTTGCTTTCCTTCTTCATTGTCATCTTAACCAAGCCGCCTGACAGCTTCAAGGTGGTCCTGCCATGTCAGGCTTGCAAGATCAGTGGGAGGCTCCAATCCACCTAGGATTCGTACGCCTAGCCGTCGCACCCGTGAAAGGGCTGCTTGGTATAATGAAACTCCAGCACTTCTGGTCTGAGCGATATTTTCAGCTTCTGAGCATTCAGGAGAGACGAACATGTGGAAGCCACGGCAATGTCTGTAGTTCAGGCCCACTTCAGAAGCTAGAAACGTCAGGGTTTCCCTGGTGTAGAAGCTGATGTGCTGGCCCGTTTCCGGAGCAAGGTACCACCACTGCGGGCTTGGCTCATTCCCCTCGTATAGCTCCGTTGAGGCAATGATGAGCTTGGGTTGGTGAGTGTCAACGAGTGCGGAAAGAAATTCAATGGGATTTGGCAGGTGTTCAAGCACTTCGAACACCGTGACCACACCGATGCTGCCGACGGCCTTGTCCACTTCGAATCCCTTCGCGAAGATGTTTGGCGCATAGGGGTCACTCCAGAAGCATGGATGGCCGATGTCACGCATCAGTCTTGTAAGCACGCCATAGCCACCAGCGGCATCCAGTATCGTCAGGCGATGCAGGCGGAGCTCAACCAGTAGCGAGGAGAGGGCTTGCGAAATAGTGATGTTTCGTGCAAGCAGCCCTGTGTCCGTAATGGCGATCGGATCTTGATAGGCCTCGTTCAGCCAGTGGGGATGCGAATAGCCTGCCCATCCACATTGCGGACATTGATGAAGCCAGGCTTGGTGTTTCCCCAGGATCTGAGCAGGGAACAGTGGCTTTGTGCCTGAGTTGCAGATCGGACACGATGGTTCCGCGGCTTCCGCTTGGCTCTTCATCTGCTTCATGAGGGCATTCCTTGGACGGGGAGACCCCCGCTGGTCGTTCAGGCCGTCACTGACGTCTGTTTGTTCAGATGCAGTTTTTGAAGCCGGTCAACCCTGCCTCGGATACACGTCTAGGTGGCGCGATTGCGCGATCGAACGTTGAACCTGAATGGCGTGGATACTAGCTTAGCGCACCTGGTCGGCCTCTCTGACCACCATTGGTGGGTTCTCCATTGATCCCACCACCTCAAAGCCTTCACGACGCAGGGTGGCTTCCTTGGCTGCATCTTCCACATCCTGCTTGACCATTTCCGCCACCAACTCCTCGAGCGTGGTGGTGGGAGTCCAGCCGAGTTTCTCGCGCGCCTTGGTGGGGTCGCCCAAGAGGGTTTCCACCTCAGCAGGGCGGAAATAGCGCGGGTCGATGCGTACCACGGCGGCGCCTGTATCTCTGCGCCGACCGGTTTCAGCCACCCCTGTGCCGCTCCAGTCGATCCCGCCCCAACCCAGTGCGCCGGCAGCCAGCTCGATGAAGCGCCTGACAGATTCCTGGCGTCCTGTGGCGATCACGAAATCGTCGGGTGTTTCCTGTTGCAGCATCAGCCATTGCATCTCGACGTAATCCCGCGCATGGCCCCAATCGCGCAGGGAATCGAGGTTGCCCATGTAGAGACACTGATCGAGGCCCGCTGCGATCCGCGCCAGGCCACGAGTGATCTTGCGAGTCACGAAGGTTTCTCCGCGACGCGGGCTTTCATGGTTGAAGAGAATGCCATTGCAGGCATACATCCCATGAGCTTCCCGATAATTCACCGTGATCCAGTAGCCATAGAGCTTTGCTACCCCGTAGGGGCTTCTCGGATAGAATGGGGTGGTTTCTTTCTGTGGCGTTTCCTGTACCAGTCCATACAGCTCGCTGGTGCTGGCCTGGTAGATGCGGGTTTTGCTGCCCAACCCCAACACCCGCACGGCCTCCAGAATACGGAGCGTGCCAAGTGCATCAGCATTGGCTGTGTATTCGGGGCTTTCGAAGCTCACTGCCACATGGCTCTGCGCGCCCAGGTTATAGATTTCATCGGGCTGCACTTGCTGAATGATGCGAATCAGATTGCTGGCATCCGTGAGATCTCCGTAGTGCAACACCAGGCGTGGATCCTGATCGTGGGGATCTTGATAGAGGTGATCAATGCGCTGCGTATTGAAGCTGCTGGCCCTGCGCTTGATGCCGTGCACCACATACCCCTTCTCAAGCAGAAACTCGCAAAGGTAGCTGCCATCCTGGCCGGTGATGCCGGTGATCAAGGCTGTTTTCATTCCAACGAGCGACGATGAAGGAGGGGTGTGCAGATGGCCTCAAATCCCAGTCAAGCATGCCTGCCGGTCTGCTTGCTGGGGGATCTGGCCTGCCCAATTGCTATGACAAAGCCAGGGGCGAACCCCTGGCAAGCTCACAGGAATGTGGCTGGTTCAGTCGCGGCGGCCACCGCCATTCAGCGCAATGATCAGGCGCAGAATGAAGATGAACAGGTTGATGTAGGTGAGATACATGCCCAGCGCGCCGGCTAGATACTGGTCGTCGCTGTAGGTGCGGGGCATCGTGTAGAAGTCGAGGAAGGCGGCTCCCACGAACAGCACGGTGCCGAAGCCGGCGATCAGCAGCTCGAAGCCGTTGCCACCGAAGCCCGGGATGAAGATCCCGCCAACGATCTGCACAACCATGGCGATGATCAGGCCGAGGATGCCCAGGCCCACCACACCGCCCAGGGCTTGGCCGAGGTTGTCGCTCATGCGCCGGCCCACCATGGAGGCCACCACGAAGGTGATGCCCGTGGCCAAAGCCGCCGTGCCGATGGCGCCGATTCCTGCGGTGCCGATGGCCATGGCCACGATGCCGCTGAGCGTGAAGCCCGTGATCAGGCTGTAGATCGCCAGGATCGGCAGCGCCGTGCTGTTGTTGCCCTTCATCGCCACGTTCTGGGCGACGAAGAACAGGATGAAGTTGCCGATCAGGGCCACCCAGAACAGGGGCATGAACAGCGGGGTGCCGATCATCGACAGGCCGCCGACCACACCGCCGGCGGTGAGCACCATGCCGCCGCCCACGTAGGGCAGGGCCTTGTTGACCACATTGGGGCCCACCAAGGCGCTGGACTGAGCCTCCCGAATGGCTTGCTGAAAATTGCTGCTGGCCGGCATTGCGCTCCAGTGGAACGAAACTCCTTCCATCCTGCCAGCGGGTTTCTGCCATTGGGCGCCTCCACGCCTGCCGGGGGGTGTGGATCTCCCTATGCCATCGGAGCGGTTCCTTCAGTCTTTGGGACCCGGTTCCGGCCAGAGCCGGACGCCCAACACGGCAACGCCAGTGCCGATGCAGGATTCAACCAAGCGCAGCAGGGCGTTCAGGCCGGGGCTCAGCTTCGGATCCAGGCTCCCGGTGACCATCACCACGATCACCGTGATCGCAGCCAGGCGGCCATGGTTGGGAATGTTGACGGCGGAGCAGAGCAAGACCGTGGCGAAGATCGCCAGGGCCATGCCGAGGGGGTGAAAGGGCAGCAGCGTCAGGTAGACGGCGCTGGTGATCGCCCCGATTGCCGATCCCAGAATGCGCAGGGAGGCGGAGGAGGTCGTTTCCTTGCGCGTGGACTGGGTCACCACGATCGCCGAGATGGCCGACCAGAGGCCGCCGATCTTGGGCAGATAGCCAGGAAACAGGTTGGTGAACCAGAAACCGAGCCCATAGGCCACAAGGGCCGCCACTGCGATTTCGGCCGGAATGCGGAGTCGTTCTGTGCTGCTCAAGGTCCGCGGCGGCGTTGCTGGCTGTCGAATCGCTGTTGAGCCGTGGCTGCCAGCCCGTTGGCATCCCGGTTGGCGTAGGCGGTCACCAGCCGCTGCACAAGCGGGTGTCGCACCACATCGGCCGCCGTGAGCTCGCAGATCGCCACGCCTTCGACCCCCTGGAGCACCTGGGCAGCCTCGATCAGGCCGCTGAGCTGATCGCGAGGCAGATCCACCTGGGTGGGATCACCTGTGACCACCATGCGTGAGTTCTCCCCGAGACGCGTGAGCACCATGCGCATCTGAGCTGCCGTGGTGTTCTGGGCTTCATCGAGGATCACAAAGGCGTCGGCCAGCGTGCGGCCTCGCATGTACGCCAGCGGAGCCACCTCAATCACCCCTTTCTCCAGCAGCGCGCTGGTGCGCTCCGCCCCCAGCAGGCTGTGCAATGCGTCGTAGAGGGGGCGGAGGTAGGGGTCCACCTTCTGCTGCAGATCGCCGGGGAGGAACCCCAGCCGTTCGCCCGCTTCCACAGCAGGCCGGGTGAGGATCAGCCGCTCCACCCGCCGCTCATTGAGCATGCGCACCGCCTGCACGGTGGCCAGGAAGGTTTTGCCGGTGCCCGCCGGCCCGAGCGCCAGGGTGAGATCGTGGCGCTCCATCGCCTCGACGTAGCTGCGCTGGCGCAGGGTGCGTGGACGCAGCAGCTTGCCGGCCTGGCTACGGGCCAGCACCACATTGCCCAGGTCGCGATGTTCGGAACTGCGGCCGGTGTCGAGCGCCACCAGCGCGGTTTGCACATCCACCGCGCCGACGGCCTGACCCTCCTGCCAGAGCGGCCGCAGCAGATCAACGAGGGCGGCGGCCCGCTCGCGCTGGCTGCTGCGACCCTGAATCGACAGATCAAGACCCCGCAGCACCATCGAGACGCCGGTGAGCGCCTCAATGTGATGCAGGGTGGCTTCCGCTTCGCCAGCCAGAGCAAGGGCTGACGATGGATTCGGCAGCGCGATGAGAGTGCGCGAAGAAGAGGTGTCGGCCCCGGTCATGGGGCGCGTCCTCAAGCGGCCGCAGACGCAGCAGTGGGTTCAGGTTCGGCGGCAGCAGCTTCAGCGGCTTCCTTGGCGGCAGCTTCTGCAGCGGCGGCCTTGGCTTCTGCCGCTTCCTTCTCGGCCTGCTTGGCTGCGGCTTCGCGGGCAGCGGCCTGGTTGGCTTTGCCGACGGTTTCGCCAGGACGGATCGTTTTCTCGATCAGGCCGCCTTTTTCCAGCAGCGAGCGCACAGTGTCGGTGGGTTGGGCGCCTTGGCCCAGACGCACACGGATCGCTTCGGTGTCGAGGCGGGTTTCTTTCGTGCGGGGGTTGTAGAAGCCCAGTTCCTCCAGCGGCCGGCCATCACGACGTGATGTGCTGTTGGTGGCAACCAAGCGGAAGCTCGCTTCCCGCTTCTTGCCGAACCGCTTCAGGCGGAGCTTGATCATCGTAGGGCCGTCGGATGAAACCAGCTAACCACACTACATCAGCCCTTCGCCTCTAAACGGCGCCGCAGCCTTCGCGCGATACCGCTGCCGATCCGTTTGGGGGTAAACCGGCGGAGTGCCCGTTTCAGATTTTGGTGGCTGCATGCCCATCGAACCCGCAGGAGCAGTTCGTGAATGGGCTGTGGCCGTTGGCCGGGACCTTCGTGAAAACCTGCGGACGGCACGACCGGCGAGGGGAGGACGCAAGCGTGGAGGTCCTTCCAGCCAAGTCCAATGGCAATGAGGTGCTTAAAACACGCTTCACCATCCATCCACTCCCCGTGCAGATCGACGCCAAAGGGTCCGGCAGAATGAAAAGGAAAGCTGAATGAACGAATTCCGTCAAGCGTTGCTATGGGAGTATTTTTATAGACTTTGCTGACGCTAAAGCCATCTACAACCTTAAATGAATTGTAGCCGCCCTCGTGCAAGAGTCTGATAAAGACGTCGAGGCTGTGGCATTCCGCGGAAATAAATTCCGGACGAATACCCTGCTTGAAGAGGCTCCGCAAGAGAACGTGGTCATAGTGTTCTATGTCAATTTTGATGTAATGAGGTTCCCCGTGTCTTTTGATTAGCTCATTTGCGGATAAGGCTGGAAGGATAATCTCTTCGAAGTCGTTTATGTTGTGTTTAGGCTTGGGTAGTTGGCTGAGAATATGTGCGTCTTTGTGGATGTAGAACGGCACGGGATCAAGCTGCGGATCGGCGGTGACAACGCAGTTCTCAACTGCTAGTCGACCGTTGGCAATTTGGTCGCGAAACCGTTGATGAATCAGATTGCAAAGAGTCGGATTGGCCTCTACCGCAACAACCTTTAGGCCCTTTGTTAGGTAATAGGCTAGGTCGTCCCCGTTGTTGGCTCCAATGTCGTAGATCGTTTTGCCTTGTTGATGTCTGGATTCTGAATTAATGTGGTGACGTATTGACATGGCTGAGGCCGGGTGTTCCATGGGTTGGGGCGAATGTCAGTTTCGCCTTCGTTCGCGAGAGGATCGGGATTTCATCTTGTGTTCCCTGAGATTCCTCTCAGTGCCAATCCTTGGGTTTTACGTGCTCAAAGCTGGCCGAATCCCTTGCGTTTCTTCGCAGGCCGATTGGCCTTGCGCGAGCTGCCGCCTGCAGGCACCCCTGGTCCGCCTATCCCCCCCATGCCCGGCATGCCGCCCCCCATTCCGGGGAACCCGGGCATGCCGCCGCCCATGCCTGGCATGCCCGGCATGCCTCCGCCGCGGGTCATCTGTTGCATGAAGCCGCGCATCTTCTGGAAATCAGCCAGCACCTTGTCGACATCCGCCGGCGTGTGGCCGCTACCTGCGGCGATGCGCCGCCGGCGGGAAGGTTGGGCCGCCAGCAATTGCGGCTGCTTCCGTTCGTCCTCCGTCATCGAGCCGATCATCGCCTCGATCCGCTTGAGCTGGGCCTCGCCCTGCTTGAGCATGCCGTCGTCGATCTTGTTCATTCCCGGGATCAGCTTCATCAGGCCGCCCAGGGATCCCATGCGCTTGATCATGCGCATCTGCTGAACGAAGTCGCTGAAGTCGAAGGAGGCTTCCTGCAGCTTTTTCTGCATGCGCTCCACATCGGCGATCTCCACCTCCTTCTGGGCTTTCTCCACCAGGGTGAGCACATCGCCCATGCCGAGGATGCGGCTGGCCATCCGCTCCGGGTGGAACGGCTGCAGGGCTTCCACCTTCTCGCCGGTGCCGATGAACTTGATCGGCGCACCGCTCACCTTGCGGATCGAGAGCGCCGCACCGCCGCGGGAGTCGCCGTCGAGTTTGGTGAGGACCGCGCCGGTGATGCCCACCTGCTCGTGAAAGGCGCGGGTGAGGTCGGCCGCTTCCTGGCCGATCATCGAATCCACCACAAGGAGCACCTCATCGGGCGCCGCCACGGTGCGGATCCGCACCATCTCCTCCATCATTGCGGCGTCGATCTGCAGCCGGCCGGCGGTGTCCACCAGCACGGTGTCGAAGCCTTCGGCGCGCGCCTTGGCCACACCCGCGGCGGCGATGTCCTCCGGTCTGGCGTCGGCCCCCAGGCTGAACACCTCCACACCGATCTGCTTGCCGAGGGTCTGCAGCTGATCGATGGCGGCGGGCCGGTACACGTCGGCGGCCACCAGCAGCGCCCGCCGGCCCTGTTCCTTGAGGTGGAGGCCCAGCTTGGCGGTGGCGGTGGTTTTCCCTGCCCCCTGCAGACCGGCCATCAGCACCACCGTGGGGGCCTGCTCGGCATGGGCCAGCGGTGCGTTCTCCCCGCCCATCACCTCCACCAGCGCCTGATGCACCAGCTGGATGAACTGCTGATCCGGGCTCACCCCCCGCACCACCTCGGCACCGATGGCGCGCTCGCGTACATCGGCGATGAAGCCCTTGACCACATCGAGGCTGACATCGGCCTCCAGCAGGGCCCGGCGCACCTGCTGCAGCGCCCCGTCCACGTTGCCCTCGGTGATCTTGTCCTGGCCCCGCAGGCTCTTGACCGCGTCTTCGAAACGCTGGGAAAGTTCGTCGAACATGGGGCGAAGCGCCGGCGGATCGTGACCCGATCGTAAAAACATGCCGGCCAGGCCTTCGCTGGTGCTCCAGCGGCTCCGCCTGAACGCCCCCAGCCCCAGCCCCAGCCTGAGCTCAGGCTCAAGCGCTCAGCTGCGGCTCAGGAGAGCGGGCGGAAGCCCACCACCTTCCACACCTCGCCGTCGCGGCCGAAGATGTAGAGGTTGCGCAGGTTGGTGGCAGGGGTGCGCTCGACCACCTTGCCCTGGGCGTCGAGCGCAGTGTCGCTGTAGCGGAGGTCCACCGCGGCGGCGATCCGGCGGGGGGTGCGGGTGTCGATGCGGAAGCCCTGGATCTCGGTCGTCACCTGCTCACGGCTCACGCCCCGGGCGCGGTTGCGGCGTTGTTCGGCGGCCAGGTCGCGCACCAGCCGTTCCCGGGCCAGGTCCGCCGGCGGGGTAGCGGGGGGTCGGCCATCGAGCGCCGCGGCTTTGGTCTGCAGCCAGGCTTCCAGCAGGGCGCGCAGCTGGGTTTCATCCGGCTCGGCGTTGGTGAGCGGCACCGGGCCAGCCGCACGGGCCGGCTGGGGCTTGGCCGCGGGGGGACTCTTGGCGGGGGGGACTGCTGGCGGGGTCGCGGTGCCGGTGGCGCCCACTCCTGGTTTGGGCTGCCTGTCGGGGCTGGCGGGCGACAAGGGCCTCAGGGCCATCATTCCTGCCAGGCCAGCGGCGACGAAGGCGCTGACCAGAACGGCGGCCGCGGCCATGCGGCCCCAGCCGGGCAGAGCTTTCCAGCCGGCGGTGCCAAGGGAAGCGCGTCTGGAGCGGGGGGCGGCGCTGGACCGCGCCGGGGTGGCTGTCGTCGTGAGGAAGGGGTCTTCGCTGTCGAGCGGCGGGCTGGCAGGGGCAGCGGCGGGCTCCAGTGCATCCGGCCAGCGCATCGGGTCTTCAGCCGCCGCAGCTGTGCCCTGGGTCGGCGGAGCGGCGAAGGCCGGCGCTTGGGGAAACGGAGCTGGGGGAACGGCCTCAGCGCCCGCTTGGCCCTGGCTCTGCTGCGCGCGGGCCTGGCGCCGGTCGAGCTGCTCCACGTAGGCCTGCACGTCGCGATCGGCGAAGTAGGCCTCCAGATCAGGGTCGATTTCGATGTCGCGGTAGCCGGCGAGCACATCGCGCCGCAGCCAGTCGCAGCAGTAGGCGCAGAGCTGGGCGAGCGGTTCGCTGCCCTGTTCGGCCGCCCAGGCGCGCAGGGCGGGGTCGGCGCCCTGGCTGAAGCAGGCTTCCGCCGTGGCCACCCGCCCGAGCAGCAGATGCTGGCAGGCCAGAAAGGGCTGCAGGCCCGGCTGACCGCTGGCCTCCAGCCGCAGCTGGGCGGCGGCGATGCGTTCCGGCTTGCGCTGGGCGAAGCCGGAGGCGGTGAGCGCCAGGCAGGCCAGGAATTCGGCGGTGGCGGAGCCGGCGGTGGTGGCGTTGCCACTGGCCCAGCGGCTGAACAGGTCGACCTGCTCCTGCACCGTGAGGTAGTGGCGGATCTGCTTGAAAAAGTCCTGGAAGTCTTTCCTGGGCAGGGCTGGATCTCCGTCACCCTCGAGCCCGCCGCGCCGCTCCACCAGCAGCTCCAGCAGCTTCAGCCCTTCGGCGCGCTCCTCGGTGGCGCTCAGATCGCGCCGCAGCAGATCGAGCACCCGAAACGGCAGCAGATCGGCCAGGTCGTGTTCCATCAGCCGTTGCTGCTCCGGTTGGCGGCCCGTGCGCCGCATCAAGGTGATGCCCTCCTGAAGCAGCTGGGCTGCCCGCTCGAACTGACGGCGCCCCTGCAGCTCCCGGGCGCCCATGCGGCAGGCCTCCCCCGCCAGCAAGGTGAGATCAGCCTCGCGGTGGCTGCCCAGTGCCGGCGCCTGTGGCGGTTGCAGGCAGCGCCGTGCCGCATCGAAGGCATCGATCGCCAAGCCCGCCTCCCAGAGCAGCAGCAGGGCCCCCATCTCGCGGGAAGGCGGCACGTCCATGCCCGGCGTCAGGGCCCCGTTCTCGGTGTCGAGCGCCATCAGCTCGGCTTCGTAGGCCTGGCGGCGCTCCGGATCGCTCAGCACATCAGCGCTTTCGCGCAGCAGCACGGCACGGGCTTCGAGCGCCGCGGCGGTGAAACCCTGCTCCGGTGGCCGGTCAAGTCGCTGTTGCAGGGTGTGCAACACCGTCTGGGCATCGGTGGCCGGTCTCACCCCCAGAAGTTGGAAATGGTCGATCGGCAGTTCCAACCCTGGCGACTCGCAATCCCGCGCGGCACGGGCTTGGCAGGGAGTGTAGGCAGAGGCAACCAATTTGACTCTGCGCGCGGAACAGACCCCGTACAGTCAGCGGTCAGAAGTTCCGCTGTCCCTGCCATGACCCAGGAGATCGCTGTCCCGGCCCCGCCGGCGGCCGAGCCTGTCAGCAGCCATTCGGAAAGGCTCGCTTCCCTCTACACGGCAGGTCCCACATCGGTGAGCCGTGCCGACGGTCTGGTCCTCTATCGGGACATGACTCTGGGTCGGCGGTTCGAAGACAAGTGCGCGGAGATGTACTACCGCGGCAAGATGTTCGGCTTCGTGCACCTCTACAACGGCCAGGAGGCCGTGAGCACGGGCGTGATCAAGGCGATGCGGGCCCAGCACGACTGGTTCTGCAGCACCTATCGGGATCACGTCCATGCGCTCAGCTGCGGCGTGCCGGCCCGTGAGGTGATGAGCGAGCTGTTCGGCAAGGCCACCGGCTGCAGCAAGGGCCGGGGCGGCTCCATGCACCTGTTCTCCAGGGAGCATCACCTGCTGGGCGGCTATGCCTTCATCGGCGAGGGCATCCCGGTGGCTCTGGGGGCGGCCTTCACCAGCCGCTACAAGCGCGATGCGCTCGGGGATGCCAGCAGCGATGCGGTCACTGCCGCTTTCTTCGGCGATGGCACCTGCAACAACGGCCAGTTCTTCGAGTGCCTGAACATGGCGGCGCTCTGGAAGCTGCCGATCCTGTTCGTGGTGGAGAACAACAAGTGGGCGATCGGCATGGCCCACGACCGTGCCACCAGCGATCCGGAGATCTGGCGCAAGGCTGCCGCCTTCGGCATGGCTGGCGAGGAAGTCGACGGCATGGATGTGCTGGCGGTTCGCGCCGCGGCTCAGCGGGCGGTGGAGCGGGCCAGGGCGGGCGAAGGCCCCACCCTGTTGGAGTGCCTCACCTACCGCTTCCGCGGCCACTCCCTGGCCGACCCCGATGAGCTCCGCAGCGAGGCGGAGAAGGAGTTCTGGGCACAGCGCGATCCGATCAAGGCCCTCGCCGCCCATCTCACCTCCCACGACCTCGCCAGTGCCGATGAGCTGAAGGAGATCGAGAAGGAGATCGACGCGGAGGTGGCCGATGCGGTCAGCTTCGCCCTCGCGGCGCCCGAGCCCGATCCCGCCGAACTCACCCGCTACATCTGGGCCGAAGACTGAAGCGCCCACGGCTCGCCAGCCCGAAGAAAGCTCCTAAGGCCACGATGTGTCGGGCTCACGGTCGAGCCCTGGCTTTCTCATTGAGCCATTGACCCGCTCAAAGGCCGTGCAGGCGAGCCTGCTCAGCAGCGGCGCGGAACACCAGCCCATGCCGTTCCACCAGCTCCGGCAGGCTGTCGTAGCCGCCGCCGATCACGCTGGCCACGGGGATCCCTCGCCTGAGGCAGGCGTCGAACACCAGCCGGTCGCGCTGCAGCAGGCCCTCGCTGCTCAGGCAAAGCCTGCCCAGCCGATCGTCACGGTGCGGGTCCACACCGGCGTTGTAGAGCACGAGATCCGGCTGGAGCCGCTCGAGCAGGCCCGGCAGATGCTCCCCCACCGTCTCCAGGTAGGGCTGATCCTCGAGGCCGTCAGCGAGCGGCAGATCCAGGTCGCTGGCCTGCTTGTGCAGGGGAAAGTTGCTGGCGCAGTGCACCGAGAAGGTGAACACACGCGGCTCCTCGGCGAACAGCGCCGCCGTGGCATCGCCCTGATGCACGTCCAGGTCCACCACCAGCAGCTGGCGCACCGCCCCTTCCGCCAGCAGCACCCGGGCAGCGACGGCGCAGTCGTTGAAGATGCAGAAGCCGCTGCCCTGGGCGGCGAAGGCGTGATGGGTGCCGCCGGCCAGATGGCAGGCCACGCCATGGCGCAGGGCCAGCCGGGCGGTGAGCACGGTGCCTCCCACCGCCAACCAGGTGCGGCGCACCAGTGGCGCCGTGGCCGGCAGGCCGATGCGGCGCTGCTGGGCCGCACTCAGCTGGTTGCGGGCAAACGCCTGGTGATACGTTCGGGGATGCACCTGTTCGATCCAGCGACGCGGCGCCGGCAGCGGCTGGTGCAGCTGGCTGTCCCGGGCCAGATCCCGTGCGCGCAGCAGGTCGTGCAGCAACCTGAATTTGGCCATCGGAAAACGATGGCTGCTGGGCAGCGGCGCGGAATAGGCCGGGTGGTAGACGAGGGGAGGCCGCAGTGGCTGGCCCTCAGAGGCGGCTCGGCAGCCGGTGGGTGAGGCTGCGCAGCTTGCGCAGCGCCTTCAGCTCCACCTGCCGCACCCGTTCACGGGACACGTCGAGCTGGCGGCCGATTTCGGCCAGGGTGTGGCGCTCGTCGCCGTGCAGCCCGAAGCGGAGTTCGAGCACCTGCCGCTCCTGTTCGGAGAGATGGCTGAGCCAGCGGTTGAGCTGTTCGTGGTGCATGCCACGCTCCACCACATCGAGCGGTTGCTCGTTGGCGGGATCGGCGATCAGATCCCCGAGAAAACTGCGGCCCTCTTCGCCGTTCACGGGCGCATCAAGGCTGGAGGTGGTGAGGGCCTGGCCCAGCAGGGCATCAAGCTCTTCGAGCGGCATCGCCATCGCCTCGGCGATTTCGCGGCGGCTGGGCATGGCGCCGAGCTTGTGGGCCAGATCAAGGCTCACGCGGCGGATGGCGGTGAGCCGTTCGCTGAGATGCACCGGCAGGCGGATCGTGCGCGACTGGCAGGCGATCGCGCGGGTCATGCTCTGGCGGATCCACCAGAAGGCATAGGTGGAGAATTTGTAGCCGCGGGTGGGATCGAACTTCTCCACCGCCCGCTCCAGGCCGAGCGAACCTTCCTGGATCAGATCCAGCAGCTCGAGCCCCTTGCCCTGATATTTCTTGGCCACGCTGACCACGAGCCTCAGGTTGGCTTTCATCATCCGCTGCTTGGAGCGGCGGCCGATCCGGATCAGCTGACGCTCCTGATCGGTGGGATGCTCGGGCTCACCGGATTGGGTGAGCTGCATCATCGCCTGCACCTGATTGCCCAGTTCGATCTCTTCGGCAGGGGTGAGCAGAGGTTCGCGGCCGATGGAGGTGAGATACCAGCTGATCGGATCCCCGCCGCGGCTCCGACTGCTTTTTTCGCCCTGGAGGCTGGAGGCTGTCATGGAGGAGCCTGTGCCCGCTGATTGGCGTCACTATCCGGTCAGTTCATTAAAAGGGGCTGTGATTTCAGCAACCTTTCAACTTTCTGCGTGCAAAAGGAAACATTGGCCGGTTTGAGTGATCGTTTCGTTCATCTTTCGCCTGATTCAAGCGGCCGATCCCAAGCCGATCCCAAGGTGGCGGCCACCGCCTGAGGCGTGGTCTGACCAGCCCCTCGCTGCCGGGCACAGGTCAGGCCGGCCTCGGCATGGTCCAGCACCGCCGCTGCCAGCAGCTCCCCGTCCCCGGCGCCAGCGCACGCGCCTCGCCCGGCGGCGTACCCCGACAGCACATCCCCCAGGCCGGCCCGGGCAGCGGCGGCGGCCGCATGGAGCACTTGCCAGCGCCGCCCATCGGCAGCGGCCACCACGGTGCGGGCCCCCTTGAGGGCCAGGCTCACGCCGCACCGCTGCGCGGCGGCGGCGGCGGCTCGCAGTGGTGTCTCACCGGCCAGGTCGGGGAACAGCCGGGCGAACTCGCCCTGGTGGGGCGTGAGCCAGGTGGCTCCGGCCCGGCCCCGCAGCCATGGCTCCGGCGCGCCGGCAGCGCCGGCCGCCAGGCGGTTGAGTGCATCGGCATCGAGCACCACCAGGCCGGGAAAGCGGCGCAGCGCCTCCCAGCCCTGCTCCTCGCCGCCCGCCGTGGCAGCAGAGCCCTGCTCCATCCTCTGGCCTGCTTCGCTACCAGCCTCGCTGCCACCCCCGCTGCCGCCGTTGTCGCCCCAGGTGCCGCCCCCGATGCCGGGCCCCACCAGTACGGCATCCAGCCGCTCCAGCAGCCCGGGAATCGTCAGATCCGCCAGGGCCAGCCCGCCGCCGGCTCGCTCCCCCAGCGCGGCGCTGATCACCACGTGGGGCTGCACCAGCCAGATCTGCTCCGCCAGGGCGCGGGGCAGGGCCGCCCGCAGGCTGCCGCAGCCGCTGGCGCTGGCCCCCAGCAGGCTGAGCTGGCCGGCGCCGGGGTACGCGGCGCTGCCGCTCACCACCAGCAGACGGCCGCGCGCGTATTTGCCGGCGGCCAGCGGCCGCTGGGGCCAGGGAGCGGTGGCACGGTCGCTGCCGAGCAGCGCCAGGGGTTGATCGGCAGGCAGGCCCGCCAGCAGTGCCGCCGGCAGACCGAGCTCAAGGCGCTCCAACTGGCCCACCCAGGCCAGGGCCGTGTCCTGCACAAGCCCCTGCTTGAGCAAGCCCAGGCAATACGTAATGGCGGCACAGGCGGCTACCGGGCCCAGGGGCCGGCCGGTGTCGGCGCAGAGGCCCGTGGGCACATCGATCGCCACCAGCCGGCCACCCATCAGCCGTTGGCGCTGCTCCAGCAGGGTGGCGATCCGTGGCTCGGGCGGCCGGTGCTGACCGATGCCGAACAGCCCATCGACCCACAGCTCGGCCGCCGCCGGATCGGGTGGCGCCGCCAGGCGCTCGATGCCCAGCCAGGCCGCATGGCGCAGATGGGCGTCGGTGAGGGGTTTGTGGAGCTCAAATGGGCTCCAGATCCGCACGGCGACACCGGCCAGGTGCAGCTCCCGTGCCACCACCAGCGCATCGCCGCCGTTGTGGCCTGGCCCTGCCAGCACGAGCACGCCATCCCGCACCAGCTCCGGCCGCTCCAGCAGCGCCCGGCTGATCGCCAGGGCGGCTTTCTCCATCAACGCTTCCACCGGTAGCCCGCTGGCGAACAGGCGTTCCTCCAGCGCCGCCATCGGCGCGGATTCCACCAGCAGGTGGGCGGCGTCACGGGCGGGCCAGCAGCTCATGGCAGCACTCGAAGGGGGGAGCCCAACCGTGCTGGGCGCGTCGCTTCATGATGGAGACGCCCCGACGCTGCGCACTCGCGACGGCGGCACTGCTCCCCTTGGCCTTCTCCCCCCCCGCCACCTCTGGCGCTCCCGCCGCGCCTTCTGCCCCCGCTGCCCCCACCGCTGCTGCCATGGCCCCTGCCGCTGCCGTGATCGGCCGCCTGCGCGGCTGGCCCGGGGAGCAGCGGGTGGCTGTGGGGCTCTCCGGTGGCGTCGACAGCTCGCTTACCGCGGCGCTGCTGGTGGAGGCCGGCTGGCAGGTGGAGGGGCTCACCCTCTGGTTGATGAGCGGCAAGGGAGCCTGCTGCGCCGAAGGGCTGGTGGACGCGGCCGGGATCTGCGAACAGCTGGCGATTCCGCATCACGTGGTGGATTCACGCGCCCGCTTCGAGGAGCAGATCGTCGGGTTTCTGGTGGAGGGCTATGCCGCTGGGGTCACGCCCCTGCCCTGCTCCCGCTGCAACCGCGAGGTGAAATTCTCGCCGATGCTGGAGTGGGCGGAGCGCGAACGCGGCATTGGCCGGATCGCCACCGGCCACTACGCCCGCCTGCGGCACGCTCCCGAAGCGAGCGGCCGTACCCAGCTGCTGCGCGGCCTGGATGCGCGCAAGGACCAGAGCTACTTCCTTTACGACCTGCCCCAGCAGGTGCTCAGCCGGCTGGTGTTCCCGCTCGGGGAGCTCACCAAGGCGGACACGCGACTGGAGGCGGAGCGGTACGGGCTGCGCACGGCCAAGAAGCCTGAATCCCAGGACCTCTGCCTTGCCGATCACCATGGCTCGATGAAGGCGTTCCTGGATGCCTACCTGCCGCCGCGCCAGGGGGAGATCGTGCTGAGCGACGGGCGGGTGCTGGGCCAGCATGACGGCATCGAGCACTTCACCATCGGCCAGCGCAAAGGACTGGGGGTGGCCTGGAGCGAACCGCTGCACGTGGTGCGCCTCGATGCCGCCATGAACCGGGTGGTGGTGGCGCCGCGGGCTGAGGCCGGCCGCGGTGGCTGTGTGGTCGGGGCGATCAACTGGGTGTCGATCGATCCGCCCCAGGCGCCGCTGGATCTGGAGGTGCAGGTGCGCTACCGCAGTGCTCCAGTGGCGGCCCGGCTCACGCCCCTGGCTGCCACCGCCGCCGACACGGCCGCCGGCCGGCCCAGCCGTGCCCGCCTGGAGTTCGCCGAGGAGCAGTTTTCGATCACTCCCGGCCAGGCGGCGGTGTTCTACGCCGGAGAGGTGCTGCTGGGCGGCGGCTTGATTGCCGCAGGCGACTGAGTGCACCCGGCTCCTTGGTGTCCCGGCCCCGGCGGCTGAGGGCGCAAGGGTTCGGGCAGCGGCGCGCCGTACAGCAGCCCAACGCTGATCACGGTGAGCAACCATCCGATCAGGATCCAGCGCAGGCCCCGGTCGCGCAGGGCCACCTCCTCCGGTTTCTCGCTGTTGATGTCGGGCTGAAGCTGCTGGCGTCGCTCGGCTTCCTCCGCATCGCTGATCAGCTGGTAGCGAAAGAGGCCCGCCAGCACGAACGGCACCGAGAGCAGCATCCAGCTGGTGGAGGCCCCTTTCAAGGCCGGCCCGGCCGCCCAGAGGGCGTACGACATGAAGGTGCTGGTGGCCACGAGGTTCTCCAGCCGCAGCAGCAAGGGCAGCGAGTAGCGCAGGAGCACTGGACGGGTGACCGTGCCGCGTTCACGGCAATGGCGCAGTTCCGCCTTGCGCTTCTCGATGGCCAGAAACAGCGCCAGCAGCCCCACGGTGAGCAGGAACCAGGGGGAGATCACCAGCCGGGCGGTGAGTCCGCCGGCCACGGCCCGCAGCAGGAAGCCGCTGGCGATGCAGAACAGATCCAGCAGCGGGATGTGCTTCAAGGCCAGGCAGTAGGCCGTCTGGATGGCGGCGTAGAGCAGCAGCACCACCACCAGCGCCGGGCTGATGGCGGCGGCCAGCCCCAGGCTGGCGATGGCCAGCACCGCCCCGCACAGCAGGGCCGACGGCAGGCCCAGCCGGCCGGAGGCGATGGCCCGGAAGCGCTTGTCGGGATGGAGCCGATCCGCCTCCCGGTCGAGCACATCGTTGAGCAGGTACACGGCACTGGCCATTGCGCAGAAGGCGCCGAAGGCCAGCAGCGCCACCCCCCAGACCTGCCAGGCACGGCTGAAAGCGAACAACGGTGCCGCAAAGACCAGCAGGTTCTTCGTCCACTGCCGCGGTCGGCAGGCAACGAGAAGCACGCAGAGCCGGTTGGAGGCCACACCGTGGGGCATGCACGGCCCGAACCTTACCGGCACCAACGCACCGGCACAGCCGCGGCAAGGGCTCACCAATAGGGATCGACCGCCAGCTCCACCTGCAGGACGTCGGTGCCCGCCGCGGGAATGGTGGCGATGCAGGCCCTCAGCACCTCGCCATTGACGTCGATTTCACAGGCGCCGCAGCTGCCGCCCAGGCAGCCGGTGGGAATCACCACCCCGGCCGCGGCCGCCGCCTGCAGCCAGTCGCTGCCCACCGGTGCGCTGGTGGTGGAGCCATCCGGCCACTGGATCGTCACCAGGGGGGCTGGATTCGGCAGTGCCTCAGGCATGGCGTGGCGAAGGGGGGAAGGGCGCGGTGAGGACGTGGTTCGTCTCGTTCAGCAGCGGGGCCAGGTTCACCTCCGCCTCGAAGGCCTCCGCCAGGCGATCGAGCAGGCCTTCGCGCTGCAGGCCATGGTGCGGCACTTCCAGCGGCAGGGCGGAGAGGCCGCGCGCCGCGCGCAGCTCATTGAGCCACTGCCGCCGCCAGCGGCCGTTCTCGAACAGGCCGTGCAGGTAGGAGCCGGCCACCCTGCCCGACCACCAGCCCAACCCGGCGCCGGCCTCACCGGCCGCCAGCGGCTGACAGCGGGCCGGATCGAGGCATTCGGTGCGGCCCTGATGCAGCTCGAAGCCCTCCAGCGGTGTGCCGGCAGCGGGCCAGCAGGCCAGTTCGCGGCGCTGTCGCAGGGTTTTCCCTGCCACGAAGCGGGTGGCCAGCGGTAGCAGCCCGAGGCCCCGCCAGCTGTCCCCACCCTCCGCACCGGCGCCCCCCTCCAGCCGCTGGGGATCCTCCAGCCGTTCTCCCAGCATCTGCAGGCCGCCGCAGAGCCCGAACAGATGGCCGCCGTCAGCCACGAAGCGCAGCAGCGCGTCAGCCAGCGGGCTCTCCTTGAGCGCGGCCAGATCGCGCAGGGTCTGCTTGCTGCCGGGCAGGATCACCGCATCGGGCTGGCCGAGCGGATCCCCCGGCCGCACCCAGCGCAGGCGCACACTCGGTTCGGCCTCCAGCGGATCGAAGTCGGAGAAGTTGCTGATCGACGGCAGCCTCACCACGGCGATCTCCAGCTCCGCCTCGGGTTTGCGGGCCCGCCGTTCCAGCAGATCGAGCGAATCTTCGGGTGGGAAGAGTTCATCGAGCCAGGGCATCACGCCCAGCACCGGAATCCCCGTTTCCTGTTCCAGCCACTGGCGCCCTGCGTCGAACAGCTGCCGCCGCCCGCGGAAGCGGTTGATCAGGATGCCCCGGATCAGCGGGCGCTCCACCGGTCTGAGCAGGGCCAGGGTGCCGACGATCTGGGCGAACACACCGCCGCGCTCAATGTCGGCCACCAGCAGGCAGCGGGCGCGCAGGAACTGCGCCAGGCGCAGATTGGTGAGATCCCGCGCCTGCAGGTTCACCTCCACCGGGCTGCCGGCCCCCTCCAGCACCAGCCGCCCGCCGGGATGGCTGAGCCGCAGGTCTTCCAGCCCCTGGCGAATCGCCTGCCAACCGGGGCGGAACCAGTCGCGGTAGTAGTGCTCGGCGCGGGCTGTTCCCACCGCGCGGCCCATGTGGATCACCTCGCTGGTGCTGTCGCCCTGCGGCTTGAGCAGCACCGGATTCATCGCCACCCGCGGCTCCAGGCCCGCGGCCCAGGCCTGCAGCGCCTGGCTGTAGGCCATTTCGCCGCCGTCCTCATCCACCCAGGCGTTGAGGCTCATGTTCTGCCCCTTGAAGGGCACCGGTGTTTCGCCGCGGCGCCGCAGCACCCGGCAGAGTGCTGCCGTCATCAGGGATTTGCCGGCGCCGCTGCTGGTGCCCAGCACCATCAAGGCCGGCGGCACAGGGCCGGAACCCGCAGCCGGTGCGGTCACAGGCGCGGCCGGTAGCGGCTGATCGCATGGCGCACCTGCTCCTTCCAGCCGGCGCGGGGAATCTCCTCGCCCCAGCCCGCCAGCAGCTGACGACCCATGGGGGTGAGCCGCACCCGTTCGGTGAGCCCCTGACCATCCACTTCGCGGCGCAGCACGCCAAGCCGGATCAGCCAGATGAACAGGGTTTCGGTGTCGTCGGCCGTCAGCCTGGTGCTGCAGAGCGTTTCCGCATCGGCGCGGGCCCACAGCGCCGCGCTGCTGATCGCCTCCTGCTCCAGCAGGCGGTAGAGACTGAGGCGAAACGGCAGGCAGCGCATGGCGCTGGCGGCGCGGGCCAGCGAGCGAGGGTTGTCCAGGATGGGGTCCATGGATTGATTCTCCCCAATCGCTGCTTCGGCCGGCGGCGGTTCCTACCGCAGGCCGGGCCTGCATCCCCACAGGACCGCAGCTCAAGGCCACACCCTGATCGGCTCCCTGTTTCTTTACCTGTTGCTCTGCCTGGTTCGCCCTCCTGTTGTCCTCCGCTGCCGCCGTGTCCACCGTTCCGTTGGTGCTTGCTTCCGCCTCCCCGGCCCGCCGCCTGCTGCTGGAGCGGGCCCGCCTCCCCCATCGCGTCTTGGTGAGTGGCTTCGATGAAGCCACGATCAAGGCGACGGATCCCTGCGAGCTGGCCGTCTGCCTGGCCAGGGCCAAGGCCGAGGCCGTGGCCACCGCCCTGGCCGGCAGCGCCCAAGCCCTCCCCTGCCCCGAGCTCGTGCTGGGCTGCGATTCGTTGTTTGTGTTTGGCGGCGAAATCCAGGGCAAACCCAGGGATGCCCTGCAGGCGATCGAGCGCTGGCAGCGCATGTCCGGAGGCTGGGGCGAGCTGCACACGGGCCATTGCCTGCTGGGCAGCGGCGCCCCCCGCCTGGCGGCTGTCACCACCCGCGTGCGCTTCGCTCAACTTGAAGCGGCAGAGATCGAGGCCTACGTGGCCAGCGGTGAACCGCTGGGTTGTGCGGGCGGGTTTGCTCTTGAAGGCCGCGGCGGTCTGCTGGTGGAGACGATCGAGGGCTGCGTGAGCAATGTGATCGGCCTCAGCCTGCCGCTGTTGCGCCGCTGGTTGAAGGAGGAAGCAGCCCCGCAGATCAGCGGAACAGGTTGTTGAACAGGTTCTGAAGGAACGTTCCTGTGGGGTTGACGTCCTCAAAACCGGATTGACCCTGGTTATTCCAACGGCTGTCCTGGGCCTCCAGCCGCAGGTCGGCCCAGCGGAAGCTCACGTTGCCGTTGCGGTTGCTCACCTGCACGGGCCAGACACCAGTGGCGTCGCGGAGCACCAGGTTGCCCTGCCGGTTGAAGAAGCTATAGCGACGCCCATCGCCAAGTTCCACGTTGTAGGCCATGCCGTTCGACGATTCACGCCGATTGAGCACGCAGCTGCCATTGAAGAGGCGGCGGTTTCCCTGGCGCAGCTCACAGGCTGTGTTGCCTTGACCTTGCTGCTGCCAGTTGTTGTTGTTGTTCCAGTTGTTGCCGTTGTTCCAGTTGCCGTTAGTGCCACTGTTGTTGTTCCAGCCACCGCTGCCGCTGTTGTTATTCCAGCCACTGCTGTTGTTGTTATTCCAGCCGCTGTTGTTGTTCCAGTTGTTGCTGGTGTTGTCTGATCCTGGGTTACGCCAGGCGCCGTTGTTGCCGAACAGCTGCTTGCTCAGTGCTTTGCTGATGTTCTTGCCACCCCAGCCATCGTCCCAGCAGGTCTGCCGCCGCACATCGCAGACATCGCCATCGCTGAGCTGGAACTGGGTGGGCCGACTGATGCCCGAGAGCTTGCGGATCAGTTCCCTCTCCGCGTTGCGGCCGAAGTACTCCCTGGTCAGCGTCGCGGACACCCCTGAGCTGTCAAAGCACATCTTGGTGGCCCGATCGCAGACCACGCCCTGGCGGGGGAAGTCGATGGCGGCGTTCTTGGCGACGACAGGTTGAACCGCTGCGAAGGGCAGCAGGGCCAGGGGGAGGGCTGCTGCGGCAACCATGCGGGCGACGGATGGGCGGGAGCTCAAGGGAAACTCGCGGTGTTCCCAAACGGTACGAAAAGCGGAGCAGGCCGGCATCTCTCGATTGTGTCCGCCTGGCCGGAAAGCATCACCAAGTCTTTCTGGGCGGTCAGCCCATGAAAAAGCCCCCGGCGAAACCGGGGGCATAGCGAGCAACCCTTGGGGCTCGGTCGAGCCGTGCAGCTCAGTCGAGGTCGGGCATGGCCAGGGTGGGCTCGGCCTTGCGGTCGATGCCCTTCTCAAAGCCGGCCGCAGCGGCGCGGGCCCGGCCTGCATGCCAGAGGTGACCCACCAGGAAGAAGAAGGCGAGCACGAACTGGGTGGCAGACAGCCACTGACGCACGTTCACGAAGTTCACCGAGTTGGGCTCGGTGATGATGCCGCCCACGGAGTTGAGGGAAGCGTTGGGAGCGTGGGTCATGTATTCAGCAGCCCGGCGCACTTGCCAGGGCTGAATGTCGTTCTGGAGCTTGTCGAGGCTGAGGCCGTTGGGGCCACGCAGGGGCTCCAGCCAGGGACCACGGAAGTCCCAGAAACGCATGGTTTCACCACCGAAGATGATCTCGCCGGTGGGGGAACGCATTAGGTATTTGCCAAGACCGGTGGGGCCCATGGCCGAACCGATGTTGGCACCGAGGCGCTGGTCACGAACCAGGAAGGTGAAGCTCTGGGCCTGGGAGGACTCGGCGTTGGTGGGGCCGTAGAACTCGGAGGGATAAGCGGTGTTGTTGAACCAGATGTAGGCCGAGGCGATGAAGCTCATGAAGCTCAGGGCGCCGAGGCTGTAGCTCAGGTAGGCCTCACCGTTCCAGATGAAGGCGCGGCGCACCCAGCCGAATGGCTTGGTGACGACGTGCCAGATGCCACCGAAGATGCAGATCAGGCCGAGCCAGATGTGGCCGCCGATGATGTCTTCCATCGAGTTCACCCCGATGATCCAGCCCTCGCCACCGAAGGGGGCGCGGAACAGATAACCGAAGATCACACCGGGGCTGAGGGTGGGGTTGGTGATGATGCGCACATCGCCGCCACCGGGGGCCCAGGTGTCGTAGACACCGCCGAAGAACATCGCCTTGAACACCAGCAGCAGACAACCCACACCCAGCAGGATGAGGTGGTAGCCAATGATGTTGGTCATCTGGTTCTTGTCACGCCAGTCCTGGGAGAAGAACGAGGAGTAGTTCTCCAGGATCTCAGGACCACGCAGGGCGTGATACAGACCGCCCAGGCCGAGAACGGCCGAGCTGATCAGGTGCAGAACACCGACAACGAAGAAGGGGTAGAGGCTGGTGACCTCACCGCCGGGACCGACGCCGTAGCCAAGGGTGGCCACGTGCGGGAACAGGATCAGACCCTGTTCATACATCGGTTTGTCGAAGGTGAAGTGGCTCACCTCGAACAGCATCATGGCGCCGGCCCAGAACACCATCAGGCCGGCGTGAGCCACGTGGGCACCGAGCAGACGACCGGAAAGGTTAATCAGGCGTGCATTGCCGGCCCACCAGGCATAACCGGTGGAGTCCAGGTCTTTGCCACCGACGGCCGTAAGAGAAGGACTAGAGAGCGTTACCACGGGGCAGAACCTCTTCAGGGAAGACGAAGTTTTCATGCGGCTGGTCAGCCGGTGCCATCCAGGCACGCAGACCTTCATTCAGAAGAATGTTCTTCGTGTAGAAGGTTTCGAATTCAGGATCCTCAGCGGCGCGG
>CALRJS020000016.1:0-82244 GCA_943367595.1 Sphingobacterium thalpophilum
CTTACGTCTCTCCGGCAGGGCCTGCAGGAAGGAGATCAGATCGGGGCTGGCAGAAAGCTGGGGCAAGGGACGAGAGCAGTCCCGACAAAACCGGCACCAGCATGGCTGCACCAGCCGCCTTGTGCCTGACTTTCAGTCGGCCCTGGGGGGTTTCCTGGTTGAGGTCGAACAGCACCGCGTACTCCCAGTGCTTGCCGGGGTAGACCGTTGCGCCGGGGATTCGCTTGTCGTAGGCGATGGTGCGGGCCATCAGATCGCCCACCTGGGCAGCCTCCGTGAGCACCTTGGCCTGGCGGGCATCCGGTTGGAAGGGCTGGCCAGGGGTGATCCCCAGAGGAGAGAGCATCCCGAACAGCATGCGGTCGCGAGGGGCCACCGGCTCGTTGGCATAGAGCTCGCTCAGCAGGCGCCAGTAGTTCAGGTTTGCGGGCTGGGCCGACTGCCAGGGGCGACCAGCCACCGGCACATAGGCGTTCGTGGGCGGGTTGTCCCGCTGGTTCCAGCCGTAGAGCCGGTGGCGGCGCACGGTGGCTTCGGCCACGGCCTTGTCGGGATCAAGGCCGCGGGTGGCGAACCAGATCTGATTGCTGGGGGAGCGGACGATGAAGTAGCCGGGGGCCACCGGCTCGGAACTGCCGGGGGGAAGGATCAGAAACTTGCCACCGGCGCCCTTGTCAGGTCCCGTCTGGCCCATGTCGGTGATCGGCTGCTGCCAGATGTCCAGCACTCCGCCGGCGGTGAGTCCGGCGGGCACCTCGATCACCAATGGGCCCTGCTTGGCCAGGTCCCAGAAGCTGAAGGCGTAGAGGGTGGTGATGTTGGGGGTGAGCATCCCCGCCTTGTCCTTCAGGGTCTGGTAGAGCACCACATCGCCGTTGCGGGCACCGAAGGTTTTGGCCTGGGCGTCGTAGAGCGCCTTGAAGCCCACGGCCGGCAGGGCCCAGAGGTAGGCCTGGGTGGCGCGCTGGAAGTCAAGCTCGTCGTAGAGCCTGGCAGCGGTGGCCTTGCTGGGGTAGCCGTTCTCCAGTTGAAGAGCCCCAAGCCTTGTCTGTTGGACATCAGACCCGGCAGGCTGCTTGGCTTGAACGCCACTGAGGAAGCTGATACTGGCCATGGAGGCGATCAGCGACTTCCGAAAGAGGTTGAGCTTCACGGAGTTCATTCAGCAAACAACCTTAGCTGCTCGTTCAGCTATGGACCCGCCAACGCTTGCTATCACCTGCTGCAGAGAGCTCCAAGGTTGAGAGGGACTCTGTGGAAGCGGTCAGGTGCAGTAGGAAGCTATGCGGATAACTTGAGGCTGTAAACATAAAAGTCCTGGTCGCGAATCCAACCAGCGTTCTCATAGAGACTTTGAGCCGTGCGATTGGTGATTGCAGTTGAAAGGGTCAGCCTTAAGGCTTTGTGATCCTTGGCAAACTCAACAGCTGCCTGAAGAAGCATGGTCCCAATGCCCTGCTTGCGATAACTCTCCATCACATACAGATCATTGAGGATAAATGTCCTTGCCAGTGAAACAGAGGAAAAGGATGGATAGAGCTGGCAAAAACCAACGGCAGTGTCCTCGGCAATCGAAATGAAGAGCACTGATTCTCCATTGTTGAAACGCTCTAGCAGGAATTGGCTCGCTGCCTCAACATCGCTGCCGCTTCCGTAGAAGACACGATAGGCATCCAGCAGAGGTGCGAGAACCTGCAGATCGGCAAGAACGGCTTGCCTGGCTTGAACTTGATTCATGGCATCGGTATGCGGCATAACGCTGCAGTTCAGCCGCGCATTCGCGGGCAGCGCGAAGGCGCCGGCTGGAACTGCTTGTTAGGCCTGTTTTTGAAACTCATAGAGAACGTCCTCTCGCATCCGACCAAGAGTCTCCGCAGACACCTTAACGTCTTCACGGCCTTGAAGCTCAATTCGCTCCTCGATCGAGCTGCTATACCAATGAAGCAGCAGTCCCACGAAGGGGGTCTGGCGCGAGTTCAGCATGTCTCTCAGCAGATCTTCCCAATCAGTGGCGTCCTGGGTCGACTTGAGCTTCGCGAGATGCTCGGCTTTCTGTTCTTTCCATCTCTTGATCTTCGCTTCACTCCAGCCTTTGCGGCGCAGCTTCGACTCTTCCTTCTCAGCCGCGCTCTTACGCCGTTCAAACTTGGATTCGGCGCGCCGCAAGGCACCTAAGGTTGTTCCGCAGTCGCAGTGGCATTTCGTGGTGAGGAAGTAGTGCTCTCCGGGCTTCAGATGCTCTTCCACGCTCGGGTTTCTTTGCGGTTTCAACGCACGCCCATGCCGAGCCGCAATCTCGGCTAGGGCCGAGTGGTTCGCAGATCTAGGTAGCACGGCAGTAATGAAATGGCACATAGACACCTAACGCTCAAGATGAGACATTTATCGAAATTGCCTACATCGCCGAGTTAGGCTCATTTTCTTTAATGCGGTGTTGATGTCCAGCTGTCTTCATTGCCTTTCATTAAATCAGCTTCATTGTGCCATCTGATCTGAGAGAAGCGCGGCGATGCACTGATGATATCGTGAAACCTCAACAAGATCTTTTTTGAGGCTTCCTCGATTCGTGTGTTGCATTCTTCCACCTTGGCCTTTCCGAAGAACAAGATTGGATTCTTCTTTCTTGGCTTATCCCAAAAGCACATCCATCCATCTTGGTCACCGTTTGAGGTTCCGACTTCATAAGAACCCAAGCCGATATGTCCAGAAAACTGGTCCGAAGATACACAAACACGCCACCCCCAGTCTTCCTGAAGTGGTTCCGGGTCTGCCGCGATACCGTCGAGTTTATTGAATTCGGCGATTATCCAATACGCTAAATCCTCGCCATAGTTGCCACCGTTAATAAGTTTTGGCTTTTGCTCGGTTTCTTGAATCCTTCCGAGAGGAAAGTTACGTGCGTTTTCATGTGCTTGTTTATTTTGCCTAACGCTGTCCCTCAGTGGCAGGCAAGAAGCTATTGCAATCCATCGAGTATTGACTGAGGCCTGTCCACTCAAGAGGCTTGTTCGAACGTGTCGCTTCTCAACAGGCAGCGATTGCAGACCGTCGCTTCGCCAGCAGAGCTCAAGTCACCTCAGCTTCACTTCTCACAGTGGCGCTCAACTTCAGCCCCAAGGCCGACACGACCTTGAGGATCGTGTCAAAGCTCGGACTGCGGTCCCCCGAGAGTGCCTTATAGAGACTTTCTCTGGATAGCCCTGAATCCTTGGCCACTTTGGTCATCCCTTGGGCGCGTGCGATGTCACCAAGGGCCTTGGCAATGAAAGCCACATCTCCATCCGCCTCCTCGATGCAGGCTTCCAGATAGGCCGCCATCTCCTCTGGAGTTCGTAGATGCTTGGCAACGTCGTAGGGGCTGGTCGTGACTTTCATCAGATCTCCTCAGTCAGGTTGTCTGCCAGCAGAAGCGCCTCATCAATGTCCTTGGCTTGTGAGGACTTGTCTCCACCAGCCAACAGGATGATCAATGCGGAGCCCCTCTGCAGGTAGTAGACCCTGTATCCAGGGCCATAGTTGATCCGCAGCTCGGACACGCCGGCCCCAACGGGTTTGACGTCACCAGGATTGCCGCCGATGAGGCGTTCGATCCTGGCCTGAACCTTCGCCCTGGCCCTCAGATCACGCAGACCCGCAAGCCACTGGACGAAACGCTCTGTCTGGCGGACTTCAACCATACGCCAACTGTAGCCTGTTGGCTACGGCCACGCAATGCTGCCTTGCTGGCTCCCATCAAAGACGACACATCCTTCGAACGCTCAAGATCAGCGGCGGGCGGAAACTTCATGCGGTTGGAAAGCTTCACCACTCCCGTCCGCTGCATCTTGATGTCAGCAACTCCCTACGTCTCTAATGAATCATCGTGCTGGAGCAGAGCGGGAGGTGGAGGCAAACGTGCAGGCTCATTAACAAGATAGGAACGCTCAAACTCCTTGCGTTTTGCTTCACTGAGCCGGTACTGCTTTGCTTCGGCGACCAGTGTTAAACGCAGGTCTGCTTGAACGCCTTCATCTTGATGGATCTTGATTAATTCATCTCGAATCTCTTCGATTGAGACTCGGAAGAATTCCTTTTTCATGTTCTCAAAGTTAACTCTTCGTAAGTTGAATCGCTTGTGAAGGGTGTTCTCTAGAGAAGGTGCGTCATCTGTGAATATGAGCGCATGAACGTCAAACGGGAACGGAACCGAGGCGTCTCCAAGTTCTCGGACACGATCTAGCGGCTCAATCCTGCGAGTCATCCCAATCTTGTAGATATGTTCGCCAAAGCTTCCGACATTGCTAATCACATAGACATGCCCTGATCTTGTCATCTGCGCTCTACTAATCGCGCGTTGCCGATTGGCCTCTGCTTCGGCTAGCAACGCTTCAAGCTTGTTAATCTTTTCATTTAGCTTGTCCTTGTCTTGGTCAGTCGCTCGCTTCGCTTCTGCTTTGGCTTTTTCAAGCATATCTGCAAACTTTGCTTCGTCCTTCTCGGCTTGCTCTCGAGCCTTTTCAATTTCTCGAAGGGCCCTTTCTTCTTCTCTCATCTGTTCGCGTATTTGGGCCTGTTCTTCCTTTTCCATTTGCTTCGCCTCTTCATAAGTGAAACTAAGCCTGAGTTCTTCGATCCGGATGTCCAAATACTTATTGCTAATGCTGCAGAACCACGATTCACCTAGACGGTTTATCTGCTCATGGCTGGTTTCAATGCGTTTTTCCATTGCTGAAATGTTTTTATAGTTAACTCTGGCTATGTACGAATCGCACTCCCCGTTGAAAGCTCGTAGCATTAATTTTAAAATCTTCTTGATCATTGAGCGCCCTTGAGAAACCGAGTCATTGAATCGAATTGTCTCAGAACAGAATGCGGCTGCACTTCTATCTCCCTCGCTGCCATCCATGCGAGGCATTTGCTTCTGCTGTTCACGAATTCTTCTTAGGGCGGCCTCATAGGCTGGAAGATCGTCAAAATCATAGCCAGCCTCGAAGTATCCTAACTCCAGCAGATGAATGTCATCGCTCTTTAGGGCGATGGCCTGATTGATAAAATTCAGCTCATTCTGCGCCTCCTTGCGTTTTATCTCGAGGGAGGATATGGACTTCATTACGCTCTCGGCCTCTCGCTCAAGATGTTGTAGCTTGGCTTGCCCCTTTGCAACAGTTGAATCTGCCGTCTTCTTGCTCTGTTCTTGAAGCATGGAAGACCGTTTTCTTATTCGCTCGGCTTCCTCTTCGGCACTGGTGATGGGTGCGTACTTGCTGCGGAGTTTGGAGACTTTTCCTTGGGCTATAACTGCCCAAATGAATAGACCGCCTGCGCCCCCCAACAACAATACAATACCGCCTTCCATGAGATCCCAGGAAAGATTTCAATCATTGTGCCCTGTTTCGGCGCTTCTGGGTGAAGTCAGCTGACTTTCAGCGCTTTGAGGAAACTCTCGCCCCTTGCTGGGATGCTGCTAACGCTGAATGGGCGGATCCCCATAAACACCCTCCCTGGGCTCATTTGTCAGCCTAAATCCGGGAAGACCTGCCGTTCACATGGCCTGAGCCCTGTTGCGGCCTAGGTTTTTCTGAGTGCATCCACACGATTTAAGTGGCTTATGCAGATCCGTATAACGCCGTTCGCGGCGATACAAAGCCGAGATCCAGAGTCTCCACGCAAAGGCCTTGGCTTGAATCAGCGAGGCCCGTTAGTTGATGGTTTGGCCTGTTGATGGTCAGCGAGAAGGATCTGATCCTGTCATCTTTTGCCGAACCCATTGGCTTGCGGCTTGGGGTTGCCTGATTCAGTTCAGACAGCCTGAAACTTGACTGCGCCTGATTGGCGAAGCCATGCATCTGGTTTGGCTCTGTCCAGCCTTCAAAGGCTGAATGGCCGGGTTCGACAGGTGCCCCTGTGGCCCTGATGAATCAGCCCAATGCCACTGTTTCAGTCCACCTGAAAGCGTCCGATCGATTCCATCGTTGCCCCAACACGCCTGAATGGCTGCGCAGGCCCCATTCACCCATTGGCGATCCCGAGCGTGGCGGTCCCTATCCCGGCAACTCTTCCCCTACCTGGCCCCACCAGCGCCAACCTCAGCGCAGCACGTCAGCACAGCGCAGTAGCGCAACTCAGCGCAGCACCAGAATCTGCGTGGCGTCGCTCAAGGGAGCGCCCAGGGTCACCGTGCGGCCGGGGCGTTGCACTGGGGTACCCGGCATCGCGTCGAGGAAGGGCTTCACGCCGCCCTGGTCGCAGCTGGCGGGGTTGGTGCCGCTCACGTATTGCACCGGGATCACGCGACGCGGTTGCAGCTCGCGCACCACTTCGGCGGCTTCGGCGCCGGTGTACACCTTGGCGCCGCCGCCCACGCCGATGATCAGCACATCGGGCTTGCCGAGCAGCACGCGGTCTTCCGGTTTCAGCGGTGCGGCGGTGCCGCCGAGGTGGGCGATCTCCAGGCCTCCCTGCTTCCAGCGCCACAGCGTGGCCATGCCGAAGCGGCGGCCGCCGAGGCGGTCGTGGGGGGCGGCGAAGCCTTCGATGCGCAGCCCCGCCACCCGGTAGGAGCCAGGGTTGACCAGGAAGCGGCCGGTGGCCACCGGTGCCCCTTCATCCAGCAGGCGGCTGCTGGCCAGGATCACGTCGGCGCGCACGCGCGGTTCGCTCAGCCCGGCGGCGCAGCCCACCGCCTTGAACGGATTCAGCAGCACCGTGGCGCCACCGCCGCGGATCAGCAGGGCGCTGTGGCCGTAGCTGGTGATGCTCACGCCACCGGCGGCATGACCAGCCAGCGGCATCGCCAAGGCCAGGCCGCCCACCAGCAGCTGGGCAAGCAGGCGGCGCCGGGACAGGGCCGGTGCCGGGGAGTCGGACGCCATGGGCTGCTTCGCGCCCCGATGGCGCCGGATCTTGGCGGAACCTAGCAGTGCTGCAGGGGCGAGCCCTACCGGCTGGTTCCGCTCCTCGTGCTGGCGGCCTGCCGCAGGAAATTGGCCAGCAGCTGGTGGCCGCTCTGGGTGAGCACGCTTTCCGGGTGAAACTGCACCCCCTGCACGTGGTGGTGCTCCCGGTGCCGCAGGCCCATGATCGTGCCGTCCTCCAGCCAGGCGGTCACCTCCAGGCAGTCGGGCAGGCTCTCGCGTTCGGCGATCAGGCTGTGGTAGCGGGTGGCCGTGAGCGGGTTGGGCAACCCCTCGAACACCCCCGCCTCCCCATGCAGCACAGGCGAGGTTTTGCCGTGCATCAGCTCGTGGGCCCGCACCACCTTGCCGCCGTACACCTGGGCCAGGCACTGGTGCCCGAGGCACACCCCCAGGATCGGCACCGTCGGTCCCAGCGCCGCCAGCACCTCCAGGCACACCCCCGCCTGATCCGGATCACCGGGGCCCGGCGAGATCAGGATCGCGGCCGGCTCCAGCCGGCGGATCTGCTCCAGCGTCAGTGCGTCGTTGCGCTCCACCCGCAGCTCGGCCGCCAGCGGGTGCTCCGCCGCCAGCTCGCCCAGGTACTGCACCAGGTTGAAGGTGAAGCTGTCGTAGTTGTCGAGAACGAGAAGCATCCCGGCTGCCGGACCAGCCGCCATTCAACCCACCCGCGCCAGGGAGTGGCGGGTTTGGGCTGGCTTCAAAGCCCCAGCCGCAGCAGCAGGGCCGGCACCAGCAGCAGCGCCGCGATCAGCACGGCCGCCAGGGCGGCCACCAGCACGGCGGCGGCGGCGCAATCCTTGGCGATCTTGGCCAGCGGATGGAAGCGGCGGCCGATCGCCAGATCCACCACCGATTCGATCGCCGTGTTCAGCAGTTCCAGCACCAGCACCGCCGCCACCGTGAGCACCAGCACCGCCAGGCGATCCAGGCTCAGCTGCAGCCACAGCCCCATGCCGAACACCACCGCGCCGGTGATCACATGGATGCGGAAGTTGCGCTGGCTGACGAAGCCATAGCCCAGCCCCTGCATCGCATAGCGCAGGCTCAGTGGCAGATCGCCGGCCACCCTCCAGGCCCCGCCGCGGCGGCCGCGCCCCCGGCGAGGAGCTTCACTCGCCATCGGTTCGGTGGAGCGTGGCAGCAGCGTGGTCATGGGCGCCGCAACTCGGGCCTGCGTCAAACCTTACCGCCGGTTTCACCGTCAGGCTCCCCCCGCTGGTCACGGCTCGCACACCGGGCCGGCGTCGCCGCTCCCTGCTGGCGCCGCCGCAGCGGTGCCTTCCAGCAGCTGGTCCTGGCGGGCGAGCATGGCTTCAAGGCGGGCGTCGTCGGGGTGGTCCCAGCCCAGCAGGTGGAGCAGGCCGTGGCTGGCCAGCCAGGTGAGCTCCCGCGCCAGGCTCTGGCCCGCCGCCTCCGCCTGCCGCGCAGCCGTCTCCACCGAGATCACGATGTCGCCAAGTTCCAGCGGCTCGCTGTCCTCGCCGTCGCCGCCGCCGCCGGGGGGCAGCGGTGGCGCCCCCTCCTGGGCCGCGAAGGCCAGCACGTCGGTGGGCCCCTCCTTCTGGCGCCAGTCAGCGTTCAGCTCCGCGATCGCCGCATCGTTCACCAGGGTGAGCCCGAGGCTGTAAGAGGACGCCGCCAGCTCGGGCGGCAGTTCGCCCTGCAGCTGCGCCAGCCACGCACTCAGCGCTCCGTGCCACAGATCGGCGCCCGCCAGCGGATCGGCCAGATCCCCGGCGGCGGCCAGCAGCGCGTCCGGCAGGTCGTCGTCGCTGGAGAAGGCCAGGTCGAGGTCGGGCAGGAGCGGCAGGTGGCCGTGGGCGGCTGGCAGCGTCATTGGGGCAGGGTGGGGCGGCCGAACCAGGCCAGCAGCAGCAGCAGGGAGCTGAGCCCCACGGCGGTGAGCCCGAAGTGCAGCAGGCTCTGACGCCCCTTGCGCACCATGTTGCGCATCGCCAGCTTCACGAAGCTCGGCGGCGGCACCGCCGGGGCGGCGGGGGTTGTGGTGGCAGGGGGCGTGCCCGGGGCGTCCGGGGGGCTGCTCTCAGGCATCTGGGGATCGGCCATCAGGGGATCAACGGGGCTCAGGCGGCCTCATCAGCGGCGATCTCCACACCCTGGCGCAGCAACGCCTGGATGAAGGGATCGAGATCGCCATCCATCACCCCCTGCACGTCGGTGGTTTCCACGGCAGTGCGCAGATCCTTCACCATCTGGTACGGGTGAAACACGTAGTTGCGGATCTGGTTGCCCCAGGCCGCCTCCACGATGTCGCCGCGGATGTCGGCGATCTCCGATGCCCGCTGCTCCTGGGCGATCACCAGCAGCTTGGCCATCAGCAGCGCCATCGCCTTCTCCTTGTTCTGGAGCTGGGAGCGCTCCTGGGTGCAGCGCACCGCCAGGCCGGTGGGGATGTGCAGGATGCGCACCGCCGTTTCCACCTTGTTCACGTTCTGGCCGCCGGCGCCGCCCGAGCGGGAGGTGGTCACCTCCAGGTCCTTGTCGGGGATGTCGAGCTTCACGTCTTCGTCGAGCTTTGGCATCACCTCCACCCCCGCGAAGCTGGTCTGGCGCTTGTCGTTGGCGTTGAACGGCGAGATCCGCACCAGCCGGTGGGTGCCTTTCTCGTTGCGCAGGTAGCCGTAGGCGTAGCGGCCGTCGATCTCGATCGTGCAGCTCTTGATCCCCGCCTCCTCCCCTTCCGAGAGTTCGTCCACCGACACCTTCATGCCGTGGTCTTCGGCCCAGCGGGTGTACATGCGCATCAGCATCAGCGCCCAGTCCTGGGCATCGGTGCCGCCGGCGCCGGCGTTGATCGAGATCACGGCGCCTTCCTTGTCGTAGGGGCCGCTCAGCAGCCGCTCCAGTTCCCAGCGGTCGAGGGCGCCCTTGAGCTGCTGCAGGCCGCCGTTGGCCTCGCCCAGCAGTTCCTCGTCGGGTTCCAGGTCGTAGAGCTCCAGCGTGGCGCGGGCGTCGTCGATCGCCGCCTGCCAGTGCTGCAGTTGCTCCAGCTGCGCCTTCACCTCATCGAGCTGGCGCATCTGTTTCTGGGCCTGCTGCTGGTCGTCCCAGAAGCCGGGCTGAGAAGCCAGCTGCTCGAGGTCCTGCTGGCGGGCGTTCAGGGCCGGTACGTCAAAGACAGTCCTGGGCATGGCCCAGGCGGTCAGTGAGCTCGGAGAGATCGCGCTTGAAATCGGTGAGATCGAGCACCGGCGGGTCTGGGGCGTGGTGGATTCGACCGTATCAGCCGCGCCTGCTTGTCGCGCAAGCAGCGCTCACTGCTGCGTCAGCAGCGGTGCCGTGCCTACAGCCGCGCCCGCTTGTCGTGCCAGCAACCCTGCGCACTGCCGCACTGGAACCTCCAGACCGGGGCCGCTCCTAGGATCGGGCCAAAGCACCGGTCCAGCCTGATGGCGGCATCTCCAGCTCCCTCCTCCGCCAGTCCCAGCGTGGAGATCTACACCTGGCGGTTCTGCCCGTTCTGCATCCGCGCCAAGGCGCTGCTGGAGCGCAAAGGCGTCGCCTACACCGAATACGCCATCGATGGCGATGATGCGGCCCGCGCCGCCATGGCCGACCGCGCCGATGGCCGCACCAGCCTGCCCCAGATCTTCATCGCTGATCGAGGCATCGGTGGCTGCGACGAGCTCCATGCCCTCGAACGCACCGGTCGCCTCGATCCCCTGCTGCAGGGAGCCTGAGGGGTGAGGGCCACAGCACGCACCCCTCAGGCCGCTTCCCAGCTCTTCGTCGTCGACCCCATCGAGCGGCTGCGGCCGGCGAAGGATTCCAGCGTCGCCCTGATGCAGGCGGCCCAGCGGGCCGGCCAGGAGGTGTGGGTCTGCACCATCGCCGAGCTGGCCGTGGAAGGCGAGCGGGCCGGCGCCGCTGGCCCCGGTTGCACGCCGCTGGTGCGTGCCCGCCCCGTCACCCTCGCCCCCATGCACCCCGAGGCCGACGGCTGGCAGGTGCCCGATCCCTGGTTCAGCGCCGGGGAACCGCTCTGGCTGCCGCTCAGTCACTTCCCGGTGGTGTGGATGCGCAAGGATCCCCCCGTCGATGAAGCCTTCCTGTACGCCACCCTGCTGCTGGAGCGGGCCGAGCACCAGGGCGTGCGCGTCCTCAACCGGCCGGCGGCCCTGCTGGCCTGGAACGAGAAGCTCGGCGCGCTGCGCTTCAGTCACCTGATGGCGCCTTCGCTGGTGAGCGCCGATGCCGAGCAGCTGGCCGCCTTTGCCGCCCAGCACCATGAGGTGGTGCTCAAGCCGCTGGGGGGCCGCGCCGGCCAGGGTGTGGTGCGCACCGCCGCCGCCGCACCCGGCCTGCGCGCCCTGCTGGAGCTGGTCACCCACCAGCAGTTGCTGCCGGTGATGGTGCAGGCCTTCCTGCCGGCCGTCACCGCCGGCGACAAACGCATCCTGCTGGTGAACGGTGAGCCGCTGGGGGCGATCAACCGCCGGCCCCTGCCCGGCGAGTTCCGCAGCAATCTGGCGGTGGGCGGGGCGCCCGAGCCCACGGCCCTCACCGCCGCTGAAACCGCCATCTGCGCCGAGCTGGCGCCGGTGCTTCAGGCCGAAGGCCTGTTCTTCGTGGGCATCGATGTGATCGATGGCCGCCTCAGCGAAATCAACGTGACCAGCCCCACCGGCATCCGCGAGATCGAACGGCTGGGCGGCGTGCCCGTGGCCGATCTCACCATGGAGCGTTTGTTGAGGGGGTGAGCGGCAGGCTGAGCTGTTGCTGCAGCACCCCCAGCTTCAACGCCACCTCCTGCAGCTCCCGCTCCGGCTCCGAGCCCTTCACCAAGCCGGCGCCGGCGGTGAGCTCCAGCTGGTCGCCGCGCAACCTGCCGCTGCGGATCGCCACCCGCAGTTCCGCGTCACCGGCGCTGTCGATCCAGCCGATCGGTGCGGCGTAATGGCCCCGCTCGAACGGTTCGAGGCTGCGCAGCCAGGCCATCGCCGCCCGCCGGGGCAGCCCCGCCACCGCCGGCGTGGGATGGAGCGCCGCAGCCACTGCCAGCGGCTGATGGGCGCCGATCGCCGCCGTGATCGGCGTGTGCAGGTGCACCAGGTTGCCGTGCCGGGCCAGGCGCGGATGGCGCGGCCGTCGCGGCGACAGCCCGGCCCCGGCCAGCACCTCGGTGATCGCCTCCACCACCAGCTCATGCTCGTGCCGGTCTTTGACGGAGCGACTCAGCGCCTCGGCCTGCGGGCCGCAGGGGGCGGTGCCGGCCAGGGCATCGCTGCGCAGCTGGCCCTGGCGCACGGTCAGCAGGCGTTCCGGTGAGGCGCCGATCAGGGCATCGCCCTGGCGCTGCTGCCACAGGAAGCGGCAGCTGCCGGGCTGGTGCCGGCGCAGCTGGTGCAGCAATACGAGCGGATCCAGCGGGCGGTCGAGCTGCAGCTGCTGGCGCACCGCCACCACCAGCTTGCGCAGGTCGCCGCTGTCCACCAGCTCCATGGCGCGCTGCACAGCCAGGCGGTAGCCCGTCTCCCAGCTGGAGCGCCCGGCGATGTCGGGGCGGCGTCCGCGCCACACCTCGGCGGTGGCCGGATCGCTCCAGCGCTCCAGCCGCTGGGCCTGCTCCCACAGCTCCTCGGCCACGCTGCGGGCGGTGATGCCACCACCGAGCGGGCGCTGCAGCCGCAGCCAGCAGTGCCGGCCCTGCCGGCTCAGCTGCCAGCGGGGCAGCACCGCCTGCACGCCGGGCACGCCGGTGCCCTCCTGCAGCGGGGTGTCGAAGAAGGAGAAGGCCAGCAGCACCCGCGGGCGGGCCAGTGGCGGACAGGGGTCAGCGGCGCAGGCCAGCCGGCTGAGGCTCACGGCGCTGAACCGCTGGGCCAGCTCGAAGCGCCGCGGACCGCTCAGCTCCAGCACGTTGGCGACGCCGCTGGCCGCCAGGCACAGGCCGGGCGAGCCATCCCAGAGGAAGCGGAAGGGTTGGCCGCTGCCCAGCTCGGGCAGCACCGCCAGCGGGTCGCGCGGCGCGATCGGCAGCGCCAGGCTCAGCACGCCCTCCTCGTCCAGCCGGCGGGCGGCATCGGCGGCGCTGGCCAGCAGCTCGGTGAAGGAGGGAGGAACCTGCACCAGGAAGGGTGCCGAGGGGCGGGCGGGAAAGGCTGCTCAAATGTATGGGCCCCTTCCTGTCTGAGGCGCCCGTCGCCCATGTCCGACCCCCAGGTCGTCGCAAGCCGTTACGCCCCGCCCGCCCCGGCTCGCCGGCAGCTGTGGAAGGCGGCGATCAAGTGGCCGATGTATTCGGTGGCGGTGATGCCGGTGCTGCTGGCGGCCGGCTGGCTGCTGGGGCAGGGCCAGGCGCTGCGCTGGGGCCAGCTGCTGGCTTTCCTGCTGGCGGCGGTGCTGCTGCTCGCCTGGGAGAACCTCGCCAACGATGTGTTCGATGCCGACACCGGCGTGGACCGTCACGGCAAGCCCCATTCGGTGGTGAACCTCACCGGCCGCCGCGACCGGGTGGCGGTGCTGGCCAATGGCTGCCTGGTGCTGGGCCTGGTGTTGATCGCCGTGGTGGCCGCCCGCAGCAGCCCGGCGGTGCTGGCGCTGGTGCTGGCCTGCTGCGGGCTCGGCTACGCCTATCAGGGGCCGCCGCTGCGCCTGGGCTATCGGGGGCTGGGGGAACCGCTGTGCTGGCTGGCCTTCGGGCCGCTGGCCACCGCCGCCGCCCTGCTGGCCCTCGCCCCCGCCGCACCGGCCGCGGCGATCCCGTGGCGCACGGCCCTGCTGCTCGGCGGCGGCCCCGCCATCGCCACCACCCTGGTGCTGTTCTGCTCCCACTTCCACCAGGTGGCGGAAGACGCCGCCCATGGCAAGCGCTCGCCGGTGGTGCGGCTGGGCACCGCCGGGGCGGCGGCGCTGGTGCCCTGGTTCGTGGCGCTCACCCTGGCCCTGCAGTGGGCGCCGGTGCTGCTGGGCCGCTGGCCGCTCACGGCCCTGCTCGGGGTGGTGGGCCTGCCGCCGGCCCGCGCCCTGATCCAGCTGCTGCGGGACCATCACCACGTTCCCGAGCGGATCACCGGCAGCAAGTTCCTGGCTCTGAAGTTCCAGGCCCTCAACGGGCTCGGCCTGGCCTGCGGGCTGGCGGTGGGGCCATGGCTGAGCCGCTGGTGAGAGAAAAAAAGGCCCCGCCAGAGGCAGGGCTCAATCAGATCAGCCAGGCCTTGGACAGGCATGGCAGACAGACGCAGGGTTCAGGCTTGAAGACTTTTGTCCCTGGCCTTGATGCGTTTTCTTAGCTTATTGCTAACGCCTAATGCAGAAGCAAAACCAAGGATCGGGAGTGGACCGGGAACTTTTTGGATGTCCCCAGTTGTTACGATGTTCACGCCAAATGTATCGCCTCCAGAGATGCTGAAAAATGCAATGTCGAAAAGCCCGCCCCTGTCGATTGTAAAGGTAGTGTTATTGCTGGACCCAAGTGGCTGACCATTAAGTGCCGTGGCAACAACATTGAGGTTGATGTCAAACGCGGTCAATGTGAGGGTGCCTTCGTCGGAATTGCCTGCTTCGGCGAATAGGAAATTTGTTAGCCCTTGAATTGTGGTGTTGGGATGGACAATCTGGGCATCCACCGCCGAAACAAGATCACAGATGTTGCCGGAGTTGATGCCGCATATTCCGAAGCTGGGGCCATCATCAAAGACGCCTTCTTTGTTTCCAAAGGTAAAGTTAAAACCTTCGCTTAAATAAAATGCTTCTACGGGAACGTTGAGAGAACCAAAGGGTTCAGTGAGATCTCCGGCTGGGAAAAGATTTGCATTCGCAGAACCTGCTTGAGCAGCCGGTGACATGAAAAATGTGCCGGCACCAGCAGCAATCCCGCAAATTGTAGCGAAACAGTGAGTCTTATGCCTAAGCATGATCCATGGCAATGCGCTTATAGGCATATCCTAGCGTATTGCGTGTCGTTCCCGTGATAAGCATCGCTTATGAAGCCAGCCTTTCAAGAGCTGAAAGAGTCTTTGTCAGCCTCGTGTTTTTGGTTCTCTTTGGTACTCAGTGATTTGTGCTTGCTTCATTTTCCAACGGGCCGTAGACCCTCCTCGGAGGGGGCAGAGCATCAATTGCGCTGCATCAGATTGCAGGGTTTGCGAAGGTCTTTGGAACTTGTAAGCCTTCATGGCTAAGCCACTGGTGAGACTGGCCTGGCGGCCCTTTTGGCTACCCCTGTCCCGGCCGCTGCTTACCACTCACGGCACGCTGGCCGCAAAGCGCGGCTGGCTGCTGCGGCTGGAGCTGGAACCTGTGAATGCCTGGGCGGTAACCGGACCCAATGGGGCGCCGGCGGCCCTCGGATGGGGAGAGGCGGCGCCGCTGTGTTTCACCCCAGCCCTCGCCCAGGAGCGCCAGCGCGCGTTGGCCGCCGCGATCAAGTCCCTCGGCAGCGCCTTACCCCGGCAGGAGCTGGAGGCGTCCCTGCCTTCCCTGCCGCACGAGCTGGCTTTCGCGCTCGGCCTGGCCCTGGCGGAAGCCGATGGGTTGGTGGGCGCGGCCGCCGGCGGCTGGCTGGCGGCGCCCCCCTCCGCCGTGCTCCTGCCGGCGGGGGAGGCGGCGGTGGCGGCCCTGGCCGCGGCGCTCGATCGAATAGCTGCGCCTCCGTTCACCTGCAAATGGAAGGTGGCCGCCGCTGGCGACGAGGCCGAGCGTGAGCTGCTGGAGCAGCTGTTGGCGCGCCTGCCCGCCGGCAGCCGCCTGCGCCTGGATGCCAATGGCGGCTGGGACCGCGCCACGGCCTGGCAGTGGGCCGAGCGGCTGGCAGAGGATCCGCGCCTGGAATGGCTGGAGCAGCCCCTGGCTCCCGCTGACCTTCCCGGCCTGCAGGAGCTGGCCCGACAGGTGCCGGTGGCGCTGGATGAGTCGCTGCAGCACGATCCCGCCCTGCGCCGCCACTGGCCGGGCTGGCAGGTGCGGCGCCCGGCCGTGGAAGGGGATCCCCGGCCGCTGCTGGCGGCGTTGCAGCAAGGCTGTGAAGCAGCAGATGCAGCGGCAGATGCCGGTGCCAACGATCCTGCCGGCGCCATTGCAAGTGCAGTGGTGCTGAGCACGGCCTTTGAAACGGGCATCGCCCAGCGGTTGGTGGGGCATCTGGCGGCGCTGCAGAGCCGGGGTGCCACCCCCACCGCCCCCGGCCTGGCTCCAGGCTGGTCGCTGGCCTCAGAGTTGTGCGCTGCCGATCCTGACACCGTTTGGCGGGCCGCTGGCGGCGGCCTGCAGGCCGAGGAAGGCCATAGCTTGTGACGCCTGATCGGGCAGACGATGGCCCTCAGCATTGAGCTGCATGCCGAGCTGGCGCCTGAGCCGCAGGTGGCCCGGTTGCTGGAGGCCTGGCAGCGGGGCCAGTGCGTGGGCTTGTGCGCTGCGGGGGAAGGGGAGCGGCTGGCGGCGGCCATGGCGGGCTGCCCGCCGCTGGCGGCGCCGGGGGTGGTGATCGGCAGCGGCGGCAGCCGTGGCGGGCGCCGCTGGTGCGTGCAGCCGCTGGCCCACCTGCAGGCCTCGGCCCGCGCCACAGCCGCCTGGCTGCAGACACTCGGCCTCGACCCCGCTGCCTGCCTGCAGCTCAATCCGCTGCCGCTGCAGCACACGAGCGGCCTGATGCCGGTGCTGCGCGCCCGCCAGTGGGGCGGCCAGTGGCGCTGGCTGGCGCCCCAGCTGCTGCGTGCGCCGGCGGAACTGGCAGAGGCGGTGCCGCTGCCGACGGATCGCCCGGTGCTGCTGTCGCTGGTGCCCACCCAGCTGCAGCGCCTGCTGGCGGATCCGGCGGCGCGGCGTTGGTTGCGGGGGGTGGCGGTGATCTGGACCGGTGGTGGCCCCCTGTCGCCGGACCTGGCCGCCTGGGCCCGGCGCGAGGACATCCGCCTCTCCCCTTGCTACGGGGCCACCGAAACCGCCGCCATGGTCACGGCGTTGCCGCCGCAGCGCTTCCTGGCCGGCGATGGGGGTTGCGGCCACCCCCTCGACGACGTGACCCTGCGCCTGAACCCCGCCGATGGCGCGATCGAGCTGCGTTGCGGGCGACTCAGCCCGGGCTGGCTGGCCGCCGACGGCAGCGGCCTGCGCCCCTTCGCTGAACCCGGCGGCGATGGCTGGTGGGCCAGCGGCGATGCCGGGCAGCTCACACCGGCCGGTCTGCAGGTGCTGGGCCGGCTCGACGGCGCCATCCACAGCGGCGGCGAAACCGTGTTTCCCGAGCAGGTGGAGCAGCGGCTGAAGGCTCTGGCGGCCGCCGCCGGCCTGCCGCTGGCGGATCTGCTGCTGTTGCCGGTCACCGATCCGCTCTGGGGCGAGCGGCTGGTGGCTCTGTTCCGTCCGCTGCCCGTAGGCGCTGGTGGGGGTAGGGCCGGAGCTGGTGGTGGGGCCGGCGCTACTGGGGCTGATGCGCTGGTGCGTGAGCATTTGATGGCGCTGGCCCGCCGCCTGCCGCCGGCCGAGCGGCCGCTGCACTGGTGGACGTGCCCCTCGCTGGCACGCACCGAAACCGGCAAGTGGCAGCGGCCGCGCTGGCATGAATGGTTGCGGCAACAGCATGAAATCAACCCCGAACCCCGCTAAAGAGGGTGCGCATTGACCGCCACCGATGGCTGACCTGACCGATTCCGAAATCGCCAACAAGAAACTGGTCGCAGGACTGCTGGGACTGTTTCTTGGTTCGCTGGGCATTCACAAATTCATGCTCGGTTACACCAAAGCCGGCATCATCATGCTGCTGGTCACTGTGCTCACCTGTGGATTCGGCGGCTTCGTGATGGGTGTGATCGGTCTAATTGAAGGCATCATTTATCTCGCCGCCACCCCGCAGGATTTCAAGGCCACGTACATCGACGCCCAGAAGGAGTGGTTCTGATGGCGAAGCAACGTGCCGGTGCAGCCCGTCGAGCCCTGCTGCTCGTGGTGCTGGGCGTGGGCGGCGTGGCCAGCGTCAGCCTGGCCCCCGGTCTCGCGCTGGAACCGCTCCATCCCCTCACGCTGTTGGCCTCCCTGCTGCCCCTGCAGCTGGCGGGCCTGCTGTGGGTCTTCGGCCGCTAGCCCGGGGCGGGCTCCGTTGCTGGTGTTGCGGGTTCCACTGGTGCTGCAGACGCTGATGAAGCAGCCGCTGCTGAGGCCATGAGCCAGCGTTCGATCCCATCCGGCAGCGCCTGCCGTTGCCTTGCCGCTGGATCGATCGCCACATGGCGCAGCCGGGCCCGCGCCACCTCACGCCCTTCACTGGTGAAGTGATAAGCCACCTCGAAGCTCGACGGCTCCAGGCGCTGTGGCTCCAGCCGGATCGACAGCGGCGCGCCGCAGACGAGTGGCCGCCGATAGTCGGCGTCGCAGTGCACCACCGGCAGCGCGCCGGCAGGCATGGCGGCCGGGGTCGGAAAGATCTCCTCGGCCGGAATGCCGAAGCGCTCCAGGCTTTCCTCCCAGGCTTCGTGGCACCAGCGCAGCAACTGATGGAAATGCATCACGCCGGCGGCATCGGTGTCGCCGAAGCGCACCACGCGCCGCAGCTCCAGCCAGTCGGCGGGATCCCGGGCGGTGCCGGATTCCCCCAACGCCGGACGGATCGCCTTTCCTCCCGACTCCGGGTCGATCGCTCCCTCCCCTGGCTGCATCACACCCCTTCAGCCTCCCTGCCACCTGCCCATCCTGGTGGGCTGCCCTGCAGATTTGGCACGCTGGCCGAGCCCCGCACACCCGCGGAGCAGCCCGCGAGCCCTGCGATCGCGGAGAGGCTCGCGAGCCTCAATCCACCCCGGAGTGGTGGTGGCCTCTCGCGCCGTGGCGCTCGCCTGCGGGCGCGGGATTTCCGCCGTTCGTGACAGGTCTGTTGTCGGCTGTGGTCACCACGACTACGTTCCCCACAGTGCGTTGTTTTTCTTTTGGCCGCAGCGATCGCTTACGAGCCGCCCAGCATCAACAAGGCCTGGGCGGCGTTTGTGGCCCATATCCCCACCATCCTGTTGATCTGGGTGGCCACGATCGTCATCGCCGTGATCGGCTTTGTCGTGTCGGTGATCTTTTCATTGATCGGGATCGGCCTGGCCGGCGGGAACACCGATGCCGAAGCCGTGGGGACGCTGGCGGTGTGGCTGGGCAATCTCTCCCAGGTGCCGTTCGCGATCCTCTCCAATCTGGTGGGCGTGCTGTTCGTGGCCGTGCCCGCCATGCATTACGACACTGGCGAAACCATTTCCCCTCAGGAGGCTTTCCGCGCCCTGCTGCAGCGGCCCCTGCGTTATCTGCTCGCTGGTGCGTTGTTCTCGGTGGCGACCACCGTGGGCTTCCTGCTCTGCATTCTTCCCGGTATTGCCGTGGCGTTGGTGACACCGGTGTTTGTGAACAGAATCTTCCTCAGTGATCAGCCGATTGTGGAGGCGTTTGCGTCTTCATTCCAGGCGGTGTATCGCTCCCCGCGCGGCCGCACGTTTGCCGGCATTCAGCTGCTCACCTGGCTGGTCGTGCTGATCGTTTCCGTCTGCACCTGCGGCCTCGGTGCCCTGGTGGCCGTGCCGGTGGGCACCTTCTACATCCAGAACTCCGCCTATCACCAGGGCGCCATCAGCTAGCTCCGTCGCCGCCTCACGCCCGCACCCGCGCAGGCGAGGCGGGCTATCCGCTCGGAAACGCCGGCAGGCCGAGCCCGTAGGCCAGGCTCATGCGCCCGGCCCAATAGAGCAGCAAGGCGGCGGCAGTCAGCACCAGCTGGCGGCCTTTCAGAGCCCATGGCACCAGCCGGCCGCTGCGTAACGCCGCCACCGACCACACCAGCAGCGCGGCCGCAGCCAGCGGCCCGAAGGCGTGTAGCTGCACTGAGGTGGCGAGCTGGCCGTTGAGGGCGGCTGCTGTGGCCCGGGTGAGGAAGCAGGTGGGGCAGGGAATCCCCGTGAGCGCCCGCAGCGGGCAGGACAGCCCCGGCAGGCCGCCGTGCCAGCCCTTCAGCCAGAGGTAACCGGTGAGCAGCGCCGGCAGGGCCACACCGCAGCGACGCAACTGAGCGAGCCAGCGCTGACGCCGGCTCCGCTGCGGATCACGGCGGCGCGAGCTGCTCAGCGATCCACCGAGCCCATGATCACGTCGATGGAGCCGAGGATCGCCATGATGTCGGCCACCTTGGCCCCGGTGAGGATGTGGGGCAGGATCTGCAGGTTGTTGAAATCGGCGGCGCGGATCTTCCAACGCCAGGGGGTGACGTCGTCGTTGCCCATGATGAACACGCCCAGCTCCCCTTTGCCTGATTCCAGCCGCGCGTAGAGCTCACCGCCGGGAATCTTGAAGGTGGGAGCCACCTTCTTGGCGATGTACTGGTAATCGAAGCCGAAGGATTCACCCCCCTTGCCTTCGCTCATGCGCCTGGCTTCCAGGTTCTCGGTGGGGCCACCGGGAATTCCCTTGCAGGCCTGCCGCAGGATCTTCAGCGACTGACGCATCTCTTCGATGCGCACCTGATAGCGCGCATAGCAATCGCCTTCCGTGCGCCAGGCCACGTCCCAGTCGAAGTCGTCGTAGCACTCGTAGTGATCCACCTTGCGCAGATCCCAGGGCACGCCGGAGGCTCGCAGCATCGGCCCCGACAGGCTCCAGTTGATCGCCATTTCACGGCTGATCACGCCGAGACCCTGGATGCGACGCTTGAAGATCGGGTTGTTGGTGATCAGTTTTTCGTATTCATCGATCTTCGGGCCGAACCAGTCGCAGAAGTCGAGACACTTCTCCAGCCAGCCATAGGGAAGATCGGCAGCCACGCCACCGATGCGGAAGTAGTTGTTGTTGATGAGTCGCTGGCCGGTGGCCGCTTCCCAGAGGTCGTAGATCATCTCCCGTTCGCGGAAGATGTAGAAGAACGGCGTCTGGGCGCCCACATCCGCCAGGAATGGGCCCAGCCAGAGCAGGTGGTTGGCGATGCGGTTGAGCTCCAGCATCAGCACCCGGATGTAGCTGGCCCGCTTCGGCACAGGGATGTCTGCCAGCCGCTCGGGCGCATTCACCGTGATCGCCTCGTTGAACATGCCGGCGGCATAGTCCCAGCGGCTCACGTAGGGCACGAACATCACGTTCGTGCGGTTCTCGGCGATCTTCTCCATGCCGCGGTGGAGGTAGCCGATCACCGGCTCGCAGTCCACCACGTCCTCGCCGTCGAGGGTGACAACCAGCCGCAACACCCCGTGCATCGAGGGGTGGTGGGGCCCGAAGTTCACCACCATCGGCTCGGTGCGTGTTTCGAGCTGCGTCATGGCGCCGGGGCGGGCGAACGGTCCGCCGGATCTTAGGAAGGGATGGCCGCAACAAGGGCCTTTGCCGCCAGACGCCCCGCCAGGGTTCCACCATCTGTCGGTGCTTGCCGACCCCGTGCTGGCGGCCTTCAGCGGCCTGCCCGCCGGCGCCACCGTGATCGACGCCACCGTGGGCGGCGGCGGCCACAGCGCCCTGCTGCTGGAGGCGCACCCCGATCTGCAGCTGATCGGCCTGGATCAGGACCCCACCGCCCTGGCCGCCTCCGCCACGCGGCTGGCCCCGTTCGGCGAGCGGGTGCGCCTGATCGCCACCAATTTCGCCGCCTACACTCCCGCCGCCCCTGTGCACGGGGTGCTGGCCGATCTAGGCGTGAGCAGTCCCCAGCTGGATGTGGCGGAGCGCGGCTTCAGCTTCCGCGCCGATGGCCCCCTCGACATGCGCATGAACACCAGCGCCGGCGAGAGTGCCGCCGAGCTGCTCGACCGCCTCGATGAGAAGGACCTTGCGGACCTGATCTATGCCTACGGCGAGGAACGGCTCTCGCGGCGGATCGCCCGCCGCATCGTCGAGCAGCGCCCCTGGAGCCCGGCGGACCGAACGGGCGGCGGCACCAGCGCCCTGGCCTACCTGGTGGCCGGCTGCTACCCGCCGGCCGCCCGGCGCGGCCGCATTCACCCCGCCACCCGCACCTTCCAGGCCCTGCGCATCGCCGTCAACGATGAGCTCGGCGCCCTCGACCGCTTCCTGCAGCAGGCACCGCAGTGGTTGCTGCCGGGCGGCGTCCTGGCGGTGATCAGCTTCCATTCGCTCGAAGACCGCCGCGTCAAGACGGCCTTTCTGAGCGATGAACGCCTGGAGCGGCGCACGCGCAAGCCGCTGATCGCCACGGAGGCAGAGCAGGAGGCCAATCCCCGCAGCCGCTCCTCCAAGCTGCGGGTGGCGGCCAGGCGCGGTTGAGGCCTGCCGTCAGTGCGGCGGCATGGGGATGTAGAGCGGCGGCGCGCCGGGAAAGCCGTTGCGGGCCAGCTTTTCTGTGTCCGGCTCCGGCGGCAGGAGATGCACGAAGAACGAATCGCGCCGCTCTACCGGCAGCGGCTCCGGATCGGGGCGATCGGCGATGGCGTAGGTCACGTCCATGCGCACATGCAGGTAACCAGGCACGAGTTCGGCATGGTCCGCTGGCGTGTCGGCGAAGGTGAAGTGCAGGAGCTTCTGCCCCTCCACCTTCATCACCCGGCGCTCGCTCTCGCTCCACTGAGCGGGGAACGGATTCCAGCGTGATCCCTGCTGGATGTACAGCTGCACGTCGAGAGGCAGCAGGTAGAGCGTCTGACCGACAGCGAGATTCTCGACGGCGATCGTGCCCTGGTAGGTCCCTGCGCCGGTCCTCTCCATGGCCAGGAGTTCGGCCGAGAGGCCACTGAAGGCCAGCCGCTGCAGGCGGTCGCGCTGGTTTCTGGCGCTGAGCTGCCGCCGCTGCCGCGCTTGCCACAGCGCCGTGGCCCCCAGCACCGAGAGCCCACCCGCCAGAGCCCCGGCCAGCAACCGACGCCGCCCTGTACGGACCGGCCCGTTCTGGAGGGCCTCGCTCCGGCCGGCCGCGGCTGCCGCTGACACCAGCGACCGTCCGGCCATGGCCTGCGCGGATGGATCCCCGAGGATCCCGGCCTCCAGTTCGAGCCTGCGGTCGCAGCGCCAGGCCACAGCCTCGCTGTGGGTCACGATCAGCAGGGCCGTGCCAGAGCGTGCGCACAGCGACTCCAGCAGGCCCATCACCTCCAGCTCGCTGCCGCCGTCCAGGTTGCTGGTGGGTTCGTCGGCGAGCAGCAGGCTGGGCCGGTTCATCAGCGCGCGGGCCAGGATTGCGCGGCGGATCTCGCCACCGGACAGCTGGCCTGGCCGCGTGTCCCTGCGCTGGCCCAGACCGACGGCCTCCAGCCAGTTCTCCGCCTCGGCCAGCAGGTCGGAGCTGCTGCGCTGGCCATCCAGCTGGCCTGGCAGGAGCAGGTTCTCCAGGGTCGACAGGGTCGGCAGCAGGCTGGTGAACTGGCTCATGAAGCCCAGCGGCCCCCGCCGCAGCCGGCAACGCGCCGCGGCCGGCAGGCGCCAGAGGTCGAGGGGAGCCGCGTGGCCAGGGTGGCCGCCGAGGTCGATGCCCAGTGCGATGGTGCCGGCATCGGGCCGGCTGAGGCCCGCCAGCATGGCCAGCAGGGTCGACTTTCCCGATCCGGAGCGTCCCAGGATTGCCACCCGCTCACCTGCGTGCAGCTGCAGGCTGGCCTCACGCACGCCGGCGTTGCCGAACCACCGTTGCAACCCCTTGGCCCGCAGCAACGGCTCAGCCATCGTCCTGCACCAGCTCCAGGGGGTCGAGTCGAAGCACGGGGGCCATCGCCAGAGCCGCCGCCAGGGCGCCGATGCCCGTGACCAGCACCCACAGCCCAGCGGCCAGAGACCCCTGCGCCGCCGCCGCAGGCCAGTGAAGCGCAAGCCCGCTGATCGCCAGTCGCTCCCCCAGCAGCCTGCGGATGGGCGGGCCGATCAGGGCGGCGGCCCCCAGGCCAAGACCGCCGCCGCTGCCGCAGATCAGGCTCGCCTCGCCCACCAACAGCCCCAGCACCTGGTGAGGCAGAGCCCCCAGGCTGAGCAGCAGGCCCATCTCCCGGTGGCGCTCAGAGGCGATGCCGGCGTACATGAGCGTGAGCAGGAGGCCGAAGCACAGCAGCAGGATCACGCTGAGCAGCACCAGCACGGTCGCCATCGCGGTGCCGGCCCGGCGCACCACGGCGAACACGGTGCGGCCGCCCACCACCTGCACGTCCTCGAGCTGGGCCAGCAGGCGGAAGCGCAGGCGTTCGATCGGCATCCCCTCCGGCGCCTGCACCAGCAGGCCGTTCACCCCCAGCGTCGCGGGGCTGTGGCTGGGAACGAGCTGCTCCAGGTCGTGCAGCGTGAGGAACAGGCCGTTCTCATGGGAGGCGATGCCTGTGGGGGCCAGGCGGCCGTGGATCTGGAAGGTCAGCCCGAGAAGCTGCAGCCGATCACCCAGGCGGCCGCGGATACTGGACCCCAGGATCACCTGGCCGTCCTGGAAGTCGATCCCACGGCTGCTCTCCAGCCAGGGGAGCACGGTGCTGTCGCGCTGGGGGTCGATGCCGTACAGCGGCAGGCTCGTGTGCGCGGCAAGCCCGACCTCCAGCGCCAGGCGATCGCTGCCGCTCACCGCACGCTGAGGGCTGATCCGCACAGGCCCTTCGATCAGGGCGGCCTGCTCCAGCGTGGTGGGGCTGAGGGGGGGCGCCTCCGGTTGCACGGCCAGGAGCGCCTGGGTGAGGTTCACCGTGGCGCCCTGGCGCACCACCAGGAGATCGGCACCCAGCCTGGAGAAGCTGCTCTCCAGCGACTGCTCCAGGGATCCCAGCAGGACCACGGTGAGAAAACTGAGGCCAGTGGCGAGTGCGACGGCCACGGCCAGCAACCCCGACCGCAACGGTCGGCGCGTGACGTTGCTCACGACCAGGCGGCACAGGGTGCGGAACCCGGCGTTCACATCGCGCAGGAGCGGGAGAAGCGCAGCTGCTCAACGCTGGTGGGCACCAGGGTGAGGTCGTGGTGACCACCGGGATTGGGGATGAAGCCCACCGGTTCATCCTTGGCGATATCAAGCACGAAGATGCCGGAGGCATACCGCTGGAAACCGCCGACGGCCACCAGCAGGAACTTGCCGTCGGGGGTGATCGTGCAGGATTGCATGTCCTGGGTGATGTTCTGCAGCTCCTTGATCGGGGTCCATGTGGCGGTGTCCACCACCATGATGCCGCTGCGCCCCGGCGCCGGATTCAGCACCACCACATACATCTTCTTGCTGTCGGGTGTGAACGCCATGTGGAAGGGGCTCGGGTAACGCTTGCCCCAGGTTGGATCGATGATCTGCTTGATCTTGCGCCACTGGCTGGGGTCGGGATCGGAGCTGTCGAAGATGCCCACGCTGTTTTCCAGCCCGTTGTTCATCATCACCAGATGGTTGCCATCCGGTGTGAAGCCGAGTTCATGGCCAGGGGAATACACCCGGTCGATCACCACCCTCCAGGTGTCCTCATCCACCTGCTCCACGGGATAGGTGTCGGGCGACTGGCTGGGGAAGGAGCAATAGGCCACCGGCGTCATGCCGTTGTGGCTGTCGTGAATGACGCAGCCGCCGAGCATGCGGATGATCTCCGCGCCCCAGCGGCCCTCTGGGTGCCACACGAACGCATCGGCGCCGGTGAGGGCGCGGACGTTGGGACCCGGGATCTGGCCCTCGGGCACGAACAACTCGCCCATCGGGACCATCTCCCAGTTGATCTTGATGCCTTTGGTACCGCGCAGATCGAACAGGCCCGTGGCTGGGTCTGGCTTGATGCGGCTGATCAGCAGGGTTCCACCACCGGTCCAGCAATCCGCCAGGTTCGGCGACTTGCCCTGCCAGTCGTAGCGGAACGCCTGCAGCACACGCGTGGAGGCACGATCGAACCAGGCGAAGATGTCCTTCTGCCCATCGGAGATGCAGTAGCTCTTGGCGTCGGAAGGGCGGATGGTGGTGTGCACGCCAAGGCCGAGGCCGGTGGTTTCGGCAATGTTCTCCTCCAGTTCCAGCACGTCTCCGTTGAAGCGGACCCGGTACATATTGAAGCCGGGCGGTGGATCTGTGACTGCGGTGGGCATCCCATAGATGAGGGAATTCATGCCCCCCTGGCAGCTGTTGATGAACTCGAACTCCTGGTAGGGATTGCTGCTTGGAAAGGCCTGGATGTGATGGCTGATCGGGTTGTAATCGCCATAATTCCAATACCACAGAGAGGCCAGAGCTCGTCCACTGCCAAGGTCGATCAGATTCACGCCGCCGCCCATCTTCTGAGGCATCACCACGATGTGGCGGCCTAATGTGTAGCCATTGAGCCGAAAGGGAAGATCGCTGAAATTGATGATCTCTCGATCAACTTTCAGGCTTTTGGGTGTGGCGTAGTCTCGGGGGCGATCGGTGACCCGTACGCCCTGATCCGGCGCGAGCCTGTCACCGGATCCCTTTTGGGCGCCCTCGCCAACGGCTGATCTGGGGGGCTCCGCCGCTGCGGCGGGTTTCACACCAGCCGCCAGCAGGCCCAGGGCGGAGAGGGCTCCGGCCTGAAGGGCATCGCGTCGGCTGAGGCCACGGTCGCTGGGAGAAGGATCCGTCATGGCAGCGAGTCAGCGGCCATCAGCTGGTTGGCCTGAGTCTCCGGCCATCATGAAACGGTTGACCGGTCCTGTCAGCTGTCTCAGCGAGATCCGGCCCAGGCCCGGTGGTTTCGTCACCTCTTCCACTCAGGCGCTCGCCTCGCTCAGCCGGCCGCTTCGCTAAGCCGGTCGCTGCGGTCAGTCGTCCGCTGCGGTCAGTCGCTCGCTCCAGTCAGGCGGTCGCCTCAGGTAGAGATCAGCAAGGACGAGTGCCTCGCTGGGACACGATCAGGCTGATGATCCCCTCGGACACGATCGAGCGAATGAGCCAACAGGATGTGCTCTGGTGGCTGGCGCTCACGCTCCAGCTGGTGGCCATTCCCGGCACCCTGCTGCCCGTGCTGCCGGGGCTGATCTTCCTGCCGCTCGGGGCTGGCCTGTGGGTGTGGGCGGCGGGCTGGAGCACCGCCTGGCCCACCCTGCTGCTGGCTGGCGTGATCCTGCTGCTGGGCTGGGGGGCCGACGCGCTCGGGGTGGTGCTGGGGGCGGCCCGTCTGCAGGCCACCCGCTGGGCCTACATCGGCGCCGGTCTCGGGCTGGTGGTGGGCCTGTTGGGGCTGCTGCCTGCCCTGCCGGTGGGCGGGCCGCTGCTGGGCGCCCTGGTGGGGCCGCTGCTGGGGGCCACCCTCGGCGAGCTGGTGTCGGCGTCGTCGGCGCTCGGACCGCTGGGGCTGGAGCGGCTGCGCCGCGCGCTGCTGGTGGGGCTGGCAGTGGTGGCCGGCATGCTCGTGAGCCGGGTGGCTCAGTTCCTGCTGGCGCTGCTGGGGGTGGTGGGCTTCGTGCTGCTCAGCACGGTGCTGGCGCCCTGAGCGCCTCCGTTTCCAGCGCGCTCACCGCGGCGGGCGCCTGGCGCAGCTCCGCCACGGCCGCGGCCACGGCGGCGATCGCCTGATCGATGTCGCCCGTGGTGGTGCCGCGGCCCAGCCCGAAGCGAACCGAGGCCGCCGCGGCGGCGCGGTCGAGGCCCAGCGCGGCGAGCACATGGGAGGGGCTGCCGGCACTGCAGGCCGAGCCGCCGCTCACCGTGAGCTGGCGCCGCAGCAGGCTGTGCAGCCGGTTGCCATCCACACCGGCGATGCGCACGTTGAGGTTGTGGGCCAGGCGCTGCTCAAGGCTGCCGTTCACCGCCACACCCTCGATGGCCAGCAATCCCTGCAGGAGACGCTGCCGCAGGGCGCCGAGCCGCTCCTCGCGCTCCTCCCGGTCGGCCAGGGCGAGCGTGGCGGCCTTGGCCATGCCCACGATCAGCGGCACCGGCAGGGTGCCGGCCCGCAGGCCCCCTTCCTGGCCGCCGCCGTGCTGCTGGGGATTGAGCGTGATCCCCTCGCCCACCACCAGCGCGCCGATGCCCTTGGGCCCGTAAAACTTGTGGGCGCTCATGCTGAGCAGATCAATGCCGAGGGCGTCGGGCTGCAGGGCCAGGTGGCCGAAGGCCTGGGCGGCATCGCAATGAAACGCCACACCGCTGGCGCGGCAGAGCGAACCGATCGCCGCCAGCGGCTGCAGCACGCCGATTTCGTTGTTGGCGGCCATCACGCTCACCAGGATCGTGTCGTGGCGCAGCGCTGCCACCAGATCGCCCAGATCCAGCAGGCCATCGGCGCCCACCGGCAGCACGGTGAGAGCAAAGCCGCGCCGCTCCAGTTCGCGCATGGTGTCGAGCACCGCCTTGTGCTCCGTGGCCACCGTGATCAGGTGACGGCCCAGGTGCTGGCGCGCTTCCGCCAGCCCTTTGAGCGCCAGGTTGTTGGCTTCGGTGGCGCCGCTGGTGAACACCACCCGCTCGATCGACACCCCCAGCTGCCCCGCCAGCTGCTCCCGCGCCCGCTCCACCGCCGTGGCTGCCTCCAGCCCCGGCCGGTGCAGGCGGCTGGACGGATTGGCGAACAGCTCGCTCCAGTAGGGCGCCATCGCTTCCACCACCGCCGGCTCGCAGGGGGTGGTGGCCTGGTAGTCCAGGTAGGGATGGGTCACGGGATCGCCTGGGGCTGGGAAGAAGGGTCGGGACGCTGCGGCGACCCCGCTTCCCTTGTAGCAGTGGCGCCGCACGATCACAGCAGCGTTGTGGCGTCGGTGTGGGCGCGCTGGCCGGGAAGAGCCGTGGAGAATGGCGGTAGGCGCCAGACCCTTGGCTAGCTGCCCTGCTCCTGCGCTCTCCTCTGATGACCCGCTGCGCACTGGCCCTCAGCTCCGTGTTCCTGGTAGCGGCCGCGGCCCATGGCCAGGGCGCACCGGTGCTGATCCCTTCCCAGAACCGCCCGCCGGGCATGGCGCTGCTGGTGGAGCGGGTGGTGCCCGGTGGCGTGCAGGCGCTGGGGGTGTACGGGGTCACGGCGGATCCAGCTCGCCCCGGTCTGCTGCGCATCAAGGTGTGGGAGGAGCTGCCGAATGACGTCAAGGTGCGCAGCGAAACGATCGGCTGCTCCGCAACGGCGCCGATGCGGGTCACCAACGACGGCCGCCAGCTGATCCTGCGCCAGCTCAACCCCGGCGGGGCGATAACCAGCGTCAACCGCAAGGACCATCTCGTCTGGTGGGCCTCCTGCCACCCGCAGCACGCGGGTCAGGACCCGGCCGGGCTGCGGGCCGTGGCCTTGCAGCTGGGCTACAGCGGCAACCTGCAGGAACGCGAGCAATACCTGCCGGCGGGATCGCTCTGACGCCGCCCCGCAGCCGGGTTGGCGGCCCTGGATAGATTTCCGGCACCACCGGTGGGTCCATGAGCCAAGCCATCCCAGCAGCCGCACCCGACGGCGACGCCGCCCCGGATCAACCCCCGGCGGAGGGTCTGGAGTCCACCGCCGGCGCCGAGGCCAGTTCTGCGGTGGCCAGTTCCGCAGTGGTCGGCTCCGCTGCCCCGGTGCCCGCCCAGCCGCCGCGCCTGCTGCTCGTCGACGACGAGCCGGGGCTGCGCACCGCGGTGCAGGCCTACCTGCAGGACGAAGGCTTTGAGGTGGTCACCGCCAACGATGGCGAAGAGGGCTGGAAGCTGGCCCAGGAGATCGTGCCGGATGTGGTGCTCACCGACGTGATGATGCCCCGCCTCGATGGCTACGGCCTGCTCAGGCGCCTGCGGGGCGATGAGCGGCTGGGGGGCACGCCGGTGATCTTCCTCACCGCCAAGGGCATGACCGCCGACCGCATCGAGGGCTTCCAGGCGGGCGTCGACGATTACATCCCCAAGCCGTTCGATCCCGACGAACTGGTGGCCCGGGTGCGCAACATGGTGCGGCGCCAGGAGCGGCTGCTGGCCGAGGCCGCCCGCTATGCCGACGCCGACATCGGCCAGATGGCGCGCCAGATCACCGAGATCCGCTCGCTCCTGCAGGTGGGTGGCGGCAAGAAGGCGCCGACCGGCGTCAAGCTCGATTTCACGCCCCGTGAGGCGAGTGTGCTGCAGCTGGTGGCCGAAGGGCTGATGAACAAGGAGATCGCCCGCCGGCTGGAAACCTCGATCCGCAACGTCGAGAAGTACGTGAGCCGCCTGTTCACCAAGACCGGCACCACCAGCCGCACCGAACTGGTCCGCTACGCGCTCGAAAACAGCCTGGTGGAATGACGCTGCCGGTTGCCGACCACAGGCGTCTTCACCAGTTTTGGCACGATCCGAACCCGCCTGCCTGGGTGGAGGCCCTCAGCCAGGAATGGCAGTCTTTTCATCCTGGCTGGCACTACCACCGCTTTGACGTCCATGAGGCCATCGACTTCATGCGCGCCGAGTTCGAGCCCGACATCCATGCGGCCTTCTGCGACATCCGCCTGCCTTCGATGGTGGCTGATGTGTTCAGGCTGGCGCTATTGCTCAGGCAGGGTGGTGTCTATGTCGACATGGCCACCCGTTGCTACGCCCCACTCGAAGACTGGCTGAATCTGCGTGAAGGCCTGGTGGTGCTGCGTCGCCCCCATCACATTCCCTTAGCGGCTTCGAACGGATTCATTGCCACCGCTGGCCCTGGCCATCCCTTCATCGCCGCCGCCTGGGAGATCGTGGCCAGCCGCATCGTGCGGCGGGAGGGGGTCAACGTGGGCCACACCACCGGACCAAGAGTGCTGCGAACGCTTTTCGAGCGTTCCCCGGAGTTGTTCCCCCGCTACGTGGTTGAAGCCGAATCAATCACGAGCATGCTGCGCATTGGCTCCAGTTCTCAGCATCTGCCAGGCACTCAGCATTGGTCGAAGCGCCAGCTGGTGGAGCCTCTCTATGCACCCGGAGGCATTCGAGAACTGTTTGACCCACCCGGCAGTCAGCCCCTCCCGGCCTCCTGAAACCTGTGCCTGCAGGGTCGCTCAATCACGGCTGGATCTACACCGACCGGGCCGGCAGCGCCGCGGCGGGCCAGACGATCTCCGCCTTCTACGCCGCCCGCTACAGGCATTCCGATCGACAGGTGTGGCAGGCGCGGCTGGAGGCCGGCGAGATCCACAGGAACGGCCAGCAGCTCCGGGCCGATGGCAGCCTCGCGCCGGGGGATCGGCTGGCGTGGCATCGGCCCCCCTGGCACGAACCGCCGGTGCCGGATCAGTGGCAGGTCGTCCATGACGACGGCGACATCCTGGTGATCGACAAGCCCAGCGGCCTGCCGGTGCTGCCGGCCGGCGGCTTCCTGGAGCACACCGTGCTGCGTCTGATCGAGCGGCGGCTGCATGCCTCGGTCGCCACTGCCACCACCAGCGTGCCCCGGCCCGTCCATCGGCTCGGGCGCTTCACCTCCGGGTTGCTGGTGCTGGCCCGCCAGCCCACCACCCGCGCCTGGCTCAGCGCCCTGCTGCGCGAGAGCACCGCGGCGCCGGCCGGCTCAGCGGCGGCGGCTGGTACGGCCTGCCACCAGGGCTGCCGCAAGCTCTACCGCGCACTCACGCAGGCAGGCCCGCTGCCGATCGCGGTGGGAGAGGTGGTGCCGATCGATGTGCCGATCGGCCGCTGGCCCCATCCGCTGCTGGGCCAGGTGTGGGCGGCCGCCGCCGCTGAGGGCGGGGGCCCTGGTGCTGCCTCAGAGGGCGTGGGCCTTGGTGCTGTCGCTGCGGACGCTGCCGCGACGCCCCTGCCGGCCTGGAGTGAGCTGCGTTTGTTGCAGGTGCGCCCCCGGGCCCATCTGGTGGAGGTGGCGATCCGCAGCGGTCGCCCCCATCAGATCCGTATCCATGCCGCCTGCATTGGCACGCCCCTGCTGGGCGATCCCCTCTATCTGCCCGGCGGCCAGGCCCGCCCCGAGGCCCTGCCGGGCCTGGGCGGCTACCACCTGCACGCTCACCGGCTGGTGCTGCCCCGGCCGGAAGGCACCTGGCTGGAGCTGGAGGCGCCGCTGCCGTCAGCGCTGGAGCTGAAGCCGTCGCCGCAGGCCCTGGAGCTGGAGCCGCCAGCGGCCACTCCGGAGTTGTAGGGGCGCCCTTCGCATCCGGCCGCTCAGCCCCCTGGCGGTTGATGCTGAGTGGCTGGTGCTCAGTGGCCGGCCTCGAACCAGCGGGCCAGCACCGACACATCTTCTTCGGCGTGGCCATTGGCGATGAGCCTGTCTTCCATGGCGGCCACCTGGGTGGTGAGCGGCAGCTCCAGCCCGGCGGCGGCCGCTTCCGCCAGGGCGATGGCCAGGTCTTTGCGGTGCAGGGCGAGCCGGAAGCCCAGCGGGTAGTGATCGCTGAGCATGTTTCCCGCCCGGTGGCGCAGGGCCCAGGAGCCTGCCGCACCCCCTTCGAGCGCGGCGCACACCTCTGCCATCGGCAGCCCCAGCCTTCGGCCCAGGGCGATCGCTTCCGCCACGGCGGCATAGCTGCCGGCCACCAGCACCTGGTTCACCGCCTTGGCCTGCTGGCCTGAGCCCACGGGGCCGAAATGGCTGATCGAGCTGCCCACCGCCTCCAGCAGCGGCCGGGCCCGCTCCAGCGCCGCCGCGCTGCCGCCCACCAGCACCGCCAGCCGGCCGGCGCGCGCCCCCTCGGTGCCGCCGGTCACCGGTGCATCGAGGTAGGTGATCCCATCGGCCTCCAGGCGGGCGGCCAGGGCGCGGCTGGTGGCGGGGGCAATCGTGGAGAAGTCGATCACCAAGGCGCCGGGAGCCAGGGCTGGCAGTGCTTGCTCCAGCAGCACGGCCTGTACCGCCTGGTCGTCGCTGAGGCAGAGGCACAGCACCGCAGCAGCGGCGGCAGCCTGTGGCACCGAGGCGGCCCGGTGGGCGCCGGCTTCTGCCAGCGGCAGCTCCCGCTGGCGGCTGCGGTTGTGCACGGTGAGCGGGTGGCCCGCCTGCAGCAGCCGGGCTGCCATCGGAGCTCCCAGGGCACCGAGGCCGATGAACCCCACCGGCTCCCGGTTCGGCATTGACGCCGCAGCCCCGGCGGTGGCGCTCATGCCCGCTCGAAGGCGATCAGGCGGGAGAAGTAGAAGGGCGCCTGGTTGAGGCTGCGGCGCAGCGGCTGGAAGCCGGCGGCGGCAGCGGCGGCCACGATGCCGTCTTCCCGCAGGGTGTAGGCGCGGGTGGTCTTGCTGGGGCCGGGGAACAGCTGGCCGATCCCCTTGAGCAACGCCAGCAGGGGGGTGTACGGGGCGAAGCTCACGATCAGCCGCCGCTCCGCCAGGCCGGCCAGATGGCGCACCATCTCCTCGGCGGCGGCCTGGGGGTAGTGAATGAACACATCGAGGCACACCACCGTGTCGTAGCGGCCGGTGAGGCTCTCCAGATCAGAGGTGTGGAAGGTCAGCCGGGCGGGGTCGATGCCGGCGGCGGTGGCGCGGCGGCCGGCCTCCTTCACCATGGCGTCCGAGAGGTCGATGGCGGAGATGCTGCCGGCCCCCAGGCCGGCCAGCGGCAGGCTGAGGCTGCCCACCCCGCAGCCGGCGTCGCAGAAGCTGCGGCCGGCCAGGTCGCCTTCCTCCTGCAGCCACGCCAGCACCTGATCCACCGTCTTCTGGTGGCCGATGCGGATGTTGCGCTGGACCTTGTTGACGTCGTCGCTGTCGCTGTAGATGCGATTCCAGCGCTCGAAGCCGGTGCTGTTGAAGTAGTTGCGCACCTCCAGCTTTTCCGCCGCCTTCTCGCTGGTGGTGGGCGCCGCGTCGGTGTCCAGCAGCGGTTCGGCGGCCATGCGCTCAGGGGGGGTGTGGGTGGCCGGATCCTAAGGAGTGCGGGCGGCGGCGCCGGCACGGCACCAGCGCAGGGGGGCTGCGTCGCCGCCGCTCCAGCGCAGGGCCTCCGCCAGCGGCTGACCCAGCAGGAGCTCCTGCACGGGGCGGTGATCCCCCAGCACGCGCCGGGGTAGCACGGTGGCCGCGGCGATCGCCGCGCCCGGCGCCCGGCTCCAGCCCGCCAGCCGCACCACGCCCTCCAGCAGCGGCAGCGTCACCCCCGCCAGGGTGCCGTCCTCCAGCCGGCAACTGCCGTTCTCCACCAGCAGGCTGCGGCTGTCCCAGCGGTGCCGCCCCTCCGGCAGCCCGTAGGGCGCCAGGGCATCACTCACCAGCACCACCTGCTTGGGCGCGAGCCGCTGCAGCAGCACCGCCTGCGACGGCGCCACATGCACCCCGTCGGCGATCAGGCCCATGGCCACATCGCCATGCAGCACCGCCGCCGCCACCGGCCCCGGCGCCCGGTGGTGCAGGCCGGGCATGGCGTTGAAGGCGTGGGTGAGCATGCCCACGCCCGCCGCGAAGGCGCGCTGCGCCTGCTGCTCACTGGCTTCGCTGTGGCCCAGGCTCACCACGATCCCCTGCCCGCGCAGGGCGGCGATCACCGCCTCGGCCCCGTCCAGCTCCGGCGCCAGTGTCATCAGGGCGATCTCGGATTCGAACCCCTCGATTCGCGCCTGCAGTTCCGCGAGGCTGGGCGGCGCCAGGTGCGCCTCCGGGTGGGCGCCCCGCCGCGCCTTCGCCAGGAACGGACCCTCCAGGTGCGCCCCCAGCAGCCGGGCCTGGCCAGGGGCGGGCTGGGCCCGGGCCGCCCGCAGCACCGCCAGGGCCTGGCGCAGCGGCGCCACGCCGCAGGTCACCAGGGTGGGGCTGATCGCCTCCACGCCATCGCGCCACAGCAGCTCCAGCAGCTCCAGCAGGCGCGGCAGATCCGCGTCGGTGAGCTCCGGAAAGGCCAGCCCCAGCCCGCCGTTGATCTGCAGGTCCACCCCGGCTGGGCTGAGCCAGTCGCCGTTCCAGTCGTCGCCGGCGGCGGCGCTGCCCGCCTCCAGTGGTTCAAGGCAGGCGATCGTTCCGGGCGTGTCCACGCCGACGCGCCAGCGCCTTGGCGTGCAGGGCGGCACGGCCTCCGGGAGGCGCACGTTGCTGAGCCAGCGCATCAACGTCAGCGGCGGGCCGCGGTCGGCGGGAGAATGCCATCCTCGCTGCCCATTCCCCTTTGGTTGTCGTGTCTGCTTCCGCTGCTGCCGCCGGCCCCGGGCAGGCCGCCTGCCCCCGCGTGGCCGTGGTGATGGGCAGCGACTCTGACCTGCCCACGCTGCAGCCGGCGGTGGCCGTGCTGGAGCAGTTCGGGGTGGCGGTGGAGGTGCGCGTGCTCTCCGCCCATCGCACTCCGCTGGAGATGGTGGCCTTCGCTGAAGCCGCCGCCGGCCGGGGGCTCAAGGTGATCATTGCCGGCGCCGGCGGTGCCGCGCACTTGCCCGGCATGGTGGCGGCGCTCACGCCATTGCCGGTGATCGGCGTGCCGGTGCAGAGCCGCGCCCTGTCTGGGGTGGATTCCCTTCATTCGATCGTGCAGATGCCGGCCGGCATCCCGGTGGCCACCGTGGCGATCGGTGGGGGCACCAATGCGGGCCTGCTGGCGGCGCAGATCCTCGCCACCGCCGATCCCGAGCTGGCTGCCCGTGTGCTCGCCCATCGCCGTGCTCTCCACGACCAGGTGACCACCAAGGACCGGCGTCTGCAGGAGCTGGGCAGCGCGGCCTACCTGCAGGGCATGGGGAGCTAATCGATGGCTGAACGGTTCACCATGCCGCTGCCGGTCTGGGTTCGCCTCGGGCTCAGCCTGCCGCTGCTGGTGCTGAACATGTTCGTGCTGCGGCAGGTGCTGGTGCCGCTGGCGCCCTTCCCTTCCCTGTTCCTGGGCGCCGCCTTGATCGCCTTCCTGCTGGACATCCCCAGCCGCTGGCTCACCCAGCGCGGCATGCCGCGCGTGCTGGCGTTGCTGCTGGTGCTCGGGCTGGGGTTTGCCCTGCTGGTGCTGGCCAGCCTCTGGCTGCTGCCGCGGCTGGTGCAGCAGCTCGGTGATCTGCTCAATGCCCTGCCGGGCTGGCTGGTGCAGGGACAGATGCTGCTCGATCAAACCCAGCTCTGGGCCGCCGCCCATGGCCTGCCCGCCGATTTCAGTGATTTCAGCAGCGAACTGCTCACCGGCTCCACCAAGTTCGCCAGCCAGCTCAGTCAGCGCTTGCTGGGCCTGCTGGGCGCCACGCTCAACCTCACGATCAACACCTTGATCGTGGTGGTGCTGGCTGTTTTTCTGCTGGTGGGCGGCGAGGCGATCCCACGCGGTCTGGCCCGCTGGCTGCCCTCCGGCTGGCGGGCGATGGTCCTGAACACCCTGGCTACCACCTTTCGCGGCTACTTCGGCGGCCAGGTGGTGCTGGCCCTGATCCTCAGCGTGGCGCAGATCGTGGTGTTCACCCTGCTGGCGATTCCCTACGGCGTGCTGTTTGCCGTGGCGATCGGCTTCACCACCTTGATCCCCTATGCCAGCGCGCTCACGATCCTGCTGGTGAGCGGCCTGCTGGTGCTCGAAGACCCCCGCACGGGCGTGGAGGTACTGGTGGCGGCCATCAGCGTGGGGCAGGTGGTGGACCAGGTGATTCAGCCGCGGCTGATGGGCCAGATCGTGGGCCTGCAGCCGGCCTGGCTGCTGCTCAGCCTGCCGGTGGGTGCCCGGGTGGGCAGCCTGCTGGGGCTCGGCGAGCTGCTGGGCCTGCTGCTGGCGGTGCCGGTGGCCAGCTGCCTGAAAACCTTCCTCGATGAACTGGCCAGGCGGCTGGGGCTGCCGGAGCCCCAGCCGCTCACCCCCCCGCCTGCTTCGGCCGAAAGCCCGCTGCCGTAAGCGCTTCCAGCGCCGCCGCCACCTGATCGCCCTGCAGCTCGATCACCCCGTCCTTGAGGGTGCCGCCGGTGCCGGCACGGGCCTTGAGCTGCTTCAGCAGGGTGCGGGCGTCGTCTTCCGGCAGCTCCAGGCCGGTGATGGCGGTGACGGTTTTGCCGCCCTTGCCCGCCTTGGTGCGCTGCACCCGCACCCGTTGCTGGCTGCGGGGCGTGGCTGGCGACACCGGGCTCGCCGGCCGTGCCGTGCTCTCGGCCCGGCTGAATTCCTGCCAGCTTCCCTTGCCCATGGCGATCGTGGTGGCGACGCTTCCATCACAGCGCACCTGCCGGGCATGGACCTGCCACCCCTTCGTCTGGAGATGCTCCGCCTCGATCTGGACACGCGCCAGCCCCTGCCCTGCCCGCCCGCCGGGCTGACCCCCTCGCCGCCGCCGGACGCCGCCATCGGCGGCAGTGGGCCGCCGGCGCCGGGCCAGGTGCGCGCCCTGCGGTTCGTGGTCCCCGGCCAGGCGCCGTGCGTCCCGCCGGTCGCTCCCGCCAGCCAGCGCGCCCCGTCCGACTGGCCGCGGCTGACGCCGCCACCACCGCTTCCCCCCTGAGCTGGCCAGCAGCGCTGCCGCCCCGTTGTGTGGCAGCGGCTTCCGCTTCCTAGGCTGGCCCGATACCGCCCGGCACCGGTGACCCGTACCTTCCCCCCGCTCTCCACTGATCCCGCCGACCTTCAGGTGTCCGTGCGGCCCACCCCCCAGGGGCGCTTCGGCCGTTTCGGCGGGCAATACGTGCCGGAAACGCTGATGCCCGCCCTGGCGGAGCTGGAGCAGGCGGCGGCGGAGGCCTGGGCCGATCCCGCCTTCACCAGCCGGCTCGACCACCTGCTGCGCACCTATGTGGGTCGCCCCACCCCGCTCTACGAAGCCGAGCGGCTCACCGCCCACTACGCCCGCCCGGAAGGCGGCCCGCGCATCTGGCTGAAGCGCGAAGACCTCAACCACACCGGCGCCCACAAGATCAACAATGCGCTCGGCCAGGCCCTACTCGCCCTGCGCATGGGCAAGAAGCGGGTCATCGCTGAAACCGGCGCCGGCCAGCACGGCGTGGCCACCGCCACCGTCTGCGCCCGCTTCGGCCTCGAGTGCGTGGTGTACATGGGCGCCGAAGACATGCGCCGCCAGGCGCTCAACGTGTTCCGCATGCGCCTGCTGGGCGCCACGGTGCAGCCGGTCACCGCCGGCACCGCCACCCTCAAGGACGCCACCAGCGAAGCGATCCGTGACTGGGTGACGAATGTGGAAACCACCCACTACATCCTCGGCTCGGTGGCCGGCCCGCACCCCTACCCGATGCTGGTGCGTGATTTCCATGCCGTGATCGGCCAGGAGGCCAAGCGCCAGTGCCAGGAGGCCTTCGGCCGCCTGCCCGATGTGCTGGTGGCCTGCGTGGGTGGTGGCTCCAACGCCATGGGCCTGTTCCACCCGTTCGTGGAAGACACCTCTGTGCGGCTGATCGGCGTGGAGGCGGCGGGTGAGGGCGTGGCCACGGGCCGCCATGCCGCCACGATCACCGAAGGGCGGATCGGCGTGCTGCATGGCGCCATGAGCCTGCTGCTGCAGGACAGCGAAGGGCAGGTGCAGGAGGCCCATTCGATCAGCGCCGGCCTCGACTACCCGGGGGTGGGCCCTGAGCACAGCTACCTGCGGGATGTGGGCCGGGCGGAGTATGCCGCTGTCACCGACGACGAGGCGCTCACCGCCCTGCGCCTGGTGTGCGAACTGGAGGGGATCATCCCGGCGCTGGAAACCGCCCACGCCTTCGCCTGGCTGGAGCAGCTCTGCCCCACCCTGGCGCCGGGCACCGAAGTGGTGCTGAATCTCTCCGGCCGCGGCGACAAGGACGTCAACACCGTGGCCGATCGGCTGGGGGATCAGCTGGCCGGCTGAGGCTCCCAGGGCAGCCTGGGCAGGTTGCTGAGCGCATCGCGCTGGCTGTCTGCCCAGATGCGGGCCATCTCGCCGAGCAGCTTGGAGCCCCGCTCCAGGCGCAGATGCTGGGAGATGGCCAGCGAATTGCGCGGATAGAGCGCCACCTCGAACGGCGGCCCCACCGTGAGGTTGGAGCGCCGGGTGATCACCTGGGAAATCAGGCAGAGGCGGGTGGCATCCTCCAGCGACATCCCGTAGTCGCCCACCACGTCGAGGGGAGGCTTGCCGTATTTGCTCTCGCCGATCTGCAGGAACGGCGTTTCCGGCGTGGCCATGATCGCGTTGCCCTGGGCGTAGATCCGGTAGAGGCCGTGGTCGTTGCCGGCGATCTGGCCGCCGAGGATGAAGGTGGCCTCACCGCTGGCGCCCACCTGTTTGAGGGCGCTCTCGTTCTCGTTCTGCACCGCCACGCTCAGGCGGCCGATGTAGGCCGCCGCCTCGAACAGATGGCGGCAGGTGAGCAGGTCCGGTCCGGCCGTCCGGCCGTCAGCGGCGGCGCTGGCCGGCGTCCCAATGGTCGCTGGGGTGGCAGCGGCGCTGAGGTCGCGGCGGATCCAGTTGAGGATCGCCTGGGTGGTGGCCAGGTTGCCCGCCGCCAGCAGAACGAACAGCCGGTCAGGCGCCGGCTGGAACACGTGCAGCTTCCGGTAGCTGGAGATGTAGTCCACCCCCGCATTGGTGCGGGAGTCGGCGCACATCACCAGACCCTCCTTGAGCAGGAAACCGACGCAGTAAGTCATGGGGCCATGCTCTCAAGCCGCCGGCCGCTCAACTGAGCAACCGCTGCAGGCTGGCGGCCACCGAGCGCACCGCCGCCCGGGCGGTGGCGTAGGCCATCCGCATCGGGCCCACCAGGGCCACGTGCCCCTGGCTGCCGTCGCCGGTGCGGTATGTGGCCTGCACGAGGGCGCAGTCCTGCAGGGCGGGATGGGGATTTTCGGCGCCGATCCAGACGCCTTCGCTGGGCCTGCCATCGGCTTGCAGCAGCAGATGGGGGTCTTCCTCCACCAGCTGCACCAGGGGCCGCAGCGTGGCGGTGCGGCTGAATTCCGGTTGGCCCAGCAATCCCCCCAACCCGAGGGCGAGGGCGCCGCCGGCATCGCCCGGCCGGGCCATGCGGTGGCTGCGCAATCCCTCGCGCAGCAGCCAGCCGCTTCGTTGCAGTTGAGGCGGCAGGGCGTTCCAGGGGATCGGCCGGCCCGGATGCAGGCTGAGCTGGTCCATCACCCAGCGCTCGAGCGGCAGCAGCTCGGGGGCCGCCGCCGGCGGCAGATGCAGGTTCAGGCAGCTGGTCATCACGGCGTTCTCCACCAGGAACACCAGCAGGCGATCGCCGCTGGGCACCAGGCGCACGGCCTGCAGCGCGGAGCGGTCGCCCTGGGGCCGGGTGACCAGGCTCAGCAGGCCGGTGAGATCGGCCAGCCGCCGCGCCAGATGCAGCAGCAGATCATCGAGGGCGGCCCACCGCAGGCTCAGCCCCAGCAGTTCCTGCTCCAGTTGCAGTGCTCCGGCACCGGGGGGGGGCAGCAGGCTGTCCACGTAGAGGCGGTAGCCGCGCTGGCTGGGGATGCGCCCGGCGGAGGTGTGGGGCTGCACAAGCAGGCCCTGCTGCTCCAGCGCCCCCATCGCTGAGCGCACCGTGGCCGGCGATGTCTGGAAGCCGAAGCGTTGCACCAGGGTGCGGCTGCCCACAGGTTCGACCGTGTCCACGTAGTGCTGCACCGTTGCCTGCAACACCTGCTGATGGCGGCGGCTGAGGTGGGGCAACGAGGGGGCGACTTAATCAGGAGTCTGCGAACCGTAACCGATTCCATCGGTTACGCCTGCCTGGAGGAACACCGTTTTCCCAAGGACAACACGGCCGCTGCGCGTAGATTCGGGCCGATTTGCCCATCGCTTGCATGGCAGCAGCCAGTGAAGAGTCGGCAGCGGCCGCTGCCGGCAGCGAATCCGGCCTGGCACCAGCGCCTCCCGGATCGCGGCGGGCACGTCGCTCAGCGGCAGCCTGAGGCTCGTCGGTTATGGACTGCTGCTGCTGCTGGCCGCTCGGCTTGGCACCAGCCTGTCGCCGGACATGGCCACGGTGCCCCTGCGGCGCCTTGAGCTGGCCACGTTGCTCAGTGACACTGCTCCGTTCCTGCTGATCGCCATCGGGCTGATCTTCGCGGGCGGCAATGGCCGGCGCCGCAGGTTTGAAGTGGGCCCGCTGCTGGCCCTCAAGACCCTGCTGTTCCCGCTCGTAATTGGTTACGCCCTGCTCGGCCCTCTGGTGATCACCGATGCCCTGCGCGTCTACCAGGGTGCGGATCAGCAGGGTACGGCCCGGTTGGAGCAGGCGATCAGCTTCCGTAAGCAGGTCCTCGAGGCCATTGAGCCCGTCACCACGATTCCCCAGCTGGTGACGGCGCTGCAGAAGTTCCCGGTCATCAACGCCCGGATCAATCAGACCGACTCCATCGACACGATCAAGAAGTCGCTGATCGGCACCCTTGATCGCGCCGTCACAGACCTGCAGAGCCAGCAGGGCCAGCAGATGAGCGGCGCCCGCACCGGCCTGGTGGGCCGCACCGTGCTCACCGTTCTTCTCACCACCATCACGGCCACGTTCGTTAATCTGCTCCGGCATCAGGTGCTTGAGCAGATCCGGGCCTCCGGGCTGGCCGCGCGTGCTTATCTCCGTGCAGACCTGGTGGAGCCGCTTGCCTCGAAACGGGCCGCCTGGGCTTCCCCGGCTTCCGCCGCGCGGCGCCGCGTCCAGGCCTCCATCACCGTTTGGCCGCCTCTGGAGTGGAGCTCCCCCGGTGAACAGGCCTCCCGGCGCCAAGGGGGCGGGCAAGGGACCCGGCTTCTGGCAGCGGCTGTGGGGCGGATCCTCCGCCCCCCGCAGGCGCTGAGCACGCCCTTGCGAGGCGGTGCTCACGAGCGGGGCTCAATACCGCGGCACTGAAGGATCGGCCTGGACGCTCCAGGCGTCGATGCCTCCTTCCAGGTTCCAGACCCGCTCGAAACCCTGCTGGTCCATCAACCAGCAGCCGAACTGCCAGCTGCGCATGCCGGCATGGCAGAGCACCACCACCTCACGCTCCCGATCGAGCAGCGCGTCGATCCGGCTCACCCATTCCGAGGAGCGGCTCAAGGGCAGGTGGATCACGGTCTGCTGCAGCGCGGCCATGGCCAGTTCGGCCGGTTCCCGCACATCCACCAGCTGCAGATCGGCCCCCTCGTTGAGCCGCTGCAGCAGCTCCCGTGCCTGCAGTGGGGCCGGGGTCGGGGTGGTGCGGCGTTCCTGGGGCATGGGCGCGGGCATGGGTGTGATGGCTGGCTGGGTGTGCATGGACGATGCACAGAGGCGGCTCCATGCATAAGGATGAGGCCATTCCTGCGCGCTACGCATGAAGATCCGCCCATTCCTGGCGGCGATCCTGGCCGTGGCCGTCACGCTGCTGCTGATCGGAGCGGCGGGCTGGGTGGTGCTCTGGCGCAGCAGTCCGCTCGCCCTGCAGCACCAGCCCCTCACCCTGCCGCTGGCGGCTCGCTTCATCCCCCGGCAGGCCTCGCTGAGCCTGCATCTGCTGGTCCCGCCCGACCAGCTCGGGGCGTACGCCCGGGCCGTGGCGCCCCCCCGCCAACGCCGCCGCGCCGCCGCCGCCCTTGAGCAGCTGCGGGATGGGGCCTTCGCTGCCGCCGGCCTCGACTACGCCGAGGATCTGGCCGGCTGGGTGGGGGAGGAGTCCAGTTTCGCGCTGCTCACCCCGCCGGGTGCGGCGCAGCCGGTGGGCTGGTTGCTGGCCCTGCGCAGCCGTGAGTCGGAAGGGGCTCGGCGCTTTCTGCAGCGTTTCTGGCAGACCCGCAGCCTGGCGGGCAACGAGCTCCAGGTGAGCACCTACCGGGGCATGGGGCTGATCAGCGGCCGGGGCGCTCTGCTGGGCCAGAACGCCCTGCCCCTGGCCACCGCCTTGATCGACGACCGGCTAGTGCTGATCGCCTCGGGTCGGGGGGTGCTGGAGCAGGCGCTCGATGTCTCCCAGATCGATGAACTCAACCAGGCCGGCGACCCCCGGCTCGCCACCGCGGTGGCCGCTCTTGGCCAGGGCGTGGCCCTGGTGGCGGCCCGCCCCGACAGCCTCACCCCCTGGCTGGGTGCCTCGCCCGTCGTTGCGGCAGATCAGGAGGTGCTCGGCCTGGTGGCCGCCCTGGCGCCCCGGGGCCGCACCCTCGACCTCAACGCCCGCCTTGAGCTGCGCCACGCCCCCGCGGCACTGACGCTGACGCCCACGCCGGATCTGCTGGCGGGCCTGCAGGGCCCCTCGGACAGCCTGGCGCTGATCCAGAACCCCGCCCTGCTCTCGGCTACGGCCGCTCCAGGAGCCGCTGCTCCCGCGGCAGCCAGCGCCGCGCGCCCGGTCGGCATCGCCAAGGCCGCCATCCACTTGGCGAGCGCCTCCCCGGTGGCCGCCAGCGCCGCTGCTGAGGCCCTGGCGCTCCCCGGCACTCAGCCACTCCCTGAGACCACCGCCGCCAGCACCACGTTCTCCAGTGCTGAGTCCCCCAGCACGGTGTTCTCAAGCAGTGAGTCCTCCAGCACGGCGTCCGTGGGCACGAAGCCCTTCGCCACTGAGCCCGCCGACGCCGATGGGAACGCCACGGCCGGCGCCGCTGCCGCTGGTGACGAGGACACCCTCAGCACAACCCCCAGCCCCGAAGCCAGCACGTCCGCCAGCCCCGATCTCACCACCTCCTCCACCCGCGTTCCCACCGCTGCCGCGCGAACCGAAGCCCCCGCTCTCGCAGGAACCGAAGCCTCCGCTCTCGCAGGAGCCGAAGCGTCTGTTGCCGCCAGCCCTGAAGCCACCACCACCGTCCCTGTCGAGGGTCCGGATGTCTGGTCGGAGCTGGTGGCACCTGCCCTCGCCCGCGCCCTCGCCACCCTGCCGGGGGTGTTGCCCCCGCTGGTGGTTGCCCAGGATCGCGGCCCCCTGCTGTGGAGCCAAGGCGCCCGCGGTTGGCTGCTGGCCACGGCCCCCGACAGCCCCGCCATCGCCTCGATCAGTGACGTGCTGGCCCGTGAGGGACTGATCGCCGCCCCGCTCAGCCGCAACGGCAAGACCCTGCAGCTCTGGACCCGGCTGACCGCGAGCAATTCCCGCAGCCACCCCGACCGACTGGACGCCGCCATCGCCGGCGCCCGCCTCGACCAGCGCGGCGTGGCCTGGTGGAGCGAGGGCATCACCGCCCTCACCGGTCTGCTGGAGGGAGCCGCACCACCCAGCGAGCGGTTGGCCCAGCTGCAGGGCCTGGATGACCAAGCCGCGCCGCTGCAGTGGGCCATGGCTGCACCACCGGCCCGGGCGTTGCTGGCCCGCTGGGATCCCTGGCGGCTGCTGAACGGCCTGGCCGGCGAGCCGCTCGCTCCCACCGTGCAGGGCCTGGCCGTGAGCCTGGAGGGCGATCCAGCAGCTGCAGCCCCGGCACTGCGGCTGCATGGGCGCCTGGAGCTGGGCTGAGGCCATGGCCGCTGCCGAACTGCTGCTGCTGCGCCATGGGGTCGCGCTCGATCGCCAGCTGGCGGCCGATCGTGGCCTGGCCGACGAGGCCCGGGAGCTCACCGCCGCCGGCCGCCGCCGCACCGCCGCCGTGGTGCACCGCCTCGTGACGCTTGGACTGGCCGCGGATCCGCTGCTCACCAGCCCATTGCTGCGTGCGCACCAGACAGCGGAACTGGCCCGGGAAGGCGGACTGGCCCCCCACCGCTTCGAGGTCTGCGCGGAGCTGGCCCCGGGCGGTGATCCGGCGCCGCTGCTGGAGCGCTGGTTCACCGCCGGGGACGATGGTGCCGAACGGCCCAGCCCCTGGCGGCGCCTGGCGCTGGTGGGGCATGAACCCGATCTCAGCCAGCTGGCCTGCCGGCTCTGCGGCGCCCCTCCCGGCGCCCTGCGCCTGCGCAAGGCCGGTGTGGTGCTCCTGGCGCTGCCCTGGCAGGCTCCGGTGCCTTCCGGTGGTTCCGGGGAGGCGCGCGGCTGGGAGGCTGCCCTGGGCCGCACGCGGCTCACCCTGCTGCTCTCCCCCCGCGCCCTGCTGGGGGAGGGCTGAAGCGCGGCTTCCGCTGAAACGGGTCCCGGGGAGGCGGTCGGCGGTGTTACGGCGCGGCTGTCAGGAATGGATCTAGGTTTCGATCAACAGCGTGGAAGCACGGCATGGCAACGGATGGGGCGCCGGCAGTCACGGATTTCTCAGCGGCCACAGAGCCTGCCGCAACTCCGGCGGCCGGCGAATCCGCCGCGGCCCAGCCGGCCATGCCGGCGTTCCGCCCCGGCCTGGAGGGGGTGCCGGCCACCCAGTCCGCCATCTGCGACATCGACGGCCGCAACGGCGTGCTCACCTACCGGGGCTATCCGGTGGAACAGCTCGCCAATCACAGCAGCTTCCTGGAAACCGCCTACCTACTGATCTGGGGCGAGCTGCCCACGGGCGAGCAGCTGCGGCGCTTCGAGTACGAGGTGCAGATGCACCGGCGGGTGAGCTTCCGCATCCGCGACATGATGAAGTGCTTCCCGGCCGACGGGCACCCCATGGACGCGCTGCAGTCGAGCGCAGCTTCACTGGGCCTGTTCTATTCGCGCCGCGCTCTCGACGACCCGCAGTACATCGAGGGGGCGGTGGTGCGGTTGATCGCCAAGATCCCCACGATGGTGGCGGCCTTCCAGCTGATCCGCAAAGGCCAGGACCCGATCCAGCCCCGCGACGACCTGTCGTACTCGGCCAATTTCCTTTACATGATCACCGAGCGGGTGCCCGACCCGATGGCGGCCCGCATCTTCGATGCCTGCCTGATCCTGCACGCCGAACACTCGCTCAACGCCAGCACCTTCAGTGCGCGCGTCACCGCCAGCACCCTGACGGATCCCTACGCGGTGGTGGCCTCGGCGGTGGGCACCCTGGCCGGCCCGCTGCATGGCGGCGCCAACGAAGACGTGCTCACCATGCTCGACCAGATCGGCAGCGAAGACAGGGTGGAGGCCTACCTGGAGCGGGCGGTGGCTGAGAAACAGAAGATCATGGGCTTCGGTCACCGCGAGTACCGCGTCAAGGATCCCCGTGCCGTGATCCTGCAGGAGCTGGCCGAGGAGCTGTTCGATCGCTTCGGCCACGACCACATGTACGACGTGGCCCGACGGCTCGAGAAGGCCGCCGAAAGCCGCCTCGGCGCCAAGGGGATCTATCCGAATGTGGATTTCTATTCCGGGCTCGTGTATCGCAAGCTCGGCATCCCCCGCGACCTCTTCACGCCGATCTTCGCGATCGCGCGGGTGGCCGGTTGGCTCGCCCACTGGAAAGAGCAGCTCGGTGCCAACCGGATTTACCGGCCCACGCAGATCTACACGGGGGCGTCCGGAAAGACCTGGTTGCCCATCGACACCCGATCCAGCGGTGCGGGCGCTTAACTTGCCCTCGTCGGTTCGGTTTCGAGTTCGGACGCCGTGGAGATCATGACCACAGCCGCGACCCTGTCGCTTCCCCCGGTCCTCGAGGCGGCGGTGCCCCCCGGCATCGACCTGCAGAGCGGCTTCACCACCATCCTGGAGGGCTTCGGCCTCAGCCCTGCCGCCGCCCACCTCATCTGGCTGCCCCTGCCGATGCTGCTGGTGCTGGTGGCTGCGGTGGTGGGCGTGCTGGTGAACGTGTGGCTGGAGCGCAAGATCTCCGCCGCCGTCCAGCAGCGCATCGGCCCGGAGTATGCCGGCGCCCTCGGCGTGCTGCAGCCCCTGGCCGATGGCCTCAAGCTGCTCTTCAAGGAAGACGTGATCCCCAAGCGGGCCGATGGCCTGCTGTTCACGCTCGGCCCCGTGCTGGTGCTGATCCCCGTGATCCTTTCCTGGCTGGTGGTTCCCTTCGGCCAGCACCTGGTGATCAGCGATGTGGGGGTGGGCATCTTTCTGTGGATCGCCCTCAGCAGCATCCAGCCGATCGGCCTGCTGATGAGCGGCTACTCCAGCAACAACAAGTATTCGCTGCTGGGCGGTCTGCGGGCGGCGGCCCAGTCGATCAGCTATGAGATCCCGCTCGCCCTGGCCGTGCTGGCCGTCGTGATGATGAGCAACTCGCTCAGCACCGTCGACATCGTCAACCAGCAGAGTGGCGCCGGCATCCTCAGCTGGAACATCTGGCGCCAGCCGGTGGGCTTCCTGATCTTCTGGATCTGTGCCCTGGCCGAATGTGAGCGCCTCCCCTTCGACCTGCCAGAGGCCGAGGAAGAGCTGGTGGCCGGCTACCAAACCGAGTACGCCGGCATGAAGTTCGCCCTCTTCTACCTGGGCAGCTACATCAACCTGGTGCTCTCTGCCCTGCTGGTGGCGGTGCTCTATCTGGGCGGCTGGGGTTTCCCCCTGCCGGTCGAATGGCTGGCCGGCGCCCTTGGTCAGTCGGTGGACGCTCCGCTGGTGCAGGTCATCACCGGGTCGGTCGGCATCGTGATGACCGTGCTGAAGGCCTACCTGCTGGTGTTCATCGCGATCCTGCTGCGCTGGACCCTGCCGCGGGTGCGCATCGACCAGCTGCTCGATCTGGGCTGGAAGTTCCTGCTGCCGATCGCCCTGGTGAACCTGCTCGTCACCGCCGGGCTCAAACTGGCCTTTCCTGCCTTTTTCGGCGGTTGAGCCTGGGGCCGGCCATCATGACCCCACCGGGCCCCAGGTCCTGATCCAGGCCCGCTGAACCCGCCGGGCCCACCGCTCCCTCCTCCGTCCCTCCCCTCGAATTCCGCCACGACCATGTTCGGTTTTCTCCAAAAGGTCGGCGACTACGCCAAGGACGCCGTCGGTGCCGCCAGCGCCATCACCCAGGGGCTTTCGGTCACCTTCGATCACCTGCGCCGCCGGCCGATCACGGTGCAGTACCCCTACGAAAAGCTGATCCCTTCGGAGCGCTACCGCGGCCGCATCCACTTCGAGTTCGACAAGTGCATCGCCTGCGAGGTGTGCGTGCGGGTCTGTCCGATCAATCTGCCGGTGGTGGATTGGGCGATGAACAAACAGACGAAGAAGAAGGAGCTGCGCAACTACTCGATCGATTTCGGGGTGTGCATCTTCTGTGGCAACTGCGTGGAATACTGCCCCACCAATTGCCTCTCCATGACCGAGGAGTACGAACTGGCGGCGTTTGATCGCCACAGCCTCAACTTCGACAATGTCGCCCTCGGTCGCCTGCCCACCAGCGTCACCAGCGACCCTGCCGTGGTGGCTCTGCGCGAGCTGGCCTATCTGCCCGCCGGCGAGCTCGATCCCCACACGGTGGATCCCGCCAGCCCCCGAGCCGGCAAACTGCCTGAACAGGTGCTGGCCGCGTCCAGCTCCACCACCACCGCCAGCGAGGAAGGGGTCTGATGACGATCGCCTCCACCACCCAGCTGATCTGCTTCGTGGCGCTCTCCATCACCTTGGTGCTGGGAGCCCTCGGCGTCGTGCTGCTGCCGAACATCGTCTATTCCGCCTTCCTGCTCTGCGGTGTCTTTCTCTCCGTGGCGGGCCTCTACCTGCTGCTGAACGCCAGCTTCGTGGCCGCCGCCCAGGTGCTCGTTTACGTGGGCGCAGTGAACGTGCTGATCCTGTTCGCGATCATGCTCGTGAACAAGAAGGAAGACCTCTCCGAGATCCCCCGGCTTGCCCTGCGGCGCCTGCTCTCCGGTGGCGTCTGCCTCGGTCTCTTCCTGCTGCTGCTGCGGGTCGATCTCACCACCCCCTGGGCCGTTCCAGGCCCGGCCTCCCTCGGTGAAGGCGCCACGATCCGCATCGGCGAGCATCTCTTCAGCGACTACCTGCTGCCCTTCGAGCTGGCTTCGGTGCTGCTGCTGATGTCGATGATCGGCGCCATCGTGCTGGCCCGCCGCGATGTGTTCGGCACCGACCTCACCACCGGCGAAGACGTCGATCAGGGCCTGATCGAGAAGGTTCGCCCGCCCCTGCTCCTCGATCCCCCCACCCCCTCCACCTCCGCCCTGCAGGAGACCCTCTGATGCCGATCGAAACGCCCATCGACGTGCCGCTCCAGGCCTACCTGGTGCTGGCGGCCGTTCTCTTCTGCACAGGGGTGTGGGGCCTGATCAACAGCCGCAACGCCGTGCGCGTGCTGATGAGCATCGAGCTGATGCTCAATGCGGTCAACATCAACCTGATGGCTTTCTCCAGCTACATCGATGGCCAGGAGATCCGCGGCCAGGTGTTTGCCATCTTCGTGATCACCGTGGCGGCCGCAGAGGCGGCGGTGGGGCTGGCCATCCTGCTCTCCCTCTACCGCAACCGCGAAACCGTCGACATGGAGCGCTTCAACCTGCTGCGCTGGTAGCGGCAGCGTTCCGTCATGCAGCTCCAGCGGGTCTGGCTTATTGTCCGTGCCCACAGCCAGGCCGCCCAGCGCAAGGCAAAAATCTGCGCGGAGGATCTGCGCAGTCAGGGTGTGCATGTGGCGGTGGCCACCAGTGGTCTGGCCTCCAACCCCTTTCCGGGGCTATTGGCCAGCGAACCGCTCCTGCCCGATCTCACCGTGGTGCTCGGCGGCGACGGCACGGTGCTGGGGGCAGCCCGCCATCTGGCGCCCCTGCAGGTGCCGATCCTGAGCTTCAACATCGGCGGCCACCTCGGCTTCCTCACCCACGAGCGCAAGCGGCTCGTGCTCAGTTCCGGCTCCAGCGAGGACAACCTCTGGCAGCGGCTGCGCGATGACCGCTTCGCCCTGGAGCGCCGCATGATGCTGGAGGGCCGGGTGGTGCGCAGCGACGGCAGCGTGGATGGCGAGCCGATTCACCGCGCTCTCAACGACTTCTACTTCCGGCCCAGCCTCGATGAGGTGTCGCCCACCTGCGTGCTGGAGCTGGAGATCGACGGCGAAGTGGTGGACCAGTTCCGCGGGGACGGCCTGATCATCGCCACCCCCACCGGCTCCACCGGCTACTCGATGGCGGCGGGTGGCCCGATCCTCCATCCCGGCATCGACGCGATCGTGGTGAACCCGATCTGTCCGATGAGCCTCTCCAGCCGGCCGATCGTGGTGCCGCCCCGGGCGATGCTGGCGGTGTGGCCGCTGGGGGAAACCAGCCGCCGCGTCAAGCTCTGGAAAGACGGCGCCCATGCCACCGTGCTGGAACCCGGCGACCGCTGCGTGGTGCAGCGCTCCAGCCACGACGCCCTGATGGTGGTGCTCGACCAGAGCCCCTCCTACTACCGCACCCTCAGCCACAAGCTGCACTGGGCCGGCGACCTCACCGCTGCGGAGCCCTCGCCGAACTAGGCCGTCGCCCAATCTGGTGGCGGCCCAACCAGGCCGTCGCTGATCGTTGAACGACGTGGCGGCCCAACCAGGCTGCCGTCCAACGAGAGGATCGCCCAACAGGTCTGTGGCGCTCCATGCTGGAGGGGTTGGCCCCGGAGCACGGCGTTGGCCCTGGAGATCGAGCGGCGCTTCCTGGTGCATGGCGACGGCTGGCGGCCGCAGGTGCGCTGGAGCCGCTCGCTGCGGCAGGGCTACCTCACACGCGACGCCGCTGGTGTCACCGTGCGGGTGCGCCTCGGGGAAGACACCGCCACCGACCAGGCCCGGCTCACGATCAAGGCGGCCGCCGCCGGCATCGCCCGCCACGAGTTCGAGTATCCGATTCCCGCCACTGATGGGGAGGCGCTGTTGAACCTGGCGGCCCATCGCCTCGGCAAGACCCGCTATGGCCTCGATCTGCCGGGCGGCGACTGGGTGCTGGATGTGTTCGAGCCCCCCAATGCGCCGCTGGTGCTGGCGGAAGTGGAGCTGGAGCGGGCCGATCAGCCCCTGGAGGTGCCGCCCTGGTGTGCCCTGGAGGTCACCGGCCGCCTGGAGCTCAGCAATGCCTCCCTGTCGATCACGCCGCTGTCGCAGTGGCCTGAGCGCGAGCGCCGGGCTGTGCTGGCGGCGATGGGCCTCAGAGCCCCGGCGACGGGGCCGGCAGATTGCAGCAGTTGAAGCCGTCCCGGCAGATCTTGCCGTTGTCCATCGCCCAGTTCAGCAGTGCCACCCGGTTCTTCGCACCGGTTTTGGTGAAGATGTTGCTGACGTGATTGTCGACGGTGCGCTTGCTGATCATCAGCTGCTCGCCGATTTCCTGGTTGGTGAGACCGGTGGCCACCAGGCCGATGATCTCCAGCTCCCGTTCGGATAAGCCGGTTCGCGGCGCGCTGAGGTCGTCTCGAACGGACATCAACGCACTCCGCCTGACTGGACGCATCCTAGACAGCCCCTCCAACACCTCTTCACAGCCTCTCCAACACCACTTCGCTGACGCCGAAGTCCCCATTGGCGCAACCTCTCCGCTGACGCCCACCGCTTCACTGGCGCCGATCTCCCCACTGGCGCAGGCGCAACCTCTCCACTGGCGCCTTCCCCCACGAACGCCCACCGCTACGCCTCAGGCTGCACCCGAGCCAGCCGGGCTGCTGCCGGCCTGGGGGGCCTGGGTGGTGCCGCCCTTCACGCATGATGGGCGCTGGTTGTTTCCCGGTTGTCGTGCTGCTGCAGCGGGCCATCGCGCGTGGAGCGTTCGCGGTCACGGCGGAAGTGATGCCCCCCAGGGGCGGTGATCCCAGCCGCACCCTGGCGGTGGCCAGGCTGCTGAAGGGGCGGGTTCACGCAGTCAATGTCACCGACGGGAGCCGGGCGGTGATGCGCATGAGCAGCATGGCCCTCTGCCGGCTGCTGCTCGACGCCGGGCTCGAGCCGGTGCTGCAGCTGGCCTGCCGGGATCGCAACCGCATTGCTCTGCAGGCCGAGCTGCTGGGCGCTCATGCGCTGGGCATCCGCAACCTGCTCTGCCTCACCGGCGACCCGGTGCGGGCCGGCGATCAGCCGAAAGCCCGGCCGGTGAATGAGTTGGAGGCGGTGCGGTTGCTGCAGCAGGTGAGCGATTTCAATGCCGGCCGCGATCCGCTCGGTGGCGCACTCCCCGATGGGCCCACCGCCTTGTTCGCCGGTGCCGCTGCCGATCCCCAGTCAGCCAGCTGGAGCGGTCTGCGCCGCCGCCTCGCCCGCAAGCAGGCCGCCGGTGCCCAGTTCCTGCAGACCCAGATGGTCATGGAGGCGAGCGTGCTGCGCCGCTTCTGCGATGAGATCGCCGCGCCCTTGGGGTTGCCGGTGCTGGCAGGGGTGTTTCTGCTCAAGTCCGCCCGCAACGCCGAGTTCATCAACCGCGTGGTGCCCGGTGCCTCGATTCCTCAGCACGTGATCGATCGCCTGGCGGCGGCGGCTGATCCGGCCAGCGAGGGCATCCGGATCGCGGCGGAACAGGTGATCAGCTTCCGTGCGATCTCCCAGGGCGTGCACCTGATGGCGGTGAAGGCCGAAGAGCGGATCCCCAGCATCCTCAGCCTCGCCGGCATCGAGGCGATCGACCCGGTCACCGCCCTGCCTGCGGGCTGACGCCGGATCCTCGTCTTCGACGACGCGCTGCGGCCGGATCGTGGCCTCAGACGCCGCGCTGGCTGGCGGTGAGATCATTGCCCAGCAGATCGGCCAGCGCCTTCTGCTGGGGGGAGGGCAAGGACACGTCCTGACGGCGCACATCGGTGATCAGCCAGTCGAGAGCGGCCTCCTGGAGGTCGAAGTGGTCGCCGTTGCGATCCACGCAATAGCGGCCGAACACCAACTTCTCGGTGAGCCGGACCCCGGCCCCGATGCGGGAGTAATCGAAGATGATCGAGTTGTCGATCGTGGCGCCTTCGCAGATGTGGCAGCTCGGGCCGATCATGGCCGGCCCGATGATCGTGACCCCCGGCTCGATCCGGCTCATTCCGCCCACGTAGATGGGCCCCTGCACGTTGATCTTGTCCCAGTCGGCGGCCACGTTCAGGCCGGTGAACACGCCGGGCCGCACCTCCCGTCCCGGAATTGAAACCTTGCGAACCTTGCCCAGCAGCACGCTGCGGATCGCCTGCCAGTAATCCGGCACCTTGCCGATATCCACCCATTCAAAATCCATGGGCAGGGAGTAGAAGGGTGCGCCGGCAGCCACCAGGCGGGGAAACAGATCCGCGCCGATGTCGAAAGGCACGCCAGCGGGAACGTGGTCGAGCACCTGGGGCTCGAAGATGTAGATGCCGGTGTTGATCATGTCGCTGGCGGCCTCTTCCACCGACGGCTTCTCCTGGAAGGAGAGCACCCGCGAGTTGTCGTCGGTGACCACAACGCCGTAGCTGCTCACCTGGTCTTTCGGCACCCGCTTGGTGATCAGGCTGGCCACGGCCCCTTTCTCCTTGTGCCGCCGCACCGCCTCGGTGAGGTCGAGGTCGATCAGGGCGTCACCGCAGAGCACCACGAAGGTGTCGTCAAAGAAGGTCTGAAAGGTCTGGATTTTCTTGATGCCGCCCGCAGAACCCATCGCCTCGCCGATCAGTTCGCCGTCGTCCTGAATGCGGCCTTCGAAGCTGTAGGCGATCTCCACGCCGAAGCGTTGGCCATCACGGAAGTAGTTCTCAATTTCGGCCGCCAGATGCGAAACGTTGACCATGACCTCGTTGAAGCCATGCTCCCGGAGCAACTCCAGCAGGAATTCCATCACCGGCTTCTGCAGGATCGGAATCATCGGCTTGGGAATCGTGTGGGTGATGGGCCTCACCCGTGTTCCCTTGCCGGCTGCGAGGATCATCGCCTTCATGGGCGCCTTGTTGCTCGGTTGGTTCTGCATGCACCCTAATTAAGGGCGTCAGGCTGCCAGTGCCGCCCGAGCCGGCAAGGGAGCTGGCACGGCCTGCCAGACCCCTGCATGGGGCTCGGCAGTCCGCTGGCTCGCAAGCGTGTGTTCTGCTGTGGGTTCGGCTGGGCGCTCAGCGGGAACGGCGCCGTCCAGCTCGAGTGCACGGCGCAGATGCAGGGGCCCGAACAGGCCCCCTTCCTGCCGCAGATCGATGCGTCCCTGTGAACAGAGGAACAACAGCGCCCAGAACACTCCTACCCGGTCGTGATCAAGATCGGGCGGCGCTGCGCCTTTCCAGGCCTCCACCAGCGCATCGAAGTTGACCCATTCCAGGGCCACGGGCCACTGCTGCAGAAAAAGGCTGAGCGCGGCGGTGGTTTCCGGCAGTTTCTCTCGGTGGGCCAGGGCGCTCACCTGCTCGATCGCGTCGCGCTCGCTGTAAGGGCGGCTGCGTGGCTTATGGCGCCGTTGGCCGCCATCGCTCTCCAGCCGCTCGGCGATGTCTTCCAGCTGGCGGATCAACTCGCCCAGGCTCACCGGCCGCTGCAGCGGCGGCGGTGCCACCGGCCTGCGCCAGAGGTGCCGCTCGGGCCGGTGGGGCAGCTGGATCCCCAGCGACCAGCTGTCCTCGAGCGCATCCTCGCTCTCGCAGGGATCGGCGACCAGGGCCATGGGCGGAAAGGTCTGGCGTTCCAGCACTTCGGCCTTGAGCCCCACCAGCACCGACGCCGCCAGAAACGCCTCGCTGGTGGCGGCGAGATCCTGCTCGTAGCTGCCGCCCTGGCCGGAGCTCAGGGCCACCAGGCGCGGCACCTCGATGCGCTGACGCAGCTGATCGAGGAAGCCGTCCACCACGGCGATCACATCCACATCCCAGGGGTCGAGGTCACCGCGCTCGGCGGCCTCCTGCAGCAGGCGGATCGCCAGCCTGGCGCCTGCGTTCGGCACAGTTCTCCCCGATCTGCCGGAAACGTACCCGGTCTGGCGCGACTCAGCCAGCTGAATCCGCTGCCGTGGTTCCCCCTGAACTTTCTCCGGCGGCCGGCAACAGGGCCAGCTGGGCGTCCACGGTGGCGCGGTAACGCTGCAGGTCGTCTTCCAGCTCGCGGATGCGCACCTGCTGGGCGTCAAGCTCGCTGCGGTCCTGCATCAATTCCACTTTCTTCACCACGCCGATCCACACGGCGAACACCCAGGCGGCGGTGGCACCGATGCCACCCACCACCAGCAGCAAGGCCGCCAGCGGCAGGGTGACCGCCGCCCCCGGCAGGAAGCGCACGGTGGTGGGATCGGTGTTCTCCAGCGTGAACATCACCGTGGCAAGGCCGAAACTGAAGATCAGCAGGAAATTCAGCTGTCGCATGGCTGGTGGTGGGTCGGGGCTCTGAATCGGGAGCGTATGGCTGGCCGGCCGGTGGCGGCCTGAGCGGAGCGATCCCGTCGACCAGTTTGCGGCACCCGAACGGAATTGGGCGCAAGCCTTCGCACAGTGCTGGGGGTGGTGCCCTCGCTGGTTTGGGGCAGCCGGCAGGATGCCGGCCCGCTCAGCCCAGCGCTGGCGCGTGCAGCAGGGGCGGCGCCAAGGCCAGCGGCTTGCCCACCGCTCCCCGGATCAGGCCCTTGGGCGTGGGGCCCACCACCTTGGTGAGGGCGACGTCCTCGCGGGCCACGAGCGCTTCGATCGTGGCGCGGTAGCTGTCGGTGACGAGGCGGGGGTACAGACCGATGCCGATGATCGGCACCAGCAGGCAGGAGATCACGTAGATCTCACGCGGCTCGGCATCCACCAGGCGGGTGTGGGCCGCCAGCTCCACGTTCTCCTTGCCGAAGAAGATCTCGCGCAGCATCGAGAGCAGGTACACGGGCGTGAGGATCACGCCCACAGCCGCCAGGGCCGCCATCACGATGCGGAAGCTGAGCGCGTAGGCCTCACTGTTCACGAAGCCCACGAACACCATCAGCTCCGAAACGAAGCCGCTCATGCCCGGCAGGGCCAGGGACGCGAGCGAGCAGATCGTCCAGAGGGCGAACATCTTGCGCATCTTCTGGCCCACGCCGCCCATCTCATCGAGCTGAAGCGTGTGGGTGCGGTCGTAGGTGGCGCCCACCAGGAAGAAGAGGCTGGCACCGATCAGGCCGTGGCTCACCATCTGCAGCATGGCGCCGCTGGCGCCGAGGGCACTGAAGCTGCCGATGCCGATCAGCACGAAGCCCATGTGGCTGATCGAGCTGTAGGCGATCTTGCGCTTGAGGTTGCGCTGCGCGAAGGAGGTGAGTGCCGCATAGATGATGTTCACCACGCCAAGCACCACCAGCAACGGCGCGAACTGGGCGTGGGCCTCGGGCAGCAGCTGAACGTTGAAGCGCAGCAGGGCATAGCCGCCCATCTTCAGCAGGATGCCGGCCAGCAGCATGTGCACCGGTGCGGTGGCCTCGCCGTGGGCGTCGGGCAGCCAGGTGTGCAGCGGCACGATCGGCAGCTTGACCCCGAAGGCGATCAGCAGGCCCGCGTAGGCCAGCAACTGGAAGTTGAGCGGGAACTCCTTGGCCATCAGGGCCGTGAACTCGAAGTTCGGGGTGCCGCCGCCGTAGAAGGCCATCGCCAGGGCCGCCAGCAGGATGAACACCGAGCCGCCGGCGGTGTAGAGGATGAACTTGGTGGCGGCGTACTGGCGCTTCTTGGCGCCCCAGATGGCCAGCAGCAGGTACACCGGCAGCAGCTCCAGCTCCCAGGCCAGGAAGAACAGGAGCATGTCCTGCACGGCGAACACGGCGATCTGGCCGCCATCCATGGCCAGGATCAGGAAGTAGAAGAGGCGTGGCTTAAAGGTGACCGGCCAGGCGGCCAGCACCGCCAGCGCGGTGATGAAGCTGGTGAGCAGGATCAGCGGCATCGACAGCCCGTCGGCGCCCACCGACCAGGCCAGCCCCAGATCAGGCACCCATTCCACCCGTTCCACCAGCTGCAGCCCCGCCACCGAGGGGTCGTAGCCGTTCAGGTAGGCCCCGGCGGTGACCAGAAAGGTGAGCAGGGCCACGCCGAGGGCGTACCAGCGGATCGTCTTGCCGTCGCCCGGATCGGGGATGAAGGGGATGAGCAGGGCAGCTCCGATCGGCAGCAGGATCGAAACGCTCAGCCAGGGGAAGGCCCCGGTGGAGGCTGTGCCCAGGGCCGCGAGGGCCTCCGGAGCAACGGCAGGGTCAAGCGGCACTGGCCAGGGAATTCAGTTCTGGACGGAGTGTAGAAATGCTCAACTGCCCAGTACCGCCCAGATATGGGATGACACACAGAGCCCGCGCCCGGGTGGGACTGAGCGGACTCAGAAGCTGCTGAACAGAAGCACCAGGGCGATCACGCCGCCGAACACGATCAGCGCATAGAACTGGGCGCGGCCGGTTTCGAAGTACTTGAGCCCTTCGCCGCTGCCCAGGGTCAGCAGGCCGGTGAGGTTCACCACCCCGTCCACCACCTTGGCGTCCACCTCCAGCACCTGACGCGCCAGTTTGCGGCTGCCTTTGACGAACAGGCGGTCGTTGATCGCATCGAGGTACCACTTGTTGGCCAGGAAGGCATTGATGGTGGGGAAGCGGGCGGCCACGGCGGTGGCCAGATCCAGCTTGTGCAGGGCGTAGGCCAGCACCGCGATGGTGATGCCGATCACGGAGATCGTGACCGAAGCGCCCGCCAGCGGCAGGAACTCGCCCCAGCTGAAGTGCTCGGCCATCTCGGCGGCCTCGCCTGGGTTGAGCAGGGCGGCGAAGCGGCTGTTCCAGGGCGTGCCGAGCAGGCCGATCAGCACCGAGGGCACGGCGAGCACGGCCAGTGGTGCGGCCATCTGCCAGCCCGATTCGTGCGGGTGGGAGGCGTGGGAGCCATGGCCCTCCTCATGGCTTTCCGGGGCCTTGCCGGCGGCCTGGAGCAGGGCACTGCGCACGCTGAGGTCACCGCCGCGGAAGCTGCCCTCGAAGGTGAGGAAGTAAAGCCTGAACATGTAGAAGGCGGTCATGCCGGCGGTCAGGAAGCCCACCGCCCAGAGCAGCGGGAAGGCGTTGAAGGCCTGGCCGAGGATTTCGTCCTTGCTCCAGAAGCCTGCCAGCGGTGGAATCCCGCTGATCGCCACGCAGCCGATCAGGAAGGTGGTGGAGGTGACCGGCATGAAGCGGCGCAGCCCTCCCATCAGGCGCATGTCCTGGGCGAGCACCGGCTCATGGCCCACCACCTCTTCCATGGCATGGATCACCGAGCCGGAGCAGAGGAAGAGCATGGCCTTGAAGAAGGCGTGGGTGACCAGGTGGAACATGCCCGCCTCGGGAGCGCCGCAACCCATCGCCAGCATCATGTAACCCAGCTGCGACACGGTGCTATAGGCCAGGCCCTTCTTGAGATCCATCTGGGTGAGGGCGATCGAGGCCCCCAGGAAGCAGGTGATCGTGCCGATCACAGCGATCACGGCCTGCACGAGCGGGAAGGGTTCGTAGACGGGCTGCAGCCGGGCCACCAGGAACACGCCGGCGGCCACCATCGTGGCGGCGTGGATCAGGGCTGAGATCGGGGTGGGACCCTCCATCGCATCGGGCAGCCACACGTGCAGCGGGAACTGGGCCGACTTGGCCATCGGCCCCATGAACACAAGCAGGCAGAGCAGCACCGCCACGCCATTGGAGAGCGAGCCTTCCGCCACGGCGGCGGAAAGGCCGGCGCCGATCTCCTCGAAGCCGAAGCTGCCGGTGGCCCAGAACAGGCCGAGGATGCCGAGCAGCAGACCGAAGTCGCCGACGCGGTTGACGATGAAAGCTTTCTGGGCGGCATGGGCGGCACCCTCACGGTCGTACCAGAAGCCCACGAGCAGGTAGGAGCACATGCCCACCAGCTCCCAGAACACGTAGATCTCAAGCAGGTTGGGGCTGATCACCAGCCCCAGCATCGAGCTGCTGAACAGGGCGAGATAGGTGAAGAAGCGCACATAGCCCTTGTCGTGGGCCATGTAGCCATCGGAGTACACCATCACCAGCAAGGCGATGGTGGTGACCAGTGACAGCATCACGGCGCCGAGCGCATCGACCCGGAACCCCATCTGCAGGTTGAAGCTGCCGGCGCTGGCCCAGTTGAAGAGCACTTCGGTGGCTGGCGCTCCGGCCAGCTGCTCAGCCAGCACGGCGTAACTCAGCACGGCTGCCGCCCCGATCAGGGTGATGAGCAGCAGGGCAACGGGCTTGCGCAGCCGGTTGACGGTGCGGTTGAAGCTGATCAGCCCGAGACCGGTGAGCGCCGCCCCCGCCAAGGGCAGAACGGGAATCAACCAGGCGATTTCAGCGGCCGATGTCATCCAGCTCCAGTTAGCGGCCCCGCGAGTGTAGGCAGCTTCCTGGGCACGACCGGCGTGTGTGTGGGTGTGCGATCAGCCCAGCGTCCGTCCCAGGGGCCCGTTCAGAAAGGCGCTGGCGGCAGGGCCGATGTAGCGGTGGCTCCACCAGAACAGGCCGATGGCAATGGCGATCCCCAGCTGGGAGGGCCGCAGAAATTCTGAGAGTTCCAGCTTCTGGCGTCCGTCGATCACCGCCAGGAACGGCACCACGGAGGTGCGCGCCTTCAGCTGCTCGAAGGACTCGCCGAAGCGCGCCCGCAGCCGCCGGTCGCCGTGCCAGACGGCAAACAGGTGATGGGCGATCAATCCGGCGCAGGTGACCACCATGAAGCTGCTGCCGATCCAGAGCAAGTGGGTGGCGCACCAGAGGATCTGACCGACGGCCTGGGGGTGGCGGCTGATGCGGATGATCCCGGTTTCGTAGAGGCGCACCTGCGGCTGCAGCAGCGCGGGGATCTCCAGCAGGTTGTAGGTGGCGGGATACAGAAAGAAGAAGCTGATCGCCGTTCCCACCCAGATCACCGGGATCAGTCCGGGGGTGCCCTGCAGGGTCCAGAGCCGCACGCCGTCGTAGCGATGGGCGAGGAAGTAGCCCACCACCACCACCGCGGCCGGAATGCTTACGGCCGCGAACAGCAGGCGCCAGGCCCGGGCCCCGATGCGCTGCTCTCCCCACACGCGCAGGGCGGCCCCGCCGCTGTGCAGCACCGCAAAGGCCGCCAGCAGGGCAACCATCACCAGGCTGGTGTGGTGAAGCGGGGAAAGCACGGGTCGGAGGCGGCAGCGGCGATTCTGCTTCGTCCGCCGCGGCATGGCGTGGACGGGGACCCAGGCTTTGCTCCTAAAGTTCGCTGCTCATGCCGGCGTCCAGCCCCGGGGTCGTTCCATGGCTGATCTGCCGTTCACCCTCGATCAGCTGCGCATCCTGCGGGCCATCGCCAGCGAAGGCAGCTTCAAGAAGGCAGCCGACAGCCTCTACGTCACCCAGCCGGCGGTGAGCCTGCAGATCCAGAACCTGGAGAAGCAGCTCGATGTGTCGCTCTTCGACCGGGGCGGCCGCAAGGCCCAGCTCACCGAGGCGGGCCATCTCCTGCTGAGCTACTGCGACCGCATCCTGGGCCAGTGCCAGGAGGCGTGCCGCGCCCTCGACGACCTGCACAACCTCAAGGGCGGTTCCCTGATCGTGGGCGCCAGCCAGACCACCGGCACCTACCTGATGCCGCGCATGATCGGTCTGTTCCGCCAGAAGTATCCCGACGTGTCGGTGCAGCTGCAGGTGCACAGCACCCGGCGCACCAGCTGGAGTGTGGCCAACGGCCAGGTGGATCTGGCGATCATCGGCGGTGAGCTGCCCGGCGAACTCAACGACCTGCTCCAGGTGATTCCTTACGCCAGCGACGAACTCGCCCTGGTGCTGCCGGTCAACCATCCGCTGGCCCGTCTGCCGGAACTCCACAAGGACGACCTCTACCGGCTCAGCTTCGTCTGCCTCGATGCCCAGTCCACCACCCGCAAGATGGTGGACCAGCTGCTGGCCCGCTCCGGCCTGGAAGTGCAGCGGCTCAAGATCGAGATGGAACTCAATTCCTTCGAGGCGATCAAGAACGCCGTGCAGTCGGGCTTGGGTGCCGCTTTCCTGCCGGTGGTGTCGATCGAGCGGGAGCTGGCGACCGGATCCCTGCACCGCCCCACCGTGACCGACCTGCTGGTGCGCCGCCAGCTGAAGCTGATCACCCATCCCGCCCGCTACTGCTCCAGGGCTTCGGAAGCCTTCCGCCGCGAGGTGCTGCCGGTGTTCGCCAGCCCCGACAGCCCCTTGCGGCAGACACCGCGCACCAGCCCGCCGGCCGAAGCCGCCACCACGGTGCTTCAGCCTGCCCCTTGAGCCCGCCTGAGCGAGAACCCCGCCTGCACGAGCCCGAAGGCTCCTGCAGACGGGGGCTCGGACTCAGCCTCAGAACTGGTCGCCTTCCGGGGTGATGCCCACGGCGTCGTCGGCGGCACCGGCGATGCCCCGGGTCTGGAACTTGTTGCCGCTGATGTCGGTCTGGTAGACGCAGCGGACGATCGGCTTGTCGCGGATCGAGCCGATGTAGGCGAAGGTGTTCATGCGCTGCTTGCACTGGCGCATCTGCTCGGAGGTGACGGCGCCCTCCTTCTGCAGCACGCTCCAGTTCTCGCGGCGTATCACACAGCCCGGCTGCAGCGTGGGCTGGGTCACGAAGCTGCTGCTTGGGTTCATGGTGGTGTAGAGCTCCACGTCCATCACGAAGGCGCTCGCACCCCACTGCTTGCAGAACTCGGGGTCCGGCACGGCCAGGTCGAGCTGCTGGCTGCTGGCGATGTTGCCCTGGTTGCCCACGGTGTTGCTGGAGAGCGCCGTGCCGATGCCGATGCCCACCACGAGCACCCCGGCCAGGACGGCGATCGTGGCCACGTTGAACACGAAGGGGCCGCCGCCGGGTTTGCCGCCCCCACCAGGCGTGGCACCACCACCGCCACCGCCGCCACCCCCGTTGCGGGTGGCGCGGGCGGCGCGGGAGCGGTCGCCGGGATCCCGCTCATCCGCGTCGTCGTAACGGGCGGCGTCGTAGCGGGAGCCGCGGCGGTCGTAGGCGTAGTCGGAAGTGGCGTAGTCCGAACCGGCGTAATCGGCGCCGGAACGGCCGCGGCTGCCTCTCCCGTTGCCTCTGGGGAAGGCGCTGCCATCACGGGAGCGGGTCATGTGGAAGCGGCACTGCGGGGCAGGCCCATGGAGTAGTTGAGAACCCGAGCGTCCGGGTTGTAGCGGAGTTCGCCCGCCTGCAGCAGCTGGCGGATCGTGCCCTCCAGCTCCGAACCGATGCGGCGCAGGTTGTATTCGGTGAGCTCGGCACCGGCGAACCCGGCCACCAGATCACGGAAGCGCTGCTGCACCTTCTGCAGCACGCCGGCGTCCCACAGGAACTCGTTGTCCGGGTCGAGGTCGAGGGTCAGCTGGTGCGGGTCGGGGACCAGTTCACCCCCCTCCAGCCGTGCCGTGAACAGCCGCACATGACGGGTGGTGGACTTGAGCAGCAGGTCGTCGGCCATGGAACGGAGGCGAACGGGCGGAGATGGGCCGACAGAACTCTAGGAACCACCGGTGCAGGCAGGGCCACCGGGGCTGGCCGCCGTGGGCCGCCGGCGCCTGCGGGCCCGGCCCGGCCGCCGGCGCCCGACGTTGGCAGGGGGCATCCTTTTAGGTTGGCGTCTGGTTTTCGTCTTTGCATGCGCGTCGCCATTGCCGGAGCAGGACTCGCCGGCCTGTCCTGTGCCAAATACCTCTGCGATGCCGGCCATACGCCGGTGCTGCTCGAGGGGCGCAACGTGCTCGGCGGCAAGGTGGCGGCCTGGCAGGACGAAGACGGCGACTGGTACGAAACCGGGCTGCACATCTTCTTTGGGGCCTACCCCAACATGCTGCAGCTGTTCGCGGAGCTGGGCATCGAGGATCGCCTGCAATGGAAGGATCACGCGATGATCTTCAACCAGAAGGAGGCGCCAGGCACCTACAGCCGTTTCGATTTCCCCGACCTGCCCGCCCCCCTCAACGGTGTTGCCGCCATCCTGGGCAACAACGACATGCTCACCTGGCCCGAGAAGATCGCCTTCGGGCTCGGCCTGGTGCCCGCCATGCTCCGCGGCCAGGACTACGTGGAGGAGTGCGACAAATACTCCTGGTCGGAATGGCTGCGCCTTCACAACATTCCTCAGCGGGTGAACGATGAAGTGTTCATCGCCATGAGCAAGGCGCTCAACTTCATCAATCCCGATGAAATCTCCTCAACGGTGATCCTCACGGCTCTCAACCGCTTCCTGCAGGAGAAGAACGGCTCGAAGATGGCCTTCCTCGACGGCAACCCCCCGGAGCGTCTCTGTGAGCCGATCGTGGCCTCGATCCGGGAGCGTGGCGGCGAGGTGCACCTCGACAGCCCCCTGCGCGAGATCCGCCTGGCAGCCGATGGCAGCGTGCGCGGCTTCCGGATCGGTGGCATCCAGGGCCAGCCCGGCCGAGAGGTGGAGGCGGACGCCTACGTCAGCGCCCTTCCCGTAGACCCTCTGAAGCTCCTGTTGCCGGATCCCTGGCGCCAGCTGCCCTACTTCCAGAAGCTCGACGGGCTCAAGGGGGTGCCGGTGATCAACATTCATCTCTGGTTCGATCGAAAACTCACCGCCATCGACCATCTTCTGTTCAGTCGTTCGGACCTGCTCAGCGTCTACGCCGACATGAGCAACACCTGCCGCGAGTACGCCGACCCCGACCGCTCCATGCTCGAGCTGGTGTTCGCCCCGGCGGCGGAGTGGATCGGCCGCAGCGACGACGACATCGTGGCCGCCACGCTCGAGGAGCTGCGCCGCCTCTTCCCCGACCACTTCAACGGCGACGACCAGGCCAAGCTGCGCAAGGCCCGAGTGGTCAAAACCCCCCTCTCCGTCTACAAGACCGTGCCCGGCTGCCAGCAGCTGCGGCCCTCGCAGCAATCGCCGATCGCCAACTTCTTCCTGGCCGGCGACTACACGATGCAGCGCTATCTGGCTTCGATGGAAGGGGCCGTGCTCAGCGGCAAGCTCTGCGCCGAGGCGGTCAGCCGGCAGGCGTCCGCGCTGGTGCAGCCGGTGGCGGTGTGAGCGTGCTGGCCGCTTCACCCACCGCCGCTTCCCTCCGCTCCGGCCTGAACCTGGAGCACGCCTACGAAGCCTGCCGCCAGGAAACCGCCCAGTGGGCCAAGACCTTCTATCTCGGCACCCTGCTGATGCCCCCCGCCAAGCGGCGGGCCATCTGGGCGATCTACGTGTGGTGCCGCCGCACCGACGAACTGATGGACAGCCCCCAGGCGCAGCGGCTGCCCACCGACCAGCTCGCCGAGCGGCTCGATCGCTGGGAAGCCCGCACCCGCCGCCTGTTCGCCGGCGAGGTTCACGATGCGCTCGATCTGGCCATGGTGGACACGATTCAGCGCTATCCCCAGCCGCTCCAGCCCTATCTCGACATGATCGAGGGGCAGCGCATGGATCTGGTCTGCCACCGCTACGCCAGCTTCGATGAACTGCAGCTTTATTGCTATCGGGTGGCTGGCACCGTGGGCCTGATGACCCAGGAAGTGATGGGGCTCGATCCGGCCTACACCACGGCCCCCTGGAGCGAGAAGCCCGACACCTCCGAAGCAGCGGTGGCCCTTGGCATCGCCAACCAGCTCACCAACATCCTGCGCGATGTGGGCGAAGACCGCAGCCGTGGCCGCATCTATCTGCCACAGGAAGATCTGCAGCGCTTCAACTACTCGGAATCCGACCTGATGGCGGGGCTGCTCAATGAAAACTGGCGGGCCCTGATGGCTTTTCAGTTGCAACGCGCCCGCTACTGGTTCGGCCGTTCAGAGGCGGGGGTGCGCTGGCTGGCCGCCGATGCCCGCTGGCCGGTGTGGGCCTCGCTGCGGCTGTATCGCGGCATTCTCACCGTGATCGAGAAACTCAACTACGACGTCTTCAACCACCGGGCCTACGTTCCCAAGCCCTTCAAGCTGCTCGACCTGCCGCTCTCCTACGTGATCTCTCAGGCCCGCTGAGCCTCTGCAGCGGTGCCGGCTTCCGCCTGCAGCCAGTTCAGCAGGATCGGATTCACCTGTTCGGGAGCTTCGTCGTGGGGGCAGTGCCCCAACCCCGGCAGCACCTTCAGCTCCTGCACGCAGGGGAAGAGGCGCGCCCAGCGTTCGGCTTCGGCCGGCGCTTCCCACGGATCCTCCGCCCCCCACAGCATCCGCACCGGCACGGTGAGTGCGGCGAGCAGCTCCGGTGCCAGGTGGTCGTCGAACAGGTTGACGAAGCCGCGGAAGCTCTCAGGCGCTCCGGCCTCGGTGCTGGGCCGGTGCAGCAGCTCCACCAGGGCATCGTCGATGTTGGCGCCACTGGGGTAGGCCCGCTCCAGCACCTGACGGATGAAGGCGGGCCGGGCCAGGGTGCGGAACAGGGGAGCCACCAGCCAGCGCTGACGCACCAGTTGCTTCACCAGCGGACGGCTCCAGCGCTCCAGCAGAGGCAGTTCCGCCACGCGCTTTTCGTCCAACGTGCGCTGGGCGCAGTCGATCAGGATCACCTGGGCCAGTGGAACGCCGCGGGCTACCAGCAGCTGGGCCGCCCGCAGGGCCACCACGCCGCCGATCGAGTTGCCCACCAGGTGCACGCGGGCGGAGGGAGCGTGCTGCAGGGCCACCTGCTGCACGAAATCCGCCACCTGCTCCGCCCACAGATCGAAGCAGTAGCGCACCGCTCCCGGCTGCTCGGTTTCATCGGCCAGGCGGGAGCGAGGCTTGTCGCTGGCGCCGAAGCCGAGCAGATCGATGGCGCAGACCGAGAAGCGGCTGGCGATCACCGGCAGGTTGTGGCGCCAGTGGCTCAGGCTGGCGCCGAAGCCGTGGATCAGGACCACACGCTGAAGCCCCGCCGGTTCGGGGCCGGCGAGGCAGCGGTAGCGAATGGTGCGGCCCTGCCAGGTCCAGCTGGAGGAGGCAGGGCTGCAGGTGGTGGGTGCCGGCGGGTGGGTCAAGGCAGCATCGCCGCCGACCGGCGGGACAGAGCGCTGGCTCAGACCGTGGTGGCTGTCTGGTTGGCCAGCAGGGATTTCAGTTTGGCGAGCTCACCGGCCCAGCGGGGATCGGGAGCGCCTTCGGTGATGGTGTCGCTGTGCACCACCTTGTTGACAGCCTTGCGGGCCGCCACAGGAGCAGCACCGGTGGCGGGCCGGCGATCGCCGGTGCCGGGGCGGCTGTCACGGCGCTCGGAGCGCTCGATGCGCAGGCTGTTGCCGCCGAAGTCGTGGCCGTTGAGCTGTTCGATCACGGTGTCGGCCAGCTTTTCATCCTCGACATTGGCGAAGCCGAAGCCACGGCAGGCACCCGTTTCCCGGTCCTGGACGGTCTTGAAGCGCACGCCCTCGCCGATGGAAGTGAACAGAGCATCGAGCTCGGCAGCATCGAAAGTCTGCGGCAGATTGCCGACGTAGAGACGAACACTCATGGGAGGAGGGGGGAGAAAAGGGAGGTGGCGGCCTGCGCCATCGGGTGAACGCACCGGCGAAACGCAGGGCAGCGCAGGAGGCGCCAAAGAGCGATCGGGGAGGTGTTTCTGACGCTCAGGAGCTGGACGTCAACCGTTGCCGTTCGGGCTTCGATGAGCGATGGAAGATGCCTGTACACAGAGCAGTCAATCACGGCGCCGGTCCAGCCAGCCACAGGCGCGCTGCCGCCAAGGCCTCCTCGCTGCTCTCCAGGCGGCCGAAGGCGCGCTCGATCGTCAGGTGGGCCAGCAGTTCGCCCAGCCGCCGTGACGGGGCCAGCCCCAGCCGCTGCTGCAGTTCCGTGCCGTCGAGCGGGGGCCTGGGGTGAAAGAGAGGATCGCCCGGATCACGCCAGCGGGGCAGCCACTCCCGCGCAAACGGCAGCGGCAGCGTGAGCAGCAGGGCGGGCAGGTCGTGCTCCAGCTCGCGGTGAAAGTGCACCTGCTCCCGTTCCGAGCCGAACGGGGCGGCAGGATCCCTCACCCCACCGGGCCCCTGCAGCTGCGCCCGCCAGCTCCGCAGCAGTCCGCAGCGCCGCTGCAGCGCCCGGCTGGCGTGCAGCCGCCCCCAGCTGGCGGCGTCGAGCAGCGTGGCCAGTCGCGCCAGGGGCAGCGCCATGCGGGCTTCGTCTTCGCTCAGGCCCCTGGCTGCGGCCGCCGCCGGGGTGAGCTGTCGCAACGCGGCACCAGTGGCTGCACTCCCGGCTGCACCACCACCTGCACCGCCGGGCTCGCCGCCGCCTGCACCCCCGGCCGCACCGCCGGGCTCCCCGCTGCTGGCGTGCTCCGTGGCGTTGGCAGCGGTGGGCCGGCGCCAGGCGTCCAGGAGGCCAATCGTCAGCACCCGGGCCAGCCCTTCGCCGCCGCCGGCGCAGGCCGCCAGCTTCTCCAGCTCCACCCGCACGCGCTCCGGGGCCACCGGGTCGATCCGGCGGCTGTGGCGCTGGATCCAGGCGGCGCTGGTGGCGTCGAGGTGAAAGCCCAGTTCCGCGGCCAGTCGCTCACCCCGCAGCAGCCGCAGTGGGTCGTCCAGCAGGTTCGCTTCGCTCACGGCCCGGATCTGCCCCGCCGCCAGGTCGGCCAGGCCGCCGCTCGGGTCGAGCAGCCGGCTGTCCGCTGCCAGGGGCAGGGCCAGGGCATTGAGACGGAAGTCGCGGCGCAGCAGATCGGTGGCCAGGTCCGCACCGGCCTGGCGCGCCAGATCCACGCTCCAGCCTCGGATCACCAGCCGGGCGATCGAGCGCTCCTGATCCAGCACCACACAGCGACCACCGTGCTCCCGGCTCAGCCGCTCGCCCAGGGCAATGGCCTCCACCGGCACCACCAGGTCGAGGTCGGGCCGCTCCCCCAGCCGCCCGAGCAGGCCATCGCGCACGGCGCCACCCACCAGGGCGGTGCCCGCCGGGAACGCCGTCGGAGGCACGGGCCAGCGTTCCATCGCCAGGCGGCCACGCAGCAGAGCCGTGGCGGCGGCGAGATCCAGAGGCACGCTGGCCTGGCCCGCCAGAATGGCGGCATTCGGGGGCCACTCAGGCATGTGCATCTGCGTGGATTGCCGCTGGGTGGACCGCTGCCAGGCCTATCACGCGGTGGAGCGCCAGCACGGTGTGGAGCATCTCGCTGTTGCCCCCGACTTCCGCCCGGTGGATCCACGCATCCATGTGCAGGTGATGGATCTGCCGGAGAACCGCGTCGGCGTGGAGTGGGACGTGCGGGCCTGCGCCAGCTTCGTGGCCGAACCGGGCCGCTGGCAACGGCTGCGCCCCCTGGCGGCGGTCCCGCGGTGATGGACGCTCCTGCCTGGGGCCTGGCCCTGCACAGCAGCAGCGAGGTGCTGGGGGTGGCGCTCCAGTCGCTGCTGGAGCCGGAGACGCCGCCCTTGATCCACACCTTCCCGCTGGGCCGCCGGCTCTCCAACGACCTGCTCGCCTGCGTGGAGGAGGTGCTGCCAGCCAGCCGCTGGCCCCAGCTGGCACGGCTGGCGGTGGCCACCGGGCCCGGTGGCTTCACCGGCACCCGGCTCACCGTGGTGATGGCCCGCACGCTGGCCCAGCAGCTGGCTCTGCCCCTCGATGGGGTCAGCAGTTTCCTGCTGGTGGCGCGGCGCCTCTGGCAGGACGGAGAGCCACTGACGACCGTCGATCCGTTCTGGCTGCTGCAGGAGCTGCCGCGCCGAGGCGTGGTGGCGGGCGCCTATGCGCTCGATGCGCAGGCTCCCGGCGGGGTGGTGGAGCGCCAGGCGCCGCGCCTGTTCGCCGCCGCCGATGCCGTGCCCCCTGGCCCGCAGCTGCCGGCGGTGGTGGAGGCCGGCGCTGATGTGGCCCAGTTGCTCGCCTTCAGCCGGGCGGCGGCGGCGGCCGGCGGGCCAGCCCCCTGGACCACCGTGCTGCCGCTCTATCCCACCAGCCCCGTGGGGGGAGAGGGTTGATGCGCCGCCTTGTGCTGCTGACGTTCCTGGCGGCGGGCAGCTTCTGGCTCGGCCGCGCCCTGCTGGCGGCGCCGGCGTCGCCGCCCCAGCTGATCCTCGTGCTGGGCGGGGATGTGAAGCGCGAGAAGGTGGCCGGCCGCCTGGCGACTCACTACCGCCTGCCGGTGGTGGTCAGCGGCGGCAGCAACCCGGAATACGCCCGCTGGCTGTTCGATCAGGAGGGCCTGCGGCAGCGGCAATACCGGCTGGATTACCGCGCCCACGACACGCTCTCCAACTTCACCACCGTGGTGGATGATCTGCGCCGCGGCGGCATCCGTCACGTGCTGCTGGTGACCAGCAGCGATCACATGGACCGTGCCCTGCTGGTGGGCCGGGTGGTGGCAGGCAGCCGCGGCATTCAACTGACGCCCGTGGCGGTGCCCTGCGGGGAGCACTGCCATCCAGAGAGCCTCCCCAAGCGCTGGGGCGACGGCCTGAGGGCGGTGGTGTGGGTGCTCAGCGGTCGGGATCTGAAGCACTGGGCGCAAGCGCGGCTCGCTCAGGGCCGGGTCTGATCAGGCCCTGGTTCAGCAAGGCGTTGATCTGGTCCTGGCAGGCCTGGGTGGCGGCGAGGAGATCCTCGCGGCGCCGGGAGGCGGGCGGCGGGATCGGCTGACCGATGCGGATGTGGATCGGTACCAGGCGCGGCCAGGAGCGGCCCGCCCCCATCGCCCGGTGGCTGTTCACGATCGCCACCGGCAGCAGCGGCACGCCGGCCCGTGCCGCCAGCAGGGCCGCGCCGGCCTGGGGCTGGTTCACCCTGCCGTTTAGCTGCCGGGTGCCATCGATGAACACGCCGGTGGCCCATCCCTGGGCCAGCCGTGCGGTGGCGACCCGAATGGCTTCGCGGTCACTGGCGCCCCGCTGCACCGGATAGGCCCCGCAGGCCCGGATGATCGAGCCCAGCAGGGGAACCCGGAACAGCTCCGCCTTCGCCATGAAGGCCACCGGGCGACCCAGGGCGTGGCCCAGCAGCGGCGGGTCGAGGTGGGAGCCGTGGTTGGCCACCACCACCAGAGCGCCCTCCGTGGGCACGTTGCGATTGCCGCTGGTGCGTCCGCGGAACAGGATCCGGTAAAGCGGAAACACCAGCAGATTGCTGATCAGCCGGTAGGTGAGGCTGGGGCGAGGGGTCAGCAGCGCCAGCGTTTCGGAAGGGGCCAGCGCCACGGATTCGCTTTCGCTCAACGTGCCAGGTCCGCGGCCGCGCCGATCTGGGCGGTGGTGAGGCTGGGGACCGCCCGGCGCAACAGACCGGTCAGCACGTTGCCCGGACCGATCTCCACCACGGTGTCGATGGCCAGCAGCGGGAACTGATCCATGGTTTCCCGCCAGCGCACTCCCGTGACCATCTGCTCGCTCAGGCGCTCCTTGAGGATGGCGCCATCGGTGGCGGGCGTGGGATCGGTGTTGCTCAGCACCGGGATCGTCGCATCGGCGAACGGCACCTGCTCCAGCAACTGGCGGAAGGCGGCGGCGGCCTCCGCCATGAAGGGGGAGTGGAAGGCTCCCGATACGGCCAGGGGGATCGCCCGCTTGCAGCTGATGCTCTGGCAGAGGGCCTGCACCGCCTCGGAACTGCCGGAGAGCACCACCTGGGAGGCGCTGTTGTCGTTGGCGATCACCACCCCTTCGCTGGCGGCGATGCGTTCGTCCAGCTCCGCCCGGTTGAAGCCGATCACGGCGGTCATCGCACCGCCTCCGGCGGCGGCCATCAGTTCGCTGCGCTGGCGCATCAGGGCCAGGCCCGCCTCCAGGTCGAAGACGCCGGCGGCGTAGAGCGCCACCAGCTCTCCGAGGCTGTGACCGGCCACCAGGTGAGCGCTGCGGCCCATCTCCTTGAGGGCATCCACCAGCAGGCTTTCGAGCACGAACAGGGCCGGCTGGCTGTTCCGGGTGTCGTTGAGATCGGCCAGTGCGGCGGGATCACTGAGCGGTTCGCCGGCGCAGATCGCCAGCAGATCCCTGCCCAGGAGCTCGGAGGCGGCAGCAAAGCGCTCGCGCGCCCCGGGCAACTCGAGCAGATCCCCCACCATTCCCACCTTCTGCGATCCCTGGCCGGGAAACACCCAGGCAATGCCCATCCTGTTCATCGTGAACCGCAGCCGAGATTACGGCGACGCCCTGCGTCACCCAGGCCGCCGCACGCCAGGCCCGCTCAGGCGCCTGGGCCGCTCCAGCGCAGCAATGCCGCTCCCCAGCTCAGCCCAGCGCCGAAGCCGCTGCTGGCGATCAGGTGGCCGGGCTGGATGCGGCCATCGCGCACCGCTTCATCGAGCATCAGCGGGATCGTGGCGGCGGAGGTGTTGCCGTAGGCCGCCAGGTTGCTGAGCACCCGAGCGTTGGGGATGGCGAAACGCTGGGCCACCGCATCGAGGATGCGCTGGTTGGCCTGATGCAGCAGCAGCCAGTCGAGCGCGGCGGCGGCGGTGCCGGTGCCGGCCAGCAACTCCTGCAGCACCGCCGGCACTTCCTTGACGGCGAACTTGTAGACCTCCTGCCCGTTCATATGGATCGGCGCGAAGCCGCCGCGCTGGGCCGTGTGGCCGTCGAGCAGCGCCTGCCGCTCCTCCCGTTGCGCCAGGGTCAGGCAGGCGGCACGACGGCCGTCGGAACGCATGCGGAAGCCCAGCAGCCCATCCTGCTCGCCGTCACAGGCCTCCACGGCGATGGCGGCGGCGGCGTCGCCGAACAGCACGCAGGTGCGCCGGTCGTCCCAGTCGACCCAGCGGCTGAGCTGGTCGGCCCCGATCACCAGCACCTTGCGCACGCTGCCGGCGCGGATGTACTGGGCGGCGGTGATCAGGGCGAAGAGAAAGCCGCTGCAGGCGGCCGTGAGATCGAAGGCCACGGCATTGGTGGCCCCCAGCCCCGCCTGCACCCGCGGCGCGGTGCCGAACAGGTCGTCGGGGCTGGAGGTGGCCAGCAGGATCAGGTCCACCGTCTCCGCCGACCAGCCGGCGTGATCCAGGGCCTTGCGGGCCGCGGCGGTGGCCATCGAGGTGACCGTTTCCGTGGGCCCGGCCACCCGCCGCGCGGCGATGCCGGTGCGGCTACGGATCCATTCGTCGTTGGTGTCGACGCGCTGGCTCAGCGCGTCGTTGCTGACGATCAGAGCGGGGAGCGAACTGCCGCATCCCACCAGCGCCATGCCTGCGCCCATCCGGCCAAGCGCCACCGACTCACCCACGGTTCGGCTCAGTCAACCACAGGCAGGAACGGAGCTCTCCTCACTGCTGAGCTTGTGCAGATCTTCCATCACCCCATGGCTGGCGGCCAGGTGCGCCAGCCGCAGCGCGCTGACCACCGACAGGGCCTTGCTGCTGCCGTGGCCGATCACGCAGACCCCGTTGACGCCGAGCAGCAGGGCCCCGCCGTGCTCGGCGTGGTCGAGGCGCTTCTTGATCCGCACCAGGTTGCTGCGCAGGAAGGCGGAGCCCACCTTGCCGCGCCTGCCCCGGGGCAATTCGGCCCGCAGCACATCGAGCAGCACGCTGCCCACCGACTCCAGGAACTTGAGCAGCACGTTGCCGGTGTAGCCGTCGCAGACCACCACATCGAACTGGCCGGAGAGGACGTCGCGGCCTTCGCAGTTGCCGGCGAAGCGCAGCCGCTGCTCGGCGGCGAGCAGGGCGTAGGCCTTGATGGTGAGCTCGTTGCCCTTGCAGGCCTCCTCGCCGATGTTCAGCAGGCCGATGCGGGGCTGGGGGATGCCGAGCACGTCGCGGCTGTAGATGCTGCCCAGCAGGGCGAACTGCTGCAGGTACACCGGTTTGCAGTCCATGTTGGCGCCCACGTCGAGCACGAGCACCTGCCGGCCGGGGTCCTTGGTGGGGAAGAGGGCGCCGATGGCGGGGCGGTCGATGCCCTTGAGCCGGCCGAGCCGGAAGATCGCCGAGGCCATCACGGCACCGGAGTTGCCGGCGGAGTAAACCGCCGCCGCATCGCCGCTCTTGACCAGGTCCATGGCCATGTTGATGCTGGCGTCGCGCTTGCGGCGCACCACCGTGGCTTCCTCGTCCATGCCAACCGAGGGGCCGCTGGCGACGAGCTGCAGCAGCCCGGCCTGCAGGCTCTCGCTCAGGTCGTCTTCCAGGTTCAGGGCGGCGGCGGCCTGCTGCACCGCCGCAGCTTCGGCCACGAAGCGGATCTTCACCGGCAGGCAGCGCACGGCGGCCAGGCAGCCTTCGAGGATCGGGCCGGGGGCATGGTCTCCCCCCATGCCGTCGACCGCCATCCAGATGCGGTCACGGTCGCGGATCGGACCGGACCCATCGCCACCGGCCTGCAGGCGCCGGCGGGGGTAGCTCATCAGCGGCTGCAGCACCGTGCCGGCCACAGAGCCCGCCATGGTGCCGGCGGAGGAGGCCACCGAACCGGCTGCCGAGGCCATCGAGCCGGCCACCGAGGCGGCGGCAGAAGCAGCGGAGGCGGCTGTGCTGGCTGAGGAGGTGGCCGTGCCTACCAGGCTGGTGACCGTCGCATTGCGGCGGTACCAGACCACCAGCCGGCGGATCGCGCGGCTGGGTTTGGCGCGGCGTTGTCTCAGTTCTGAATCAGAGTCCTTCGGAGGCAACGGCTTCCACGATGCGCTGGAACAGGTAACCCGTACCCCGTGCGGTGAGGATCAGCTCGGGGTTGGCCGGATCATCTTCCAGTTTGGAACGCAGCCGTGAGATGTGGACATCCACCACCCGGGTGTCCACGTGACGCTCGGGGGTATAGCCCCAGACCTCCTTGAGAATCTCGCCGCGGCTGAAGGGCTCACCGGAGCGGCTGACCAGCAGCTCCAGCAGGCTGAACTCCATGCCGGTGAGGCGGATGCGCTCTTCGCCCCGGTACACCTGGCGCTTGTTGGTGTCGATGCGCAGCTCGTTGACCTGGATCACGCCGGAGTTGGGGATGCCCACCACCTGCTCCTTCTCCACCCGGCGCAGCACGCAGCGGATGCGGGCCTCCAGCTCCTTCGGGCTGAAGGGCTTCACCACGTAGTCGTCGGCGCCGAGCTCCAGGCCGGTGATGCGATCGGCCACGTCGCCCAGGGCGGTGAGCATCACGATCGGCACATCGGATTCCTTGCGGAGCTCCTGGCAGACGCCATAGCCGTCGAGCTTGGGCATCATCACGTCGAGCACCACCAGATCCGGGTTGGAATGGCGGAAGGCCTCGAGCGCCTCCACGCCGTCACAGGCGGTGACGACGTCGTAGCCGATCATCGTGAGGCGGGTTTCGAGAATCCTGCGGATACTCGCCTCGTCGTCAACGACCAGGATGGTTTCCTTGGCGGAGGAGGAAGCCGTCATGGTTGCGCCGGCCTGGGTACACAAGTCCTGACCACTGAACTGGTCGGAGGAGCGGCAAATTCACCCAACGCCACCATTCTTCACACACCGCCGTGGCCCGAACCGCACCGCTTTTCATCTGCCAGGCCTGCGGAGCTCAGACCCGCCAATTCTTCGGCCGGTGCCACGGCTGCGGTGGCTGGAACACGCTGGTGGAGCAGAGCGGCCCCGCCGCTGATGGCCGCCGCCGCCGCGCCGCCCCGGAGGACGCGCCTGCCCGTACCGGCGCGGGTGAGAAGGCGCCCCTGACACCAGGGCGTCCCCGGCGCTCGGAATCGATCCTGACGGCGGCGGAGCGGCCGCTGCAGCGGTTGCCCAGCGGCTTCGCCGAGTTCGACCGGGTGCTGGGCGGCGGGCTTGTGCCCGGGGCGCTGGTTCTGGTGGGAGGCGATCCCGGCATCGGCAAATCCACCCTGCTGCTGCAGAGCGCCCAGGCGCTGGCTGCCACCACCTCGGTGCTGTACGTCAGCGCTGAGGAGTCGGCGCAGCAGGTGCGCCTGCGCTGGAGCCGGCTTGCCCCGCCAGGTGGGGCCGAGCCGGCGGGTGCCGGGCTGCAGCTGCTGGCGGAAACCGATCTGGAGCTGGTGCTGCAGGAGCTGGAAGCGCTGCGGCCGGCGGTGGCGATCATCGACAGCATCCAGGCCCTGCATGACGATCAGCTCAGCAGCGCGCCGGGATCGGTCGCCCAGGTGCGCGAATGCGCCGGTGCCCTGCAACGGCTGGCCAAGCGTCAGGACACAGCCCTGCTGCTGGTGGGGCACGTCACCAAGGAGGGGATGCTGGCTGGGCCCAAGGTGCTCGAACATCTCGTCGATGCGGTGCTCACCTTCGAGGGCGACCGCTTCGCCAGCCACCGGCTGCTGCGGGCGGTCAAGAACCGCTTCGGTGCCACGCACGAACTGGGCCTGTTCGAGATGCGCGACCGGGGGCTGGCGGAAGTCACCAATCCCAGCGAGCTGTTCCTTGGCCATGACGGCCCCGCCGCCGGCACCGCCACGATCGTGGCCTGTGAAGGCACCCGCTCGCTGGTGGTCGAGCTGCAGGCCCTGGTGAGCACCACCAGCTACGCCAGCCCGCGCCGCACGGCCACCGGCATCGGCATCAACCGGCTGCACCAGATCCTGGCCGTGCTGGAAAAGCACATGGGCCTGCCCCTCTCCCGCTTCGATTGCTATCTGGCGGTGGCCGGTGGCCTCGATGTGGAGGAGCCGGCGGCCGATCTGGGCGTGGCCGCGGCGGTGGTGGCCAGCTACCGCGACCTGACCCTGCCGGCCGGCACGGTGCTGGTGGGGGAGCTGGGGCTGGGGGGGCAGCTGCGGCCGGTGGGCCAGCTCGAGCTGCGCCTCCAGGAGGCGGCGCGGCTGGGATTCCGCCGGGCGGTGGTACCGCGCGGCAGTGGCCTCGGGCCGATCGCCGCCGGGCTGGATCTGCAGCTGCTGGAGGCCGGCACTGTGGCGGAGGCCCTGGTCGCCGGGCTGGGGTTTGACCCTGCAGCCGACTGAATCCGGCTGGCTGATCAACCCGGCTGGCGCGTGAACCCGACCCGCGGCTCAACCCTGCCCCGGCCAGGCCACACAGCCCCTCGGCAACGCCCTGTCGAGGCAGCCCAGGCGAGGCTCAGAAGTAGACGTCGACGTTGCCGCGCCCGCTGGTCTTGAGCCAGTTCTGGGCTTCGATGTAGTTGTTCGGCGCCATGCGGATCGCCTTGGTCCAGCAGTCGGCGGCGCGGGAGAAGCAGCGGTCCGACTCATCGGTGTCGCCCCGTTCCTCCGCCAGGGAGCCGAGGTGATGGTGAATCACCGCGATGTTGTTGAGCGCCTGCGGCATGTGCTGGTTGAGATCCAGTGCCTGCTCGTAGAACTCCAGCGCCTTCTGGTGATCGCCGTTGCTGGTGAACACCAGCGCCATGTTGTAGAGGATGAAGGCCTTGTCGTTGGGGTCGTCCTCCAGCTTCAGGGCTTCTTCGTAGTTCTCCAGCGCTTCGGCATATTCGCCGTCGCCCTGGGCGCTCATGCCGTCGCGGTAGTACGCGAAGGCCTCCTTCGCCCGCCGGTTGGTGGGAATCACCTTGAGGATCAGGTCCGCCATGACCGTGAAGCTCTTGTCGATGAAGTTGTCGTTGCGTTGGCTGCGGGGCACGGGAACGGTCTGGTTTGTGGACCCATCCTGACGCCTGCGCGGCGAGGCAGCTTCTGCCGGAGGCCATCCCTAGCCTGAAACCCAGCTGCCGATCCCAGTGGTTCAGGTATCCCCCGGCCCCGCCGTCGCACCGCTTCCGGTTGCACCGCCTCCCCAGCCCCTGGTGCCGGTGCTGCTTGAGGTGGACGGCATGAAGTGCGGGGGCTGTGTGCGCGCCGTGGAGAAGCGCCTGCTGGCCGTGCCCGGCGTGCACCAGGCGAGCGTGAACCTGCTCACCCACACCGCCTGGGTAGGCCTGGCCGCTCCTGTGGCGGCTGCGCAGCCGGGCCTCGACGCCCAGGTGGCGGCCCTGCTGGCCAGCCTGGAGGGCCTCGGCTTTGCGGCGCGGCTGCGCGATCAGTCGCTGCCAGCGCCGACCGCAGCCGAGCGGGCCCAACGCCACCGCTGGTGGCTGGAATGGCGTCAGCTGATCGTGGCGCTGGCGCTGCTGGTGGTGTCGGTGCTGGGCCATCTGGCGGAGGCCGGCGGCCTGCCGGCACCGCTGCTGGCATCGCCGCTCGGAGCACTGCTGGCGGCGCTCTGGTTCCACGCGCTCGTGGCCACCCTGGCCCTGGCGCTGCCGGGTCGTTCGATTCTGGTGCGCGGCGCCCTGAGCGCCTGGCATCGCATGCCCAGCATGGACACCCTGGTGGGCCTGGGCATGGGCAGCGCCTACCTCGCCAGCCTGGCGGCCCTGCTCTGGCCGGCGGCGGGCTGGCCCTGTTTTTTCAATGAGCCGGTGATGCTGCTCGGCTTCGTGCTGCTGGGCCGCTTCCTGGAGGAACGGGCCCGCTTCCGCACCGGCCGGGCGCTGGAGCAGCTGGCCCAGCTCCAACCCGAAACAGCGCTGCTGCTGGTGGGCGATGGCCCCCCGCGAGAGGTGCGGGTGGGGGGCCTGCGGCCCGCTGATCGGTTGCAACTCCTGCCCGGCGACCGGGTGCCGGTGGATGGGGTGGTGCTGGAGGGCTGCTCGGCGGTGGATGTGTCGAGCCTCACCGGTGAACCCCTGCCGCTGGAGGCCCGCCCGGGCTGTGAGCTGGCCGCTGGGATGCTCAACCTGCAGGCGCCGCTGGTGCTGGAGGTCACTCGGGCCGGTGCGGAAACGGCCCTGGCCCGGATCATTGCGCTGGTGGAGCAGGCTCAGGCCCGCAAGGCGCCGATTCAGCGCCTGGTCGACCGGGTGGCCGGCCGTTTCACCGTGCTGGTGTTGGTTCTCGCCCTGGCCACCTTCCTGTTCTGGTGGCAGTGGGGCACCCGCCTGTGGCCGGATGTGCTGCTGATGGCTCCCCCCATGGGCCATGGGGCCGGGGTTGCTCACGGCCTCGGCGGGCACGATCTTGGCGGACATGGCCTCGGTGGAACGGGCCTTGGTGGACATGGCCTGGCAGGGCCTGGCCACGGTCTGGCGGGGGCTGCCGCCGAGACCCCCTTCGGCCTGGCCCTGCAGCTGGCGATTGCGGTGCTGGTGGTGGCCTGCCCCTGTGCGCTGGGCCTGGCCACCCCCACGGCGATCACGGTCGGCTCAGGCCTGGCGGCCCGTGCCGGTGTGCTGTTCCGGGGCGGCGATGCGATCGAGACGGCCGCGGGCCTGCAGGCGGTGCTGTTCGACAAGACCGGCACGCTCACCCTGGGCCGCCCCCTGGTGGTGGCGATTGAGCTGTCCCCCACCGAACCCGTCCAGCAACTGGCCGGTGAGCCGCTCGACGCCGATGTCCTGATCCGGGTGGCGGCCAGCCTGGAGCAGCAGACCCGCCACCCGCTCGCCCATGCCCTGCTGCAGGAGGCGGAGCGCCGTCAGCTGCCCCTCTGGCCAGTGCACGCCTGCGCCACCTTCGCTGGGGCCGGGGTGGAAGGGGAACTGGAAGGGGTCAGCGGCCCCTGCAGGGTGGGCCGCCTCGACTGGCTCGAGCAGCGCGGGGTGGGCCTGGACGCTCCGCTCCGTCAGCGGCTCACCGCCCTGGAAGCCGACGGCGCCTCGGTGCTGGCTGTGGCGGTCGGCAACCGCCTGCTTGGCCTGGTGGCGGTGCACGACCAGCCCCGCGCCGATGCAGCCGCCACCGTGCAGGAGCTCGGCGCCATGGGGCTGAAGCTCGGCGTTCTCAGTGGTGATCGGCAGCCGGCCGTGCGACGGCTGGGTGAGCGGCTCGGCCTGCCTGCCGACGCCCTTGCCTGGGAACTCCGCCCCGAGCAGAAGCTCGAGCGGATCGTGCGCTGGCGGCAGCAGGGGCCGGTGGCGATGGTGGGCGATGGCATCAACGATGCGCCCGCTCTGGCGGCGGCCGATCTCGGCATCGCCGTGGGCACCGGCACCCAGATCGCCCAGGACACCGCCGATCTGGTGATCCTTGGCGATCGTTTGTCCTCGCTGGTGCTGGCGCTGCAGCTGGCGCGGCGCACGCTGGCGAAGGTGCGCCAGAACCTCTTCTGGGCCTTCGGCTACAACCTTGTGGTGCTGCCGATTGCCGCCGGCGCCCTGCTGCCAGGCTTCGGTGTGGTGCTCTCTCCGCCCCTGGCGGCTCTGCTGATGGCGATGAGCTCGATCACCGTCGTGGTGAACGCGCTGCTGCTGCATGGTCCGGCCTGACTCCGATCGCCCCCGGGGGCGCTTTCTCGTGCTGGAGGGCATCGATGGCTGTGGCAAGACCACCCAGCTCGAACGTCTGCAGGCCTGGTTGCCCAGCAGCGGCCTGCTGGCCCCTGGGGCGGAGTTGGTGGTGTGCCGCGAGCCGGGAGGCACGCCGCTGGGCCAGGCGCTGCGCCAGCTGCTGCTGCATCCGCCGGCGGCGGCCAGCCCCTGCCCCACCGCGGAATTGCTGCTGTATGCGGCCGATCGAGCCCAGCACGTGGAGGCCCGCATTGCGCCCGCCCTGGCGGCGGGCCACTGGGTGATCAGTGACCGGTTCGCCGGCTCCACGGCCGCCTACCAGGGCTATGGCCGTGGCCTGGATCTGGCGTTGATCGCCCAGCTGGAGGCCATCGCCACCGCCGGCCTGACGGCCGACCTCACCCTCTGGCTGGATCTGCCCCTGCCGCTCTCGCTGGAGCGTCGCGGCCACCGGCCCGCCGATCGGATCGAGTCGGCGGGGCTGCCCTTCCTGCAGCGGGTGGCTGGAGGATTCGCCCAGCTGGCGGCGCAGCGGGACTGGGAGCGGGTGGAGGCTGCCGCTGCTCCCGAGCAGGTGGCGGAAGCGATTGCGGCGCTGCTGCGCAGCCGCTTCGACGCTGCCGGTGGCTGCGATGGCTGATCTCTTCGCCGACCTGATCGGCCAGCCCCGGGCCGTGGCCCTGCTTGCCGCGTCGCTGCAGCGGCAGCGGCTGGCGCCGGCCTACCTGTTCAGTGGGCCGGATGGGGTGGGGCGACGCCTGGCGGCTCTGCGCTTTCTCGAGGGCGTCCTGGCCGGGATCGCTGGCTCCGCCCCGCTGCGACGCCGGCTGGAGGAGGGCAACCACCCGGATCTGCTCTGGGTGGAGCCCACCTATCAGCACCAGGGCCAGCTGATCCCCCGCTCGGAGGCGATCGCCCAGGGGGTGGCGAAGCGGTCGCTGCCCCAGCTGCGCCTGGAGCAGGTGCGGGCGATCAGCCGTTTCCTGGCCCGCCGGCCGCTGGAAGGCGACCACTGCCTGGTGGTGATCGAGGCGGTGGAGATGATGGCGGAGGGGGCGGCCAATGCCCTGCTCAAAACCCTGGAAGAGCCCGGCAACGGGCTGCTCGTGCTGCTGACCAGCGCGCCCGAGCGTCTGCTGAGCACGATTCGCTCCCGTTGCCAGCAGATCGTGTTCGGCCGGCTGGATCCGGCCTCCCTGCAGGCGGTGCTGCACCGCCGTGCCGATCTGCCGCCTGTGGCAGAGGGGCCAGAGGCCGCTGGCCTGATCGCGCTGGCGGCCGGCTCGCCGGGGGCGTTGCTGCGCCACCGGGAGCAATGGCAGGCCCTGCCGCCGGGGCTGGCGGAGCGGCTGCTGGAGCGGCCGGGCCAACCGCTGGAGGCGCTGGCCCTGGCCCGTGAGCTCACCGAAGCCCTGGATCTGGATCTTCAGCTGTGGCTGCTCGACTGGTGGCAACTGCAGAGCTGGCGCCGCGATCTCTGCCAGGCCGATCAGCAACGGATCGAGCGCCTCCGGCGCCAGTTGCAGGGGGCGGTGCAACCGCGGCTGGCCTGGGAAGTGGCGCTGCTGGAACTGGGCGGAGCGCTGGTGTGAGCCTGAGCGCGCAGCGGCCTGCGAGCGCCAGCGGCGTCACTCACCGCCTTCAGCGCAGCAGAACAAACCCCAGCCAGGCCTCAGTGAATCCCTGAAGCCACGCTCCAGCTGGGTCGCTTCAGCAGAAGAGGGTCGGTGGACTCAGGCGGATTCGAGCGAGCGCAGCTGGTCGCGCGTGTCCTGCCGAAGCTCTCGCACCAGCCGTTCCTGCTGCTCCAGCTGGGGGCCGGTGGGCAGTTCCAGGCAGTAGCCGGCTCCGTAGACCGTTTTGATGAACCGGGGTTTGCGCGGTTCGGGTTCGAGCTTGGTGCGCAGATGGCGCACGTGCACCCGGATGGTCTCGATGTCGTCGTCGGGCTCGTAGCCCCACACTTCCTTGAGGATGAGCGAGGGGGCCACGGTCTGACCGTGACGCTGGAGCAGGCAGTGGAGCAGCTCGAACTCCAGGTGGGTGAGCCGGACGGCCTGATCGAACCAGATGGCCTCAAACCGCTCGGGCACCAGGGTGAGCGGCCCGAAATTGAGAATCTCGTTGTGCTTCTCGGCCAGCGGGGCGCGATCGATGCGCCGCAGCAGTGCTTTCACCCGCACCAGCAGCTCTTCGAGATCGAACGGCTTGGTCAGGTAGTCGTCGGCGCCGGAGTTGAAGCCGCTCACCTTGTCTTTGGTGCCGCCGAGAGCCGTGATCATCATGATCGGGATGCCGGCGGTGCGTTCATCGCGGCGCAGACGCTGGCAGAGGGTGAGGCCATCCACCTTGGGTAGCATCAGATCCAGCAGGATCAGATCGGGATGGGCCTGCAGCGCCAGGGCCTGGCCCTTGATGCCGTCTTCGGCGCATTCCACCTGGAAGCCGCCATGCATCAGATGGGCAGCCACCAGCTCACGCATGTCCCTGTCGTCTTCGATCAGCAGGATGCAGGGCTTCATGGGCGGCGCAGGGCGGGTGACAGCGGCAATCCGTTGGATTCGAAGAGGCCGTATGAGCTGCTTTCGCAGAAGTATGGGACACGATCCTGGCAACTGGGCCCCTGGACCGTGAACCACCGGCAGGCACCGCTGCGGCGAGGCGAACAGAAACTCCCCGGGCAGGATTCGAACCTGCGACCAATCGGTTAACAGCCGACCGCTCTACCGCTGAGCTACCGAGGATGGCAACCCGGTGAACCTACCCCTCGGCCGCGCCGCCAGGCAAGGGGGAGACCCTGCCGCGCAGGCGCCGGCACAGTTCCGGCCCGTCCTGCCAGCGGCCCATGCGTCCGCTTTCCATCAGCACGGCCCCGTCGCAGCGCTCGAGTTCCTCGAGCCGGTGGGTGATCCAGAGGGCGGTGAGGGGGCGCTCCTGCCGGTGGCAGAGCCGATGGATCAACTCCAGAACCTCCGTCTGGCTGATCGGATCGAGCAGGGCGGTGGGTTCGTCGAGCAGCAGCAGGTCGGCACCGCTGGCGAGGGCTCCGGCGATCGCCACCCGCTGTTTCTGGCCGCCGCTGAGCGTGTGGATCGGCCGCCCTTCCAGGCCGGGCAGGCCCACCTGGGCCAGGGCTTCGGCCACCCGCCAGCGCCGTTCCTCACGGCTGAGGCCCTCCGCCAGCGAGAGCTGGAGGTCGGTGCCGCAGCTGGGCAGCAGGAGTTGGTGGTCGGGGTTCTGGAACACCAGTGCGGGCGTGCGCTGGCGGTGAATCCGCCCGCGCTGCGGATCGAGCAGCCCGGCGATCAGCCGCAGCAGGGTGCTCTTGCCGCTGCCGTTGCCACCCACGAGCATCCACAGCCCGGGACGGGGCACCTCGAGGTTGATGTGGTCAAGGGCGAGGCTGCCGTTGGGCCAGCGGAATCCGAGGCCCTCCACCACCAGCGGAGGATCGGGGGCGGAGAAACCGGCGCTGGCATGGGCCGGTGGTGCGTTGGTCAACTGTCGACGCTGAAGCCGGGACGCTTGGTGCCGGTGCCACCCGCCGCCGAACGTTCGTAGAGCTGAACGGCCACCAGCTCACTGCTCAGCAGGCTGACCCGTTTCTCCTCAGCCTTCTCGCAGCTGAGTTCGAGCACGCGCGGTTCGCCGCTCTCCAGGACTGCCTTGATCTGGCCGTACAGGGCCTGGGCGTCGGCCAGTTCCTTGCGCTGGACCGAGACGGGCATGGGGCTGAGCTTGAGCGAGAGCTCGACGACGTACACGGCGGTTCCGGTGAGGGCAGCCGCCACTCTGGCGAATGGCGCGGCGCTGCGGCTCAGACGGGTGGGGTGGCCGCCAGACCCGGGTCCGCCGGGAGCCGGTGAGTGCAAGTACTCATTGCTCCCTGGTCAGGGGCAACGGGAGCCCCGGCCGCCAGCTGATTTCCGTACAGTGCCCGTGTAAAGCTTCATGAAGCCTCTTCATCATGACGATTGCTGTAGGGCGCGCGCCTTCGGCTCGGGGATGGTTCGACGTCCTCGATGACTGGCTCAAGCGCGACCGCTTCGTGTTTGTCGGCTGGTCCGGTCTGCTGCTGTTCCCCACGGCCTATCTGGCTCTGGGCGGCTGGCTCA
>CALRJS020000017.1:0-73647 GCA_943367595.1 Sphingobacterium thalpophilum
ATCGCTACCTGGGTGCCTTCAATTACCGCTTCAACCGCCGCTTCAACTTGGCAACAATGACTGAGCGAGTGGTTCATGCCATCTGCAGCTGCGACGCTCGGCCGGAACGCATCTTGAGGAGTGCGGAGCTAGCTACCTAATCAGGTCCCATCATGCAGCTTTTGCCGGGACGAGTCCGAAGATTTCTAGGATTTTCCAAGGTGGTTACACTGAGGGGTAGATTTAGCGGGACAATTACGGGCGTGAGAGCAGGACTAATCGCCACTAAAGAGCTGGGATTCACTGGAGACACTATTGAGATTCGTCTCTCGCAGGTCGAGAATTACTTGCGAGAGTTTCAACGACGCTACGAGCGTGATGTTCGGTCTCTGCGAGACAGCACAAGCAGACTTGATCGCGACATCAATGAACAGGCGAGGCTTCTCGACGTCAAGGTCGCGCAAACCAAGGAAGCGATTGACATCCAGTTGAGAGAGTTAAATGTCCGCCCGAGGCGCGTCACGTGCCTGAATCTCTCGATCCTAATGCTGGGGATAGTCGTATCTACGCTAGTTCCCGAGATCACAAAATTGATTCTTTTTGCTAATGAGTTTCTTGGAAGTATTCCAAGATTCTCCTGAATCACATACACGGCAGCAGCCGCTGTTCGCGTCGCCGCGCACCAATCTGTGGACACTCAGCAAGCCTGCGGCCCTGCTTCGGCTGGCATACAGCTACGCCCTGGATGCAGAGGATGCGATCGCTGGGACTGCATCGTGTAGTGCCGGCTGCCAGAATCAGACGCCATTGATCTGCACCTCCTGGCCAGGGAGCAGGGGGTTCACTTTGGCCAAGCTGATCCGTTCAGCTGTGGAATGATTTTGCAAGCCGAACACTTGCAATATTTATCCACAGAAGCCACCTTGACAAACCAGGACTATCGGACAGGTATAATTCATTAAGAGGCACCGCTTTAGGTCGTGCAAAAAATACTATTTTTGCAACAAGCAGGACCCATTCCTGCTAAAATAGGTGCAATTCGGCAGGATAATCACGAAGGCTAACAAACTGGATAGAATTCTCAATTACATCGACGCACTTGGCAACAACATCTCCCGCGAAAGGCCCTGAACCTTTAAGTGAGCGTACAATCTTGGTATAGATGTCCACTGCATTGACTGAATCATTGTACGCAGATGCATCTGTTCCCCTTACTCTAGAGTCATTCGGAGGCATAGCGCCAAGTTGTCGAAAGATTTCAGGAATAACAACCGGGGCATATTTTCCAGCTTGCAGCAAAGTCATAAGAAATTTCCTTTCTTGAAAGCCACCCCGCAAGTCATAGGGCTCTGGCATTGCCCATGCTGGGCTCCCATGCAGTATCTCGTCTTTGACTGCTTGATCTGACCATAAAACCGGTGAAAAATCAAGTTCTTGAATAACGTGAGCCAGCTTAGAGCTGTCATCCTCCCATCTTTCTGAACGTTCAAGGTTCTTAGATGACGAATGCAGTTTCTGTAATTCAATTAGCAGTGTTTCAACCAGATCCTTTGGCGAATACAGTGCTTTTTCGTTCTCTTGCCTAACCCAAAGCTCAAGAATCGATGCAGCCAAGTTTCCAACTGGGCGACCTTCTCGCTCTGCAGTCTCTCTAAGAGTCTCGTAAATCCCGTGAGCGAGAGTCACCGACACCCGCGGAGACCCCCCATCCTTTTTCTCGTCAACGGCCATGCAAGGTGATGCGCTGATGTGCACAGTATACGCACGTTGAGGCGGAGAAACCACTTGGTCTGGTTGGCAGACCTTCAGGAGAGCTGGGATGTGCCGCTGATCATGCGCAGATCCGCGCAGATCCGCTACAGTCCTGGAACGTTCGCGCCAGCCCAATGGCCATGACCCCTCCCCCGCGCCTAATCAGACCTTTCAGTAGAGGCGATGATGGTGGTGATCAGGCTCTGAGGGCCCTCATCAAGACGCTGATCAACCTCGCCAATCAGGACGAAAGGCACTTCAGAAAGACCATGGCCAGTCATGAGGCCATTGAGCAGACCGTGCGCTCGGAGGGTATGGGCACCCGCGAGGCACTCACGATTGGGTGGTCTTCACTACAGGATCATCAGCGCTTGATGGGTCGACGCATGGACGGCGGCCTAGCAGAGATCCTCCAGCAACTGGAAGACATCAAATCCACCATGAACGCCATGGCATCTGTGCAGGCGTACCACGCTCGCTTCGACCCACGGGACTACGAGCAGGACGAGGAAGGGGTTGACGGGCTGGACTAAGTCCGCCCCGGCAGGCCCGCTGTCATCCGTTAGGCGGCTGGGCGCTGGAGCGGAAGCGGAGGTCGTCAGCAAAGAGCACCCCACCATGAGGCGGAAGGGAAGGAAGGACGACGGTGGCCCGGTCGTTTCTGTAGAGGCTTACGTAAACGATCAGGCCAAGCACCACGAATACGAACTGCGCCGCAACCGAGGCCAGCGACAGCCACGGGTAGGCATAGCCACCGGCCAGGAACGTCGAGATGTCCCACAGACCATGGGCCACCATCGCTGGCCAGAGCAGGCCCGTGTACCGGCGGAACACATAGAGAAGGATGCCGCTCAGGGCTGCCAGGACCACCTGGATCGCACCGATCCATCCCATCCCCATGAACATGTTGGGGAGATGGAACAGGCCGAAGCAGACGCCCGTCCAGATCGCGGCGGTGGCTTCCGAGCGGCCCCCCTGGCGCAGGCAGCGCAGGAAGAGGCCGCGGAACAGCAACTCCTCAGCGAAGCCCACGCCGACGCCTGCGGCGAGGATGGCCAGGAGCAGGGCCGGCGGCACCGCGCTCCACTGGATGCCCACCAGGCGGAAGGCGATCATCGCCATCCAGGCCAGCATTGACAGCTTCATCAGGCCGGTGCAGCGCAGTCGCACGGGATCCCGCCAGACATGGTCCCAACGGCACCAGCAGGTGAAGGCCAGCAGCGCCAGGCCGCCCAGGCTGAGGGGGACAACCGCCGTGGCGAAGGCATTGCCCGCCGTTTTGAACCAGTCCGTGTAGGGGATGCCGGTGCGGTACTGCAGGACTCCGGCCAGGGCGCTGTAGGCGAGCCAGAGCACAATCCCCAGACGAATCGACGGACGGACACGCGGAGCAAGAGCGCCCTCCGCTGCGGTGGTCTTGATCAAGGCGCGACACCTCCCAGGGCTTTGCTAGCGACCCAAGGGTGCACTGTCACCCCAATCCGTCCAGCACGGACACGGAAGGCCGCAATGGGTACATTCGGAGCAGTGCCAACCCTGCCGATGCGACGACTCCCGATCCTTGCCGCTTCCCTTCTGAGTCTGGCGTCCTTGGCGGTGCCGATTCCGGCGCTGGCCGACACCGTGCAGGCCCGCTGCGATGTCTTCCCCGCCGGGGAGGACAAGGCCACCTCATCGGGGCTGTGCACCTTCTCGCAGCGGCAGGGATTCGTCAGCATCCAGCTCAAAGGCGGCCAGAGGATCGAGCTCAAGCCCAACGAGAGCACCCCCAATGCCTACTTTGATGGGCGCGGGGAACCGGCCAGGCGGGAGATCCTGGAGCCCAACCGCGGCCAGGTATACCGGCTGGAGAACCAGTCGATCTTCGTCTTCTGGGATCCCGCTCCCTACGGCAAGGAAGCCAGCAGCACCACGACCACCACGCCAGCGGAAAAGCCGCCGGAAATCGTCAAGTTGCTGCTGGGCATCCACCAGGTGAAGTTCGAAGGCGCCTGCCGGGTCAACTTCAACAAGGCCGGCAAATACTTCAGCAAGACCTCCGCCTGCACCCCGGCCCAGGTAAGCGTGGCGGAGGACGCCATCCAGCGCTACTTCCGGGAACAGGGCCTCTAGGGCCCTGCCCTGAGGGCGGATCACTGCCGACGAATGGGGCCGGTCGTCTTGGCGTCGGCATCAAACCAGCTGCTCTCGTTGGTGATACGCGGGTCGCCCTGAATCGTGTAGGTGATGAAGCCGGACTTGAATACCAGCGCGCCATCGGAGAGTTTGCTGGCCACGGACTTGCCGTTCACCACTACCTTGTTCTTGCCATCGATACGGATGGTGGAGACGGTGCGGCCGTCCACATTCCTGGCCACCCACTGGCCGGCATAGGGGGACACGGCCGCGCCTGCGGTGCCGAATCCAGCCTTGGCGTTCTGCTCCCTGGTCTTGTTGATGTCACAGCCCTGCAGCTCGGTGACCTGGGTGCAGCCGGACTTCTCCAGCTTCCTGGCATAGGCAGGATCGATCGCATGGGAGGCGAGCGGCAAGGACAGGCCGATCGCAGCGGCAGCGGCGGCTGTGGCGACGAAGGTTTTCCCTGGTTTCATGCTGGAGACTCCTGCGGGTGGCTGCAGCACTTTGCCATTCGAAGGCAGGGGCTGTGCCTCGGGGATTGGCTGGAACTCTGAGGCTCAGCTGTACCTGGCCGTGCTGCGGGACTCGCTGTTGGCCAATGCATCGATATCAGCCTCCTCAGGCTCCCTGACGCGCCTCTGCCACGCCCTCTTTACAACCTGCCGCTGCTCAGGGGTCAGGAACGGCTGGCGCCGGCGGTGAGGTGGGAACAGCTCATTGGCGAGGGCCTGCAGTTCGAACCAGAAGTCGCCGGTCATGGCCTTGGCCAGCTCAGGCATGAACTCGGGCTCCGCAGACTGTGGGCAAGTGCTGGTGCCGGTGGCTGCTGACTCAGCAGATGCAGCAGGTCAGCTGGGCTGATGGCGAACTGTGGGGCGATCAGCCCGTCGGTGGTGCCAACGGTGCCGCTGACCGGGCTGCCTCGTCTGGTGCCCATCAGCTGCGAGCCACCGATCCAGGGAGGGGCCGCTGCCATCCGGCCCAGGCGGTGCACTCAGCCTTTGCGGCGGCAATGGGTTTGGCGGTGGCCTGAGCGGGATTGAGGGGGCCGCTGTGGCCCAGCGTCACGCCTCCTTGGGGCAGCGGTCCGGTGAGCACGGGGGAGGGTATGGCTGGCTACTTGCGCTTCATGCTCACCACCCGGGCTCAGGCAGAGCGCCCTTGAGGACCGGGAGCACCCAACCCTGCATGACCGCCGTGCCGATGGAATTTCCAGTGCTGCCCTGGCTCAGTAGCTGCTCCATCCCCCAGGCAGCTGGTCATTCCCCCAGGAGATGGAGGCTCAGCTCACGGCAGCTGCCGGCGGCGCGGTGCTCCCAGAGGTAGACCGCCTGCCAGGTGCCGAGCATCAGGCGGCCCTGCTCGAACGGCAGCGACAAGGTGCTGGCGGTGAGCGCCGTGCGCACATGGGCCGGCATGTCGTCGGGGCCTTCGTCGTCGTGCACCCAGGGCCGCAGCCGGCCTTGCCCGCTCAATGGCCGCACCCCTTCCTGGGGCACCAGCGCCTGTAGAAACGCCGCCAGATCCCGCAGCACACGGGGATCGGCGTTTTCGTTGATCGTCAGGCTGCAGCTGGTATGCCGCAGCAACACGTTGAGAACGCCCTGGCGCAGTCCGGAGACCGCCACGCAGGTAGCCAGCTGAGATGTCAGGTCGGTGAAGCCCTCACCATCGGTGAAAACTCGCAGTTGAGACAAGCTTTGACGGAGCATGGGAAATCAGGTCGGGCGGTCATGGTTGGGTCATCTTTAGTCCCTAAGGTTGCGCCATCACAACGGATTTCCAATGGCTTCCCTCCCCCTGGCTCCATGGCGCGCGGCACAGCTCCCAATCGTCCTGATGGCGCTGCTCATGGTTCCTCTGGCGGGTGGGGCGCTGGCTGAAGGGGCGGTTGCACAGCAGGTGATTCCGAAACGGGAAGGAATGTGCCCGCTCGGCTATGTCGACACCTTCAATGGCAAGTGCAGCACTCTCGGTGTCACCTCTTACACCGTGAGTCCGCGGGATGGAGAAGCCTGTCCGTCGGGCTGGATGAACATCGGTGGCGGCTATTGCCGCAAGAAGTGATCACTGAGGCTCAGCGCATGGTTCTGCTCCCATCTGCCAGCGCACCAGGCCGCTGGTCACGGCGATCAGGGCCGCATGGCTGCGGTCACGGGCGCCGAGCTTGCGGCGAATCGCCTTCATGTGGGTGCGCACCGTTTCCACCGAAACAAACAGCTTGGCAGCAATCTCCGCATTGCCGCACCCTTGCACCAACTTGCAGAGCACATCGCGTTCGCGGGCGGTGAGCGGCGCCTTGTCGTCGTCCATGGAGCTGGAGCTGCCCTGCCGCATCACCGCCAGCAGCGGGGCATCCATGTAGATGCCACCATCGAGAATCGCCTTTAGCGCGGTGTTGACGTGGCCCGTGCCCACCAGACGCTCCAGGCAGATGCCATCGCTGCCGCAGGCCAGCGCCTCCTGCAGCACATCCGGTGTTTCGTGCTCCAACAACAGCAGGCAGGGCAGGCGGGGATACCGTTCCTTCAAGGTGCGAATGAAGGCCATGCCCGTGGTGCCTCCCTCAAGGGATTCGCTCACCAGCACAAGATCGGGCACCCGCTGCTGAAGGTGATTCAGACCCGCCTCTGCGGTGGTGGCGGCATCCATCGAGCAGAGCACATTCTGCAGAAGCATGTGGATGTGGCCGATCATCATGCGCCTCGCGCTCACGCAAAGCAGGGCGCGACCGCTAAGCAACCCGCAGGTCGCTTGAAAACGCTCCAGGTTGCCTTGAAATAGCGGGTTGAGATCCATCAGGCTGCAGCAGAGTCGGCCGAGGGCCGTAGAGGGAGCGCCCGTAGAAAAAGAGACTGAAATGGCACCGCCGCATGGGGCCGGTCCATCAATGGCAACAGCGAGTTGGGGAGTGCAGGTGCACGGCCGCGCAAGGACGTTGAAGACGAAGTCGTGTGAGAGTAGCCGTTTCCGAAGCCGCTGACAGATGATTGGCGAGGGAAGCGCCTCGCCTGCGGACATCTTGCAGCTGTGCATACACGCTGGCAGAACGGGATCAGTGCCAGTCTTTCTCAATTTCTGCGCCAACTAACGCAAGCCCAGCCACCACAAACCCAGGCCAGACCTTTCAGGAACCACAACCCCGGCAAGCTCGCTGCCGACGTGCGGCCCCCCAGCTTTGGCGGGTCCAGGCTCAGCCCAAACGCTCGGCAGGAAGCCCAGGAACGAAGCCCAGGGAGAAAACTCAATGGCAAAGCTCAGGGGCGAACCCAGTCGCCTGGCACAGGCATGGTCCCCTCGCCCGAGAAGTCTGTTCGAATCCCTCAAGCTCAGCGGATCATCGCGGCCCTCGGCGACCCCGGGGTGGTCAGGCTGACGTGCCTGGTTCCAGTGACCGCGCTGCAGCGGATGCACGTGACCGCGGTGCGGAGGATTCAGTAGTACCGCTTCGGGTTCTGGGAAATCGCCAGCTGCACTTCCTGCAGAAACAGCACCAGCCCCACGATCAACATCAGCATCGCCAGCACGAAGGCAGGCACCAGGATCGCCGCCAGATCCAGCACCGCCACCGCGCTCACGAACATCACCGCCACCACCGCGGCAATCAGCAGGGCCGTGAAGGTGACGCAGAGGATGGCGCGGTTGATCAGGAACATGCGCTTCTTCTGCACCACCAGGGCCGTGCGCAGGCGGCGCGCCTCCAGGGTTGTGCCCCGATCGAGGGCCTCCTGCAACAGGCGGGTGCGGTCGACGATCCGCGCCAACCGCTGGGTGAACATGCTCAGCAGGCCGGTAATCCCCGTGAGCAGGAACACAGGCGCCACCGACAGCTGAATGGCATGGGAGAGCTTGGCGACCGCTGCGGTGCTTTCCGTGCCGGCCGCGAGCACGAGGATGTCCGGGGCCGTCATCGCATTCCGCCAGAGGACTCCGCTGCCATTCTCAGGGGCAGACACGAACGGCCTCGCCGCGATGACCATCATCCAGTGCCAGTACGAAGGTTCGCTCCGCTGCCAGGCCCTGCATGAACCCTCCGGTTCCTCCCTGCTCACCGACGCTCCGGTGGACAACGAAGGCAAGGGCGAGCGCTTCTCCCCCACCGATCTGGTGGCCACGGCACTGGCCACCTGCATCCTCACGGTGATGGGCATCACGGCCCAGCGGCATGGCTGGGCGTTGGAGGGGAGCCGGGCCCGGGTCGAGAAAACGATGACCCGCTCCGGTCGGCGCCGCATCGAGGCACTCACGGTGTGGATCACCCTGCCGGAGGGGCTGGCGGCGGATCAACGCCAGTTGTTGCAGCGCGCGGCGGAAAGCTGCCCGGTGAAGCAGAGCCTGGAAGGCGCCGTGGCCATGGAACTGATCTGGGAGCACGCCGGCCCGCCCGCCTCAGACCAGCCGCCGGCCGCATGAGCGAGGACGCCATGCTGGGCCTCGCCAACGCAGCTCCTCCGATGCCTGAGCCGGCCACCGCCCTGCAACGCCTGCAGGATCACCTGCACGAAACCAGGGTGCTCGGGTCAATCAGCAGCGCCCTCTACTACGACCAGAACACGGTGATGCCTGCGGCAGGGGCCGAGTGGCGCGGCGAGCAGCTGGCCTTGCTGGCGAGCCAGATCCATGCCCGTCAGAGCAGCGCCCACTACGCCGAGCTGGTGGCGGCCGCCGAGGCGGAACTGGGGGCCTCAGCACCCGCCGAGCGGCGCCGCAACCTGCAGCTGGTGCGCCTCGAACTGGAACGGCAGCGCTGCCTCGACCCTGCGCTGGTGGCCAGCCTGGTCAGGGCGCAGTCGAAGGGCAACGCCCTCTGGCAGAACGCCCGGCGCCACAACGACTTCCCCAGCTTCGCCCCGGCCCTGGCGGAGCTGATCGCCCTGCGCCGGGAGCAGGCCGGGCAACTGGCCAGTGCCGAGCCGGCGCCGCGCAGCCCCTGGGAGGTGCTGGCCCAGCCGTTCGAACCCGACATCAGCACAGCGCGGGTGGAGGAGCTGTTCGCCCCGCTGAAGGCGACCCTGCCGGCGCTGCTGGAGCAGGTGGCTAGCGCCACCGCCCAGCAGGACGGGGAGAGCAGCGCCAGCGCCGAGCTGCCGGAGACGGAGCAGGAACGCCTCTGCAGTGAGCTGCTCGACAGCTGGGGCTACGACCCGACGCGCTGCCAGCGCTCCCGTTCCGCTCACCCCTTCTCCTGCACGGTCGGACCTCAGGATTTCCGCATCACCACACGCGTGGTGCCAGGGCAGCCGTTCTCCTCCTTCCTGGCCACCGCCCACGAATGGGGGCATTCGCTCTACGAGCAGGGCCTGCCCCGCAGCACCGACCACTACTTCCCCTGGCCGCTGGGCGAGGCCACCTCGATGGGGGTGCATGAGAGCCAGTCGCTGTTCTGGGAATGCCGAGTGGCCCGCGGCCGCGCCTTCGCCGCCCGTTGGCAGCCGCGCTTCGTGGCCGGCGCTGGCGCAGATCCCTGGGGCGGCGTCGATGGCTTCTGGCGGGGGCTGAACCCGATGCGGCCCGGCCTCATCCGCGTCGAAGCCGATGAACTGAGCTACTGCCTGCACATCGTGCTGCGCTTCGAGCTGGAGCTGGCCCTGTTGGAGGGAGGTCTGCCGGTGGCCGACCTGCCCGGTGAATGGAACCGGCGCATGGTGAATCTGCTGGGCCTGCGTCCGGCCAGCGACAGCGAGGGCTGCCTGCAGGACATCCACTGGGCTGAAGGCCTGTTCGGCTACTTCCCCTCCTATGCCCTCGGCCATCTGATCAGCGCCCAGCTGGCCGAGGCGATGGAGCGGCAGATCGGGTCGATCGAGGCGCATGTGGCCGCCGGTCAGGAACAGGCGCTGCAGCAGTGGCTGGCGGCCCACGTCTGGCCGCTGGGGCGGGCGGTGAACGGGGAGGAGCTGGTGGAGCAGGTCACGGGGGAGCGTCTCAGCGCCACGCCGTTCCTCACCTATCTGGAAGCCAAGGTGCAGCAGTTGCTGAGCAGCGTCCGCCACTGAGCCGGTGGGAAGGGCGAGGCGAGCGCTCGCAGGCTGGGATGGAGGCGCGTCCGTCAGCGTGCGTGGTGATCCAAGGCCAAGGCTCAGGTTGAAGCTGAGAACAAGACCGTTCCCATGCGCCTTCGTGCGAGGCCGAGGCTGAAGCCAAAGCACAGGCTGAGGCTGAGGCTGAAGTTGAGGCTGAGGCCGGTCTGGGGCACTCCGTAGGATCGGCCGCGCCGCTCGTTTCCCATCGCCATGGCGAACATCGACCATCCGCCCAGCCGCACGATGCTCAACCTGCTGCATGTGCTGCCGGCCTTCGCTGACGAAGCGGAACTGCGGTTGAACACGATCGTCGAGCTCAATTCGATGACGATCAACAAATACGAACTGATCACGGAAACCGGCCACCTCAAACTCGACCGGGTGGGCTACTCCTCCCTGGCCTATCCCTTCGCCTACGGCTGCATCCCCCGCACCTGGGATGAAGACGGGGACCCGCTTGACATCGAGATCGTGGGTGTGACCGAGCCGCTGGTGCCCGGCAGCCTGGTGGAGGCCCGCATCATCGGCATCATGACCTTCGACGACGGCGGCGAAGTGGACGACAAGGTGATCGCCGTGATTGCCGATGACAAGCGCATGGATCACATCACCAGCTACGAGCAGCTGGGCGCCCACTGGCAGAAGGAAACCCACTACTACTGGGAGCACTACAAGGATCTGAAGAAGCCCGGCACCTGCAAAGTGAACGGATTCTTCGGCGTGGAGGAGGCGGTTCGCATCATCAAGGAATGCGAAAAGCACTATCTCGACACCATCGATGCCAAACTTGTGGGCTGAAGCCCCACGACCGGCCCCTGAATGCGCCCGCTCTCAGTGTTTCTTCCGCACCTTCGCGCTCCAGGGGCCTCCTCCGGTGGTCTGGTGAGCTCCACAAGCGGTCTGGTGAGCTCCACCGGCGCACTGGTGATCAACCTGTGCAGCACCACCCTGCTCGCAGGCACCGCTGCACTGGCCCTCCCCAGCGCCAACCCAGCGGCTCCGGCCACCCTGGCGGTTCCAGCCAACTCGACGACTCCGGCCAGCTCGGCGCCAAGCACGGCCACGCCCTCCGCCGTCACGCCCGCAGCACCCATCAGATCGGTACCAGCCGCCCGCACGACCACCCCAGCAACGGGTCCGACTCCGGCGGGCTCCCTTCCGGCCACACCGGCCGCTGCCTCCCCAGCGGCCGTTCCGGCACCTGCGGCCGCAGCGCCAGAAGTCACAACTCCCACGCGGGAGACCACCACACCCACAATCACGACGCCGGGAGCCACCCCGGCAGCCACCAGCCCGGCGCCTGGAGCCATCACCGCCCCGGCCACCGCGTCACCCACGACCCCCGCCACCGCCTCACCGGCAGCCCCCTCCGCCACGCCGGCAGTTCAGCCCGTCGTGACGTCCAGAATCGTGCTGCGGCTGGGCAAGCGGGACATCCGGCTCGAGCAGGGCGGCAAGGTGTACGGCCCCTGGCCGGTGGCGATCGGTGATGCCCGCACGCCCACGCCCACCGGCACCTTTCAGGTCACCAACAAGGTGATCAACCCGATCTACGCCAGCACCCGAACCGGCAAGGTGAAAGGCACCGTGGGGCCGAACGGTCCCCTCGGCGATCGCTGGCTGGGGTTCAAGACCGTCGGCCCCAACCAGTTCGGCATCCACGGCACCCCCAGCGCCTGGGCCTGGACGGTCAGCTCCCGTGCGGCGGTCACCAATGGCTGCGTGCGCATGTTCCACGAACACGTGCGCAAGCTCTTCGATCTGGTGGACGTGGGCACCCCGGTGGTGATCACCCGCTGAGCCCACGGGCCAGCGCCCGCGCCATGCCGTCGCGGCTGGCCATGCCCTGAAGCTCGTCGGCTCGCAGGCCCGCCCAGGGCACGCCGGCCGGCAGCTTGGCCTGGGGTCCATCGTCCTGTTCGAACACCGGCAGCTGCCGCAGACCGTTGGGGCTGAGCTGGTCTTCCAGCTGGGCCAGGTTGGCGCTGGCTGGCAGCCAGATCAGCTCGGCGCGGCGGCAATCGCTCAGCGGCGCCGTCCCCCCCTGGCTGGTGATCACCCGCTGCAGGTCCATCAGCGTGGCCAACCCCACCACCCAGCCGTCCTGCTCGATCAGCAGGCAATGGCCATGGGCCCTCACCAACTGGCCCAGCGCCTCTGCCGCAGCGGTGGTTCCCGGCAGCACCAAGGGTTTCTCCGGCTCCAGCGCCTCCCGCACCGACAGGCCCGCCAGGCGGGCACGCCGTTCCTCCTCCACCGGATCGGGCCCCAGCAGCCCCGGATCGGCCAAGCCATGCCAGCGCTCCACCAGAACGGCGCTGAGTCCCGTGGCGGCCATCAGCGGCAGCACGATGCGGATGTCGTGGGTGAGCTCGAACAGCAGCAGCAGGGCCGTGAGTGGCGCCCGGGCACTGCCGGCCAGCACGGCGGCCATGCCCACCATGGCGTAGGCCGGCGGTTCGGCCACCGGCAGGCCGAAGCCGCTGTCGCCCAGCAGCTGGCCGTAGCAGTTGCCCAGCACTGCCCCCAGAAACAGCGCGGGGGCGAAGCCGCCGCCCACAAATCCGCTGGCATTGCTGAGCCCCGTGGCCAGCAGCTTCACGGCCAGCAACGCCAGCAGGCTGGTGAAGGCCACGCCACCTTCCCGGCCCAGCAGCGCTTCGATCGTGTCGTAGCCCACGCCCAGCACCTGCGGGAAACCGAGCGCCATCACCCCCACCCCAAGGCCACCGAGGGCGTTGACGAGCACGGCAGGCAGCCGCTCCACCCGCCGCTGCACAGCGGCGCTGCGGCCTGCGGCCAGAATGCTCACCAGCGCCCACGACATCAGGCTCGCCACCACGCCAAGTCCCAGGTAGAGGGGCAGCTCCAGGGGCGAGCGCACCTCGTAGGCGGGCAGGCGGAAGATCGGCTGGTCCCCTAGCGAAAGCTGCGTGACCAGGGAAGAGGCCACCGCCGCCACCAGCACAGCCCTGAGGCTGGGCCGGCCGGGAATGGTGCTGTAGGCCCCTTCAAAGGCGAAGAACACACCGGCGATCGGCGCCTGGAAACCAGCTGCCAGCCCCGCCGCGACGCCGGCGGCCACCAGCGCCTTCTGGGAATCGGGCGTGAGCCCCCCGCGCAAGCCGAGCCAGAGGCCGATGTTGCCGCCGCTCTCCACACTCGGCCCCTCAGGCCCGAGCGACGCGCCACTGCCAAGGCTGAGTGAGGCGGCGATCAGGCGCAGCAGCGGCAGGCGCGGCGCGGCCGGCAGCACCCCATCGGCCATCGCCATCAGGCTCGGCAGGCTGGGGCCCAGGTCGCGGGCCAGCTGGCGCAGCAGACCCACACACAACCCGCCCAGCACCGGCGCCAGCAGCACCGGCCAGGACGTCAACCAACCGGCCAGACCGCTGGCAGGCACGGGGAGCGGCAACGGCGCAGGCGGCAGTGGAGGTGGTGGCAGGAAGCCGATGCCACCGAGACCGATCAGCACAAGCGCCTTCAGCGGGGTGCCGGAGGGGGCGGAGGTGGTGAAGATCTCCGGCGGTGGCGTGGGGTCTGGCTGAGCGCTGCCCAGCAGCCCCGTGCCCCACTCCACGAGCGTGCCGAACAGAAAATTGTTGATGAAGCCGAGCAGATAGTGGAAGCCCACCACGGCCGCGCCGGTGAGCACCCCCACCAGCGCAGCCCAGGCCAGCAGGCTCCACTGGAAGGGCAACCCGCGGCTGTCACCCTCCCGCGGCTGGGGAGGGCCGGCCGGTTCAAGCCTCGGGCCTGACAGCTGCAAAAATCTCCTCCAGGATCTCGCCCGCCCCTTCGCTGCGCAGGGTATGGGCGAGGGCGATGCCGATGGCCTCCGGGTCGGTTTGATCGCCGCGGGCCTCGTTGCGGAGCAGGCGCTTGCCGTCAAGGCTGGCCACCATGCCCGTGAGCACCAGCTCGTCGCCGTGGAAGCGGCTGTTGACCCCGATCGGCACCTGACAGCCACCTTCGAGCTGGCGCAGGAAGGCCCGCTCCGCCAGGCAGCGGCGGGCCGTGGGGAGGTGCTCCAGCACCTTGATCGTTTCAAGCACGGCGGTGTCGCCCTCGCGGCATTCGATGCCCAGCGCGCCCTGACCCACGGCGTGCAGGGAGATCGAGGGGTCGATCAGTTCATGGATGCGGTCAGCCAGCCCGAGCCGGCCCAGGCCGGCGGCGGCCAGGATCAGGCAGTCGTACTGGCCGGCATCCAGCTTTTCCAGCCGGGTGATCACATTGCCGCGCACATCCTTGAAGGTGAGCTGGGGGTAGTGATGGCGCAGCTGGGCGAGCCGGCGCAGCGAGCTGGTGCCCACCACGCTGCCTTCCGGCAGGGTGGCCAGGCTCTTGTCGGCATGGCGGGCGTGCACCACCAGGGCATCGGCGGGATCCTCCCGCTCGGTGACGCAGCCGAGCACCAGCCCCTCAGGCAGGTTGGTGGGCAGATCCTTGAGGCTGTGGACGGCGATGTCGGCCTGGTCGACCAGCATCTGGGCTTCCAGTTCCTTGGTGAACAGGCCCTTGTCGCCGATCTTGGCCAGCGCCACATCGAGGATCTTGTCGCCCTGGGTGGCCATCGCCTCGATGCTGATCTCCAGGGAGGGATGGGCAGCGGAGAGGGCATCCCGCACCCAGTGGGTCTGCACCATCGCCAGCTGGCTGCGGCGGGAGGCAATGCGCAGGGTGGAGCCGGCCATCACGTCAGTCCTCACTTCGGCGTCAGGGCCGTTTCACAGCCGCCCAGCCTAAGGACAGGCCGGCCGCGGACCCTGCGACGTAACAGAGAGCCTGATCCATCAGCGGCACCAGGTCCGGGTCAGGCGAAGAAATCGAGCGGGAACGGGCCCCAGGTGTCCTCCGCTTCGGGCGCCACGCTGCTGTGGCCTGTGATCAGCAGGCCGCAGCCGAGGCCGGTTTCCGGCCGCACCAGAAACTGACCGGTGCGCTGGTTGCCCTTGAGAAACACCGGACCGGCCAAAGCGGTGGGATCCCCTGCTTCAGAAGCCGACGCGTCGGGGCCAGAAAGGCCAGGGGTGCCGGACCCAGGTGTCTCGGAGTCGGAGTCAGGCGTCTGCAGGGGTTCCCAGCCGAGGGCGTTCTCACAGGCGCGCAGCGCCGCCACCGCCAGGGAGGCGGAAGGTGCCATCACCCCGACCGTGAACCACTCACAGGCTGCCAGCCGCTGATCGAGTTCACTGCGCAGCGCCTGACGAGCCGCGGCGGGGAGCTCCGGCGCCGTGCGCAGGCCGCAGAGGGCCGCGAGCGAGTTGAGCGAGGCGGGTGTGGTCAAGGGGTTCGCCCGAGGGAAGGGCCAGTCTGCCGGGGGGCGCAGAACTGCAGACTCACGGCGCAGATGCTGAACCAGATGAAGCCGACGCAGGCGCCACCCACCATGTCGGTGGGCCAGTGCACCCGGCAGTAGAGGGTACTGAGCCAGACCAGAGCCACCCAGAGTGAGGCGCCCACATACAACGGGCGCCGCAGGCGCGGGTAGAGCGAGGAGAGGATCATGCACATGAGGAAATAGAACACCACCGCGCCGGCGGCATGGCCGCTGGGAAAGCTGCGGCCGATCACCTCCACCAGCCGGTCGGGAGGGCGCGCGCGATCAAACATCGGCTTGAGCCAGCGATCCACGATCAGCAGAATTCCAGCCGTGCCCACCGCCAGCCAGCGCAGCTCGTTCCAGGCCCGCTTGGTGTAGAGGAACACCAGTGCGGCCGCCACCAGCACGGCGGTGAAGCGGGTGCCGCTCAACTTGTAGACCAGCACCAGCAGGGCGCCGGGCTGGGGAGGAATCACCTGGCCCAGCCAGTCGAGGATGGCGATATCAAGCTCAGGGTGCTTCTGGTTCACCATCGTGGCCTCGATCCAGAGCACCAGCCCCAGAGCGACCAGGCAGGCCAGCAGCCTGGGGACGCCGAACAGACTGCACCAGCGGCGGAAGCGGTTCACGATCCGGCGCCGCCGGGGCGGGGCTCTGAGCCCTGCACCGCTGCCGGCGCGGGCACGTAACGAAGCAGGCGGTGATTGCCGCGGCTGGCCAGGGTCTGCACCCGTCCGCCATCCGCGTTGAGGTCCTCAAGCTTGCGCTGTTCGCCGAACACCAGGACGCTGGCTGGCTGGCTGTCCCGCAAGCCCCGCCTGGCCCCTTTGACGCTGTCAAAGAACTGCACGGGTCGGCCGCTGTAGAAAACCACGCTGTAGCGCATGTATCCCACCACCAGCAGCGGCTCCTGCGGACCTGCCAGCTGGCCGGCGAGAACGGCGAGCTCGCGCACCGGCTGCTGCCGCTCCCGCTCCATCAACGGGGCAAGGCCTGGCACCACCAGCAGCAGCACGCCGGCGAAGGCCGCCGCATCCGGCAGCCACAGGTGCTGCAGCGGGCCGCGCCGCAGGAGCTGCACCACCATCGCGATCGCCGCCACCGCCAGCAGGCCCCCCAGCAGCAGCGGCAACCCGGAGCTGTTGAGGGCCTTGGCAAAGCCCGGATAGGCGGGGTCGGCAGCGGCCCAGCGCGGGGCCACCACGGCGGCCGCCGCCATCACCGCCAGCAGCAGCGCATTCAGCCAGCCGAAGACCTTCTGCCAGCGGTCGGTGGCCGGCAAGGGGGCTGCCGCAGCGGGCAGCGGCTGCCAGAACAACGCCACCAGCAGGGCACCGGCGGGAATGAGCGGCAGGATGTAGCCGGCGAGCTTGGTGCTGGCGGCGGAGAAGAACACCAGCACCACCAGAAACCAGACAAGGCAGAACGGGGCCAGCTGGGCCGTGCGGGGCTGCTGACGCCAGTGGCCCAGTTGCCAGTAGCGCAGCCGCACCATGGCCAACGGCAGAAACAGCGACCACGGCAGCAGCAGGATCACGCACCAGGGCAGATAGAAGTACCAGGGGCCGGAATGGCCGTAGAGCACCGATGTGTAGCGCTGCAGGTTGCTGAAGCCGAAGAAGCCGCCAAGGAAGTCGGCGCCGTTCACCTTTGCCGCCAACAGATACCAGGGACTGCCCACCGCCAGGAAGAGCACAGCCATCAGCAGCATCGGCATCTGTCGCAGCACGGTGAACAACTGGGCCTGGCAGAGCAGGAACACCACGATCACCGCCCCCGGCAGCACCAGACCCACCGGTCCCTTGGCGAGCACCGCAATGGCACTGAACACAGGCATCACCACATAGCCGACGCGACGCAGCACCGGCTTGTCCACCTGGCTGTACGCCAGGAAAAAGCCGAACAGCGAGAGCGTGATGGCGCTGGAGAGAAACATGTCGGTGACGGAGCTGCGACCCCAGCCCACCCAGGCAGGGTTGAGCGCCAGCAACACCGCACCCAGCCAGGAGCGCCGCAGGCGAGTCGGCGTGGCTTCGCCTGCCGCGAGCAGCCACAGGAGCGCGAACCCGGCCACCACCACCAGGCTGGCCATCAGCGCCACCGGCAGCCGGGCAGCCCAGGCACTGATCCCGAAGAGACGAAAGCTGAGGGCCACCATCCAGTACCCCCACACCGGATAGTCAAAGAACGGCTCGCCGTTCCAGTGGGGGGTGATCCAGTCGTTGCGCAGCAGCATCTCCCGGCCCACTTCCACGAAGAGGGCTTCGGTCTTGTCCATCAAGCTGAGCGTGCCCAGGTGATTGAAGAAGGCCAGCCAGCAGAGCAGCAGCAAACCGGCGGCAGTCACCAAGGCCAGGCGGGCCGGGCGCGCCTGCAGCGAGGAGATCACGAGCATGCGATCAGGAGGCGGGCTGGGGAGGGAGGAAGCAGCCACCGACGGCGGGCCGCCAGAGCGGCGGGACTGGAGTGGCGCTGGGACAGATCGGATTCCAACACATCAGGCCGGAGCCGAGAAGGGTCTGATGCAGGGGAATGAGGGCCGGGGAAATCGCACCAAAGGCCATCAGGTCTATGGCCCTCAGGTCTATGGCCATCAGGTCAATGGCCATCAGGTCCAGGCGGAACGCTTCCGCTCAGGGGGTGTTCCAGACAAAACGCGACGAAGCGGCATAGTTCCAGACAAACACCACGGCAATGCCGGCGATCTGAGCGAAGAGGGTGTCACTCGCCACGCGCGTGTAAAAGACACTGGCCAGGCCGATGTTCGCCAGCATCGGCAACGAGGCCACCACCAGAAACTTGACAAGCCCGGCGAGCAATGGGAGACCCTTGAGCCGCAGGTGGCGGAAGGTGAGGGTGTTGTTGACGAGATAATTGCTGCAGGCCGAGGCGATCACAGCCGGTGGCAACGAGGCCACAAAGGAGAAGCCCAGCAGGATCAAGAGGTTGGACACCAGCAGCTGCACACCGATCCCGGACACACCAACCAGGGCAAAACTCACGGCTCGCCGTGGAACCATCCGCAACAGCAAGGTGTGGATGATCGAAACGCCGAAGTCCCACAGCACGGAGATATCCAGCTTGGAGCTTCCGAAGGTGCGGGGCTGGAAGGCGAGCGGGGTTTCTTCGACGATCAGATGCCCACGGCTGATCGAGAGAAGCTCATAGAGAAACTTGAACCCCTGCGAATCCACCTGCCGGATCATCGGCAGGCAGCGGTCGAGCCGCAGGGCGAAAAAGCCGCTCATGAAATCGCTGAGGTGGCGATACCGGGGCAGGGTGAAGCGTGCGAGGCGATTGGCCAGCACCGATCCCCCTTCCCTCTTGTCGCTCAACCCCTTGATGGAAGCCTCGGGGTGAAAGCGGCTGCCGATCACCAGATCGGCATTGCGGGCCAGCAACAACTCCAGTGCTGCCGCCACCGACGCGGGCTCATGCTGTCCATCACAATCCATCACCACGGCGAGATCGCCCGTGCTGTCCAGCAGGCCTTCCTTGATGGCGCTGGAGAGGCCTGAGCGCCCCACGCGCCGGATCAGCCGCAGGCAGGGCTCCCCGTGCGCCAGTTCCTTGACGAAATCAGCCGTTCCATCGGCGGAGTCGTCGTCTACAACGATCACCTCCAGCTGGAAGCGATCACGCAGAGCCAGCAACTGCTGGAGGATTGGCTGGATGTTCTGCCGCTCATTGAAGGTGGGCAGCACGATGGTGACCCGCGCTGCCGGGGAAGACCCGGCAGACGCGACGACCGAGGCGGGCAAAACGGAGGGAACGCTGACGATGGGAGGTTACTTGATGTACTCCTTGAGCACCCCGTTGCGATTGGGATGCCGCAGTTTGCGCAATGCCTTGGCTTCAATCTGGCGAATGCGCTCGCGGGTCACGTCAAAGATCTGACCGATCTCCTCAAGCGTCTTCATCCGGCCATCGTCAAGGCCGTAGCGCAGACGCAACACATCGCGCTCCCTCGGGCTGAGGGTGGCGAGTACACCTTCGAGATCCTCACGCAGCAGATTCTTGGCCACATCCTGCTCGGGATTCTCGATATCCGCTTCGATGAAATCGCCAAGGCGGGAATCCTCCTCCTTGCCGATCGGGGTTTCCAGCGAGATCGGCAGCTGGGCGGATTTGGCGATGAAGCGCAGCTTCTCGATCGTCATCTCCATGCTCTCCGCAATCTCCTCTTCAGTGGGTTTGCGGCCGAATTCCTGACTGAGCACCTTGGTGGTTTTCTTGATCCGGGAAATCGTTTCGTAGAGGTGAACAGGCAGACGGATGGTGCGGCTCTGATCGGCGATGGCGCGGGTGATCGCCTGACGGATCCACCAAGTGGCGTAGGTGGAGAACTTGTAGCCCTTTTCGTGATCGAACTTCTCAGCGGCACGGATCAGGCCGAGGCTGCCTTCCTGGATCAGATCCTGGAAGGAAAGGCCGCGGTTCATGTACTTCTTGGCGATCGACACCACCAGGCGCAGGTTCGACTGCACCATTTTTTCCTTGGCCCGCCGGCCGAGCATCAAGCGGCGGCGGAACTTCACCAGCGGCATGTCCACCAGCACCGCCCACTCCTTGGTGTCGGGGTAGTGGCCGTTGTCCTGCTCGAACTGGGCGGCGAGCTCCTCGAGGTGGAGGAGGTCGGCGATCTTGCGGGCCAGCTCGATCTCTTCATCGGGGCGCAGCAGGCGGATGCGGCCGATCTCCTGGAGATACACCCGGATCGAATCCTCGGTGTACACCCCTTTGGGGCCCACCTTGATGCTGGCCAGGGCCTTGGCGGAAGCCGCCTTGGCTTCCTTCTTGGCCTTGGTGCTGTCGTCGGCCTGAGCGAGCAGCTCGTCGGCGATGCCATCGAGGTCGAGCGACTCGACGTCCTCAACAGCGTCGACCGCGTCAGCGTCCTTGGCGGGAGCCGGTGCCGCCTTGGCGGCTTTGGCCGCCGCCGGCTTGCGGGCGCGGGTGGCCTTGGGCTTGGCTTCGGCCGCCGCCTTGGTGGTGGCTGCCGCTTCACCTTCGGCAGAGGCTGCGGCAGCGGCGGGCTTGGACCTGCTCTTGACAGCCTTCGCGGGTTTGGGCTGGATCAACGTCTCCTCACCGTTGGGCGAGGACACTGCGAGGATGGTGGCAGCAGGAATCTTGGGCTTGGCCGCAGCAGCTGGGCTCATAGGGGGAAGGGCGAAACGGGTTGAAAACGAAGGCTGGGAGAAGCGTTCTGGAGAGGTCGCCCCGTTGGCGTGATGGCATCGACGACAACCACCCTGCCAAGGCCCTGCGGCATTCGCCGAAGTGCCAGGCACGATGGGAAATCGAGCGCCCTAACGAGATGGAACCAGACCGGAAACGACAACGGCGGCGCGGAGGCCAGAGCAGGGCTGTCAGGGGTGGTCGCAGACCCAGCAGCCCTGCGGAGAAAAATCCGTATGGCTGGCTTCAGATCTTCCCTCTGGACGGAACTCTGCCTGGTTCCGACAGCAGCCTGTTGGACTGCTCAACCTGATCACCTTAAGAAACACCCATGGTGTTTGCAAGGCAAACGCGGCAGCTCGTCGTGGCTGATGCGCCCGGCCCAGCCTCCACGGCAGTGATCTACTGGCAGGTCTGGGTGGAAGCCGGCCGAGATGGCCGCATCTTCACCTATGCGAATCCCCAGCAGCTTGAGGTCGCCGCCGGTGATCTGGTGCGGGTGCCACTGCGCGGCCGGCCCCATGTGGGACTGGTGGTGGAGGCGCTCCAGGCCCTGCCGCCCGATCTGCAGGCGGAGCGGCTGCTGGCGATCACCGCCGTGCATCAGCGCGCCGCCGTGGATCCGCTCTGGCAGGAGTTGTTACAGGAAGTGGCCCATCAATGCCACACCACGGTGTTCAAAACGCTCAAATCAGCTCTGCCGCCGGGCTGGCTTGGCCAGTCGCGCCCATCCCAGCCGGCCGGGCCGCGCCCGCTCCAGTGGGTGAGCGCGACGGCGGAAGCGGAAGCGGCCAGTCCTCGACAGCAACAGTTGCTGGAGGCCCTGCGCCAGTGCGGGGGCGGGGCCTGGCTGCGCGATGTCTGTGGCGGATGGGGCTTCAGCCGTTCGGTGGTGGAGGGACTGCGCCGTGAGGGCAGGGTGTGCGTCACGGCCCGTCTGCCGGGCCCGGAGACGGCTGCTCGGGCCCATGGCCCGCCCGGCGGAGCTGCAGCCAGTGGAGCCGCCGTGGCACACGGCGGCGACGGCAGCACGCCACGGGCGCTCACGACAGCCCAGCAGCAGGCCCTGGAGGCGATCCTGGCCTCGGCGCCGGGCAGTGAGCTGCTGCTCTGGGGCGTGACCGGCTCGGGCAAAACCGAGGTGTACCTCCAGGCCGCCGCCGCCGCGCTGGCAGCCGGTGAGAGCGTCCTGCTGCTCACCCCTGAGATCGGCCTGATCCCCCAGCTGCTGGATCGCTGCCGCGCCCGTTTCGGCAGCGGCGTTCTCGAGTACCACAGCGGCGTCAGGGACGCCGGGCGGGTCCAGGTGTGGCGCCGCTGCCTGGCGGCCCGACGCGGCGAGCCCTTGCTGGTGGTGGGCACCCGCTCCGCCGTGTTCCTGCCGCTGCAGCCGCTCGGCCTGATCGTGCTCGACGAGGAGCACGACACCTCCTACAAACAGGACGCGCCCATGCCCTGTTACCACTGCCGCGACGTGGCGCGGATCCGCTGCCGCACCGGCGGCCGACTGCTGCTGGGCAGCGCCACCCCCTCCCTGGAAACCTGGCTGGCCTGCCAACCGTCCAGCCCTGGCCACGGGAAGGCCGGCAGGCGCCCAGCCACCGCCCTGCTGCGGCTGCCTGAGCGCATCGGCGGCGCCCAGACGCCGCCGGTGAGCGTGGTGGACATGCGCCTGGAGCTGGCCGATGGCCACCGGCGCCTGATCAGCCGGGCCCTGATGACGCGGCTGGAGCAGGTGCGGGAGCGTGGTGAGCAGGCGGTGGTGCTGGTGCCGCGGCGCGGCTACAGCAGCTTCCTCAGCTGCCGCAGCTGCGGTGAAGTGGTGCAGTGCCCCCACTGCGATGTGGCGCTCACCGTGCATCGCCAGCGTGAGGGCCGCGCCTGGCTGCGCTGCCACTGGTGTGACCACCGCCAGGAGATCACCGAGCGGTGCGGCCACTGCGGTTCCACCGCCTTCAAACCCTTCGGCGCCGGCACCCAGCGGGTGATCGAGCAGCTGGAGAAAGAGCTGGAAGGGCTGCGGGTGCTCCGCTTCGACCGCGACACCACCCGCGGCCGTGACGGCCACCGGCGTCTGCTGGCCGCCTTCGCCGCCGGCGACGCGGACGTGCTGGTGGGCACCCAGATGCTGGCGAAGGGCATGGATCTGCCCCGCGTGACGCTGGCGGCGGTGCTGGCGGCTGATGGTCTGCTGCACCGGCCCGATCTTCGCGCCGCGGAACAGTGCCTGCAGCTGCTGCTGCAGCTCGCCGGCCGGGCCGGTCGGGGCGAACGGCCGGGATCCGTGCTGGTGCAGACCTACAGCCCTGACCATCCGGTGATCTGCCACCTGATCGATGGCCACTACGAGCGCTTCCTCGACGAGGAACTGCAGCTCCGCCGTCAGGCCCGGTTGGTGCCCTTCAGCCGCGCCTGTCTGCTGCGCTTCGCCGGTGACTCCGCCAGCGCCACCGCCACCACCGCCGCCGCCCTGGCGGAGCGGGTGCGTCCGGCGGTGGTGGCGGCAGGCTGGGAGCTGATCGGGCCGGCACCGGCACCGGTGGCGCGGGTGGCCGGTCGGCACCGCTGGCAACTGCTGCTGCATGGGCCAGCCGGCACCCCGTTGCCCCTGCCCGAGGAGCAGGCGCTGCGCCAAGGCCTCGACGGCCGGGTAACGCTCAGCATCGATCCCGATCCGATGGAGCTCTGAACGGCCATGCCTCGCGGGGCTGGCAAGCCGGTCATCGTCACCCTGCAACGGAACCGCTGCAACGGCGCACCTGGAACGGTGGCGTGAATCAGCCCCCGTCGCCGTCCTTGGGAACGGGCAGCTCGGGCCAGCCGAACCCCGATGACCAGCGCAACCGCTGCAGGGCGAGGGCGGCAGCAAGCAGCAGCAGGATCGCCATCCCACCCAGGCCCAGCCTGCTCCAGCGCCAGGTGAGCAGCTCCAGCTGATTGGCGGCACCGGTGACAAGGGGCCAGCGCACACCGGTTCCTTCGCGAGCGGCCGGCCGGGGGGCGGCCTGCCGCACGGCGCCGAGGGAAACCGGACGGAGCACCATCTGGAGATCGAGGCCCGGAACGGCGTCAAGAGCCTGCAGATCGAGCTCCAGCCACAGGTGCTGGCGCACACCCAGCAGCCAATTCCGCTCGCTCAGCTCGAGGCGGGGCGGGGGCAACTCCACACCAATCCGTTCAGCGGCCAGGGCCGTGGTGCGCGCCAGCAGGGCCTGAATCTCCACCGCCGGCAAGGAAGGACTGCGCAGCACCTGGCGGGGGCCGTCAGCCTTGAGGCTCAGGCGGGCGCCTGGATCGGCCTCCGCCACAGCCTTGGCGAAGCGCTGCTGCCAGGGGAGCTGGCGGCCGGTGTCGCTGCTCCAGACCTGAGTGAGCTGCAGCCGCCCCGGGCCCGGAAATTGCAATTCCGTCTCCACCCGCAGGCATCCGCTCAGCAGGGTGAGCACCAGCAGCAGCACCAGGGCGACCACGGCGAAACCAAGGGGCTGGCGGGTGGGGCCCACCGGTGGCGGCGGCGGGTCAGGCGGCCCGTCGCGGCGCGGCCTCCAGCGGCTGGCTGACTTCAGCCGGCCTTCCAGGGGTTCGGCCCCGCCCAGGCTCGGCAGGGTGAGGGACCAATTGGCCGGACGCTGCAGCGCCGGGGCATCGAGGATCATCTGCAGATCCCTGGCTTGCAGGCGCAACTCAGGGTCGGTGCTGGCCCGCAGGCTGCGGCAGCAGGCCTGAGCGGCGGCGGTGTCACCCTGGCCGATCCAGGCGGTGACCATCAGCAGGCGCAGTTGACCGCCGAACGGAGAACTGGGTGGGTGCTCATCAGCCAGGGGTTGGAGCAATCGCAGACACTGGCCGTAGTCGCCCCGCTCGAGAGCGCGGCGCGCGCTCAGCAAGGACTCATCCTCCATGGCCAGGCAAGCCGGAGCGGCGAACGGGCGCGGCGGCTGCGGCATCCGGCTGGGAGCGGCCCACCACCATCGTGCCGATGCCGGCATCGGTGAACACCTCCAGCAGCAGGGCGTGGGGGACGCGGCCATCAACGATGTGAGCCGCCCCCACCCCCTGGGCGAGCGCGCGGATGCAGCATTCGGTCTTGGGGGTCATGCCACTCGCCACCACGCCGCTGGCGATCAGCTCACGGGCCTGGGCCAGGGTCAGGTGACGCAGCAGCGTGCTGGGATCGTCGCGGTCCGTGAGGATGCCGGGGGTGTCGGTGAGCAGGATCAGCTTTTCGGCCTGAAGGGCAGCGGCCAGCTCTCCCGCCACCGTGTCGGCGTTGATGTTGTGAGCCTGGCCTTCGGCGTTGGCCGCCACGCTGGAGATCACCGGGATGTAACCCGCGTCGAGCAGGGGGCCGAGCACCGCGGGGTTCACGGCGGCCACCTCGCCCACCAGCCCATGGGAGCCACCGCCCCAGGCGCGGGCCTCCACCAGCCTCCCGTCGCTGCCCGAGAGCCCCACGGCCCGGCCGCCCAGGCGGTTGAGGCCATTGACGATCTGCTTGTTCACGCGGCCCACCAGGACCATCTCCACCACATCCATGGTGTCGGCATCGGTGACGCGCAAGCCGTCACGGAACGTGGGCTTGATCGCCAGCCGGCTCAGCCACTCATTGATCTCCGGTCCGCCGCCGTGCACCACCACCGGCCGCACCCCCACACAGGCGAGCAGGGCCAGATCGCGGAACACCGCCTCCTGCAGCGACTTATGGGCCATCGCCGCACCGCCGTACTTGACCACCACCCGGCGGCCGGCGAAGCGCTGGATGTAGGGAAGGGCCTCGCTGAGAACGGAGACCCGCAGGCTGTCCTCGGCACTGATCAAGGGGTCCTGGCTCAATGGACTGCGGGGTGATGGTGGGTGGAGAGACTGAGGAAGCCGGGCTGGGAACGACAGCGCCGGTGGGGAATGGGCCGGGGGCCGGGGGCCGTGGGTCGGGCTGGGCTGGGCAGTGGCCGAGCTGGAACCGGGATGGGCTGGTACCGAGCTGTGCCCGGACGGTGGAACGGCACGGGTTCAGGGCCGTCGGAGGTCCTGGGCCGGGGCGGCGATCGTCGGCAGAGCGGTGATCGCCGCCAGTGCCGCGCTCAGGGCACAGGCTCGGGGCTGACAGCCGCCGCGGGCAGCAGCGAAAGCTCCAACAGGGAGCCATCGAGAGGCCGTAACTCGGCCGTGAGGCCCGGGCCGAAAAAACGACCGAGCCGCTCCTGGCGAGCCTGCCAGCGGTCCAGGCTCACGCCGTTGAGCCGGAAGCGCAGGATCAGGCCATAAGCGCCGCCCTGCTCCAGCTCAGCCACGCTCACCAGTTCGGGCGGGCTGTCCTCGTCCCAGAGCTTGAGGGCTTCAAGAGAGGATTCAAGGTGGGCCTTCTGGCCGTAGCGCCAACGGGTCACATCCTTGAGCAATTTGCGCAGCGGCTCGCTGGCCGGCTCCTCGCGCAGCCGTTGAAAGGTGGCCGGGGGGGTGAGCCGCTCGGCAGGCGGCAGCTCCGAGGATTTCAGCGCCAGGCCACCCAACAACACGGGGATGCCATAGAAGACACCGGCCAGGCTGATGTTCGGGCTGTCGGTGACATACGCGATCGAACCGATCACGGTGAGCACCGCTCCGAGAATCGTGAGCAGGCTGCCGGGGGAGGTGAGGGCTTGCATCGGCCCATCCTCCAGCAAAGCCGTGCAGGATGGAGAGGCAACGCCAGCGATCCGCCTCCATGCCCCTGTCGCCGCCTGCCGACGGCCCCGACCCTGCGGTGGCCGCCACCGCTGATGCCGGCCAGGCGCCTGCCGCAGCCAGGCCCACTGGCGGAGCGCAGGCCCCGAGCAACCAGGAGCTGATCGATCAGCTCACCGAAGACCGGCTCTGGCTGCTGCGTCAGATCGATGCGGGCCGCTGGAGTGAGCTGCGCCTCGATCTGGCAGCCCTGGAACGCGAACTGGGCCAGATGCTCGACCAGGCCCGCGAGAAGCTGCAGACCGACTGAATCCTTCCACTGGTGGCAGAGGCGACGGCCCGTAGGCCGTCATCCCCCTGACTCAAGCGCGGCCGACCCATTCGCTCAGCAGGGCTCGCCCGCTTGCTGTTTCACACCGGCATGCTGCGTCACGCCGGCTTGCTGCTTCACACGCTCAGGCTGTTTCAGACGCACAGGCTGTTGGAGGCGCGCAGGCTGTTTCATAGGCGCAGGCTGTTTGGCGCCCGCTTGCTGCTTCAAGCTCGCAGGCTGTTTCCCGCGCCTCCTCCCTCCTGATCAGAACGGGATGTCGTCTTCCTCCTGGGCGTCTGGCACGAGGGGAGCAGAGTTCCAGGTGGGCGTGGCCGGGGCGGGAGCGGCGGCTGGCGGGTTCTGCCGCACCGGCTGGCGCACAGGAGCAGCGGCCCGTGGGGCCCCCATCGCCGCAGGAGCTGGCGCCGGCGCCCTGGATGGGCCGGCGCTTCCGCCACCACCGACCACAGCTCCGCCGAGGGGATGGAGCCGGGAGAGGGTGAACTCGGCCCGCTTCTCCTTGGTGCCATCCGGGCGGTTCACAGTGTTCATGCGCAGGCGCCCTTCCAGCACCAGGCGCTGGCCCACCTGAACGCGGTTCTGCAGGTCCTGCGCCAGATTGCCGAAGCCCACCACCTTCACCTGGCCGGGCGGGTCATCCGGGCGCAACCCGTCGATCTGCACCGCCATCTCCGCCACCGGCGTCTGGTTGTCCTGGGTGTAGCGCACCTGGGGCGCCTCCAGCACCACCCCCTCCAGCAAGCAGTGATTCATCTCTCCGTCCGCACCGGCGGGCCACATCCTGATGCACGGCCGTGAAATGCACCAGCGGGCGCCTGTGGCTGGTCAGCGGCACCGGTGAAGGTCCCTGGCTGGCGGCGGCGCTGCTGGCGAACGGCTGGGAGCTGACCGTCTCCGTGGTGAGCCAGGCGGCGGGGCGCGCTTACGCCCCCCACCCGCGGCTGCAGCTGGAGGTGGGCGCGCTGCAAGGCAGGACCGGCATCCAGCGGCACCTGGAGGCGGCGCGCCTCCAGCAGCGCCCCTATCAGTGGGTGATCGACGCCAGCCATCCCTTTGCGGTGCAGATCAGCGCTCAACTGGCGGCGACCTGCCGGCCGCTGGGGCAACCGCTGCTGCGGCTGCTGCGGCCGCTGGAGCCACGCCTCGCCCCGCGGCAGACCCTGTTGAACGATCTGCAGGCCCTGGGGAGGGCAGATCTGCGCGGCCAACGGCTGCTGCTGGCGATCGGTGCTCGCCATCTGGCCGCCGCCGCTGCCCATGCCGGCGGGGCGGAGCTGTTCGCGCGGGTGCTGCCCACACCCGCGAGCCTGCAGCAGGCGCGGGCAGCGGGGCTGGCGGATGCCCACCTGGCCTGCCTGCGGCCGGCCGGCGGCCCACTGGGGGGGGCGGCCCTCGGCATCGAGCAGGCGCTGCTGCGGCAGTGGCGGATCAGCGCGGTGCTCTGCCGGCAGTCGGGCGGGCGCACGGAGCGCGGCTGGCAACAGCTCTGTGCCGCCAGGGATCTGCAGCTGCTGTTGCTGGCGCGCCCCGCCGAACCCCCAGGGGTGGAAGGCTTGCCGCTGGCAGAGCTGCTGGAGAAGCTGGGCCAGCCCCCCCGCTGGCTCTAGCCATGCCACCGCCGTCCAACGACCCTGCCGCTGCGCCCACGGCGCTCGTGCTGGTGCTCACCACCGAGGCGGACGCCGCCCAGGCTGAGCGCCTGGCGCAGGCCCTGCTGGAGGAGCGGCTGGCGGTCTGCGTCAGCCTGCTGCCGATCACCTCGCTCTATCACTGGCAAGGAAGGATCGAGCGCAGCACGGAAGTGCAGCTGCTGATCAAAACCAGCGTTCCCCAGCTGGAGGCGTTGAAGCGGCGCCTGCACGCGTTGCACAGCTACGACACACCGGAATGGATCCACTGGCCGGCCCAGACCGAAGGCGCCTATGGCCTGTGGCTGCAGGGCGAGCTGGCCGGCTCAGCCCAGATGCAGGCGCACCAGATCCTGCAGGGAGGCCTGTGGGCGGGGTCCGAGCTGGGTGACCACCAGGCCGGCGCAGAGTGAACCCAATCGACCGCAGTCCTCAAGGCTCTGGCCCTGGGTGTAGCCGTGCAGGAAGCCGGCCGCGTAGAGGTCGCCGGCGCCGGTGGTGTCCACCAGGGGGCCCAGCTGATACGCCGCAATCGTGTGACTGCTCTCTCCGGCCAGCACCAGCGATCCCTTTTCGCTGCGGGTGAGCGCGGCCACCTTGCAGCAGCCACGCACCCGGGCCACCGCCTCCTCAAAGCTGTCGGTGGCGTAGAGGGAGCAGATCTCCAGCTCGTTGGCGAAGAGCAGGTCCACGTGGCCATCCACCAGATCGAGGAAGCTGTCGCGGTGGCGCTCCACGCAGAAACCGTCGGAGAGGCTGAGGGCCACCTCACCGCCATGGGCACGCACCACCTCTGCAGCGGCGATGAAGGCCCGCTTGGCCGGCTCGGAATCCCAGAGATAGCCCTCCAGGTAGAGCACCTTCGCCTGCCCCACCAGCTCCAGGTCGAGGTCGGCGGGATCAAGCGTGACGGAGGCCCCCAGATAGGTGCACATCGTGCGCTGGGCGTCGGGGGTGACCAGGATCAGACAGCGGGCCGTGGAGGGCCCGGACGTGGTGGGGGGCGTCTGGAAGTGAGCTCCCACGGAACGGATGTCGTGGGCGAAGATCCCGCCCAGCTGATCGTTGCGGACACGGCCGATGAAGCCGGCGCGGCCGCCGAGCTGGGCGATGCCCGCCAGGGTGTTGGCGGCGGATCCGCCAGAGGTTTCCAGGCCTGGACCAGAGGCGGCGTAGAGGCGGTCGGCCTGAGCTTCGTCCACCAGGGCCATGGTGCCTTTGGTGAGGCCATGGGCTGCAATGAAGGCGTCGTCCGCCTGCACCAGCACATCCACGATGGCGTTGCCGATGCCGACGACATCAAACTGTTTGATCATCAGGCGCTCAGCAGGGCCCGCTTAGGGCCGTGGATCGGATCCTCCACCACGATCGTCTGGTCACGTTGCGCTCCGAGCGACACGATGGCGATCGGCACCTCCATCAGCTCAGCGAGGAAGCGGAGATAAGCCATCGCCGTGTCCGGCAGCTCCTCCAGCTGGCGGCAGTCGGCGGTGGAGCTCTGCCAGCCCGGCAAGGTTTCAAAGATCGGCTGACAGCGGGCGAAATCCTCAGCGCTGCTGGGGAAGTGGTCAATGCGCTCGCCATTGAGCTCATAGGCCACACACACCTGGATCTCGTCGAGCTCATCGAGCACATCGAGCTTGGTGATCGCCAGGCAATCGAGGCCGTTCACCTGCACGGCATAGCGGCCGATCACGCCATCGAACCAGCCACAACGGCGGCGCCGGCCGGTGGTGGTGCCGAATTCGTGGCCGCGATCGCAGAGGTGATCGTTGAGGCTGCCTTCGAGCTCGGTGGGGAAAGGCCCTTCGCCCACGCGGGTGGTGTAGGCCTTGGCCACACCGATCACACGGTCGATCAGGGTGGGGCCCACCCCTGCCCCGATGCAGGCGCCGCCGGACACCGGATTCGATGAGGTGACGTAGGGGTAGGTGCCGTGGTCGAGGTCGAGCAGGGTGCCCTGCGCCCCTTCGAACAGGATGTTCTTGCGGGCACGGGCGGCCTCGTGGATCGTGCGGGTGCAGTCGACCACATGAGGGGCGAGCCGCTGGCCGTAGGCGGCGTACTCGAGGATCACCTCCTCAGGATCGAGCGGCGGCAGGTCGTAGATGCGCTCGAGGATCAGGTTCTTTTCGGCCAGAGGGGCCAGCAGGCGATCCCGCAACCGGTCGACGTCGAGCAGGTCGAGCACCCGGATGCCGTTGCGCTCCGATTTGTCGGCATAGGTGGGGCCGATGCCCCTGCCAGTGGTGCCGATGCGGCGATCGCCGCGGCGCTGCTCCATCGCCTGATCCAGCAGGCGGTGGTACGGCATGGTCACGTGGGCCGTGGAGGCCAGCTTCAGGCCGGAGATGTCGATACCGAAGGTGGCGAGCATATCGAGCTCACCGAGCATGACCTTCGGGTCGACCACCGTGCCGGAGCCGATCAGGCAGGTGGTGTCGGGATACAGAATTCCGGAAGGAATGAGGTGCAGTTTGAGCACCTTGTCGTCGACCACGATCGTGTGGCCGGCGTTCACACCGCCCTGGTAGCGCACCACCACATCGGCGGAGCGGCTGAGCAGATCGGTGATCTTTCCCTTGCCTTCGTCACCCCATTGAGCACCGATGACGACGACATTGGCCAAGAAGGAAACAGCGGCCCGAAGCCGCTTCTAAGCACAAACAGAGAGCCTCTCAGATCAGCTGCCCCTTCGTAAAGCCCCCAGCGGCATCCGTGATCCCGCCGGGGGTGGTCCGGGCTTCAGGCGCCGCGCACGGCGTTGGTTTCAGCCTTCTTGAGCTCCTTCTCCAGGCGAGCGCGCAACGCCTCGGGCAGTGGGCGGTTGGCGTAGTTGGTGTAGTGGCCCGCCAGCGAATTGACGGCGGTCTGCATGGTGGTGAAGGAGGGCAGGCCGTTCACGTTCGCCCGGGGGCGGTAAAGCGCCATGTAGTCGGAGATCAGGGCGCGGGCGTCGGTCTCGGCTGCGCTGCGGGCGGGGTCGTCCTGCTCCAGGGCGATGGTGCTCAGCAGGCTCTGGGCCACGGTCACGGTGTCCTCCACGTAGACCCCGCTGAGGTTGCCGGTGGCACTGCCGCAGGCCGTGAGCGTGAGGGACAGGCAGAGCGCGACCATCAGAGCCGACGCCATCAGCCGGCGGCCGAGACGTTGAACGGCGAGCAACAAGGGCCGGAAGGTGCCTTGGCCTGCTTCGAAACGCCAGGGATGCGCGGCCATCGGAGCTCCTGATTCAATCGGGAAACTCTATAAGCCGTGCCAGCGAGCGCCCAGGCACGCAAGCCCGAGGCCTCAGCAGGAGGGGGCGCCCCTGCCGAGGCGGCCCGCTTCCACCAGTGCGATCAGCTGGGCGGGCAGATCAGCGGCGGCCAGCTCCTGCCGTTCGCCGCTGCGGCGCTCCACCAGCTCCACCTGGCCCTGGGCGGCACCGCGCCCCACCACCACCCGCCAGGGAATGCCGATCAGGTCAGCGTCTTTGAACTTCACTCCCGCGCGCTCGGGGCGGTCATCGAGCAACACCTCAATCCCGCCGGCCTGCAGGGCTGCATCGAGGCGCTCGGCCAGCTCCACCTGCACGGGCTCCTGCATGTTCGCCACCACCACGATCACTTCGTAGGGCGCGATCGGCAGGGGCCAGCAGATGCCGTTGGCGTCGTGGTGCTGCTCCACCGCCGCCTGGGCCAACCGTGACACACCGATGCCGTAGCAGCCCATCCACAGCGGCTCCTCCACTCCCGCCTCATTGGTGAAGCGGGCATCCAGGGCGCTGGAGTACTTGCGGCCCAGCTGGAAGATGTGGCCCACCTCGATGCCACGGCTGGCCTCCAGACGCTGCTCAGGGTCGTGCAGGCAACGGTCACCCGGCTGGGCGGCGCGCAGATCCGCGGTGTCGGGCGCAGGCATGGCCTCGCCCCAGCAGGCTCCCACCAGGTGATAGTCAAGGGTGTTGGCGCCGCAGACAAAGGCGCCGAGATCGGCGGCCGACGGATCGGCCAGCCGAAGGAAGCGCTGCTGCCAGCTCGCAGCCCCCTGCAGCAGCGCATCGGGCAGGTGCGGACCCAGGAACCCCAGCGGCCATGGCTCCAGCCCCTCGGCCAGCACCTGCTCCGGCGTGATCGGCTCAAGGCTCAGCAAGGCGCCAGCTTCGGCGCAGCGGGCGGAAACCGCGTTGGAGAGCTTCACCGGATTGAGGGTCTGATCGCCGCGCAGGCTCACCAGCACGGGCAAGGGCCCACCGGTGGCGAAGCGGGCGAGCAGCACCAGCACCTTCACGGTCTGGGAAGGATCGAACCCATGGGCACTGCAGAGCGCCTCAATCGAGCGCTCACCTGGGGTGGCCAGCAGGGTGGGGGTTGCCGCAGTTGCCAGTGGCACCGCCGGCTCCACCCGGGAGCAGGCACGCTCCTGGTTGGCGGCGTAGCGACCATCGGGGCTGGCGAGGATCAGGTCCTCGCCGGCATCGGCGGTGACCATGAACTCCTGGCTGGCGGAACCGCCGATGGCACCGCTGTCGGCCTCCACCGCCACGGCACGCAGGCCGCAACGCTCGAAGATGCGTCGGTAGGCCTGATCCATCACGCCGTAGGCCGCTTTGAGATCCTGCTCATCGGCGTGGAAAGAATAAGCGTCCTTCATGATGAATTCCCTGCCACGCATCAGCCCGAAGCGGGGCCTGATCTCATCGCGGAATTTCGTCTGGATCTGATACAGACAAACCGGCAACTGTCGGTAGGAACGCAACAGATCGGCCGCCAGAGCCGTGATCACTTCCTCGTGGGTGGGGCCCAGGCCAAGCGAACGGTCCTGGCGATCGAGCAGGTGGAACATGATGCCCTCACCCGCGGTGTATCCCTGCCAGCGGCCGCTGCGCTCCCAGAGCTCGCTGGGCTGCAGCTGGGGGAGCAGGGTTTCCAGCGCCCCAGTGGCGTTCATCTCTTCACGCACGATGGCCGACACCTTCTGCAGCACACGCCACAGCAGGGGCAGGTAGGCGTAAATGCCGGAACCGATGCGACGGATGTAGCCGGCCCGCAGCAGCAACCGATGGGAGGGAATCTCCGCCTCCGCAGGATCGTCGCGAAGCGTCACCAGCATCAGGCGGGAGACACGCATCGAGCGAACCAGAGCAGGGGCTGGACGCTATCACCGAGCCCCTCGGCAGGGTGGAGAGGCAAGCGCTACAGCGAAAGGCTCGGCGGGAACCCAAACACTGCGGCGATTTCTGCTACATTCACTTTTCAGTCCCAGTAGTCCAAGGTTTGTCTCATGTCCACACAACCGAAGGGTGCTTTCGGGGGTGGGGTGGCCGGCCCTGGCCCTGGTTCCCCTGCGGCACCCCCACCAGCTCACGGCTCCACGCCCCCCGGCGCCCCGTCCTTCAGTGCCGACACGCCCCCGGAAGGCCTGATCACCATCGATGAGGTGCAGAGGGCTCTGAACCGCTCACGCGCCTCGGTGTATCGCTACACCAACACCGAGCCGCGCAATCTCAATCCCCCCTTCAACCCGCGGCGCCTCAACCCCGAGTACCGCACCGATCAGAAGGAAGCCCTGTTGTTTCACCCCAACGAGGTGGCCAGGTTCGCCCGTGACGTGCTTCGCATCAAGGAAGTCACGGTCGAAGTTCTCAACGCCCCTTCCACCATCACCCAGCAATTGCTGGGCTCCATCCTCGACGAACTGCAGGGGATCCGGCGCCTGCTTCAGGGCATGGAACGTGCTCCCACCGACCTGAACAGCAAACGCGAGCACATTGAGCAGTCACGGCCGGCAGCCTGATCCCCGCCTCCTGACAGGGCCTCCCTTTCGCATGGCCAGTCCATTGGAAAGATGGCATAATCAAGCCAAGATCCAAGTCGAAACGGTGGATGAACTCCAGCGTTTTCGCAGCAGAAGTTACAGACCTGCTTCGGCAGCGCCGTTTCTGCTCTGGATCTGCCACCCGAGCCCCACGGCGTTTCGGCCTTTCGTGCCGCAATCCTGAGTTCGGGGGGTGTCCCTCAATCCCCGTCCATGGACTCCGCCCAGTCTCGATTTCCAGCCGAAGACCTCCCTTCCCCGCTCACTGAATCCGACGCCGACCCTGGCGAGGACCCATTCAGTACGGAATCCCTCCTGTTTTCCAGCTCGGCCGTTGTGGGCGGCTTGATCGGGCTGCTGGCCGTGTTCATTCCACTGATCTCCGTGATGGGGTCCCGGCCTGCCGTCCTGCCCCGCCTGAGCAAGCTGCCAAGCCCACCCGCGCCGCTGCAGCAAAACCAGGCCCAGCCGCCCGCTTCCGGCATCGGTCTGTTCAACCTGCCCCGCAAGGTTCTGCGCTGAGCGCCCCTCGCTGAGCTGTTTCTCCCCTGCCGTGAACAGCAGGTCGCTCAGCTCTCTCTCCGGAGATCCCTGAGCGGAAGACACCTCAGCCAAGTGGCTGATGGCAATGGCAGCGCTCCCGGGCAGGGCATCGAGGCTGCTGGGCGGCAGGGCAAGGGCGGCACTCAGGAGCTCTGCGGCGTCTGCGCTCAGGCCACGCGCTGAAGCAGGAAGCCTTCGTAGTCGAGGGCCTGAAAGATGCGTGCCGGGTCGCCGAAGCCTGCCGCATTCACCAGGGCCGTGAGGCGGGCGTCGCCGATCGGATGGAGGCCCTGGGTGAGGGGGGCGATGCGATCGGCGTCCAGCTCGAGGCCGCTCACCTTCTGAAAGCCGAGCCAGGCCTCGGTGATCTGCTCCTGGAGGAGCGGCAGGGCCGGCCGCATCAGGTCCACCAGCACCAGTTGACCGCCGGGCCGCAGGCAGCGGGCCAAGGCGCTCAGAAACGCCAGCTTGGTGCCGTCGTCGGGGAGCGACTGGAGCACCAGCACGGAAAGCGCGCCGGCGAACCCCTGCTCAGTGGTGAGCGCTTCCGCCGTGGTCTGCAGCCAGCGGATCGGGGCGGCCTCGCCGAGGCGCTGCCGGGCGGCAGCGAGCATGGCCGCGGAAGGGTCGATCGCCGTGAGTTGCCAATCGGGGCGTTGAGCGACGGCTTCCACCAGCTCAGCCCCCGTGCCGCATCCGGCCACCAGCACCTCGGCGCCCTCAGGAGCAGCGAGCGGGGAAGCAGCGAGCAGGGCCACAGCCAGGCGCGCCAGGCTGGCGTAGCCCGGGATCAGCCGCTGCACCACCAGGTCGTAACCCTCGGGTTCGAGCGGATCGATCAGAGGAGAAACGTCAGCTGAAGCCAAGGCCCGGGATCCGTTGCCGGCGATGCTAGGAGGCACTGCCGGCCGGGCAGCCCGCTCGCTGGCGCACAACAGCAACGCCAAGTCGGGGAATGGGCCAACAAGCGTTGCATTCGCGGGCAAGGGCCACCGCCTGCAGGTAGGTTGGTCGGCGCCCAGACTCCCTCCCTGCCGTGCCCACGATCCGGTTCGAAAACGAAGGCCAGAACGTCGGTTGCATCGAGGGGGCGAACCTCCGCAAGGCGGCACTCGACGCCGGCATCAACCCCTACAAAGGGTTGAACAACCTCAACAACTGCGGTGGCCTGGGCCAATGCGGCACCTGCGTCGTTGAGGTGCTGGAAGGTGAGCGCAACCTCTCCCCCCGCAGCGACGTCGAGCAGGTGTACCTCTCCGATCGTCCGGCCAACTACCGCCTGAGCTGCCGCACCAGCGTCACGGGCGATGTCACCATCCGCACCCGTCCGGATGCCGCCGTGGGCAAAGGCTCCAACAGCCTGGTGGGTGCGCTCAAGGCCCTCGTCGGCATGAAGTGAGCGTGGGCCTGAGGGTCTACAGCTACGCCGGCTGCTCCACCTGCAGAAAAGCTCTGCGATGGCTGCAGGAGCAGGGGATCGATGCCGAGGTGATTGACATCACCCTGCATCCGCCATCCCTGCCGGAGCTGCGCCAAGCCCTCGCCCAGCTCGAACGCCGCCGCTTGTTCAACACCAGCGGCGTCAGTTACCGCGCCCTCGGTTCCGCCGTTGTCAAAGCCATGGACGACGAAGCCGCGTTGGCCGCATTGGCGTCTGACGGAAAGCTGATCAAGCGGCCCTTCCTGATCAGCGCCAGCGGCACCGTGCTCACGGGCTTTGACCCCCAGCAGTGGCAGACGCTGCTTCTGCCGGAGGCACCGGCGGCACCGTGAGCTGATCAAGCTCGCGGATCAGGGCATCGATGCCGCTGCGGTTGATCTGGCCCAGATAGGTGAGCTTGAGCTCCTCAAGCAGTGAGCACAACAGTTGCTGGCTGCGCGTCACGGCCGGGCCCGATTCCAGACTGCCGGCCAGCTCTTCCCAGAAGCGATCGAGGGAGCGCTGCATCAGGTCGATCTGGCGGTCGTCCGGGTACTCCAGCCGCCGGCCGGCATTGCGGGACAGCTCCAGCAGGCTTTCCACCATGCCGGCGGAAAGCTGGCGGGTGAGCTCCTGTTCCATCTGCAGCAACGGCTGAAGCTGGCGCAGCCCCTGCGGCACCACGGTCTGCTGCAGGCTCTGCTGCAGGATGTGGCTCAGCAGGGCTCGCAGTTCCGGCGCCAGCCGCGGCAGCACATCGTTGAGCAGCAATGGGCCCCAGATGCGCAGCAGCTCCACCAGCTCCCGCTCATCGTTGATCGTCACGGTCTGGTGGCTGCGCAGGGCCCGGATGCGCCGGGGCCAGTGGGGGGAACGGATCAGTCCCTGAGCCCCATCCACCAACTGCAGGGCCAGCACCTCGAACAACTCCACGGCCAGCAGCGACACCACTCCCCGGCTCACCACGGCGCGCAGTGGCTCGAAGTTGACAAGGCCGCTCACCTGCAGCCGCTCCACCACGGGCACCAGGCGCAGCCAACGCCAGAAGGGCAGCAGCAGAGGCAGATCGGTCCAGCGGCGCAGCAGCGCTCCCCCCCAGCTCAGCCCGGGAATGCGTCGCCGCAGCCGTGCGGCGCGCAAGAGAATGTCGAGCAGAAAGACGCTCTGGAACGCCAGCAGATCCAGTCGCCAGAAGTGGTCGGTGGGGCGCCCGTTCTCATCAATCGATCGCCAGTAGTTGGTGGACACCAGCGGCAGCACCTGCTGCTGCCAGAAGCGGCGCTCCATTTCCCAGGGGTGCTGGCGCAGCCAGGCGTCGCTCAGCAGCCTCTCGGCCGAGCCTTTGGCGGAATCCAGGTCAGCCTGCTGGCGCAGGCGGTTCTTGATCTTCTCCAGCGTGCCCGCCCCCACCGAAGCCAGGAACGGGTTGTCGTCGATCATCTGCTGGGTGAGCTCCACCTGCCGGCGGCGCAGCTCCGGCGCGCTCTGTCCCGCCAGGAGGGCACGATCCAACTGCGCGAAGGCGGCCAGATAGGCCTGGGTTTCCCGGTGCGGTTCGATGCCCTTGACCGGGTCATAGAAGGGGGTGATGTCCGGCAGCAGCAGCAGCGGCAACACCACCGGCAGCGAAGGCAGCGGGTAGAGGTTCCGCTGCAGCCAGAAGGTGCGCAGTGGCACGTAGGTGAGGTCGAAACAGACCCACAGCAGGTTGAAGCTGGCCCAGATCGCCACGAAACGGTCCCAGCGGCGGGCCAACCCATGGCTGGCAAAAGGCCGGATCGCATGCCAGCGGGGGCGAACCATGAGCACCGAGCGGTTCCGTCAGGGTAGGAACGCGAGGGAACATGGCTGGGCGCCTATGGTTTCATGTCGGCCACTACGCGCCTCCCGCGCCCTCCCTCCGCTGCCCGAACTCTCTTGACCACTGAGGATCTGCCAAGGCCGTCAGAAGCACCCGCGAACCCCGAGCAGCCTTCCCCTCCGCCGAAGGGCCATCACGGTGGTGAAGCCGAGAGCGCCTGGGCCTTCTGGCGCAGCGTCCTGATCACCCTGCTGGTGGCGCTGGGCATCCGTCAGTTTCTGATGGAGGCCCGCTTCATCCCCTCCGGCTCGATGCTGCCGGGGCTGCAGATCAACGACCGGCTGCTGGTGGAGAAGCTGTCGCTGCGGAACCGCGAGCCACGGCGGGGCGAAATCCTGGTGTTCAACTCCCCCTTCCATTTCGATCCGGCTCTGCGAAAGGATCGCAACAGTGGTCCGCTGCGCTGCCTGCTGGTGAACATTCCGCTGGTGGGCTCCCTGCCAGGCCTTCAGGAGCCGGCCTGCGATGCCTACATCAAGCGTGTCGTGGCCCTGCCCGGCGAGCGCGTGGCCGTCGATCCGCGCGGGCGGGTGAGCATCAACGGCAAGCTGCTCGATGAGCCCTACGTCAAGAATTACTGCCCCGTCGACAGCCAGGGGGCGGGGCCCTGCCGCACGATCAACACGGTGGTGCCGGCGGGTTCGGTGCTGGTGCTGGGCGACAACCGCGCCAACAGCTGGGATGGACGCTTCTGGCCCGGCTCGCCGTTCCTGCCCCAGAAAGAGGTGATCGGCCGGGCCTTCTACCGGTTCTGGCCGCTCGATCGCCTGGGTGAGCTCGGCGAAAACGACAAGGCCAGCGGTGCGCCAGCTGTTCCGCCGCTGCTTATTCCTGAGGCCCCCGCCACAGCTCCGGCAGCACCCCCACAGCCAGCACCCGGCCAGTGACCGTTTCAGCTTCGAAGGGCTGGTTGGCCCCCCGCGACGCATAGGCATCCCCTGACTCAAGGGTTGAAGCAGCGGCGGGATCGAAAAGCAACCAGCGGCGTGAGCCGGGCTCCAGCCTGTCTTCGGCCAGCCCCAGGAACCGGGCGGGGCCCCAGCAGAGCCGCTGCCAGAGCGAGGCGGGCGCCCAACCCCGCTGCACCACCAGCTCCTGCCAAAGGGCGGGCAGCACATGCCGGTGACCGGCCAGCCCGGGGCGGCGCTGATCGAGCGGCAGCAGACGTTCTTCGGCATCGAGCGGCAGGTGATGCACCGCCACGGCCGTGAGCACCCCGTCGGCGAGGGCCTCGATCAAGGCGTGGCGATCCTGCGGGCTGCCCAGCGAGGGTTCGAGGCGCCAGCCTTCGGCCACCGGATCAAGGCAGCCGCTGTCCGCCACCAGGTGCCACCAGCAAACGCTAGCCTGCAGCGCCAGCCCGGAGCTGCGCAACAGCTCCACCCCCGCAGCGGTGGAAAGGTTCGCCAGCCGCAGGGGAGCATCGGGCAGGGAGCGGGCCAGCTGCAGCAGGCTCTGCAAGGGCAGCGTCTCGCTCAGCACGGGATCTAGGGGCCAACCGGCCCGCAGCGCCTCCACGCTCTCCCGCACGAAACCGCCGAGGGTGAGGTCGGGGTCGCGAGGTGCCAGCAGCACGGGCAGAGGCCCCGCTTCCGCCAGCCGCAGCCCGCGCTCCAGCAGTGCCAGGGGCGGCAGTGCACCGTCTTCGGCCAGGCCGATGACGCCGGCCTCCGCCAGATCACCATGGGGGGCCAGCTCCTGGCCCCGTCCCCCGCGGCTGAACGCCCCCCAGAGCGGCAGGAGAAAGGGGTCTGGGGCCTGCAACTGGAGCCGCTCCGGGCGGTCCCGCCAGCTGGTAGCCCGGGGAAGCAGGGCCACGGTGCCATAGCCCGCCGCTGCCGCGGAGGCCACCAGGCTGGCCAGGGTTTCCGCCCGGCCAGCGAAGGGCTCCTCCAGGGTGCTGTGGGGATCCACCAAAGCCGGGGCCAGCAGCCAGTCGTGGGCGACCAGGGGCACGAGACCACGGCGCTGGGCCTCGCTGGCGGCGGCCTGATCGAAAGCGACCAGGACACCGTCATCGAGCAGCACATCGCGGTGGCGCAGGGGCTGATCCGGACCGGCCAGCACCTGCACCTGCGACAGGAAGCGGGCCACCATCAGAGCGCGCCGGCGGCCGTGCGGTCGATCACACCACCGAGATGGCTGGTGAGGTTGAGGCTGGACACCACCGGCCAGGCGGAAACAGGGCCGCTGGCCTGACGAGCGGGGTAATCGATCACTGTGACGCCGCCGTTGCCCTGCTTGACCATCCAGATGTCGGCGGGGCTGAGCCCGAGCAAGGCGCAGAGCAGGGTTTTGTTCACGGCATCGTGAGCCACCACGAGCGCGGTCTCGTCGTCGGCAAGGCTGCGGGCGATCCGCTCCCAGGTGTCGAGCGAACGATCCCAGACCTGCTGAAGATTCTCCCCATCGGGCATCTGCACGGTGTGGGGCGCCCGCTTCCAGTCGGCCAGCAGCTGGGGCCAACCGGCCTCGATGTCCGCCTCCAGCCGGCCCTCCCACTGGCCGTGGCCGATCTCCACCAGGCCCTGCAGGCTGGTGAGTGGCACGCCGGGGTGCAGCGCCAGGATCGCTTCGGCGGTCTGGCGCGGCCGCGCCATTGAACTGCTGTAGGCCCGCTGGATCGGCAGCTCGGCCAGGAAGCGGCCGGCGGCGGCGGCCTGCTCGCGCCCATGGCCATTGAGCGGAATGTCGATCTGCCCCTGGAAGCGCCCCTGGCGGTTCCAGTCGGTTTCGCCGTGGCGCACGAGCAGCAGGCGGGGCCCCTCTCCCTTCGGCGGCACCGGCACACCCAGATGGGCGGTGCCATTGAGCGATTCGATCTGCACCTCCACGCTGTGATCGGGGCGGCGGCGCAGATTCAGCACCGAAAGGGAGGCGTTATCGACGCGCAGCCGCTGAAAGCCACTGGCGGGCAGACCGAGTGCCGCCAGCAGCAGGCAGCGCAGGATCGCGTTGTGGGCCACCACGAGCACCGTGACGGGCCCATCAGCCGATGACGTTTCGGCCGCGGCGTCGGTCGCCGGCAGATGGCGCTCCAGCAGGCGATCGAGGAAATCGGCGGCCTGGTCCCTGAGCTCGGGCACCGGCCGGTAGGGCCGGCCGTGACGGGTCAGTTCGAGCGTGTGGGGAGCCTGGCGCCAGAGCGCGTAGTCGGCAGGAAACCGGTCGCGGATCTCACGGCTCAGCAGACCGCTCCAGGGACCCAGATCCACCTCCAGCAGACCGCTGTCCGGCTCGGCGATCTGTCCGCCGCCATGGGCTTCCAGCAGCGCGGCGGCGGTGGCACTGGCGCGGCTGAGCGGCGAGGTGTAGGCCGCATTGATGGCAAGCCCGCGCAGCGCCTCGCCGGTGGCGGTGGCCTGACGCACGCCTTCGCTGGTGAGGGTGGAAAGGTCGTCGCGCCCCTGCACCCGATGCTCGGTGTTGAAGCTGCTCAGCCCGTGACGGACCAGAAGAAGCCGGAGGGGCACAGGGATGGGGCCGCAAGCGAGGCCATCGTATGGGAGGGCTTCAGGGCACAATCGATGCAAAGACGGGACGTGTTGTGACACCGGCAGGCCCGAGGCAACGCATCCCTCCCTGGAAAACGGCGCTGGCCTTCGTCAGCCTGGCCCTCAGCCTGCTGCTCTGGGTCAATGGTCTGGTGGAGAGCCTCACCCGCCCATCGGTGGGCAACGATCTGGGCAGGCGCCAGCTGGAGCTGGCGGCCCTGGCAGCGCCGCAACTCCCCTCCAGCTGGCGTGCTGCCGTGGTGGGCCAGGAACCGGAAGCTGCGCTGCTGGCGGAGCTGCAGCGCCAGGCCCAGCTGCCACCCCTGCCGGACAGCCCCGAAACCGATCAGGACCCTGAGCTTGCCCGCGCCCAGCAACGCTCCACCCTGCTGACCCGGGCGCTGCTGCTGATTCGTGCGGGCACCCCCGAGCAAGCCCGGCCCCTGCTGGAGCGGCTCGACGATGGCACCGACCCGGACCAGAGCCCCCTGATCCGGAGGCTTTTGGCGGACAGCCCAACGACCGGCGTCGACCCGGTGGCCGCGGCTCTGCCGCTGGAGAACCCGCTGCAGCGGCGCCTCACCTGTCAGGCACTGGGCGGGTCTGCGGAACGCTGCGCCCTGCCGGCGGACGAGCGCCGGGCCAAAGCTCAGCTGCTGGCGGCGAACGCCCTGCCGGCCCTGGCCCTGCTGGCCGGCCTGGCCCTGCTGGTACGGGCCGCCTGGCTGCGACTGAGAACCAAACCCAGCCCGCTGCCCGTGCTGGTGGGACCGGAACTGGGGGCGGTGGATCTGATCCTGCTGATCTCGGGCGGCTTCGTGCTGCTGGGCGAAGTCCTCACGCCGGTGCTGGTGAGCCCGGTGCTGAAGCGGTTGCTCGACGGGCTGCAGGTGGAACCCTCCCTGGCGAAAGGCCTCACCGTGGTGGCCCTCTACCTCGGCCTGATGGCCGCTCCACTGGCGATCCTGCTGGTGATGCTGCCCAAGGCCGGCCCCGAGGGTGGGTGGCTGCAGTTTCGCTGGCGCCCGCTGGCGACCACGCTCGGGAAGTCGTTTAAGTACTTCCTGATGGTGCTGCCGCTGGTGAGCTTCGCCGGCTGGCTGCAACAGCAGATCTGGCCGGATCCCGGCGGCAGCAATCCGCTGCTGGAGATGGTGCTGAACAACCGCAGCAGCCTCGGCCTGCTGTGTTTCGCCTTCACCGCCGTTGTGCTGGCGCCCCTGTTCGAGGAGGTGATCTTTCGCGGTGTGCTGTTGCCGGTGGTGGCCCGCGACCTGGGAGCCAGCTGGGGAGTGGTGATCAGCGCCACGATCTTCGCGGTGGCGCACCTGAGCCTTGGGGAGCTTCCCGCCCTGTTCGTGCTGGGTCTGGCCCTGGGCTGGCTGCGGCTCAACAGCGGCCGGCTGAGTGCCAGCGTGTGGCTGCATTCCCTCTGGAACGGCTTCACCTTCACCAACCTGCTGCTGCTGGGAAGCTGACGTCGCCTTGCTGAGCCTGCGCACGCATGGTTCACTGGCGGATCGAGGCACATTCCCGTGGTCGCTGTTCCTTCAGCCGCACCTGCTGCAGCGCCCTCCCTTCGCCGGCGCCCCTTCGCCGTCATCCAGGGTTCGCTGTCGTCGCGCAAGGTGGCGCGGCAGGCTCCTGTGCTTGCCGTGCTGCACAAGGCGGCCGATGGGCTGCTGATCGCTCTCGGCGGCTCGATGATTGGCCTGGCCGCCCTCACCGTCCACTGGCAGAGCCAATGGACCAGGAGCTACCAGGAACTGGAATCGGCTCAGGTGCTGGAACACCGTTTGCAGGAATCGGTGGCCCAGTTGGAGCGCCATCACCTGACGGCGGCCCGTCGGCCCGGCCAGCTGATCCCCACGAGCATCCGTCAGCTCGTTTATCTCCCCTCTCCTTCGGATGACCCCAAGGCCGCTGCCGCACTCCCCCTGCTCGGCCAGGTGAACGCCACCATGCTCGACGTCAGCCAGCGCACCGTTCGTCCCGGTTACTGAGGTGGTGCGATCAAGGGGATGGACCGGTTCCGCGCCGACTGCGCCCACCCGGCGAAACGATCCCCCTGCGCGCCGTGGCCGCAACCGGCGGGTGATCGCGTTGCAGTCGGTGCCGGCGGGTCGGCTGCTGGCCGTGTTCCTGCTGCTGGCCGCCGGCCTGGTTGGTCTGTCGATCCGCCTGGCCTGGCTGCAGGTCAAGGAAGGTGACCGGCTGCAGTCGAGGGCCCGCGCCGTTCAGACCCAGCAGGTGCAACCGATCGGCCGCCGCCGGCCGATCGTGGATCGCCAGGGGCGGCTGGTGGCCCTGGATGAAGAGCGCTTCACCCTCTGGGCCCATCCGCGCTTCTTCAACTTTCCGGGCGATGACCCGCAAAAGGTCCGCACGCCCACCGATGTGGCCCAGAGGCTGGCATCGGTGCTCGCTCTGCCGGAAACCACCCTCGTCCAGGCCATGGGGCCACGCCGCTCAGGCGTGAAGCTCGCCACCGAGCTGGATCCGGAAACCGCCCGCCGCGTGCGGGAGCTGGGCATCAGTGGCCTCGATCTTGAGGCCTACCCCCAGCGCATTTATCCCCAGGGGCAGCTGTTCGCCAATGTGGTGGGCTTCCTCAACCTCGAGCGGGTGGCCCAGGCGGGCCTTGAGCAGAGCCGCGACAAGGAACTCCGCCGCCATGAGGGCGTGCGCAAGATGCGCCGCGGCGCCGATGGCACGCCGTTGCCGGATGGCATCCAGGCCGGCTCCCTCTACAGCGACGACCTGCGGTTGCAGCTCACCCTCGACGCCAGGCTGCAGCAGGTGGCCCAGCAGGCGCTGGTGAAGCAGATGAAGCAATGGAAGGCCAAACGCGGCGCCGCCATGGTGATGGACGTGCGCAATGGCGAACTGCTGGCGCTGGCCTCCGCCCCCACCTACGACCCCAACCGCTTCTGGAGCTTCTCGCCGTCCCTGTTCCGGGAGTGGTCGGTGCAGGACCTGTACGAACCGGGCTCCACCTTCAAGCCGATCAACCTGGCGATCGCCCTGCAGGAGAAGGCGATCAAGGCCGATGGAAAGGTGAGCGACAGCGGCCAGCTCACGATCGGCGGCTGGCCGATCTTCAACCATGACCGCAAGGGCAACGGTCTGATTGATTTCCCCACCGTGCTGCAGGTCTCGAGCAACGTGGGCATGGTGCTGGCCATGCGGCAGGTGAAGCCCTCGCAGTTCTGGGAATGGCTGCGCAAAATCGGCATCGACACGACACCGGACACCGACCTGCCGGGCGCCGTCGCCGGCCAGCTCAAGAGCCGGGAGACCTTCACCACCCAGCCGATCGAGCCGGCCACCGCCGCCTTCGGCCAGGGCTTCTCGCTCACCCCGCTCAAACTGCTGCAGCTCCACGCCATGCTCGCCAACGGCGGCCGGCTGGTGAGCCCGCACATCACGCGTGGCCTGCGCTCCGGCGAAGGGCTGGCCGACGCTGCGCCACCGGCCCAGGGCCTGCCGGTGCTCGATCCAGCCGTCACCAAGCAGGTGCTGGCCTGGATGGAATCGGTGGTGAAGAGCAGCAGTGGTCCGGGCGTGAAGATGGAGGGGTACCGGATCGGCGGCAAGACCGGCACGGCCCAGAAGGCCCTCAACGGCGTGTACATCGCCGGGGCCCGCATCTGCAGCTTCGTGGCCACCCTGCCGATCGAAGATCCCCGCTACGTGGTGCTGGTGGTGGTGGACGAACCCCAGGGCTCCAATGCCTACGGCTCCACTGTGGCGGTGCCGGTGGCCCGGCAGATCATCGAAGCCCTGTTGGTGCTCGAAAAGGTGGCCCCCAGCGAACCGGTCCGCAAACCCGCTGCGGCTGCAGGCGCGCAAGCGGCAGCTGCTGGCAGGGCTACCCCGGCTCAGGGGGCCGCAACGGTGCGGGGTTGAGCACGGGCAGGAGTGGGCCGCAAAGCCGCTCGGTAGCTTGAGACTCCACGCTTGTGTGTGCAGCCATGGCCAACCTGCTCGATCAACTCGCCGCCATGACCGTGGTGGTGGCGGACACGGGAGAGTTGGAAGCCATCAAGCAGTTCACCCCTCGGGATGCCACCACCAACCCGTCGCTGATCCTGGCGGCGGCCCAGATTCCCCTGTATCAGGGCCTGATCGACCAATCCCTGCAGGCCTCCCGCCAGGTGATCGGTCCTGATGCACCGGCCGAGGCCGTGGTGCTGGAAGCGCTTGATGAAATCTGCGTCACCTTCGGCAAGGAGATCCTGCGCATCGTGCCTGGGCGGGTATCCACCGAAGTGGATGCGCGGCTCAGCTTCGACACCGCCGCCACGGTGGCCAAGGCCCGCAAGCTGATCGGCCTCTACGAGGAGGCCGGCATCGGCCGCGAGCGGGTGCTGATCAAGATCGCCTCCACCTGGGAGGGCATCAAGGCCGCAGAGGAGCTGGAGAAGGAAGGCATCCACTGCAACCTCACGCTGCTGTTCAGCTTCACCCAGGCGGTGGCCTGCGCTGAAGCCGGCGTCACCTTGATCTCGCCCTTCGTGGGCCGCATCCTCGACTGGTACAAGCAGGACACCGGCCGTGACCACTACCCGGGCCCGGAAGATCCCGGTGTGATCTCGGTCACGAGCATCTTCAACTACTACAAAACGCACGGCTACACCACGGAAGTGATGGGAGCCAGCTTCCGCAACATCGACGAGATCATTGAACTCGCCGGCTGCGACCTGCTCACGATCTCGCCCAAGCTGCTCGACCAGCTGCGGCAACGGGAGGGAGTCCTGATCCGCAAGCTCGATGCGGAAGCGCCGGCAGCCTCCGAAGCCAAGCTGCAGCTCGATCGTGCTGGATTCGAGGCCCGCATGGCAGGTGATCGCATGGCCAGCGAGAAGCTGGAGGAAGGCATCAGCGGCTTCTGCAAGGCGATCGAAACCCTCGAAGCCCAGCTGGCCCACCGCCTGGCTGAACTGGAGGGTGAAGCCGCCTTCGCCCATGCCGCCCAGGAGATCTTCCTGCTCAACGACATGGATGGCGACGGCTGCATCACCCGCGAGGAGTGGCTCGGCAGCGACGCCGTGTTCGACGCGCTCGACACCGACCATGACGGCCGCCTGGCCCCGGAAGACGTCCGTGGCGGCCTCGGCGCACCGCTGGCGCTCTCGGCAACGGCCGCCGGCTAACTGCCGGCAAAGCGTAAGGGCTCCGCTGGCGGAACCAGGCGCAAAAGCAGAGATGGGCTGAAGGGAGAGGCAAGCGGAAGCAGAGGTGGGCTGAGAGAGCCCTTAACCTCCGGGGCTCACACTGGGATCAGTTGCCCTCCGGCCATGACCGTTCACGCCCTCGACACGATGCGTGCCCTCGCCTCCCAGGGAGAAGTGCGCACCTTTGCCGCCGGCGAGCGCATCTTCAGCTCCGGTGAATCCGGCGACTGCATGTTCGGTCTGCTGGAGGGCGTGGTTCAGCTCAGCTGGAACGGCGATGCCGCCCATGAGGAGATCCAGGCGGGGGATGTGTTCGGAGCAGGCGCCCTGGTAACCGGCGATCACCGCCGCTATGGCAATGCCACGGCCCTGAACGACTGCCGCATCCTGGTGATGAACCGCGAGAAGTTCCTCTTCGCCGTTCAGGAATCACCCATGTTCGCCATCGAGCTGCTCGGCTCGATCGACGAACGGCTGCGCCACATCAAGGATTCGCTGCGCCGCTGAACAGCAGCCGGCGAATCACCCGCTGGGCGATGTCGCCGTAGCCCATCTCGCCCGAGAGGATCTGGGCGATCCGCTGCGGCGCCGTAGGGCGCTTGATGCCCAGCTGATAGCCCACCCGGGGCACCCGGTAGAACACCTGGGCGATGCGGCGCCCCCAGGCCATCGAGCTGCCCCACTCCTTGCGCATGGTGTCGCTGTAAGCGGCCAGGGCCGCGCTGTCGCCCGACAGCCAGCCATCGATTCCTGCCGCAGCGCGGGTGGCGCTCAACAGGGCTGGCCGCAATCCTTCCGCCAGGAAGGGGTCGCAGAGGGAGGCGGCATCCCCCACCACCGCCAGGCCATCGCCGTGCAGGCGATGGTGGCCATCCCACACCCGCAGCGGCCATTGGCGCCGCACGCCGCTGCTGGCATCGAAACCAAGGCTGGGCAGCAGGCTGGCCAGGGCGGCTTCACCATCGACAAGCTCCCGACCCAGGAAGGTGCCCACCCCCACGCTCACGCCCCCCTCGCGGGGAAACGCCCAGCAGAAGCCGTGGCGCACCAGGCCGAATTCGAAGCGGGCGGTGTCCGGCTCCAGCGCAGCACCCTCCAGCTCCACCGACAGGGCAGAGGCGTAGCGGGGGCGCGGTGAGCCCAACCCAAGCGGACCGGCAAGACGCGAGCAGGCGCCATCGGCGATCACCACGGCCCGGGCCTGCAGGGCGCCGCCCCGCTCCAGCTGCACCTGCCAGTGCTCCCCCCGGCGCACGACGGCGCTGACAGCGGTGCCGGTCAGCAGGTCGGCACCGGCCGCCACGGCCTGCTCGGCCAGGAAGGCATCGAGCACGGAGCGGCGCACGATCCAGAACGGCGACGCCCCCGGCAACTCCGCCAGCACCGGATCCTCCAGGCACCAGGTGAACCGCACCCGCGTGATCACCCGATCCACGGCCGGCGCCAGATCGAAGGGGAACCAGCGCTGCACCGAGGCCGCCATGCCTCCACCGCAGGGCTTGGCGCGCGGCATCTCCGCCGCCTCCAGCAGCTTCACGCGCCAGCCCTTCGCCGCCAGCTGGAAAGCGCTCGCCGCTCCGGCAGCGCCACTGCCGACGACGATCACATCAGCATCCAGCGAGCTCAAACCCGGAGGATGTCGGCTTCCTTCTCCGCCAGGTGCTTCTCAAGCTCCGCAATGAAGCGGTCGGTGAGCTTCTGCACGTTGTCCTGCTGATCGCGGCTCTGATCCTCGGAGAGCTCGCCGTCCTTCTCCTGCTTCTTGAGCTTCTCGATGGCATCACGGCGGAGGTTGCGCAGGGCCACCTTGCCTTCCTCGGCATAGCGGGAGGCCAGCTTGCAGAAATCCTTGCGGCGCTCCTCGGTGAGCGGCGGGATGTTGATGCGGATCACCTTGCCGTCGGTGTTGGGGGTGAGGCCGAGATCGCTCATGGAGATCGCCTTCTCGATCAAGGCCATCGAACCGGAATCGAAGGGCTGGATCTGGATCGTCTGGGAGTCGGGCGTGGAGATGGTGGCGAGGGAACGCAGGGGCGTGTCTGCGCCGTAGTACTCCACGCTGAGTTTGTCGAGCAGGGAGGGGTTGGCCCGGCCGGTGCGAATCGTGTTGAAGGTGCGCTGGGTGGCTTCCACCGACTTGCGCATGCTGGCTTCGAGTTCCATGACGGGGTGAGGCGAGGGGAAGGGCTCAGCGGGCCGGGGTGATGCGGGTGCCGATCGGTTCACCCGCCACGGCGCGACCGATGTTGCCGGCACCGAAGAGATCGAACACCACGATCGGGATGGCGTTGTCCTTGCACAGGGCGATGGCGGTGCTGTCCATGACGGCCAGTTCGCCGCTCAGCACATCCTGGAAGGTGAGGCTCTCGTAGCGAACGGCATCCGGATAGCGGGCGGGATCCTTGTCGTAGACCCCATCCACCTTGGTGGCCTTGAACACCACATCAGCGTTGATCTCGGCGGCTCGCAGAGCAGCGGTGGTGTCGGTGGTGAAGAAGGGGTTGCCGCAGCCGGCGCCGAAAACCACCACCCGGCCTTTCTCCAGGTGGCGGATCGCCCGGCGGCGGATGTAGGGCTCGGCCACTTCCTGCATACCGATCGCCGTCTGCACGCGGGTGGGAACACCGGCGCGCTCAAGGGCGTCCTGCAGGGTGATGGCGTTCATCACCGTGGCCAGCATGCCCACGTAATCGGCGGTGGCACGGTCCATGCCCGCCGAGGAACCCTTGAGGCCCCGGAAGATGTTGCCGCCACCCACCACAATCGCCAGCTCGGTGCCGGAAGCCACCACCGCCGCCACATCCGTGGCGATCGACTGGACAATGGCAGGATCGATGCCATAGCCCAGCTCCCCCATCAGCGCTTCCCCGCTGAGTTTGAGCAGGACGCGCTTGAATGCCATCGTTCTGAGCGCTCGGCCGCTGCGGACGGCCGAACAGTAGCAAGCACGGCGGTCGCTAGAACTCGATGCCGGCCTGAGCCTTCACGCCCTGCTCACGGAAGGGATGGCGCACCAGGCGCATCTCCGTCACCAGATCCGCCCGTTCGAGCAGCGCCGGCGGTGCTCCGCGGCCGGTGAGCGCCACGTGGGTGAGCGGTGGCCTTCTCTCCAGCCCATCCAGCACCTGCTCCACGTCGAGATAGCCCAGCTTGAGGGCCACGTTCACCTCGTCGAGCACCACGAGCTTGCGGCCGGCGTCTTCGAGGTAAGTGAGTGAGGTCTGCCAGGCCTGCTGCACCAGCGCACGGTCCCGCTCCCGGTCCTGGGTCTCCCAGGTGAATCCCTCTCCCAGGGCGCGCCAGTGCAGCGCCTCACCGAACAGCTCCAGGGCACGGGCTTCACCCGGCTGCCAGCCCCCCTTGATGAACTGCACCACAGCCACCTGCTCGCCGTGCCCCAGGGTGCGCAGCACCAGTCCCAGCGCTGCGGTGGTCTTGCCTTTGCCGTCGCCGGTGAACACGAGCACCAGACCCTTCTCCAGGTTGCGTTCCCCCACCCGCTGACGCTGCACCTCCTGGCGCCGCTGCATGCGGCGGCGGTAGGCCTCCCCATCGGCCTCCGGTGCCAGAGCCCCTCCGGGACCCAGGCGAGCCGCCTCCTGATCCAGCGCGCTGGCATCGGGGACTGGGGCAGTGGCAGCCGGGGACGCAGGAGCCGGGGGAGTGGCAGTCGTGGCGGCGGAGCTGGCCGGCGGGTCGTTGCTGGTGCGGGTCATGGGGTCAGGCCAGGGGGATTCAGGAATGCGGCACAAGGCCGGGTGATGGCAGGCCAGGGGGCAGAGGCCAGCGGATTGCAGCGGCGTGGCGGGTCACCCCCTGCCGTGAGCAGGGCAGAGCCGCATCCTGCCCGACTCAGCCGGCCCGGTGGCGGGAGAGGGCGGCGTCCACGGCCTGCTGCTGATCGCGGCGCGTGATCCAGTGGTGATAGGTGCGCGTGTGGATCGACACCGAGTGCCCCATCATCCGGGCAGCCACCGTGTCGGGCAGGCCGATGTGGATCGTGCGCACGGCCCAGGCATGGCGGAGGTCGTAGGGGGTGATCGGCAGCTCGTAGCGGCGGAACTGCTCCGCCACCCGCCGGCCCACCTGCTGCAGGGTGGTGGTGCGCAGATCGGTGCAGACCTGTGGCAGGGCCCCCGTCTCCAGAGCGAGACGTGGCAGTTCGAAGCGCTCCACCCAGTCGGGCTGGAACGGCCACACCTGGTGTTCACCGGTTTTGCTGGTGGGAAGCACCCGGATCACCCGATCACCGCCGGGCAGCAGGGCGCTGAGATCGGAGAAGAACACCTCGTGGTTGCGCAGGCCGTAGGTGGCCATCAGGCCATAGGCGAGCCGCCAGCCGGGATTGGGGATCCGCTCCACCAGCTGCTCCACCTGGGCATCACTCGGCAGCTGGCGGAACTGGGCCCGGTGCAGGCCGTAGCCGCCGGCCCTGGCACTCCAGTCGGCGGGAAGCTCGATCGCCACCGCCTCGGCCAGGGCCGCCAGGGCGGTGCCGCACTGCTGGCGGCTGCGGCTGGCGGCGGGGTAACTCTCCAGCACCTGCAGCAGCAGGCCCCCATCAAGACGGGCCCCGGCGGCGCGGGCGGCCAGCCGCCGCACATAGGGCAGATAGGCCGCCGTCCAGGTGGTGCGGGTGCCGGCCGGGTTGCGGCGACGGCGAGGGTCCTCGAAGAACTGGCGCTCGAAGCGCTCCAGCGCCGCATCGAGCGCGGTGGCAGCCGCACGGGTGACAGCGACGCCGCCGGCGGAGCGGTCGGTGGCGGACCGCCCGGCCGCTGACGCAGACGGCCAGGTGAAGCGCTGCTGCTGCAGCTCCTGCTGCACGCGGCGCAATTCGCGGCGGGCCTGACGCAGACCCTCCGCATCGGCGGGCAGCCCCAGGCTGAGCCGTTGCACACGGAAACGCCCGCTGCCCCGCCGGCAGGGCAGGGGGCCACGCAGGCCGAGGCGCTGGCCGCGGCGCTCCAGGCGCAGGGCGACACCGGCGGCGGCCAGCTGGGCGTTACCGCGCTGGAGATCGGCGTCGAGGCCCGCAAGCCCCGATGCACCGGCCATTGCAGCGCTCGCCGCTTGTTCGCTCACCCCCGTTGGCGTTGCTCAGGCAGGTGCCGACGGTATCGGCACGGCGGTGGCCACGCCAGCCGGCGTTGAGCAGCCTCGGGGGGGCAGCGTTACGCTCGGCTGACTTGACGGAATGATCTGGCATGGCCAGGGTCGGCGTATTGCTGCTGAACCTCGGCGGTCCCGAGCGGATCGAGGATGTCGGGCCCTTTCTTTACAACCTGTTTTCCGACCCGGAAATCATCCGGCTGCCGATTCCGGCCCTGCAGAAGCCGCTGGCCTGGTTGATCAGCACCTTGCGCAGTGGTAAGTCGCAGGAGGCCTACCGCTCGATCGGCGGCGGCTCCCCCCTGCGCCGCATCACCGACCAGCAGGCACGGGAGCTGCAGAGCGAGTTGCGCCAGCGCCAGGTGCAGGCCACCACTTACGTGGCCATGCGCTACTGGCACCCGTTCACCGAATCCGCTGTCGCCGACATCAAGGCCGATGCGGTGGATGAGGTGGTGGTGCTGCCGCTTTACCCCCACTTCTCGATCAGCACCAGCGGTTCCAGCTTCCGCGAGCTCCAGCGCCTTCGCCAGGCCGATCCGGCCTTCAGCCGCCTGCCGATCCGTTGCATCCGCAGCTGGTACGACCATCCCGGTTATGTGCAGGCGATGGCCGAGTTGATCGCTCGGGAGGTGCAGGAATGCAACGACCCCACCACTGCCCGCATCTTCTTCAGTGCCCACGGCGTGCCCAAGAGCTACGTGGAGGAGGCCGGCGACCCCTACCAGCAGCACATCGAGGCCTGCACCGATCTGATCATGGCCGAACTGGCCCGTCAGCTCGGCCACGGCAACCCCTTCACCCTTGCGTATCAGAGCCGGGTGGGGCCAGTCGAATGGCTGCAGCCCTACACCGATCAAGCACTGGTGGAGCTGGGTGAACAGGGGGTCAAGGAGCTGGTGGTGGTGCCCATCAGCTTCGTGAGCGAACACATCGAGACGCTCGAGGAAATCGACATCGAATACCGGGAGATCGCCACCGAAGCCGGCATCACCACCTTCCGGCGCGTGCCGGCACTCGACACCTACCCCACCTTCATCCGTGGACTGGCCGACCTCGTGCAGCTCGCCCTGGCCGGGCCGGAGGTGAACCTCGACCAGGCCGCCAGTCTGCCCACCACGGTGAAGCTCTACCCCCAGGAGAAGTGGGTGTGGGGCTGGAACAACAGCTCGGAGGTGTGGAACGGGCGGCTGGCCATGCTGGGGTTCTCCGCCTTCCTGCTGGAATTGCTGAGTGGCAAGGGCCCTCTCCATGCCATCGGGCTGCTCTAACCGCCGGCTGGCGGCCGTGGGCCTGGCCCTGCTGTTCGGCCCGGCCACGCTGCTGCCGGCTCAGGCGGCGAACGAACGCTGGCGTCTGGGCGTGTTTCCGGTGGTGAACTTCGCTGGGTACACGAGCCACTTCGGCTTTCGGGTCGGGCCTGGCGGCGGCCGCGAACAGCATTCCGGCCTTGACATCGCTGCTCCGCTGGGCTCCCCGATCCGCAGCTGGTGGGGAGGCGTGGTGAGTGATGTGATCAACGATGGCCGCTGCGGCATCGGCCTGGTGATCCGCTCCGGCGACTACGACCACATCTATTGCCATCTCGGCGGGCGGGTGAGCGGCGGTCGCTATCAGAGCGGGCGGGTGCTGCTGGCCGCCGGGCAACGGGTCGCGCGCGGCCAGCTGATCGGCCACATCGGCATGACCGGGCGTACCACCGGGCCCCATCTTCACTGGGGAATCCGTTACCGGGGCCAATGGCTCGATCCGGTGCGGATCCTGCAGGCGATGGTGCGCAGCCGTCGCAGTGTCGGCGGCGGCACCCCTGGCCGCTGATTGGAATCGAAACAGTTCACCTCACGGCCGTTGAGCACCTCTTAATGTGAGGCCATCGTGATGTCTGCAGCGACAACCGTGACCCTGACGACCGTCCCCACAGCGGTTGTGTCCGCTTCCCCCCTGCGGCCGATGCCGGCCGTGCCGGGGAGGGTCACCGGCGCTCACGCCCTGATGGATGCCCTGCATCGCCATGGTGTGGAGCACATCTTCGGCTACCCGGGCGGGGCGATCCTGCCCATCTACGACGCTCTTCACCAGGCCGAAAGCCACGGCTGGCTGAAGCACATCCTGGTGCGCCACGAGCAGGGTGGCACCCACGCCGCCGACGCCTACGCCCGTGCCACCGGCCGGGTGGGCGTGTGCTTCGGCACCTCCGGGCCGGGCGCCACCAATCTGGTCACCGGCATCGCCACCGCCCAGATGGATTCGGTGCCGATGGTGGTGATCACCGGGCAGGTGGGCCGCGCTTCGATCGGCACCGATGCCTTCCAGGAAACCGACATCTTCGGCATCACCCTGCCGATCGTGAAGCACTCCTGGGTGGTGCGCGATCCCGCCGACATCGGCCGCATCGTGGCGGAAGCCTTCCTGATCGCCTCGACCGGCCGGCCCGGCCCCGTGTTGATCGATGTGCCCAAGGATGTGGGCCTCGAGGAATTCGATTATGTGCCGGTGGAGCCGGGCAGCTCCATTCCGGCCGGCTACGCCCTGCCGGTGGCCCCCGACCCTGAGCGCATCCAGCAGGCACTGGAGCTGATCCGCAAGGCACGCCGTCCGCTGCTGTATGTGGGTGGCGGTGCCGTCAGCGCAGGGGCGCACGCAGCCCTGCGCCGGTTGGCCGAGCGCTTCTCCCTGCCGGTCACCACCACATTGATGGGCAAGGGTGCCTTCGATGAGCGCAATCCACTGGCCGTGGGCATGCTCGGCATGCATGGCACCGCCTATGCCAATTTCGCCGTCACCGAGTGCGATCTGCTGATCGCCGCCGGCGCCCGTTTCGACGACCGGGTGACCGGCCGGCTGGACAGCTTTGCCCCCCGGGCCCAGGTGATTCACATCGACATCGATGCAGCCGAAGTGGGCAAGAACCGGGTGCCGGAGGTGCCGATCGTGGCCGATGTGGGCCTGGCACTTGATGCCCTGCTGGCGGCCTCCAGCGACGAGCCGCCCACCAACCGCACCGAGGCCTGGCTGGAGCGCATCCGCAGCTGGAAGCGCCACTATCCGCTGGTGATCCCCGAACCGGTGGGCGAGATCGCCCCGCAGGAAGTGATGCTGGCCCTGCAGCAGCTTGCTCCCGAGGCGTTCGTCACCACCGATGTGGGCCAGCATCAGATGTGGGCGGCCCAGTTCATGAACACCCCGCCGCGCCACTGGATCAGCAGCAGCGGGCTCGGCACCATGGGCTACGGCCTGCCGGCCGCCATGGGCGTGCAGGTGGCCTTCCCCGGGGATCAGGTGGTGTGCGTGGCCGGCGACGCCAGCATCCTGATGAACATTCAGGAACTCGGCACCCTCTCCCAGTACGGGCTGCCCGTGAAGGTGGTGATCGTCAACAACGGCTGGCAGGGCATGGTGCGCCAGTGGCAGGAGAGTTTCTACGGGGAGCGCTACTCCGCCTCCGAGATGACCGGCGGCATGCCGAACTTCTCCGCCCTGGCTGAAGCCTTCGGGGTGCGCGGCGTTGACATCACCGACCGCAACCGTCTCTATCAGGACCTGCAGGAGGCCCTCGCCCATCCAGGCCCGGCCGTGGTGAACGTGCGGGTGCGGCGCAACGAGAACTGCTACCCGATGGTTCCCCCCGGCGCCAGCAACGCCCAGATGGTGGGCCTGCCCAGCCATCCGGAGCTGGCGATCGACACCACCCGCGACTGCGGCTCCTGCGGTGCCACCACGGAGAGCGCGCATCTGTTCTGCCCCAGCTGCGGGGCGAAGCTCTGACCTCCCCTGCCGTCCTGATGGGAGGCCACAGCGCGCTGGCCCCCGTGAACACCGCCAGCGCAGACGGCCCCTGTCCCCCCGTCCTGTCGCTGAACATTCAGAGGCCTCACGGGCACTCCGGCCCTCTGCTCCATCTCCTGCAGCCTCTGCTGTGGGGTCTGTTTCCCTGCTTGCTGGCCGTGCTGCTGATGGTCACCCTCAGCCCTGCTGCCGCCGAGGCTGCCGAAGTGCTCCAGGTGCGTGGCGCCACGTTGTTGCAGGTGGGCGACCAGAACCGCAGCTACCCGGTGCGGTTGGGATGCGTGCAGGTGGATCCTGCCGATGGTGCGGCCGCCACCTCCTGGCTGAGGGCAGTCCTGCCGCGGCGCACACGTGTGAATCTCCGCCCACTGGGCACCGCCGATGGCACCCTGCTGGCGCGGGTCACCGTGCTCTCCAGCGGCGTCGACCTGGGCACAGGGCTGCAACAGGCCGGTCTGGCTACCCCGCTCGACGCGACGGCCGCACCTCAGGGCTGCCCGGCGGCGGCCGCCTCCGCGGTGTCATGAGCATCAACCGCACCGCCAAAGGCATCGTGCTGGTGCCCAGCCTGCTGCTGGGCGGCGCCTTTCTCGCCGCAGGCACCTGGATGGAGGGGGCAGCTGCGGCCAACCGCCCCCTGGCCTTCACCCTGGGTGGCGTGCTCGTGGCTGCGGGCCTGTTCACCCAGCTGCTGCCGGAAAGCCAGAAGGAAGGCTCCAGCCTCGACGAACCAGAGGAAACAACACCACCAGCGCGGCCTGGCCGTAGCACGGGAAAGGTTCCGGGAAACCCGGGCAAGATGGGTGGCACCCCGGGCAGCGTTGGGCGCAGCACGGGCAGCCTTGGGGGCAGCACGGGCAGGAATCTGGGCAGCGCGGGCAACCCTGGCGGCCCTGCAACCAATGATGGCGGCGGAGCGCAACCCTCCTAGTGTTCACCGGCTGAATGGAAACCCGCATGTCCCCGGGGAAGTCCGCGTCCGGCTCCGGAGCTGAACCACCCCCTCGCCGCCACCTCTTCTGGATGGGAGCCGGTGTGGTGGCCGCCCTGCTGGGGCTGCAGAGCCTCGCTGCCAGCGCACCGATCCGCAGCGATGTGCTGATGCTGCTCACGCCTGAAGGGCTGCTGGCGGGGGTGGGCGACGGCCTGCGCCGCGGCTATGAGCTGGCGATGGAAGAGGCACGCCTCTGCGGGGTGAAGCCGCCCACGCTCCAGCTCGGCTGGCTGCCACCGGAGCAGGACCCCCGCGCTGCGCTCACGGTCCGGCCGCTGCCTGGCTTGCTGATCGCCCCGCCGGCAGTATCCCTGGTGTCGTATGGGTTGCTGGCGCAGGAGCTGGGCCTCACCGTGCTGCTGCCGCTGCAACGGGGCAGCTCCCTCAACGGCCTGCCCAGCCTTGCCGGCGCCGACCGGCTCTGGCCGGTGCTGCCGGCGCGCAGCCTGGAGGCCGATCGCCTCGCCAAAGGGCTGATCGAGGAAAAACGCTCACGCGTGATGGTGATCCACGACGGCAGCAGCGAGCAGATCGCGCTGGCCAATCGGTTCGTGGCCTCGCTGAGCGGCGACGGCGGCCGGGTGGTGGGCTTTCAGGAGGGAAGCCAGGAGATCGCCGATCCCGATGCCCCCACCATCACCCGCCTGGTGGACGACGTGGACTACTACCGCCCGGACGCCCTGGTGGTGATGACGACGCCAACCAGCCCGCTGGCCAAGGCGGTGCGAGAAGCGCGCTGGCCGGCCGATCTCACCCTGGTGTGGCCGTTTCCGACCACAGAGCCGCTGGCCAACGCCCAGCTGGGGGTGGATCCGCTCAGCCGCGGACCCGGCTGGAACCGCTTCGTCGCCAACTTTCAGAGCCGTTACAACTACGTGCCCAGCCTGGTGGAAGCCACCGGGTACGACACCGGCCAGCTGGCGGCAGTGACAGCCCGGCGCCCGGGTGACACCGCACCGTGGGACATGGGCTGGCTCGACCCCAAGGCACAACCCCAGGCCCTCTGCGCTGCGATTGAAAGCCGGCGGCAGGGTGGCCGCACGGCGCTCAAGGGCGCCGCCAGCCAACTGGATCTGGGCGAGGGCAGCGCACCAAGCGCCGAACTGCGACTGACTCCCCTACCTGCAGCTGGGAGCAGCCCCCCTTCCTAGGCTCCAAAGGTGAGCGGAGATCGTGATGGGTCAGGCACCAGCGATGGCCAGCCCCGATCTCCTGGTCGTGCCGCTCGCGTCCGTCGGGCTTGACGCCATCGCCCAGGTGGGGGGCAAGAACGCCTCCCTGGGGGAGATGATCCGACAGCTGGGACCCCGGGGGGTGGCGGTGCCCGGTGGGTTTGCCACCACGGCAGCGGCCTACCGCCTGCTGCTGGCCCACAACGGACTGGAGGCCCGGCTTGCGGACCTGTTCGATGGCCTCGATGCCGGCGACCTGGCGGCCCTGCAGGCAAGTGGTGCCGCCGCGCGCCAACTGCTCCTCACAGCCACCTTGCCGCCGGCGCTTGAGGAAGCGATTCGCCAGCACTACCAGCAGCTGTGTGCAGAAAGCGCCAGTGGTGGCGGCACCAGCGGCGGTGGCACAGGCACAGGCACAGGCAGCGCCAGCAACCCGGGCAGCAGCAGCACAGGCGGCACGGGCAGCCCTGGCGACATGGCCAACACGGGCGGCATGGCCAGCACTGGCGGTACTGACAGCGCGGTGTCGATTCCGGTGCCGGTGCCGGTGGCCGTGCGCTCGAGTGCCACCGCAGAAGATCTGCCGGAAGCCAGCTTCGCCGGGCAGCAGGAGAGTTTTCTGAATGTGCAGGGCATCGACGCCCTGCTGGCGGCCTGCCGCCGTTGCTACGCCTCGCTGTTCACGGATCGAGCCATCTCCTACCGGCAGATCAACGGCTTCGCCCACGACGCGGTGGCCCTGTCGATCGGCGTGCAGACGATGGTGCGCTCCGATCTGGCGGCCTCAGGGGTGATGTTCACCATTGATACCGAGAGCGGCTTCCGTGAGGCAGTGCTGCTCACCGCCGCCTATGGCCTGGGTGAGAACGTGGTGCAGGGGGCCGTGAACCCCGACGAATACCTGATCTTCAAGCCGACCCTGCTGCAGGGGCACGCGCCGATCCTGAGCAGACGGCTGGGCAGTAAAAAGCTGCGCATGGTGTACGCCGAGACGGCCACCTGCAACGTGCCGGTGCCGTTGGAAGAGCGTGAACGCTTCGCCATCGACGACGCCGATGTGCTCACCCTGGCCCGCTGGGCCTGCGTGATTGAGGCGCACTACAGCGCCCTGCACGGTGTTCTCACCGCCATGGACATCGAGTGGGCCAAAGATGGCCTCAGCGGCAGGTTGTTCATCCTGCAGGCCCGGCCGGAAACGGTGCAGTCGCGGCGCTCGAGCACGCTGCTGCGACGCTGGCAACTGGATCCCCATCAGGCCGAACTGATCGTGGAGGGGCGGGCGATCGGAGCCTCGGTGAGCAGCGGCGTGGCCCGGGTGCTGGCCAGCGCCGATGCCATCAACCGCTTCGAGCCAGGGGATCTGCTCGTGACGGAGCGCACCGACCCGGACTGGGAGCCGATCCTGCGCAAAGCCAGCGGTGTGATCACCAACCAGGGCGGCCGCACCTGCCATGCGGCGATCATTGCCCGCGAGATGGGGATCACCGCGATCGTGGGCTGTGGCACGGCCACCAGCCGGATTGCCGATGGCGATCTGATCACCGCCAGCTGCTGTGAAGGGGATGCGGGCCGGGTTTATCGCGGCGCGTTGCCCTTTCATGTGGAAGAGCAGGAACTCTCCGAGCTGCCGCCGACCCGCACCCGTCTCCTGGTGAACGTGGGCAATCCGGAGCAGGCTTTCCAGCAGGCGGCTCTGCCTGTGGACGGGGTGGGATTGGCCCGGTTGGAGTTCATCATCGCCAACCACATTCAGGTGCATCCGATGGCGCTGCTGAAGCCGGAGCTGGTGGCCGATGCCGGGGAACGCGAGGCGATCGCGCAGCGCACCAAGGGGTATGCCCACCCCGCCGATTACTACGTGGACCTGCTCACCCAGGGCATGGCGCGCATCGCCGCCGCCTTCCATCCACGGCCGGTGATCCTGCGGTTTTCGGATTTCAAGAGCAACGAATATGCCCGTCTGCTCGGGGGAAGCGGCTTCGAGCCCAACGAGGAGAACCCGATGCTGGGCTGGCGGGGCGCTTCCCGCTACACCGCCGAGGCGTTCCGGGAGGCGTTCGGTCTGGAATGCCAGGCGCTCAAGGTGGTGCGGGAGGCGATGGGGCTCACGAACGTGATCCCGATGGTGCCGTTCTGCCGCACACCGGAGGAAGGCGAGCGGGTGCTTGCCGAGATGGCCCGCCATGGGCTGGTGCGGGGCCGCCACGGCCTGCAGGTGTATGTGATGTGCGAACTGCCCAGCAACGTGATCGGCGCCGAAGCCTTCGCCGAGCACTTCGATGGCTTTTCGATCGGCTCCAACGACCTCACCCAGCTCACCCTCGGGCTGGACCGGGATTCGGCGCTGGTGGCGGATCTGTTCGATGAGCGGCACGCGATCGTCAAGGAAATGATCCGCCTGGCGATCCGCACGTCTCACCGCTGCGGCAGACGGATCGGCATCTGCGGCCAGGCCCCCAGCGACTACCCCGACTTCGCCCGCTTCCTGGTGGAGGAGGGAATCGATTCGATCAGCCTTAACCCCGATGCGGTGATCGCCACACGCCTGCAGGTGGCGGCGATCGAGCAGGAGCTTGGCAAGGGCCCCTGAACGCGCGGGGGAAGGACTCCACGAACGAGCACAGGCCACCCAGCAAACACAGGCCCCCCGACAAAGGCCCCCCGAATAAGCGAAGCAAGGCCCACAGAACAAGCGTGGCAACGCCCGGCGAACGCGCGGGAAAGAGTTCAAGCTCCTCCAGTCGGGTCCGCCGGGTTCAGACCATTCAGAGCAGGTCAGCTCAGAACAGCTCGACCCAGATCAGCCGTTCTCAGCTCCGCCGGGCTAAGAGCAGCTCAGCGAAGAACAGCTCGATTCAGAACAGCCTGGCCCAGAACATCCTGGCCCAGAACAGCCAAGCCCAGAACGGCCGGGCTCAGAACAGGGGTGCTGAGCTCAGCCGGGCTCAGAACAGCTCGACGGCCTCACGTTCCAGCGCCCCCGGCTGGCTATCGGCCATCCAGGGGGCGGAGCTTGCCTCGGGCGGCGGCAGTGTGGCTGCAGCGCTGTTGTGGGCAGGCGTTTCGCGCAGCACCGCCACCCGCCGGGACGACTCGCCGCAGCTGCGGGGCGTGGGAAAGATCTTGCCGGGGTTGGCCCGTCCCAGCGGGTCGAAGGCGCGACGCACCAGCTGCATGGTGTCGAGGTCGTCGTGGGAGAACATCCAATCGAGGTAGCAGCGCTTGTCGGCGCCCACGCCGTGCTCCCCGGTGATGCTGCCGCCGGCCTCGATGCAGAGCCGCAGGATCTCGGCACCCAGGGCCTGCACCTTCTCCTGCACGCCGGGCTCACCTGCCGTGTAAAGGATCAGCGGGTGCAGGTTGCCGTCGCCGGCGTGGAACACATTGGCCACGGGTAGGCCGTAGTGGCGGCTCAACTGCTCGATCGCCGCCAGCACCGAAGGCAGGGCACTGCGGGGCACCACCCCGTCCTGCACGTAATAGGTGGGGGTGATGCGCCCCACCGCCGCGAATGCCGATTTGCGGCCCTTCCACAGCTGAGCCCGGTCGGCCTCCTGCTCCGCCTGGCGGATCGAGCGGGCCCCGGCCTCACGGCACAGGTCGCTGGCCAGAGCCACCGCCGCCGCCACCTCCCGCGCCTGGCCGTCGAGCTCGATCAGCAGCACCGCCGCCGCTTCGCGCGGATACTCGTCCACCCCGAAGAGGTCGTCGACGGCGTTGATCGTGAAGTTGTCCATGATCTCCATCCCCGCCGGCAGCACCCCGGCGGCCGTGACCCGGCGCACCGCTTCACCGGCCGCCTCCATCGTGACGAAATCGGCCAGCAGCACCTGAACGTTGGGGGTCTGGGGCAGCAGGCGCAGGGTGATCGCCGTGGCGATGCCCAGGGTGCCTTCGCTGCCGATGAACACGCCGCGCAGATCCAGACCGGGCAGCTCCGCCAGCGGTCCCCCCAGCCGGGTGAGCGTGCCGTCGGGGAGCACCACTTCAAGCTCCAGCACGTGGTTGCTGGTGACGCCGTACTTGAGGCAATGGACGCCACCGGCGTTCTCGGCCACGTTGCCGCCGATGCTGCACACCACCTGGCTGGACGGATCAGGGGCGTAGTAGAAGCCGTCACCCGCCACCGCGCGGGTGACCCAGCTGTTGATCACGCCGGGCTGCACGGTGATGCGCTGGTTGTCGAGGTCGATCGCCAGCACCGAACGCATGCGGCTGGTGACCACCAGCAGGGCCTCCTGCTCCGCCACGGCGCCGCCCGAGAGCCCCGTGCCACTGCCACGGGCCACGAAGGGCACCCCAAGGGCATGGCAGCAGCGCAGGATCGCCACCACCTGCTCGGTGGTTTCCGGCAACACCACCAGCGGCGGCTCATGCCGGTGCAGGGTGAGGCCGTCGCTGTCGTAGGTGAGCAACTCCTGGCGCCGGGCCACCACGGCACGCGCCGGAAGCAGGCGGCGCAGCTGGCGTTCAACGGTGGACCAGGGCAGGCTCACGGAGTTTCGGCCTGGATGTCGGCCTGGAGGTGGGGACGCTGGGCGGGCAGAACGGCCGGCAGGCCACCAGTGGTGGGCCTGTGACACCAGGCACATGGCCGAGGGCCAACAAGACCTTACCGAGCAGAGGCGGCAACCACCGCACCGACACATCTTGAGTCAGGATGGAGATCGGCCGAGCGGCATTGCGCTGTCGCGCCGTTCTCAATCGTCTGCGGATCGCGCCTTGACCTCGGCCCCTGTGTCAGTTCCTGCCCTGAACACCAGCCGTTCCCAGGAACTCTTCGCCGCTGCCCAGAAGCTCATGCCCGGCGGCGTGAGCTCTCCGGTGCGGGCGTTCCGTTCCGTCGGCGGCCAACCGATCGTGTTCGATCGCGTCCAGGGGGCCTACGCCTGGGATGTGGACGGCAACCGCTACATCGACTACATCGGCTCCTGGGGCCCGGCGATCTGCGGCCATGCCCACCCCAAGGTGATCGGCGCCCTGCGCAACGCCCTGGGCAAAGGCACCAGCTTCGGCGCCCCCTGCGCCCTGGAGAACCAGCTGGCGCAGATGGTGATCGATGCCGTCCCTTCCGTGGAGATGGTGCGCTTCGTGAACTCCGGCACCGAAGCCTGCATGTCGGTGCTGCGGCTGATGAGGGCCTTCACCGGACGCGAGAAGCTGATCAAGTTCGAGGGCTGCTACCACGGCCACGCCGACATGTTCCTGGTGAAGGCGGGTTCGGGCGTGGCCACGCTCGGCCTGCCCGATTCCCCCGGCGTTCCCCGCAGCACCACCGCCAACACGCTCACCGCCCCCTACAACGATCTGGAAGCGGTCAAGCGGCTCTTCGCTGAGAACCCCGGTGAAATAGCCGGGGTGATTCTTGAGCCGGTGGTGGGCAATGCCGGCTTCCTGCCCCCCGAACCTGGCTTCCTGGAGGGTCTGCGCGAGATCACCACCGAAAACGGGGCTCTGCTCACCTTCGATGAAGTGATGACCGGCTTCCGCATCAGTTACGGCGGTGCCCAGGCCCGTTTCGGCATCACCCCCGATCTCACCACGATGGGCAAGGTGATCGGTGGCGGGCTGCCGGTGGGCGCCTACGGCGGCCGCGCCGACATCATGGCCATGGTAGCGCCGGCCGGGCCGATGTATCAGGCAGGCACATTGAGTGGCAACCCGCTGGCAATGACCGCCGGCATCCACACCCTTGAACTGCTGCGCCAGCCAGGCACTTACGAGAAACTTGAGGCCACCACCTCGCGGCTGATCGCCGGCATCCTGGCGGCAGGCAGGGATGCGGGCCTGCCGATCTGCGGCGGCAGCATCAGCGCCATGTTCGGCTTTTTCCTCTGCGACGGGCCGGTGCGCAACTTCGAAGACGCCAAAGCCGCCGACACCGAGCGCTTCGGCAAGCTGCACCGCGCCATGCTCGAGCGCGGCGTCTACCTGGCACCAAGCGCGTTTGAAGCCGGCTTCACCTCGCTGGCCCACAGCGACGAGGACATCGACGCCACCCTCGAAGCCTTCCGGGCTGCTTTCGCTGCCATCGCCTGATCGGCATGCAGAAGCGCCTTTCCCCCTCCCGCCGCCTCCTGCTGGCGATGATCGGGCTCGCCTTGGGGGTGGCTGGCTGTGGTGCCAACACCTCCGACAAGCCTCTCGATGTCAGCAAGGGGGTGCCGGTGGGAGCGGTGCTGGCTCTCACCAGCAACGCGAACGTCTACGGGCAGGACCAACAGCTGGGCCTCAAGCTGGCCGAACGCTGGTTCAAGGGAAAGGGAGTGCCGATCCAGCTCACCATCGAAGATGGCGGTGGAGATGAGCAGGCCGCCAGTCAGGCCTTCAATCTCCTGATCGATGCCGGTGTGGTGGCCCTGATCGGTCCCACCCTCTCCCAGCAAGCCTTTGCCGCCGCCCCGATCGCCCAGCGCCGCGGGGTGCCTGTCGTCGCGCCCTCCAACACCGCCAAGGGCATTCCCCAGATCGGCAGCTTCATCAGCCGTGTTTCGGCCTCAAGCGCGGTGATCGCTCCGTTGGCGATCGAAGAAGCCTTGAAGCAGGATCCAACGATCAAGCGCACAGCGGTGTTCTTCGCTCAGGACGACGCTTACAGCACCTCAGAAGCCGAGATCTTCCAGAACGCCCTGGTGGCAAAGGGGCTGAAACCGGTCACCGTGCAACGCACCCAGTTGAACGACCAGGATTTTCAGAACCAGATCACTGCGGCGCTGCGGTTGAAGCCTGATCTGATCGTGATCTCGGCCCAGGCCGTCGATGGGGGCAACCTGATCCGCCAGCTGCGGGAGCTCGGCTACAAAGGCCGCATCGTGGTGGGCAACGGCATGAACACCCCGAACATCTATCCGATCTGTCAGATCTACTGCGACGGGATCCTGATTGCGCAGGCTTACAGCCCGGAGCTGAGCACAGCCACCAACCAAGCCTTCGTGAAGCTCTTCAAGGAGGCCTCTGGTGGCGCCATTCCCCCCCAGCTCACTGCCCAGGCCTTCACCGCCTATCAGGTGGTGGCCGAAGCGCTCACACGGCTGAACCGCCGCACGCCCCTCAACGGCCGGCCGCTGACCGAGGTGCGCCAGGAGTTGATGAAGGAACTGCTGGCCGGTCGGTACGACACACCCTTGGGTGAGATCGCCTTCACCCCAGAGGGTGAAGTGGTTCAGAAGCGCTTCTACGTTGCCCAGGTGCAGATGGTTCCGGGCGGGCAAAGCGGGCGCTTCGCCTTGCTCGATTGAGCGACACCGTGGATCACCTGCTGCAGGTGCTGCTCAATGGCCTGGCCAGCGGGGCCGTCTATGCCCTCTTTGCCCTGGGGTACACGCTGGTCTTCTCGGTGCTCGGGGTGATCAACTTCGCGCAAGGGGCCCTGTTCACGCTCGGGGCCTATTTCACTTATCTGCTGATCGGCGGCAGCGTGGGCTCCAACGGCCTGCTCGCAGGCGTCCAGCTGCCCTTTGCTCTGCCCTTCTGGCTGGCCTTGCTGCTGGCCGGCATCGGCGCCGCCGGCATGGGCGTGCTGGTGGAAGCCAGCGCTTTTGCACCCTTGCGCCAGCGGCGCGCCGAGCCGCTGCTCTATCTCATCTCCAGCCTGGGCGCTGGGGTCGTGATCGTGAATGTGGTGCAGTTGCTGATGGGCGCCGAAAGCTATTCGATCCCCGCCGCCACCCTGGCAGAGCTGCCAGCCACCATCCGGATCGGAGCAGCCCAGGTGCGCTCTGTGCAACTGCTGCTGATGGCGGTGGCTGCCATCGTGCTGGTCACGCTGACGCTCTGGCTGGAAGGCAGTCGCATGGGCAAGGCTCTGCAGGCCGTCTCGGAAGATCCAGACACCGCCAGGCTGCTGGGCATCAATGCCGGGGCCATGATCCGGCTCGCCTTTGCACTGAGCGGCTTTCTTGCCGGCGTGGCCGGTGGGCTGGTGGGGCTCAGCGTGAGCATTTCCGGGCCGTACTTCGGGATCGGCTTCGGCATCAAGGCCCTCGGGGTTCTGGTGCTTGGCGGCCTGGGCAGTGTGCCCGGAGCGATGCTGGGGGGTCTGGTGGTTGGCCTGGCCGAGGCCCTCGTGCCCGCCGACTTTTCCGGCTACAAAGACGGGGTGGCCTATGCCTTTCTGTTCGCAGTGCTCTTGCTTCGGCCCCAGGGGTTGCTGGGGAAACCCTGATCAGCAAGGTGTGAGCGACCTCTCCCTGCTGGTGCAGATGGGGCTGGGCGCCCTGCTCGCCCTTTCGGTCTACCTGCCGCTGCGTGCAGGCCAGCTGTCACTCGCCACCCCGGGCTTCTATGCGATCGGCGGCTATGTGGCCGCACTGCTGTCCACACGCTGGCCAGCGCTGGCCGGCAGCGGAGCGCTCTATCCCTTGCCCTCGCTGCTGCTGGAAATGGTGCTGGCCACAGGGTTGGCCACAGGGCTGGCGTTGCTGATCGGCCGGCCGGTGCTTCAGCTGCGGGGCATCTATCTGGCGATCGCCACGATCGCCCTGGTGGAGATTCTGCGGGTGGTGAACCTCAACGCCGGCTGGAGTGGTGGTGCGGTGGGCATCTTTGCGATCCCGCAGCCGTTCAACGGCCCGCAGGGCTATCTGATCTGCACGGCGTTGCTGCTGGCGTTCTGCTGCTGGCTGTGCGCCCGGCTGGAGCAGATGCGCCTTGGCCGGGCGATGGCCGCCATGAGGGAAGACGAGCTGGCCGCCCGCTGCATGGGGGTGCCCACGGCCCAGGTGGCCTTGAGCGCCTTTGTGCTCAGCGCTGCAATCGCAGCTCTCACCGGTGTTGTGGCCGCCCATTTCCTCAACACCTGGAACGCCCGCCAAGGCAGCTTTGATGCCAGCATCACCACCCTCGCTTTCGTGGTGTTCGGGGGTTCCCGCACCTGGCTCGGGCCGGTGCTGGGTGGCCTCGTTCTCACCGCCCTGCCCGAACTGCTGCGGTCGGTGGGTGATCTGCGCCTGATCGTGTTCGGCCTGGTGATCCTGGTGGGACCGATCCTGGCGCCGCAGGGCCTGATCACACCAGAACGGCTGGCCGCCCTGGTTCACGCCCTGCCACTGCCAACGGCCAAGAAAAGCACCTCGGCATGATCGGCACACCACTGCTGGAACTGGAGGCGGTCACCAGGAGCTTCGGAGGGTTGATCGCCGTGAACCGGGTGTCGCTGCAGGTGGAAGCCGGGTCGATCACCGGGCTGATCGGACCGAACGGGGCTGGCAAGACCACGCTCTTCAACCTGATCTCAGGGCTGACGCCTCCCGATGCGGGCCGGATCCTCTGGAACGGCGCCGCCATCGACGGCTTGCCGCCGGAACGGGTGAACCGGCTGGGCATCGCCCGCACCTTTCAGAACCTGCGCCTGTTCGGACCGCTCAGCTGCCTCGACAACGTGCTGGTGGGACTGCACAGCGCCGACAGAGCACCTCTGCTCGGCGCCCTGCTGAACCGGTCTGCCTTCCGCCGCCAGCAGGGCCAGCTGCGTCAGCGAGCCCATGAGCTGCTGGAGCTGCTGGAGCTGGATCACCTGGCGCACCAGCCGGCCGACAGCCTCGCCTATGGGCTGAGGCGCCGGCTGGAGATGGCCCGTGCACTGGCCACCGGCCCCAGGTTGTTGTTGCTCGATGAGCCGGCTGCCGGCATGAATCCGGCCGAAAAAGCCACACTCGCCGATCTGATTCGGCGGCTGCGTCAGCACTTCGATCTCACCGTGCTCGTGATCGAGCACCACGTCCCCTTGATGATGCGCCTGTGCGATCGCCTTGCCGTGCTCAACTTCGGGCAGCGGATCGCTGAAGGGCCCCCCGCTGAGGTACGCAACGATCCACTGGTGATCGAGGCCTACCTGGGGAGCCAGACATGAGCGGGGTTCCGCCAGGCGGACCCACGCCGCTGCTGGCCCTGCGCGGGCTCACGGTCCGCTACGGGGCGATCCAGGCCCTCGGCGATGTGAACCTCGAACTCCACAGCGGCGAGCTGGTGGCGCTGCTCGGTGCCAACGGCGCCGGCAAAAGCACCACGCTGCGCGCAGTCTCCCGATTGGTGGACGCCGCCGCGGGATCGGTGGAATGGAAGGGTCAGACGCTCGCCTCGTTGTCCACCGAAGCCACGGTGCGCCTTGGCATCGGCCATTGCCCGGAAGGCCGCCGGGTGCTGGCCCGCCAGAGCGTGGCCACCAATCTGGAGCTGGGGGCCTTCCTGCGGCGTGACGCCAAGGCGATCCACGCCGACCTCGACTGGTGCTACAGCCTGTTTCCGCGCCTTGCTGATCGGCGCCGCCAGCCGGCCGGCAGCCTCTCGGGGGGCGAGCAGCAGATGCTGGCGATCGCCCGTTCCCTGATGGGACGGCCGGAACTGCTGATGCTGGATGAGCCAAGCCTTGGACTCGCCCCCCGGCTGGTGGAGGAACTGATGGCGGTGCTCCACACGCTGCACAGCCAGGGCCTCACGATCCTGCTGGTCGAGCAGAACGCCCAGGCAGCCTTGGCGATCGCCGACCGTGGCGTGGTGCTCGAAGCTGGCACGGTGCAATTGCGTGGCTCTGCCGCTGCCTTGCTCGCCGACGACGAGCTGCGCGCCAGCTATCTGGGCGCTTGAGGGCACGTCAGCACTCAGGCCTGCTCTGTTCTTCGCACCAACGTCCCGGGCGCCTATCGACGCCGATGCGCCCTGAATAGGCTGCGACCGTCCGGCCTGCAACCGCCATGCCACGCGAGCGCTTCTTTCTGGAGTTGGAGCCGCCGGCTGAAGCTCTGCGCGGCCGACCCCATGTGGTGATCGTGGGAGGGGGTTTTGCTGGCCTGTCGGCGTGCAAAGCCCTCGCCGGCGCCGATGTTCGCGTGACGCTGATCGACAAGCGCAACTACAACCTGTTCCAACCGCTGCTGTATCAGGTGTCCACTGGGCTGGTGGCTCCGGGGGATGTGACCGTGCCGCTGCGGCTGCTGGTGGGGCGGCAGCGCAATGTGCAGGTGTTGATGGGGGAGGTGAAGGAAATCGACGCTGAGGCGAAGGAGCTGGTGTTCAACGAGCGCCGCTTCAGCTACGACCACCTGATCCTGGCGGCAGGTTCCGGCAGCTCCTATTTCGGCCACGACGAATGGCAGGCGATCGCCCCGCCGATGAAGCAGCTGGACGACGCCCTGGAGATCCGCGAGCGGTTGCTGCTGGCGATGGAGGAGGCGGAGCAGACGCCCGAGGCGGAGAAGCGGCGTCTGCTGCAGTCCGTGGTGGTGGTGGGAGGCGGACCCACCGGCTGTGAGCTGGCGGGGTCCGTGTCGGAGCTGCTGCGCCACGCCCTGGCCAGGGATTTCCGCCAGCTCGATCCTGAAGACACCCGCATCCTGTTGGTGGATCCCGGCGATCGCCTGCTGCGGGGCATGCATCCCGATCTGGGCGCCGGCGCCCGACGCTTCCTGGAATCCATCGGCGTGGAGGTGCTGCTGGGGGGCCGGGTGAAGGCCATCGAGCCGGGGCGGGTCACGATCAGCACCGCCGCTGGCGAGCAGGTGCGGGAGGCGGCCACGGTGTGCTGGACGGCGGGGGTGAAGGCGTCCCCACTGGGTGCCCGGCTGGCTGAGGCCACCGGCGTGCCCCTCGACCGGGGCGGCCGGGTGCCGGTGGAGGCGGATTTCTCCGTGCCCGGTCATCCCGAGATCCGGGTGGTGGGTGACCTCTGCGCCTATACCCCCAGCCCGGGCGCCAGCCCGCTGCCGGGGCTGGCCAGCGTGGCGGTGCAGATGGGCAGCTGGGTGGCCCGTGATCTGCGGGCCGGGCTGGAAGGCCGCCCGCAGGCGCCATTCCGTTTCGTGGATTTCGGCTCGATGGCGATCCTGGGGCGCCTGCACGCCGAAGCCGACCTGCGCGGCTGGCGCGTTGACGGCCCGCTGGGCTGGCTGATCTGGGGCGTGGCCCACCTGGGCTTCATGCCCGCCAACGAGAACAGGGTGAGCCTGCTGGTCAAATGGCTGTGGGCGATCGCCGCCCGGCAGCGCGGCTCCCTGCTGATCATGGGAGAACCGCGCTTCGAGGAGGGTGTGCCGGAGGGCTCTGCGGCTACAGACCCGGGCTGCTCTGCATGATGCCGCCGTCGGCAAAGATCGTGGTGGCGGTGATGTAGCTGGCGTCGTCGCTGGCGAGGAAGGCCACCACCTTGGCCACCTCTTCCGGCTGGGCCATGCGACCCAGCGGGATGGCGGCATCCAGCTTGGCCATCAGCTCCGGATCTTTCATCGTGGCGTCGTTGATCGGAGTGGCCACGGCCCCCGGACCCACATTCACCAGGGTGATGCCGTGGGGGGCGAGCTCGAGGGCGGCGGTGCGGGTGAGCATGCGCACGCCGCCCTTGGCGAGGCAGTAGGGCGTGTTGTTGGGCATGGGCCAGTCTTCGTGGACCGAGGAGATGTTGATGATGCGGCCACCGCCACCTTGGGCGATCATCTGCTTGGCGGCGTACTGGGTGGCGAAGAACACGCCACGCAGGTTCACATCCAGCACCTTGTCGTAGTCGTCGGGGGTGGTGGTGAGAATCGAGGTGCGCGTTTCGATGCCGGCGTTATTCACCATTACATCCAGTCGCCCATATTTCGCCACCGCCGCCTCCACCAGCCGCTGAAGATCATCCAGCTTGGACACATCGGCCTGCACCCCGAAGCTGCTGCCACCGAACGCGCCGATCTCCCGCTCGATCTCTTCGGTGGCCTCAGGGTGGGAGCGGTAGTCGATCACCACCTTGGCGCCGCGGTGCGCCAGAGCTTCCACAATCGCCTTGCCGATGCCACTGTTGCCGCCGGTCACGATCGCCACCTTGCCTTCCAGCAGCTTGGCCAGGGTGCGCACGGCATCGGGATTGGCGGTGCTGGTAACGGAATCCATGGGTGACAGGGGCGGCTTTGAAGGTAAGCATGGGCCCAATGGGAAGGGTTGAACGCAGTGGCGAATGTGATTCCATCCACACCCCCACAGGAGTCCTCCGGCGCGATGCGTTCACTGCTGCTGGGCGCCGCCCTGCTGGTGCTGGCCTTTCTGGCGAACACCGCCCAGAGCGCCTTGGGAAAGGCGCTCGGCAGTGGCATGGGGCCCGTGCCGTTCACCTGGCTCACTTTCGTGATCGCCCTGGCGCTGATCCTGCCCTGGGTGCTGTGGCGCGGTGGCCGTGATCTGCGCACCTCCGTGCCCCTGCTGCACCTGCTGCGCAGCTGCACCGGGCTGGCGGGGTTCTTTCTGTTCATCACCGCCGCGCGGCTGGTGAATCTGGTCAACGCCAATGTGCTGCTCAACACCACACCACTGTTCATCCCGCTGCTGGGCCTGCTGGTGCTCGGCCAGCAGGTGCCCAGGGCCCTGTGGGGCTGCCTCGCCATCGGCTTTGCCGGCATGGTGATCGTGGTGCAGCCCAACGCCTCCCTGCTCACCCGCCCCGGCGATCTGCTGGGCCTGGCCGCCGGCCTGCTCTGCGCGGTGGAGTTTCTGGCCGTGAAGCGGCTCGACCGCACCGAGGCGCCGCTCACCCAGATGATCTATTTCCTGCTGATCGGCAGCGTTGGCTCCACCCTTGCGATCCTCGGCCCGCTCCGGCCTAAGGGCACTGCCAGTGCACTGCTCAGCGGGCTGGACGCCAGCCAATGGCTCACGGTGCTGGCCTCCGGCGTATGCCTGGCCTGCTTTCAGTTTCTGTTGATCAAGGCGTACACCTATGCCGAACCCGGCGCGATCGGCGCCTTTCAGTATTCGTCGGTGGTGTTCGCCGGCCTGATCGGCTGGATCTGGTTCGCCGAGACGCCCACCCTGGCGGTGTGGGTCGGCACCGCCCTGATCACCCTCGGCGGCGTGCTGAGCATCGTGCTGCAGCGCCCAGCGAGCACCGAAACTGCTGCTCCTGACGCTGCGGCCGGCATGGCGTACCCGGCAAACGTGGCTGGCAGCGAAGGCCTTCCAGGCCCAGCCGGCACCGCACCGTCCGCCGGCTCAGCGAGCAGCACAGGCACCACCGGCCCATGACGCCCTCCCTGGCCAGCCCTGGCCCCCACATCGAAGCGGTGGCGATCACCTGTGCCAGTGCCGAGCGCAGCGCCGCCTTCTTCTGCGCGTCGCTGGGCTTCACGCGGCTGGCGGAGGAGCGGGTAGAGGGCGGGCCCCAGGCCGCTCTGTTCGGACTGCCGCAGGGACGGCTGCAACGGGTGCGGCTGGGGCTGGGCGAGGAGCGACTGGATCTGATCGAAGTGCTCGATCCAGGCCCGGGGCAGCGCCCGGGCCGGCCGCTGCCACCGGACTCACGCAGCTGCGATCTCTGGTTTCAGCACCTCTGCCTGGTCACCGCGGATCTGGCGGCGAGCCACGCCCGACTGCAGCCCCTGCTGGCCGCTGGCGCGATCACGGCGGTATCAACGGCGCCGCAGCGGCTGCCCGACTGGAACACAGCCGCCGCCGGCATCTGGGCCTTCAAGTTCCGCGATCCCGATGGCCACAACCTGGAGCTGCTGCAGTTTCCCGCCGGCAAGGGGGACCCGCGCTGGCATCGCCCGCGCCCGGCCGCGGCGGGTGAGCTGCTCGGCATCGATCACAGCGCCATCGCCATCGCCGACACCGCCCGCAGCCGTGCCTTCTACAGCGACCTGCTGGGCCTGGCGGCACTGCCCAGCGGCGAAAACAGCGGGCTGGAGCAGGACCGGCTCGATGGGCTGAGTGAGACGCGGGTGCAGATCACGCCCCTGCGCTGTGCGGCAGGCATGGGCATCGAAACCCTCGGCTATCTGCCCCCCAACCAGGGGCGCCCGCGACTGGCGGATCAGGCGCCGCAGGACCTTGCCCACTGGCAGATCCGGCTGGCAGCCAGCGGCCTCGATCGCATCGCCGCCAGCGCGGCGGCCTTCGGGGCCGAGCTGCTGCCGCCCGGCCTGGTGATGCTTGAGGCAGGGGCCGGCGGGAGCAGACGGGCGCTGCGGCTGGCCGATCCCGATGGCCACGAGCTGCTGGTGCTGGAAACCGCTGGCGTCAGCGCTCCCTGAAGCCCGGCAGCCGCTCGGGACGCCTTGGTTACCTTGAGGCACCGACGCGCGAGAACTGCCGTGGCCGTGGACATCGTGGAGATCCTGGTGCCCATCGGCCCCTCTCCCCTCAGTGAAGCGGTGCTGACACTGCTGCGGGTGTTCACCGGCATCGCCTTCATCCGCCACGGCTGGCCGAAGCTGCGCAACCTCACCACCTGGGCGGCCGCGCTGAAAACACCGCGCTGGCTCTGCTTTCTGTCGGCCTTCTCGATGTGGGCGGGCGGGATTGCCCTGATCCCCGGTCTGCTCACGCCCCTGGCCGCCCTGGCGATTCTGGTGTCGATGGCGTACGCCATGGTGCTGGAGGTGCTGGCGGGCACTCCCTTCATCGCCCCCGACCCCTATCAGATTCCGCCGGGAGATTATGCGGGCCCCATGGGCGTGGGGGAACCGCCCAGCTGGGAAAAGGCCGCCATGTATGTGGTGATGTGCCTGGTGCTGATCGGAGCCGGAGGTGGCGCCCTTTCCCTCGACGGACTCCTGATTCGCGACCTCCTGATGCTCAGCTTCGGCTGACAATCGGCTGACTATCCCTTCAGCCGGGCGATGAGATGATCGCCCACCCGCAGGGCGTTGGCGATGGCGGTGAGTGAGGGATTCACCGCGCCGATGCTGGGGAAGAAGCTGGTGTCCACCACATAGAGATTGTCGAGCTCGTGGGCTTTGCAATCAAGGTCGAGCACGGAGCTGGTGGGATCGGTGCCGAAGCGGCAGGTGCCGGCCTGGTGGCCCACGGCGGCAATCGCCATGCTGGATTTCACGTAGATCTGCCGCTCCACCAGGTGATTCTTCAGATAGAGAGAATCCAGCAGGCTGCGCAGATTGTGTTCCAGCCTGGCGCTGGCCGTCTGATTGTTGGGGGTGTAGGAGAGGGTGATCGCCCCCTCCTTGTTCACGGTGATGCGGTTCTCGGGGTCGGGAAGATCCTCACTGCTCAGCCAGAAATCCAGCGCATGCTCCGCGATCCGGTCCATGCTCCAGCCCGGCATCAGGAAGGTTTCCAGTGGGGCATAGCCTTTCATGATCGTGCCGCTGGTCTTGCCGGTCATCTGGATGTTGCCCATCGGGTAGGGAAACGCCTCAGAGCCGAGATACCAGTCATCTTGATTAGGTAGCAAGCTCCGTCCGCAGGCCTTTCCCGCCTAAGCTGGTACACATGTACTAGCAGTGCCCGCCATGGCCATGAATCGAATCCAGTTTCAGGCAGGCCTGTCGCTGCCCGAGTTCATCCAGCTCTACGGCACCGAGG
>CALRJS020000018.1:0-71638 GCA_943367595.1 Sphingobacterium thalpophilum
TGATCGCTACCTGGGTGCCTTCAATTACCGCTTCAACCGCCGCTTCAACTTGGCAACAATGACTGAGCGAGTGGTTCATGCCATCTGCAGCTGCGACGCTCGGCCGGAACGCATCTTGAGGAGTGCGGAGCTAGCTACCTAATCAGGTAAGCGCAAGAAGGCTCCCTTACCATTTCAGCCCCGGGATCCCCCCATGGTGTCGTCAATCGGTGACCATTGCGTGGAGATTCTCTCCGCCCAGGATCTGACCCGCACCGTTCATCGCCTTGCCTCCCAGGTGCTGGAGAGTGCGCCGGACAGTCGCCAACTGCTGCTGCTCGGCATCCCCACCCGCGGCGTGGAACTGGCACGGGTGCTGGCCGCCGAGCTCGAAGCCAGTTGCGGCCACCCGGTGGATCAGGGCAGCCTTGATCCCACCTTCCACCGCGACGACCTGGCCCGGGTGGGCACTCGCATGGTGCAGGCCACCCAGCTGCCGGCGGCGCTTGAAGGCCGCCACGTGGTGCTGGTGGACGATGTGATCTTCACCGGACGGACGGTGCGCGCCGCGCTGGAGGCCTTGCACGCCTGGGGACGGCCGTCGGTGGTGCGTTTGCTGGTGATGGTGGACCGGGGGCACAGGGAACTGCCGATCCAGCCTGATTTCTGCGGTCGGGTGGTGCCCACAAGCCGCCAGGAGTCGATTCAACTCTGGCTGGCGGCCGTGGATGGGCGCGACGGTGTGGTGCTGCTCAAGCCCTGAGGCCAGGCCCTTCAGGCCACCGGCTCGAGCTCGTCCGGGCGGAAATGGGCGCGATAGCGACCGAACGCCACAACCACCGGCAGGGTCGGGCTGATCGGACGGCCTTTCCAGTCGTCAAGCACCTGGAACACCTCGCCCTCCAGGCCCTGGAGGTCGAAGGGCTGACCGCGGTGCTCTGGATGGTTGTACACCACGACGCTCTGGCAGACCCTGACCTGTTCTCCCGGCTTCATGAAGGATTCGGTGGCGGACGGCGGCAATCCTGTCACGGCAGCCCTTCAGCGTTGGCAGGTGGTTTCCGGGCCGCTCTCCACCACCTTCCCGCCGAGTTGCCGGCAGGCCCGGGTGAAGGCCGACCAGTCGTCGACCCCCTGAGCGAGCAGGCTTTTGATGGCCGCATCCAGCTCGGCCACGGGCACGGAGTTGACCGCCGTGGCGCCATGGCTGTGATGCTCCTGCTCCTGGGTTTTCAGGCCGGAGATGGCAGTTTCCACCTGCCTGCGCAGCACTGCGGACTGCGACCTCCACCAGGGATGATCGATCCGGTTGAGGGCTTCGAGCGCTTCCCACCAGCGTTTCTGCTCCACCAGCTGGGTGGCCCGCTCCTGCTGGAAGCGGTTACGGCTCCAGAACTCCCTGAGGTTGTCGCCGAGCGCGTCACCGGCGGGGTGGCGGTCTTCGCCCATCGGCTTGAGGAACACCATCGCCCCCTCCAGATCTCCGGCCTCGAAGCGGGCCATCGCCTTGGTGCGCAGCTCTTCCTGCCAGGAACGCAGCCGGTCGCGGTCGGCGTCGCTGCCTGCTTCGGAATTGGCCAGCAGCAGTTGCAGCTGAAGCGCCTCCTGCCAGCGCTGCGCCTGCCAGAGCCGCTCGGCGCGTGCACGGCGGCAGCGGCCCTGCTCGCGCGGTGCGCGCCCCGTCATCCAGCGGAGTGATGCCAGCTGGTCGCTGTAGGCGAGGCAGGCCTCGTAGCGCCCCTCGCTGGCCGCCCGCTCAAGCCGGCCAGGCAGTTGGCCTTCCCACCAACGGGCCGCACCGATCACGGCGGCCACCAGGCCGAGAGTGAGCGCCAACCAGAAACGCGGAAGCCTGTGGCGGCGGATGGCCAAGGCGAGGGACAGGCAATTCTCCCTTTCTATGAACCGGACCCACGGCTTACGGCCTGCCGGGGTCAGCCGCGCTGTCGTCCACTACCTGCTCGTAGGTTGATCCATCGCCTCAGGCGGGGCCAGCCGAAGCGCGTTGTCTCCGCAGAAGTGAGCGGTCTCAGTGGAAGCGAGGGGTCTCAGTCGAAGCGAGAGGTCTCAGCGCACGGGGCCAAGCGGACGAGGAGGTGAACGCCGCGACGTGCTCAGGTCTTCGCTTTCCAGCACCAGCTGGCCCTGCCCATCGATCTGAAAGTGCAGTCGCAGGCAATCGCTGCCGCGCTTTCCAGGAGCATCGAGGCTGATCGGCGCGGGTTGCTGCCCCCAGGGCTGCACCTCCGCCTCCCCTGCTGGCCGCCGCCGCAGCTGAGGCAGTCCATCGCGGAACACCACCTCGGAGCGCTCGTCGTCGCGGGGTTCTCCCAGCACCAGCTCGATCTGCTCCTGGCCGTCGTGGCTGCAGGCGAGCAGCAGCTCCAGCGGCTGGGTGGTGGGCAAGTTCTGCCCCTCGACGAACAGCGGGTGCCAGCGGTGGCTGCCGCTGCGCTGGTCCCAGCAGCGCAGGGACACGCCCCGGGCCAGCACGTCCTTGATCCGCACGCCCGGCGTGAGCGCCAGCGCCCCCAGGGCCACCGCCTCGATCGGCCGCTCGTCGCGCAGGGGCACGCTGGGGCAACGCTCCTGCAGCCAGCGGCGCACGAGTGGAATCCGGCTGCTGCCCCCCACCGGCAGGATGGCCTCCACATCCGCCAGCTCCAGCCCCTCGGCCCTGGCGGCGGCAAGCACCCGCTCCAGCAGCTCCTCCAGCAGGGAGAGAAATCCCTGCTCAAGAAGAATGGTTTCCAGGTCCTGGCGGCTCAGCTGCAGCAGGCGGCTGGTGCCCCCCGGCAGCATCGTCAGTACCGACGCCTCGGCGCTCTCGCTGAGTTGGCACTTGAGGGATTCCGCCGCTTCCAGCCAGGAGGCGGGCGGCGGGCCCTGGCCGTTCACCTGGGCCCAGAGCGCCGCGGCGATCCAGCGGTCGATGTCCCGGCCGCCGAGGGCCACGCCTGCTTTGCCCACGACCCGGGCACAGCGCTGCTTCTGGCTGCTGTTTCTCAGATCGCGGCCGGCGAAGCGCAGCAGCTGGGCCACCGGCGCGGCGCGCCCCTCGCCGCCTTCGAGGGCCACCAGCGAAAGATCGATCGTGCCGCCACCGAGATCCACCACCAGCACGCGGCTGCCGGGGGGCAATCCGGCGCCGATGGCGGCAGCGGTGGGCTCATCCACCAGGGCCACCTCCTCAACGGCCAGGTCCTGGCTGACGGATTGCAGCCATTCCCGATAGCCGCGGTAGCCGTCGATCGGCGCGGTGAGCACCAGGCGGGTGGGAGCCAGCTGCGCCGGCAGGTGGCGCCAGAGCTGGCGCAGCAGCATCGCTCCGGCCTGCTCCGGGGACAGCACAGAGGATGCGGCTGCGCCAGCGGCTTCCTCTTGGCGGCCGGTATCGGCGCAGCCACCGATGCCGCGCTTGAAATCGCGGCAGAGCTCAGGGCCTTCGCTGCCGGCGAGGCCGGCTTCGATCACCTGGCGCCCGATCAACGGCTGCTCCGCTGTGGCGCTGGCCAGCCACAGCAGGCTGGGGACCACGCAGGGGTCAGCGCAGCTGTAGGGGGCGATCTCCACGAGCTGGGGCGCGCCGCCCTCGGCGGACTGGAAGGCCACCACCGTGGTGGTGCTGCCCAGGTCGATCGCCAGGGTGCCGGGTGTCGCCATCGTGTGCGGGCGAAGGGCTCCGCGCAGCTTGGCGGATGGCCGCCGTCATCCGCTCGGCCGCTGACCCTCCTGCCCGGGCACCTTCCCAGGCGCTGACCCTTCCCTCCCCCTGCCCCCGCCCGCCCGAGCTGGCCTAAGGTCAGGGAAATCAAGATGTCCTATGTATTCCGGCGCCACGGTGAACCCGAAGGAACTGGCCCAGCGTGCCGAAAGCCTGATCCGTCAGTCGAGCAACCGCTACCTCACCACGGTGAAGATCGCCTTCCGGGCCAAGCAGCGCCGTTTCGATGATTTCGATGGGCTGCTGGAGGATTCGATGATCAAGCCAGTCCAGCGGGCCATCGTGGAGCTCTCTGATGAGCAGGATCAGCCCGATCTGCTGCCCGGCTGACCAATGCGGCGCTGGCGTCGCTGTTTCCGCTTCAGGAGTGCCGGCTGGAGCCGTCTCCCCTGAGCTGGCAGACCCGGCTGCTTCCGCGCTCTCGATTTCCGCGCTTTCGACCGCGGCGGCTGCAGCCTGATGCACCCGGCAGGATTTGCCACTGAGGGGGAGGGATGGCGGCTGGCTCTTGAAGCTGGCCGCCATCCCTTTGGCGTGTTGATCGGCGGAGATGGCTGGGCGGCGGAGCTGAGCCTGGCCGAAGCGGCCGAACTGCGCCGGGGTGTGCTCGAACTGATCGAGCAACACACCGCCATCGCCGGCCAGTTGATGGCAGAAGAGAGCCTGGAGCTGGAGCTGGAGCGCGGTCCCTGGTGGCTCGGCCTCTGTGGCGATCGCCGCTCTTGGGCGCTGCGCTTTGTGCTGGCGCCGAGCGATGGGCAGCGGGGCCTGGAGGGGAGCTGGACGCCGGCCGCCAGCGCTGCTCTGGCGCAGGCCCTGGCGCCCCTGGTGCTGGAGCCGGCGGGGCGTGAGACCACGGAGGGATTGGGCGGCTGATCAGCACTGCTGATCAGCAATCTGCTCCCAGCTCTGCCCCCGGATCGCGGCGGGTTTTGCCCAGCTTTTCCACAGGCCGGACTGCCCGGACCGGCTGCCCTGTCAGCCACCTGTGGAGAACCGCTCCGCCACAGGTTCTCCCCTTGACATGCGGCGCCGAGCGCTTCAAGTGCAACCCTTAACGCGCTTGTTACCAGCCGGGAGCGCAGCTGGGCCCGCAATCTCACGCTGGGATGGGCGATGCCGGCCCCCTCCACCCCCGATTTGACGCCATCGGAAGCTTGTGGGGAACTGGGTGACGACCACCCTCCTGCCACGCCTCGATGGATCCTGCCTCCGTTGTCGACAGCTCCCCGCGTTGCCAGTCCCGCGTCCGCCCGCCTGCCGCTGCTGAGAGCGGCGATGGTGCTGCCGGGGTGGTGAGCATCAGGGCAGAGGTGCCGGAGGCCTTGCTGGGCTCGATGCGCACCTTCATCGACGCCCATCCCAACTGGGACCAGTACCGCCTGTTCCAGGCCGCTCTGGCGGGCTTCCTGGTCCAGAACGGGGTCAACAGCCGCGCCGTCACCCGGTGCTACGTCGGCAACATGTTCAACTGGAACGCCTCAGAGGACGGCTGCTTCAGCGCTCGCTGAGCGCCCGGGCGGTCCCGCCCTGCCCGAAGCCTTGGTCAAACAGGTCGCTGTAGCCGGCCATGAGCGTGCCGACCATCACGGGCCAACCGATCAGCAGCCCCACCGCCAGCAGCACCGCCAGCGCGGCGAAGGGGGTGGGCACCAGCAGCACCATCACCACCTGGAGGCCATGGAGGGCGAGCGTCAGCAGGTACAGCGGTGCCCAGCGGCGTGTCTTCTGCGACCAGCCGCGCTGAAAGGCCCGCACCGGCCCCAGCCCTCCCACCACCACCAACGGCAGCTGAAAGACCTGACTGGCATTGAGGATCAGCAGGGCGGCACCACCCAGCACCAGCGCAAGCATGCCCAGGCCTGGAGTGAACAGGCTCAGCACCCCTGCCACCAGCCCGCAGGTGATCAGCACCAGCGCGTTGACCAGGAGAAGCAACGCTGCCATGCCCAGCAGGCGCAGCATGGCGGCACTTTCCAAGCGAGCCAGCTCGATGAAGCGCGGTTGCCCTGCCGCCAGGGCGATCCGGTTGCCGCGCAGCAGCCCCACGTTCAGCCAGATGTTGCTGGCCACCCCAGCGGCCAACCCGCCCAGGGCCAGGACCAGATAACCCGCCGACTCGCCTTGCTGGAGCCCGTCACTGCCCCGGTTCTGCACCAGCTGACCGGCCAGGTTGAGCACCCCGCCCAGCAGGGTGAAGCCCATGAACCGCAACGGCGCCTGCCCAAAGGCGCGCCAGCCCCGCCGCAGGCAGGAACCGATCGCCAGCGGGGCCACGGACCCGCCGGCGGTTGTCATGGGGCCGGCAGCAGCAACGCCATCAGGCGCGCTGCGATGGCATCGGCAACGGGCAGGATCGAAAGCCGGTTGCCGCGCCGCACCACCATCAGCTCTTCGGGCGTGAACGATTCCCGCAGGGTATCCAGGCTCAGCAGCTGATCGAAGGTGCGGCGGTAAGCCAGCCGCACGCAATCCCAACGCGGCGCCTCCGGCTTCGAGGCAGGGTCGAAATAGGAGGAGGTTGGATCGAACTGGGTGGGATCGGTGATCCCGGTGGCGACCACCTCCATCAGGCCAATGATCCCGGGGGGCTTGGTATTCGAGTGATAGAAGAAGGCCTGATCGCCCACCTTCATGCTGCGCATGTAATTGCGCGCCTGGTAATTGCGAATGCCATCCCAGAGGGTGGTGCCCTCGCTGGCGAGATGCTCGATTCCGTAGACGTCCGGCTCACTCTTCATCAGCCAGAAGGTCATCGCAGCGCCGGCTCCTTGCTCAGCTGAACAGGAGCTCACTCTATGGCGGCAGGTGTGGCATTCAGTGCGGAGACAAGCGCGCGGAAGTGGTCGCCACGGGCTTCAAAACTGCTGTACTGGTCGAAGCTGGCGCAGGCCGGCGATAACACCACGGTGGGTGATCCGGAGGCCGTGGCCAGGGCATCGGCTGCCTGCACCGCGGCTCCGAGATCTTCAACATTGCGCACCTCGCCGCTGAAGCCGCTGTTGCGCAGCAGGCCGGCGAAATGGTCGCGGGCGGCACCGTAAACCACCACCGCCGTTGCCTGCCGTTGCAGCGCCGCCAGCCAGGCGGTGGCATCGCCCTGTTTCGCCTGCCCGCCCGCCAGCACCACCATCGGCCCCGGCAGGGCCTTGAGCGCCACCTCGGCGGCGTCGTAGTTGGTGGCTTTGCTGTCGTTGTACCAGGTGATCCCGGCGCGGTCGCAGATCCGCTCAAGCCGGTGCGGAACCCCGGGGAAGCTGCGGAACGCGGCGGCCATCACGGCGCCCTCCAGGCCGAGCTTGAGCCCCACGGCGGCGGCCAGCACCAGGTTCTGCCGGTTGTGCTGCCCGGGCAGGGCCAGGCTGGCGGCGTCGAACAGCTCGCCGTCGCGGCTGCAGAGCCTGCCGTCTTCGATCGAGATCAGCGGATCGATCCCGGCAGGAAGATCGGCGCGGGGTCCCGCCGATACCCAGTCGGCCCGGTCCCAGCTGGGGGCCTGGGCCCTGAGATCGGCGTCATCGGCGTTGAGCAGCCGCACGTTGGCGTTCTCCACCAGCCGCCGCTTGATCGCGCGGTAGTTGCCGAGCGTGCCGTGGCGCTCCAGGTGATCCGGGGTGAGGGTGGTCCACAGACCGAAGGCGGGGGCCAGCTCGGGGGAGGCCTCGATCTGGTAGCTGCTCAGCTCCATCACCAGCCAGTCAGGATTGGCCTCGCCTCGCAGGCGGCGCTCGAGCAGCAACTCCGCCGCTGAGGTGCCCATGTTGCCGGCCATCGGCGCATCGAACCCTGCGGCCTGCAGCAGATGGCTGACCAGATGGGTGACGGTGGTCTTGCCGTTGGTGCCGGTGATGCCGATCCAGGGGATGCCGCGGCTGGCGGCCCAGGCCACCGACGGTTCGCCGCAGACCCGCACCCCCCGGTCGCGCAGTTCCACCAGGGTGGGATGGTCCCAGCGAATGCCCGGACTGACCACCACGGTGGCCGGCAGCCGCTCAAGGGCCTCGAATCGCTCGATCGAGAGGGGGCAGTCGAGCTGCACCTCAATGCCGCCGGCCTGCAGGTCGTTCGCCAGGAGATGCTGCGCCGGCGTGGCGGAGCTTTCCAGCACCAGCACCCGGCTGCCAAGGGCCTGCAGCAGGCGTGCTGCTCCGGCGCCGGATCGACCCAGGCCGACGACCACGGTGAAGGCACCGAATGGCGGTGAAACTTCCCGCAGCGGCAGCGGTTGGGTCAACGGGAGAACGTAAAGAAGTGGGCGATACTGGAATCGAACCAGTGACTCCTACCGTGTCAAGGTAGTGCTCTACCTCTGAGCTAATCGCCCGGGTCGGGAGTCATGAAGACGACACCCGGAGCCGAAACTTAGCAGCCGGCCTTTCCCCCCTCACCGCAGCGGCCCCACTCAGGTGCTCAGCCAGGCCCACCAGTTGCGCAGCCAGGCACATCAGCTGCGCAGCAGGGCCAACCGCCAGCGGTCGCGCTTGGTGAGCTCCACCTCCAGCACGGTGAGCTCTCCCCGGTTCTCCAGCCGTACCCGATCGCCGGCCCTGAGCTCCCTGCTGGGGCTGCGCACGTCTTCCCAGTTGACGCGGACCGCCCCGTTGCGGATCTGCTCGGCCATGCGGCTGCGCGGGATGCCGAAGCCGGCCGATCCCACCGCATCGAGCCGCAGCGAGGCCTCCACGGTGGAGAAGCGTCGGGGCTGGGGCCGGGCCGGAGGCTGGAGGCGCTCCAGCGGCGTGATCTCGAGCTGCACGTCCACGCTGCGCACCAGGGCGGTGCCCCCATCAAGACGCTCGGCCAGTTCCGGGGTGGCCACCAGCTGGGCACCGCGGTCGCCGCGCAGCCACAGATCTCCGAGCTCCGCCTCCTGCGCTCCCGCCTGCAGCAGCCCCTGGCGGAAGTCCCCGGCGCTGGCGGAATCGAACAGGAAATTGCCGCTCAGCGTCAGTCCGATCAACGGCAGGGGAGTGTCCGCCGTCTGGCTGGTGCTCGGCGGCGGGGCGTCCAGCTCGGCGCGCGTCAGTTGCAGCCGGCAGCGCTCGGCACCGGGGTAGCCCCCTTCGGCGTGAAGGGTGAGCTCGCTGAGGCTGCCGAGGCGCGCTGCGGCCTCCTCGCGCAGGAGTGGAGACACAAAGAAGCTCCACACCGGCTGCCAGGTGCGCAGGGCCTCTTCGGCGTGGTCGATCAGCTCTGCCAGCCGTTCGGGGGCGTGGCTGCCCTGCAGCAGCTCGCCGCGCGGGAGGGTGACGGCGCTCAACGCTCCGCCAGGCGCACCACCGCCCTGGGCCGGGTTTCCTGAATCAGGGTCCAGGGAATCTCCTGGCCGGGGGCGCTCTCCACCAGAAGCAGCCAGTTGCCCTCCTCGAGGCGGTTGCGCAGGCTGCGGATGCGGTCGTCGGGATCGGAGGTGACGCTGGCGGCGGCGGCGAAGCTTCCCATCCAGCCCGAGCCCATGCCCAGCAGGGCGCCGATCAGCGGTTCGCCGTAAGGACCGGCGAAGGCGAAGGTCTGCAGATCGGTCATGAAAGTGAAGGTGAGGCCGGCGAAGAAACCGAACGGCATCAGCCAGCGCACCATTCCTCGCTGACGGCGCTGGCGGGCCAGCCCCGGGTTGAGCAGCTCCACGCTGTCGATCGAGGTTTCCCCCTCACCGATGGTCAGCAGGGTGGCCGGCGCCGGACGGACCCCATCCAGCTTGTCCTTCAGGCGTTGCAGGCTCTTGCGATCCGCCAGCACCACCACCACGCACAATCCCAAGGCCCAGGGTCCCAAAACACGATTCTCTTTGCTGAGCGCAGGAGCTGTGGCGGCGGATCACTACACTTCACCCCCTGCGGTGTCTGGCGCGTTCCGGACCGCTCCTTCCCCAACGTCGCGGGTCATGACAAAGGTTCTGGTTTCCGATCCCATCGATCAGACGGGCATCGACATCCTCTCCCAGGTGGCCCAGGTGGATGTGCGCACCGGCCTTCCGCCCGACCAGTTACTCGGCATCATCGGCGACTACGACGCCCTGATGATCCGCTCAGGCACTCAGGTGACCGCCGAACTGATCGCAGCGGCCCCACGCCTGCGCATCATCGGTCGTGCCGGTGTGGGCGTCGACAACGTGGATGTGCCCGCTGCCACCCGGCAGGGGGTGCTGGTGGTGAACTCGCCCGAAGGCAACACGATCGCCGCTGCAGAGCACGCCCTGGCGATGATGCTGTCGCTCTCGCGGCACGTGCCCCAGGCCCATGCCAGCACCATGGCCGGTGGCTGGGATCGCAAGAAATACGTCGGTAATGAGCTCTATAAAAAGAAGCTCGGCGTGGTGGGCCTCGGCAAGATCGGCTCCCATGTGGCCCGGGTGGCCAAGGCGCTCGGCATGGAAGTGCTCGCCTACGACCCGTTCATTTCCACTGAGCGGGCTCAGATGCTCCAGGTGCGGCTGATGGCGGTCGCGCCCCTCTTCGCCGAAGCCGACTACATCAGCCTGCACCTGCCTCGCACCCCGGATACGGAGAATCTGGTCAACGCTGAGCTGCTGGGTTCAATGAAACCCACCGCCCGGCTGGTGAACTGTGCCCGTGGCGGCATCGTGGATGAGGCGGCCCTGGCGGCTGCGCTCGAAGCCGGCACCATCGCCGGGGCGGCGCTGGATGTGTACGCCAACGAGCCGCTCAAGCCCGATTCGCCGCTGCTGGCCGTGCGCGATCGCCTGATCCTCACGCCCCACCTGGGCGCCTCCACCGAAGAGGCCCAGGAAAATGTGGCGATCGATGTGGCCGAGCAGATCCGCGATGTGTTGCTGGGCCTGCCGGCCCGCAGCGCCGTGAACATCCCCGGCATGACCCCAGAGGTGATGGAGCGACTCAAACCCCACCTGCAGCTGGCCGAAACCCTGGGCCTGCTGCTCAGCCAGATGGCCGGGGGCTCGGTGCAGGAGCTGGAGGTGCGGCTGCAGGGCGAATTCGCCAACCACCCCTCCCAGCCGCTGGTGGTGGCGGCGCTGAAGGGGCTGCTCTCCAGCGCCCTCGGCGACCGCATCAACTACGTGAACGCCTCGCTTGAGGCGAAGGGGCGTGGCCTGCACGTGCTGGAGGTGAAAGACGACTCCAGCCGTGATTTCGCCGGTGGTTCGCTGCAGCTCACCTCACGCGGTTCTCAGGGCAGCCACACCGTCACCGGGGCGGTGTTCGCCGATGGCGACCTGCGCATCACCACGATCGATGAGTTCCCGGTGAACGTGGCTCCCAGCCGCCACATGCTGTTCACCCGCCACCGGGACATGCCCGGGATCATCGGCCACCTCGGCTCCTTGCTCGGCGAGCACAACGTGAACATCGCCTCGATGCAGGTGGGCCGTCGGATCGTGCGCGGCGATGCGGTGATGGTGCTCAGCCTCGACGACCCCATCCCTCCCAGCCTGCTCGCCTCGATCGGCAAGATCAACGGCATCCAGGAGGCGCACCCGGTCACGCTGTGACCGGCGACCCCACGGCCGCACGGCTGAGCGACCACCGCTGGTGGCGCCTGGAGATGGCGGCTCCGCCGGAGCTGGAGGAGTCGCTCCTATGGAAGCTGCAGAGCCTGGGGATCTCCCGGGTGGCCGTGCGCCATCACCCCAGCACCCCCGACCAGCACCAGCTCGTGGCCTGGCTGCCGGCGATCGACTGGCCCGAGCCTGAACGCGCCCAGCTGCCTGAGGCGCTGGCGCCACTTGCGGCCACCTTCGATCTGCCCCTGCCCCCGCTGGCCTGGGCCCTGCAGGACGACGAGGACTGGAGCCTCAGCTGGAAGCAGCACTGGCAAGCCGATCCAGTAGGGGAGCGGCTGCTGATCCTGCCCGCCTGGCTGGAGGTGCCCGACGACCAGACCCACCGCCTGGTGATCCGCATCGATCCCGGCAGTGCTTTCGGCACCGGCAGCCACCCCACCACCCGGCTCTGCCTGGAGGCCCTCGATCAGCTGGCGCAGCAGGCCGGCGGCACGCTGACGGGCCGGCGGGTGGTCGATCTCGGCTGCGGCAGCGGCATTCTCGGCTTCGGCGCCCTGCGCCTGGGCGCAGCCTCCCTGGCCGCCACCGACAACGATCCGCTGGCGGTGAGAGCCACCCGGGAGAACGGGCGTCTCAACGGCTTCAGCGAAGGGCCTGGCGAGCTGCTGCAGGTGGCGCTGGGCTCGGTGGAGGGCCTGGCCGAGCTGCTGGCGGGGCAACCGGCTGACATCCTGCTCTGCAACATCCTGGCGCCGGTGATCGCGGAGCTGGCCGTGGGGTTCAAGGCGGTGCTGGCGCCCGCTGGCGTGGGGTTCCTGAGCGGCCTGCTGGTGGATCAGGCGCCAGCGCTGGAGCGCACCCTCTCCTCCCTGGGCTGGTCGGCCGAGCTGATCGCCGACGAGGGCGGCTGGGGGCTGATGCGGATCCAGCAACAGCCTCCTGTCATATAAATCACGCTTATCCGTGCCCACCCTTTGATTGCGCTTCCGGGGCTCCCACCCCAAGACCGCCGCCATCGCCCCTGTCCGATGTAGGAAGGTGCGGTCCTACAGGCCCGGATCCTCCAGGAGCCTGTGAGCCCCAAATTTCCCTTCCATGGCTTCCTACAAGGTCACCCTCATCAACGAGAGCGAGGGCCTCAACAAGACCATCGAGGTTCCCGACGATCAGTACATCCTGGATGCTGCTGAAGAGCAGGGCATTGACCTCCCCTACTCCTGCCGTGCTGGCGCCTGCTCCACCTGCGCCGGCAAGCTGACCTCCGGCACCGTTGATCAGTCGGACCAGAGCTTCCTCGACGACGACCAGATCGAAGCTGGCTTCGTGCTCACCTGCGTGGCTTACCCCACCTCCGACGTCACCATCACCACCCACGCCGAAGAAGAGCTCTATTGAGCCGGGGGCACTCTCCCGCCAGCTGTCCGGCCCACTGCCGGGCGCTCTTCTCATCCAACAAGCGGATCTGATCCCTATCAGGCGCTCCGCTTGTTTCCTTTCTCCTTCTCTGCCACCCTTCGGGGTGGCTTTTTGATGGCCTTGCAGGTCGACGCTCTCCAGGACCACGGCAGCGAACACTGCAGCCCCGGGGGCCAGTACAGCTATCGCGTGATCGGAGCGTGCTGCCGCCTGTTCGATCGGGAAGAGTTGCCATGGCCCTGCTGCCGCCTGGCCTGGCGCAGCAAGGAGCCCAGTTGGCGCCGTATCGGTCGCCGCTTCGTGGCCGACCTGGCCTCGCGGCGTTGTCCCTCTTACGCGGTGGAAGTGCTGCAGCCGGGCTCCCGCCCCACCCGCACCGTGATCACGCTGTTTCCTCAGCGCCTCTCGCCGGCGCTCCAGGAGTGGTGGTACAGCAAGCAGCCCGCCTCGCTAGATCCCGCCTGCCAGCGCCCCCCTGCCGCCTCGTCCGCCGCCGGCAGCGCGGATCTCACTGGCCCTGCCGCCTCGGCCGGTGGTGCGGACCCCAAAGGCTCTCCACCCTCGGCCGGTGGTGAGGACCCCGACAGCCCTGCCGCCGCAGGCTTGGCTGGCAGCGCGGTGTAACCCGCCCCGACACATCCGCCACATCCGCCTCGGCCCCACCACCTGCGCCCCTCTCTCAGCCTCAGCGCTTTGAGGTGAGCCACGCAGGCAGCGAAGCAGAACTGTGGCGCAGGAACCGCCCGCTGCCCTGCCCCCTTGCCAGCAAACGGCTGCCAGCAAACAGTTACCGGCACATGGCTGCCAGCAAGCATGTGCCAGCAAAAAGCCCCCCTGGGCAGGGGGGCGGTGGGGTTCCGATGAGGGTGAGCCTGCCGGGGGGCGAGGGTCAGAACGACACCTGGGTGAGAAAGAACCCTGGATCAAATGTGGACCAGGATTCAGATGGAGGCCTGGATCAGATCAAGATCCGGATCAGATCTAGACCCGGATCAGATGGAGATCCAGGATCAGATGGAGATCCAGGATCAGAAGTAAACCTTGCCGCCACCCCACTGGGTGCCGCTCACCTTGGGGGCCACCAGGATGTAGCCGGCGATCAGGCGGAGGTCGTCGTCGGTGAGATCGCGCATCTTCACGAACACATCGCTGCTGCGCATGCTCGGGTGCACGTCGGCGATGCTGTATTCGCCGTCGTAAGAGGTGGGGTCCTTGATGTAGTCAACGAGGGAGTCGACCGAGTTGCGCGGCGGGGTGGCCAGGGCCAGGGTTTCCGGGTCGAGGCCCACGTTGTAGTTGGTCTTGGTGACGCCGCCGGCGTGGCAGGTGCCGCAGCTGTCGTTGAACAGCTTGCGACCGCTCTTGATCTCCGATTCGCTGAAGGTGACCAGGCCACCATCCGGTGTGCCGCTGACCGTGAGCGTTTCTGCATCCCATTGGGCGGCCTGCAGAGGAGCCACCCAGACTCCGAAGGTCAGCAGCAATCCCAGCGGCACCACCAGCAGAAGGCGGACGATCGACCGGAGGGCGGCGGGAAGGGAAAGGGCCATGGAGGGAGCTGGCGAATTGGCGGTGGACACCGCACCTGAGACCTTGTATCACGGGCGAAGGGCCCTCCGGGGCGGGATCAAGAACTGTTGCAGGCACAAGCGGCCCGGCCGGCTCCCGGCCTGTGCCTCAGCCCTCGTCGGGGTTGACCTCAAGGGTGAGGAAATCCTTGGCCACCAGCGTGTTCGGGAAGATCGCCCGGGCCTCCTCGAGCAAATCATCGGGAGTGACCGTGTTGCCCTGCACGTAACGGGGGCTCAGGTGGGTGAGCGCCAGGCTTTTCACCCCGGCCAGGGCCGCCGTCTGGGCCGCCATGGTGCTGGTGGAGTGCTGCCGTTGGAACGCCATCTCCGCTTCCCCGTGAGCAAAGGTGGATTCGTGCACGAGCAGATCGGCGCCGCGCGCCAGCTCCACCGCCGCTTCGCAGAACACGGTGTCGGTGCAGTACACGAAGGTGCTGCCGGGCCGCGCCGGCCCGCACAGGCGCTCGCCATGGATGATCCGACCGTCCTCGAGCGTGACGCTCCGACCCGCCTTCAGCTCGGCGTAGACGGGGCCAGGCGGGATGCCCAGCGCGCGGGCCTTCTCCACATCGAAGCGTCCGGGGCGGGGCTTCTGCTCCACCCGGTAGCCGTAGGCGGGGATGCGATGGGTGAGCGGCGCGCAGCGCACGATCAGATCGTCATCGTCAAGCAGCACCGTGCCGGCAGTGGCGGCCTCGCGCACCCGATGGCTGGCCAGGGGATAGCCGATGCGCGTTGATGAGGTGCGCAGCACGCCTTCGAGGTAGTCGCGCAGGGGGTCGGGGCCGTAGAGATCGATGCCCTGGCAGCTGCCCGCCATGCCCAGGCTGGCGAGCAGACCCGGCAACCCGAAGATGTGGTCGCCGTGCATGTGGGTGATGAAGATGCGCCGCAGCTGCGACACCCTCAGGTCGCTGCGCAGGAACTGGTGCTGGGTGCCTTCTCCGCAGTCGAACAGCCACAGCTCGGCGCGTTGAGGCAGCCGCAGCGCCACGGCCGACACGTTGCGGGCCCGGGTGGGAACGCCCGAACTCGTTCCGAGGAAAGTGACCTGCAAGCCAGTTGCGCTTTGCCGCATGCTGCCACGTCGATCACTGGCCGGCGGAGGGCTGGCGTGGTGCCCGGATCGTCGTGACAATGACCCCCTTGTGAGCTCCGCTGCTGGTCGCCATGGCTGGGATGTTCGCCCCCTCGGCGCTGCCGAAGGTCTTCCATCGGTCCGCTGCACCTTCACTGGTGCCGTGCCTTGGCCTTGCCGCTCTGGCCATGCCGCTGGCCTGGGCATGGCTGCCCGGCCTGCCGGCGGCCCATGCCCAGCAGTCGGCCCCTGTCCAGCAGCCGGCCACCCGGCCTGTGCCCCAGACCGCCAGAGCCAGCACCGATCCGAGTTTGCGGGTGCTGCTGCTGGAGGCGGCGGAGGTGCGGGTGGGCGGCGCCGGCGGTCTGCGCCTGCTTGATGCCAGCGGCCGTGAACGGCTCCGCCTTCCCGAAGGCGCTGCCCTGGCCCTGCGCCCTGCCGGCAGCGGCGTGCGGGTGGAGGTGGTGGCGCCGCTGGCGCAAGGCACGGCGCCGGCGCCGCTCAGCCTGGCGGAAGCCTGGATCGAGGCCGGCCCGTCACCCGGCGGCGACGCTGTGCTGCAGCTGCAGAACCGCGCCTACCGGGGGCGGCTGATGGTGCGCCCGGCCGCCGCCGCGCTGCGGGTGGTCAATGTGGTGCCCCTCGAGACCTACCTCCCCAGTGTGGTGGGCAGCGAGATGCCTGCGAGCTGGCCCCTGGAGGCCTTGCGAGCCCAGGCCGTGGCGGCGCGCACCTACGCCCTGCGTCAGCGCCGCCCCGACCAGCCCTTCGACCTCAAGGCCACCGTCAGCAGCCAGGTCTACAAAGGGGTGGAGGCGGAGACCGCGTCCACCCGGGAAGCGGTGCGCGGCACCCGCGGGTTGGTGCTGACCCATCAGAACGCCCTGATCAATGCGGTGTTCCACAGCAGTGCCGGTGGCACCACCGAAAACAGCGGCGATCTGTGGCAGCGCCAGATGCCCTATCTGGTGAGCGTCGCCGATTTCGATGAGGCCTCACCGGTGAGCCGCTGGCGGCAGGAACTGCCACCCCCGCTGCTGGCCCGCGCCTTCGCCGAACTGGGCGGTGTGCAGCGCATCGACATCCTCTCCACCACGGCCAGCGGCAGGGTGCGGCAGGCCCGCGTGGTGGGCCCCAGTGGCCAGCTGCTGGTGAGTGGGGCGGAGCTGCGCAGCCGGCTGGGCCTGCGGAGCACGCTGGTGCGTTTCGAAGCGGCCCCCTTCAGCTTCCCCGAGCCCCAGGTGCCGCCTTCCACCTGGTTGTCGGCCACGGGCGTGCTGCTCTCGCTGCCGGCGCCGCCGCCGCTGCTGCCTCCTCCTAACCCCACGCTGGTGGCGGTGGGCCGCGGCTTCGGCCACGGCGTGGGCATGAGCCAGTGGGGGGCCCTGGCGATGGCCCAGCGCGGTAGCAGCTTCAAGGAGATCCTCCGCCATTACTACCGCGGCGCCCAACTGCGTCCGTACGGTGACATCGCCACACCACGTCTGGCGGCGGATGCGGGCGCTGCGTCAGGCTCCTCGCCATGGAGTCCCCGCCACGCGGCCCTGAGTTCCGCTCGCCCCTGAGCGCGCCGGCCCTTTCCCCTTTTCTCCCTGAACCCACCGCAGCGCTGCCCGGCTGGCACGACCGGCTGGAGGTGTTCCCGGATGGGGAGCAACTGAGCGAGGCGGTGGCGGACGTCCTCCTCGACCACTTGTTCCTGCCGCAGTCCCTGCCGCTGGGGCTGGCCACGGGCCGCACGATGGTGACGGTGTACGCCGCCCTGCGGCGGCGCCTCGCGGCGCTGGCGCCTGCGGAGCGGGCCCGCTTGCTGGCCGGCTGGCGCAGCTTCAACCTCGATGCCTACGTCGGCCTGCCCCGGCACGATCCCCGCAGCTTCGCTGCTGAGATGGAGGCCCGGCTGATCGCACCGCTGGGTCTCTCCCCGGAGCAGGTGGCCCTGCCCGATGGCCTGGCCGCCGACCCTCAGGCCGAAGCCTCCCGCTACAGCGCCGCGCTGGAGGCGGCCGGCGGTGTCGGCCTCCAGCTGCTGGGGCTGGGCAACAACGGCCATGTGGGCTTCAACGAACCCCCCTGTGAGGCCAGCCAGCGCTGCCATGTGGTGGAGCTCGATGCCGCCACCCGCGCCCAGAACGCCCCGGCGTTCGGTGGTGATCCAGAGGCCGTGCCGCGGCGGGCGATCACGCTCGGTCTGGCGGAGATCCTGGCGGCACAGCGGATCCTGCTGGTGGTGAGTGGTGCTTCCAAAGGGCCGATCCTGAGGCGGTTGCTTGAGGAACCCCCCAACGCCCAGCTACCGGCCAGCTGGCTGCAGCAGCACCCGCGGCTCCGGCTGATGGTCGACCGCGCCGCGCTCGCCGGCTGAAGGCAGCACTTGCCAGCCCATCGCCGCTGCAGCGCCATCCGAAGAAGCCGCTGCGCCGGTTCTGCACGATCGGCAGCGAGGAGAGCGTTAAGCCGTTATCTCCACAACTCCTCGAACCTCACGCCAGTAACGCCTCGATCAGGGCTTCATCGGCCTCCAGGTTGGCGGTCACGCTGCGGACGTCATCAAGGTCGTCGAGGGCATCGAGCATGCGCAGGCAGTGGCGCAGCGCCTCGGACTCCTCCAGGCGGCAGGTGGTGGAAGGGATCCAGCGGTGTTCCCAGCCCTTCACGCTCCAGCCCTGCTGCCGCAGGGCATCCTGCAGCGCCTCCAGGTCGGCGTAACTGCACACCACTTCGGCGGAGGCGTCGCCGCCTCCAGCGCTCCCACGACCTCCCCCCCCAGCAGGCCCGCCCTTGCCGGCTGCCGTCCCCCCTGCCGCTGGTTCGAACGTGTAGGTGAGCGCAGCGGGACCGCCTGCCATCTCCAAGGCCAGCAGGCTCTCCAGCAGGGCGTTCTCCTCAAGCTGGGGCTGCTCGATCCGCACCACGCCGCGATGCTCGAACAGGTAGCCCACACAGCCCACCTCGCCCAGGTTGCCCCCGTGCTTGCTGAAGGCCAGGCGCAGGTCGGCCGCCGTGCGGTTGCGGTTGTCGGTGAGCGCTTCCACCAGCACGGCCACCCCGCCAGGGCCATAGCCCTCGTAGCGGACCTCCTGAAACTGATCGCCGTCACCGCTGCCCTGGCCGGATCCCTTGGCGATCGCCCGCTCGATGTTGTTGTTGGGCAGCCCGGCGGCTCTGGCCTTCTCCAGGGCCGTGCGCAGCTGGAAGTTGCCGGCCGGATCGGCCCCGGCGCGGGCGGCCACGCTGATTTCCCGGGCCAGGCGGGTGAACACCACGCCGCGCTTGGCATCGACCACCGCCTTCTGGCGTTTGATCTGGCTCCATTTGCTATGGCCGGCCATGGCTGGGTGCTGGGTGCGGGATCGGGAGGAAAGCGCCGACGCGGCGGCCTCAGCCGGCCGCGTCGAACACCAGCCGCGGCTGCAGGCGGCCGCCCGGGGCGGTGCGGGCCATGCCGGCCAGCTGGCCCTGCGGATCGAGGATCACCACGGGCTGGTCGAGCACGCTGGGATCGAAACCGGGCTCGCCGGAGCTGGAGACGGCGCTGGCGCAGAGGCTGCGGCCGCAGCGCCAGCCTGCCAGATCCGCTGCATCCAGCTGCTGCCAGGGCAGATGCCTGAGCGGCTGGAGGGGATCGACGAGGGGCGGCAGGGGCGCCCCGCTCTCCAGCGCCTCCAGGCTGACGCTGCCGCTCAGCGTGAAGCCGAGCGCTTCGGTGCGGCGCAGGCTGGCCAGGGCGCCACCGCAGCCCAGGGCGGTGCCCAGATCCCGCGCCAGGGAGCGGATGTAGGTGCCGGCGGAACAGCGCACCGCCAGCTCCAGCTGCTGGCTGGCTGGCTCCCAGCTCAGCAGCTCAAGCGCATCGATCTGCACCGGCCGCGCCGCCAGCTCCATCGTTTCGCCCCGCCGCGCCCGCGCATAGGCCCGCTCCCCATCCACGTGCACCGCCGACACCTGGGGCGGCTGCTGCAGGATCGAACCGCGGAAGCGCTCCAGGCAGGCGTCCAGGTCGTCGTGGTTGAGGGCGGGCACCGGACGGCACTCCAGCAACTCACCGCTGAGGTCATCGCTGCTGGTGCGCCAGCCGAGCTGGATCACGCCGCGGTAGGCCTTGTCACTCGGCAGGTAGGGCAGCAGCCGCGTGGCGGCGCCCAGTGCCAGGGGCAACACGCCGGTGACGGCAGGATCGAGGGTGCCGCCGTGGCCGACCCGCTTGAGCCCGTAGCAGCGGCGCACCCTGGCCACGCAGGCGTGGGAGGTGAGGCCTGCCGGCTTGTCGAGCACCAGGAAGCCGCAGGGCGTAGGGGAGGCGGTCACCGCGACATCGCTGCAGATGGCAGACGCCGGGAAAGGGAAGGCCGGCGGCGGTGCATCATCGCCGCCAGGGGGTGGCAGGAGCCAGACGGGGCTGCAGGCTGGGGTGCCTGTTCCCCCGGTGCCGCTTCTGTGCCAGTGCAACACCGCCGTGATCTGGCCTTCCTGGTGCTGGCCGGCCTCTTCCTCGGCACCATGGGCATGCTCAACATCCTTGGCCTCACCCGCTTCCTGAGCCTGGGCTCGATCGGCGGCTGGCCGATCGTGGTGGCGGTGGGTGCCCTGCCCTATCCCGTCACCTTCCTCTGCACCGACCTGATCAGCGAGATCTGGGGCGAGCAGAAGGCGGGGCAGGTGGTGTGGGTGGGCCTGCTGCTCAACGGCTGGATCGTGCTCATCCTCTGGCTTGGAGGGGTGCTGCCTGGCCTGGCCGGCACCGACTCCAGCACCTTCTTCGAGATGCGTCGCCTGGCCTTCGGCGCCGTGGGGGCCTCGATGGTGGCGTACCTGGCGGCCCAGTTCACCGATGTGCGGCTGTTCCATTTCTGGAAGCGCTTCAGCGGCGGCAAGGCCCTCTGGCTGCGCAACAACGGCTCCACCCTGGTGAGCCAGCTGGTGGACACCACAGCCGTGGTGTTGATCAGCCACTACGCCGCCCACGTGCTGCCGATCCGCCCTGGTGAGCCGGTGCTGCCCCAGCTGTGGGCGTTCATTCTCAGCGGCTACCTGTTCAAGTTTCTGGCCGCCCTGCTCGACACCCTGCCCTTCTATCTGCTGGTGGGCTGGCTGCGGCGCTGGCTGGAGGTGCCCGGCGACGGGGTGGAGCTGGGCCATGAAGACGCCCCCCTCCCGCTCCCTCAGCCCGGGAGCTGAGCCGGCCGTGAGCGGCGGCCCCCTACCCTGACGGTCTGCCTAGGGGACCAGGAGTGTCCGAGTCAACCCAGACCATGACGGCCCCATCGGTGCTGCCCAGCCTCGATGTGGAGCGGTTTCTGCGGGACGGCTTCGGCCTGTTCGACCAGCTGGCGGCCTACGTGCAGCTGAGCCCCGGCGAACTGGAGCAGCGCCTGGCCCACAGCCGCAGCGACCTGGCGGCCCTGCACCCCGGCGCCACCGGTTTCGACCCGGAACGGGTGGAGGCCTTCTACGAGGAAACGGTGGGCCACGGCCACCTGCTCGAGCTTTCGGCCTGGCACCTCGGCAGTGGCGATTACATCGCCGACACCCTGCGCCTGCAGCAGCATCTGGCCCGGGGCCAGGTGCTCGACTTCGGCGGCGGCATCGGCACCCATGCCCTGGCGGCGGCGGCGCTGCCCCAGGTGGAGCGGGTGTGGTTCGTGGACCTCAACCCCGACAACCGGGCGTTCGTGCGCCAGCGGGCGGAAGCCCTGGGCCTCGCCCATCGCCTCGGCTTCTGCCGCGATCTGAGCGATCCGGCCCTGCCGGCCGCGTTCGACACCATCGTCTGCCTGGATGTGCTGGAGCACCTGAGCCAACCGGCCGATCAGCTGGAGGTGTTCGCTTCACGCATGTCGAAGGAGGCGGTGGCCCTGCTCAACTGGTATTTCTTCAAGGGCTTCGCCGGCGAGTATCCGTTCCACTTCGATGACCCGCAGCTGGTGGAGCGTTTCTTCCGCAAACTTCAGAGCCGCTTCCTCGAGGTGTTCCACCCCTTCCTGATCACCACCAGGGCGTATCGCCTCGCCGATTGATCGGTCGGTGATTGAACAGTCTGGTGCCAGCCGCTTCAGCGGGGTGGAAAGGCTGGCGCCGAAGCGATGCCTGACGCAGGAGCGGAGCCAGATGCCAGAGCAGAGCTAAAGGCTGCAGAGCCCTCGTGTGCGGATGCACCAGGTTGTCAACAGCGCCCAAGCAAAAAAGACCGGGAGGCTGGAGAAACAGCGGTCCCGGTCTTCAGTTGGAGTGCTTTGGTTTCAGGAAAAAGACAGACCGCTGACGTTGAGCCAGGCTTGTGGAGTTGGGCCAAGCCTGGTCTGTGAGGTTCAGCTCAACCAGGCGTAAGAGGTTGAGCGGAGTCAGGCTTGAGAGGTTGAGCCAACCCAGGCCAGTGGCATTGAACCCGTACTGGCCTGTGGTTCAGGCCAGCTTGGGTTGTGGCGCTCAGCCCAGGGCTACGTGGATGCGCTTGCGGTTGCGGAGGCCGCGCTTGATGGTCTCGAAATTCACGACGCCATCGATGAGGGCGAAGAGGGTGTCGTCGGAGCCGCGGCCGACGTTGTTGCCGGGCAGCACGGAGGTGCCGCGCTGACGGATCAGGATCGATCCGGCGCTCACGGTTTCACCGCCATAGCGCTTGACACCCAGCCGCTTGGAATTGGAATCGCGGCCGTTACGGGTGGAGCCTGTGCCTTTCTTGTGGGCCATGGGGGCGAGGAAACGAAGGGTGGGCGAAAGAAGGAAGAAATGGAGCCGGAATCAGGCGAGGGCCTTGCCTGCCACGGTGATCGACTCGACCCGCACGCGGGTGAGCTCCTGGCGGTGACCGTTTTTGCGGCGGGTTTTCTTCTTGGGCCGCATTTTGTACACGATGATCTTGGGGCCGCGGCGATGCTCCAGCACCTTGAGCTGAACCGTGGCACCGCTCACATAAGGGTGGCCGAGGGTGGTGGCGCCGCTGGCGTCACGCACGAGCAGCACGTTCTCCAGGGTGACGCTCTCGTCGACCTCTGCAGCGATGCGGTCAAGGTCGTAGTAGCGGTTCGGCTGGAGCCAGAACTGCTGGCCTGAGGCCTCGGCGATCACGTAGGTGCCGGCGCCCGGCGCTGGAGAGTCTGGGCTCGGCGCTGAGGTGCCGGTGGCGGGGGTGGTGCTCATGGGTGCGAAGGCGTGGACAGGCTGCCCGCTCCTGGCCAGCGACCCTGTTGGGGATCACCGGACGGCTCGGCATTCAGGCCTGGCGCACATCCTGAAGAATGGACAAGTGTCCATCCTCCACTCCCAGAGTCCCGCCCGTCAACCTTAAGGTCTCCCAAACGTGGTTCCCCGCGCCGCATGTCCCAGCCGGCCTTCACGATCGCCTCGCTGATTCGCGATCCCGGCCTCGACGCCGCCTGCGGGCAGTGGCTGCAGGAGGGGCGCTACGACGTGGTGCCCCTGGGCCTGGCCCCTGATCCGTTCGCCTCGCTGGCCGAGAGCTGGGAGACGTTCGATGCGGTGCTGCTGGAGCAGGGTGCCCTGCCTGAGGCACTCGATGGCTTGCGCCATCAGGGTTTGCTGCTTCCTGCCGTGGTGGTGGGCCCCGTGAGTGGGCAGCTCGATTACCACGATGCCGAGGTGCATCTGCCCGCTGATCAGCTGGAACAGCTCAGCTACAGCCTGGATGCGGCGATCTCCCGCTTCCTGCGGCGCGGCAACGTGGAGGGGGCACAGCTGAGCGAACCCGGCGGGGATGGCTCCTGGCGGCTGTCGAGCCGCCTGCAGGAGCGGCTGGGCTATCTGGGGGTGTTCTATAAGAGGGATCCTTCGCGGTTCCTCCGCAACCTTCCTCCCCTGGAGCAGAAGGAGTTGTTTCTTTCCCTGGAGCGCACCTACAGAGATCTGCTGGTGAGCTACTTCAAGGACGAGGCTGCGGCGAATCAGGCGCTGGAAAGCTTTGTGAACACTGCCTTTTTCAGTGATCTCTCCATCACCAAGACCGTAGCTATCCATGCGAATCTGATCGACGAATTCTGGAAATTGCTCAAGCTCAAAGGTCAGAAAGATGACTTCCTTCGTGATTACCGCCTGGCACTCCTTGACGTGATGGCCCATCTCTGCGAGATGTACCGTCGATCCCTGCCCGTCACCGAGCCGGCCCCAGGGCCGCGCGCCATCGCTGCTGCCACGCTTCAGGACCTTCGATCCAACCAACCTTCTGAGGTGCACCCTTGAGCCTTCGCAAGACCTACATCCTCAAGCTCTATGTGGCGGGGAACACTCCCAACTCCATGCGTGCCCTCAAGACCCTGCGCAACATTCTGGAGCAGGAGTTCAAGGGGGTGTATGCCCTGAAGGTGATCGATGTGCTCAAGAATCCGCAGCTGGCCGAAGACGACAAGATTCTGGCCACCCCCACGCTCGCCAAGATCCTGCCACCGCCGGTGCGGCGCATCATCGGCGACCTCTCCGATCGCGAGCGGGTGCTGATCGGCCTTGATTTGCTCTACGATGAGCTCACCGAAAATGATCTCTTCAATCCTGAACCCCACGCCGATGATGCCGATGATGCCGATGATGCCGGTGGTGCGGGCCAGATTCTGTAGATCCTCCTAGTAATTTCCTGGCTTTGTTCAGCTGGGCCTTAGGTTGATGCAGGCACCAGACCAGCCATGACGGATTCTCCTTCCCTTCCCCATTCTCAGATGCAGGTTCAGAAGCTTCCGACCGGGGTGGAAGGCCTTGATGACATCTGCCAGGGCGGCCTGCCGATTGGGCGTTCCACGCTGATCAGCGGCACATCAGGAACGGGCAAGACCGTTTTCTCGCTGCATTTTCTCTATAACGGCATCCATCATTTTGATGAACCAGGCATCTTCGTTACCTTTGAGGAATCGCCCCGGGACATCATCCGCAACGCTTCCAGCTTTGGTTGGAATCTGCAGGAGCTGGTGGATCAAGGCAAGCTGTTCATCCTTGACGCTTCCCCGGATCCCGACGGCCAGGATGTGGCGGGGAGCTTCGATCTCTCGGGCTTGATCGAGCGAATCAACTACGCGATCAGAAAATACAAGGCCCGCCGCGTTGCCATCGATTCAATCACGGCGGTTTTTCAGCAATATGACGCGGTGTCGGTGGTGCGTCGGGAGATTTTTCGCCTGATTGCCCGGCTCAAGGAAATCGGCGTCACCACGGTGATGACCACCGAACGCATCGATGAGTATGGACCGATCGCCAGATACGGCGTCGAAGAGTTTGTCTCCGACAACGTGATCATTCTGCGCAACGTCCTGGATGTGGAGCGCCGCCGCCGCACGGTGGAAATCCTCAAGCTGCGAGGTACCACCCACATGAAGGGTGAGTTCCCCTTCACTATGGGGCCGCAGGGTGTGGCGATCTTCCCGCTGGGCGCGATGCGCCTCACGCAGCGCTCTTCGAATGTGCGCCTGAGCTCGGGGGTGCCGCGCCTCGATGAGATGTGTGGCGGTGGTTTCTTCAAGGATTCGATCATTCTCGCCACCGGTGCCACCGGCACCGGCAAAACGCTGCTGGTGAGCAAGTTCATCGAGAACGCCTACAGAAACAAGGAGCGGGCCATCCTCTTTGCCTACGAAGAGTCGAGGGCACAGTTGCTGCGCAACGCCACCAGTTGGGGGATTGATTTTGAGCAGATGGAGCAAGATGGCATGCTCAAGATCATCTGCGCTTATCCCGAATCCACCGGCCTGGAAGATCATCTCCAGATCATCAAAACCGAGATTGCCGAGTTCAAGCCCTCCAGAATGGCAATTGATTCGCTATCAGCCCTCTCCCGTGGGGTGAGCCACAACGCTTTCCGGCAGTTTGTGATCGGCGTGACCGGCTACGCAAAACAGGAGGAAATCGCCGGCTTCTTTACCAATACCTCCGAAGAATTCATGGGCAGCCACTCGATCACGGATTCCCATATCTCCACGATCACCGATACGATCCTGCTGCTGCAGTATGTGGAGATCCGCGGCGAGATGGCCCGCGCGATTAACGTGTTCAAGATGCGTGGCTCCTGGCACGACAAGGGCATCCGTGAATTCGTGATCACCGGCAACGGGCCTGAGATTCGCGATTCCTTCTCCAACTTCGAGCGCATCATCAGCGGCGTGCCCCACCGCGTCACCTCCGATGAACGGGTGGAACTTTCCCGCATCGTGCGTGGTGTGGAGGACGACGCGTTCTGAGCGGGTCCTCTGTTCTGATCGGGGTCTCTGTTCTGAGCTGGTTCTCAGACAGCGCTGGCAGGGGAAGGTGATGGGGCTGCCAACGCAGCATTGAACGCAGAAGTGGCGGCTGCTGCGTTATTGCGTTCGCCGGCAATCGCCAGTTCATCGCTGTCGGCTTGCTCGAGGGGCAGATCAAACCAGAAGGTGGTGCCTACGCCCAGCTCGCTCACCATGTGGATGCGGCTGCCGTGCTTCTCGATGATGCCCCGCACGATCGAAAGCCCCAGACCCGTGCCCACTTCGGTGTGCACGGCATTCTCGACCCGGTAGAAGCGATCAAAGATTCGGGCCTGGTCTTCGCGGGAGATGCCGGCTCCCGTGTCGGCAATCTCTACGCGCAGCCGCGGCAGGGGTGAGGACAGACCGCAGCTGAGGCTGTCGTTGTCGTGGACGGGGATGGAGAGGTCAATGTGGCAGGAATCGGGCCACGGATAGGCGCGCAGTCTGAGGCAGCCGCCTGGCTGGGTGAACTTGAGCCCATTGCCCACCAGGTTGTCGAAGACCTGGAGCAGCAGGTCCCAGTTGCCGCGTACGCGGGGCAACTGGGCATCCACATCCATCGCCAGCGTCACCCCTTTCTCGTCGGCATTGAGACGGTAATTGCGCAGGGTCTGCTCGATCGCCGGGCGCAGTTCGATCGGCTCCAGCACCCAGGTGCGGTCGGATTCCAGCCGCGAGAGATCGAGCACATCGTTCACCAGGCGAGTGAGACGGTCGGTTTCGGCGTTGGCAATGCCGAGGAACTCCTGGGTTTCCTCCTCACTCAGCTGGTCACGCATGTCGTGGAGGGTTTCCACGTAGCTCTTGATGTTGAACAGCGGTGTGCGCAATTCATGCGACACATTGCTGATGAAGCGGCTCTGGGCCGCGTTCAGTTCCACCTCCCGGGTGAGGTCCTGGATCGTCATGGCGATGCCTTTCAGGCTTTCGCCGCTGGCGTCACGCACGCTCTGCAGCACGATGCGCAGGGTGCGGGGCGGCTCGCCGAAGGTGCAGCGCACATCGCAGCTGTCTCGCTCACCGGCTAGCAAGCCATCGAGCGGCGCCTGCAGTTCCATTGCCAGCAGATCGGGCAGTTCGCTGCAGAGATCGCTGCCTTCCAGGTTGCGGCCTTCCCAGCGGAACAGGCGGCGGGCCGTGGGATTCACCAGCACGATCTGACCGTCGCCATCGAGCAGGGCTGCGCCGTCGGCCATGCTGGCGATCAGGGTCTGCTGCTTCACCTGGGCGGCGGTGAGCTCCTCAATGTTGGCGGCGTCGTACACCTCCAGCTGGGAGGCCATGTCGTTGAAGCCATTCAGCAGTTCGCCCAGCTCGCCGCCCACGGGCAGGGCAATGCGGGCCTGGAAATCACCGCCGGCGATCGCGCGCACGCCGCGCAGCAATTCCTTCACCGGGCGGGTGATCGTGAGCGCGTTGAACACCGCGCCAAGGATCACCAGCACCCAAATCGAGATGAACACCGCCACGGTCACTTCCCGCGTCAGGGCCGCACTCGCCAGCACCGCTTCATTGGGATTGATGCCAAGCGCGAGCACGCCGAGGTAGCGCCCTTCGCTCACCATCGGCACGAACACATCGGTCACCTGGCCGTCTGGGCTGAGGTGTTGACGGATCAGCGGATTCTGGGAACGCCGTTGCAGATCGGCGGGCAGTTCGAGCCGGCGGCTGAGCAGCAATTCACTGCTGCCGTTGCTGCCGCCGATCGGGATGCCGAGGTAGATCACCCCATCGGGATCGGCGAAGAAGATGTAACGAAGGCTTCGGCTCGATCGCCAGAAACGCTCCGCCACCGCCGCCAGTTCGCGGTCGTTGGCTTCGGCCACCAGCGGGGTGACGTTCGCGGCCAGCAGCAGACCCAGATCGCGGGCGAAGCGGGTGTCGCTCATGCGCGCATCGCGTTGGATGCCGTTGAGCGCGATGAAGGTGATGCTCGTCATCATCAGGCTCACCACCAGGGTGGCCACCGCCAGCAGCTTCGTCTGCAGGCTGAATTCGGCCCACCACAGGCCGAGCCGCTGCTGCCAGCTGAGCGGCATGGCGGCCGCGGTGGCGCCGCGAGCGTGAGCTGGAGCGGCAGGGGTTGGGGCGGAGGCTGGAGAGGCAGACACCGGCCGGTCAGAGGAGGGCGGAAGCTCGGCGGTCACACGCGGAACCGTCGGAAGGACGCACCCTAGGGGCGGCGCACCTGGTGGCCGATGTCACGCCGGAAGGTGATGCCTTCGAAGTGCACCTGCTCCAGGCCGCCGTAGGCAGCGGCGAAGGCGGCATCGAAATCGCCGGCCTGCGCCACCACCGCCAGCACCCGGCCTCCTGCCGTCACGCAGACACCATCGGCGCCGGCCCGGCTGCCGGCATGAAAGAGCTGCAGATCCGGATCAGGGGCGAGGCTGGATGTGATCGCGTCACCGCTGCGCACCGGGCCGGGGTAGCCGGCGGAGGCGGCCACGACGCAGGCGCTGCAGCGGCCCGAGATCGTGAGCGGCGGGGCGGCATCAAGGCGGCCGCTGGCACAGGCCATCAGCACCTCGGCCAGTTCGTCGCCCAGCAGGGGCATCAGCGTCTGGCACTCGGGATCGCCGAAGCGGCAATTGAATTCGATCACCTTCGGTCCGTCGGCGGTGAGCATCAGGCCCGCGTAGATCACGCCGCGGTAATCGATGCCCCGGCCCCGCAGGGTGGCCAGGATCGGCAGCAGCACCTGCTGACGCACCAGCTCCAGCCCGGCCGCATCCAGCAGGGGGGCCGGCGCGTAGGCCCCCATGCCGCCCGTGTTCGCGCCGGTGTCCCCTTCGCCGATGCGCTTGTGGTCCTGCGCGGGGGGGAGCAGCACCATGCGTTCCCCGTCGGTGAGCGCGAACACCGACACCTCCGGCCCGCTCAGGCGCTCCTCCAGCACCAGCGCGTCACCGGCACTGCCGAAGCGCCCCGCAAAGATCTCCTCGATCGCGGCACGGGCCTCCTCAAGGCTGTCGGCCACCGTCACCCCCTTGCCGGCCGCCAGCCCATCGGCCTTCACCACCAGGGGCCGGCCATGGGATTCCAGGGCCTGCAGCGCCTGCTCGCAGCTGGTGGCGGCCCAGTAGCCCGCCGTGGGCACGCCGGCCTCCTGCATCAGCGCCTTCGCCCATTGCTTGCTGGCCTCCAGCTGGGCGCCGTCGGCCCCTGGACCGAACACCGCCAGTCCGGCGGCGCGCAGCTCGTCGGCGAGGCCGGCGGCCAGGGGCGCCTCCGGGCCCACCACCACCAGATCCACCTGCCGCTCCTGGCAGGCGGCGATCAGCGCAGGCCCGTCGCTCTCGGCGATCGGCAGCGGCTCGCAGCCCTCCTGCCCGGCGGTGCCGCCGTTGCCCGGAGCCACCCACACCCGTTCCACACCGCGGCAGCGCCGCAGGGCCCAGCCCAGGGCGTTCTCCCGGCCCCCTGCCCCCACCACCAGCACCCGGCGCGGAGACGGCAGGCCATCGGTCAGGGGTGCGGACATGGGGCGGAGCGGGTGATGGGGGGCGGTTCCCTTAGGTTGTGGCCCGGTGGCCGCCTGCCGTGACCCTTCCTCTTTACATGCCGGTGGGTCCCCGCCGAAGGCTGGCCCTGCTCCTGATGGCCGGCTTGGCCATCGCCGGTCACGGCCCTGTCCAGGCCCAGGCTCCGCCCATGCCTGCCGCTCCCGTGCCTGCCGCTCTGGCCACGCCCCAGACCCCGGAGAAGCCCGCGGCGCCGGCCACGCCCGCGGCCCCGGGGCCTGTGGTGCTGCCGGGAATGCCGGAGGAGGCCTTCGAGGCCGCGCTGCGCTCCGAGGATCTCGCCGCGCTCGAGCGGGCCTGTCAGGATTCCGCCCGGTTTGATCGCAGCGACCGGCTGCGCCTGCTGCGTGAGCGCCTGGTGGCGATGCGTCCGGCGCCCCAGCCCTTCGCCGTGATCCTGGTCAATGCCAATGCCCTGATCAGCTGTCTGGCGCCGGAGTCGGCGCTCACCGTGCTCGACCGCTACGGCCCCGGGCCGGGCCGCGAGCGGGAGCAGTGGCTGGTGCAGCAGTGGCGCGCCGCCAACGCCGCCCTCGATCACCGCCGGGCCGCCGAGGCGCTGCGCCGGCTGGCGGCGGGCCGCATCGCCCAGCTGGAAACGATGCCCCTGCCCCTGCGGCTGCGCGAAGACGGCAGCCTCGACACCCGCTCGGCCCTTGATGTGCTCGCCGGCCACCTGGAGGTGCTGGGCCGCTCGCGCGAAGCGGCGGAGGTGCTGCTGGCCGGCCGGCTGCCCGGCACGGTGGCGGCCGAGCGGCTGGAGCGGGCGGTGATCCTGCTGGTGGCGGTGCCGCTGGCGGAGCGCAATGCCCTGCTGGAGCTGGCCCTCAACCAGGCGGCGGCGGATGGGGCCTGGGGGCTGGCGGCGCAGCTGCTGGATCTGCAGCAGTACGTGCAGCGCGCGGCCGGTGCCGATCCGCGTGCGGCCGCCGACCGGCGCCTGCGGCTCTCCCGCCGCATCGATGACGCCTACGGCGAATGGTTGCTGGAACGCGCCAATCCCGAGGCAAAGCAACGCGCGGCTGCTCTTGAACGTGAGCTGCGCTCCCCCCGGGCCGCCGGTGGGCACGCCAGCCCCGGCATTGCCGGTGGGCAAGCAAGCCCTGCGCTCGCTCCCGCTCCCGCGGCCGGCCCTACCCCCCCTGCCCCCAACTCTCTCCTGCCATGACGGCCTTTTCGATCGGTGCGCTCCTGTATGAGGGCAAGGCCAAGCGGGTGTTTGCCACCCAGGACCCCGACCTGGTGGCGGTGGAATACAAGGACGACGCCACCGCCTTCAATGCGCTGAAGAAGGCGCAGCTGCAGGGCAAGGGCGCCCTCAACTGCCTCATCTCCGCGCTGCTGTTCGAAGCGCTCGAGGCCGCCGGCGTTCCCACTCACTACCTCGGCGTGGAGGGCAGCTCCTGGATGCTGGTGCGGCCCGTGGCGGTGATTCCCCTGGAGGTGGTGATCCGCAACCGGGCGGCCGGTTCCCTCTGCCGGGAGATGCCGATCGCACCCGGAACCGCCCTGGAGCCGCCGCTGCTCGATCTCTATTACAAGGACGATGCCTACGGCGATCCGTTCTTGAGCGAGGCGCGGCTGGCGCGGCTGGCGCTGGTCACGGCGCAGCAGCGCGCCGATCTTGAAGCCCTCGCCCACCGGGTGAATGGCGTGCTCCGGCCGCTGTTCGCCGGCGTGGGGCTCGACCTGGTGGATTTCAAGCTGGAGCTGGGCTTCACGGCGGATCAGCAGCTGGTGGTGGCCGATGAGATCAGCCCGGACACCTGCCGGCTCTGGGACCTCGCCACCGAGGACGCGAGCGACCGGATTCTGGACAAGGACCGCTTCCGACAGGATCTCGGCGGAGTGGTCGAGGCCTATGGGGAGGTCCTCAAACGGGTCCAAGGGGTTTGCCCTTCCCCCCGGGTCTACGGGTAAGGTCACGCCAATTTGCGGCCCGTCCGCCTTCTTTCGGAGAACCATGGGTGTCCCCCGCAACGCCCTCGCCGGCGATCTCCTCTCCGTTTTGGCGCGCCGGCCCAATTCCGTGGCCCTCGCCCTGAGTCTGCCGCTGCTGGGCGGCGCCACTCTGCTGGCACCGGCCAGCGCTGAAACCAAGCCGGCGGCGGCTGATGCTGCCGCTGCCCCGTCTCCGGCCACTGCCAGATCCGCCCCCACAGCCGTAGCCACGGCAGGCGCACTGGCGCCCACAGCCGGTCCCGCTGCCGGCGCGCTGGCACCTGCCGCCGGCAGCCTGGCGGCCCCGTCCGGTGTGCTCCAGGCTCAGGCCACCCCACCGGCCTCCGGAGCCCCGGCCAGCCCCGCCCCTGCCACCCAGCCCGCCCCCGCCGAGGCTCCCGCCGCTGCTCCGGCCCCGGCGGCGGAGATCGCTCCGCCGGCCTCCCCCAGCGAACCGCGCGTGCTGATCAGCGAGGTGGTGGTGGAGGGCCTGGCCGGCCACCCGGAGCGGGAGCGGCTTGAGCTGGCCGTCTACGACGCCATGACCGTGCGTCCCGGCAGCCGCGTCACCCGCTCGGAGCTGCAGACCGACCTGGCGGCCATCTATGCCAGCGGCTGGTTCTCCGATGTGCGCATCCAGCCCAAGGACGGCCCCCTGGGCGTGCAGGTGGTGGTGATCACCACCGCCAACCCCGTGCTCTCGCAGGTGGCGCTCGACACGCCCAAGGCCAAGTTGCCGCCCCAGGTGATTCAGGACACCTTCGCCCCCGATTACGGCAAGACCCTGAACCTCAATGTGCTCAAGGGCCGCATCGACGAGCTGCAGAAGTGGTACGCCGATCAGGGCTATTCCCTGGCCCGTATCACCGGCCCCAACCGTGTCAGCCCCGAGGGGGTGGTGGAACTCACGGTGCGGGAAGGCACCGTGCAGGGCGTGGAGGTGCAGTTCCTCAACAAGGAGGGCTCCGCCACCAACGACAAGAACGAGCCGATCCGCGGCAAGACCAAGCCCTGGGTGATCACCCGCGAGATCTCGATCGAGCAGGGCGAGATCTTCAACCGCCGCCAGCTGGAGGAAGACATCAAACGCCTTTATGGCACCGGCCTGTTCGGTGACATCAAGGTGACCCTGCGGCCGGTGCCGGCCCAGCCCGGTGAAGTGGTGATCGTGCTCGGGATCGTGGAGCAGTCCACCGGCTCCCTCTCCGGCGGCCTCGGTTACAGCCAGAGCCAGGGTGTGTTCGGTCAGGTGCAGCTGCAGGACAGCAACCTGTTCGGCCGGGCCTGGGACCTGGCGCTCAACTTCACCTACGGCCAGTTCGGCGCGCTCACCGATCTTTCCTTCACCGATCCCTGGATCAAGGGCGACCGCTTCCGCACCGCCTTCCGCGCCCGGCTGTTCGTCAGCCGCGACGTGCCCCAGATCTTCCAGTCGCAGGACGGCGGCAACATCAACACCGTCTCCGACTTCTACAAGGCGCCGGGCACGGATGTGGCTTACAACATCAACGAATCCAGAAACCCGGCCGGGCGCAAGTTCAACTCGGTGGATTCCGCCGAGAACGCCTTCCCTGACGTCAGCTGGTTCGACTTCGACGGCAACTCGGTGGTGTTGCAGCGCATCGGCGGCAACTTCCAGTTCGCCCGGCCCCTGAATGGCGGCGACCCCTTCAAGCGGGCCACCTGGAACGTGGTGGTGGGCGCCAGTGTGCAGGAGGTGCGTCCGATCAACTTCGGCGGTGAGTCCATGCCGTTCGGCGTGAGCACCAACAACTTCAACGGCCGTCGTGCCCCCACCGACGACGTCATCTGCATCGCCTTCAACTGCGCCACCACCAACCAGCTGGTGGGGCTCCGTTTCGCGGCCACCCGCAACACCCTCAACGATCCCCGCAACCCCACCGACGGCAACTTCCTCTCGCTCAGCACCGAGCAGTTCGTGTCGGTGGGCCCTGATTCCCCCACCTTCAACCGGGTGCGGGGCAGCTATTCCCACTTCATCCCGGTCAACTGGCTCCGGTTCTACAAGGGCTGCCGCCCCCGGCCGGGTGAGCCTTTCGACTGCAAGCAGGCCCTGGCCTTCCAGGTGTCCGCCGGCTCCACCATCGGTTCCCTGCCTCCCTACGAAGCCTTCTGCCTGGGCGGTTCCAACTCGGTGCGGGGTTTCTTCGACTGCGACCTCGGCGTGGGACGCAGCTTCGGTGAGGCCACGATCGAATACCGCTTCCCGCTGTTCAGCGTCGTGAGCGGTGAGCTGTTCATCGATGGCGGCACCACCTTCGGCTCGCAGGCCAACGTGCCGGGCAACCCCGGCGGCCTGCTGGGCAAACCCGGCAGCGGCTTCTCGGTGGGAACGGGCCTGATCGTGACCACGCCGGTGGGGCCGCTGCGCCTGGAGGTGGCCAGCCGTGATTTCACCGGTGAGTGGCGCTTCAACCTCGGCGTGGGCTGGAAGTTCTGATGAGCCCGTGGCCGGCGGATTACGCCCGGGCCTGGACGCTGGCCGCCCCGGTGGAGATCAGAGGGGTGGGCCTGCACAGCGGTGCCGTGGCGCGGGTGCGCCTGGAGCCCACCGAGCGCCCGGGCTTCGCGGTGGGCTGGCTTGAGCAGCCCAGCCAGCCGCCGGTGCCGCTCCACCCCCGCCAGGTGGCCGACACCCGTTTGTGCACGGCGCTGCGCTTCGATCAGGGCCGCCTGGCCACCGTGGAACACCTGCTGGCGGCGCTGGTGGGCACGGGCCTGAGCCACGTGGACATCCTGGTAGAAGGGGAGGAGATCCCCCTGCTGGATGGCTCCGGACTGCCCTGGGTGGAGGCGATCGCGGCGGTTGGTCTGCGCGAGATCGGTGAGCGCGAGCCGCTCCAGACCCTCGCAACCCCGCTCACGGTTCAGCAGGGCGAGAGCTTCGCCGTGGCCCTCCCCAGCGAGCGGCCCCGCCTCAGCGCCGCTGTGGCCTACCCCCAGGCGGCCATCGGCCAGCAGCTGTTCACGCTTGAACTCACCCCGGAGCGGTTCGTGGCCGAGATCGCCCCTGCCCGCACGTTCGGCTTCCTCGAGCAGATCGAACAGTTGCGTGCCGCCGGACTGATCCAGGGCGGCGCCCTCGACAATGCCCTGGTCTGTGATGGCGAGAGCTGGGTGAACCCTCCGCTGCGGTTCAGCGATGAACCGGTGCGCCATAAGCTCTTGGACTTGCTGGGGGATCTGGCGCTGGTGGGCTTGCCCATGGCCCAGGTGTTCGCCTTCCGCGGGTCCCACGGCCTGCACACGGCACTGGCGGGCGCCCTGGCCTCCCTCCCCCGAACTGCCTGACGTTCCCTTGTCCGTCTTCTCTCCCCCCGAGACCTCGCTGCTGACCAGCGAGCAGATTCTCAACCTGCTGCCGCATCGCTACCCCTTCGCCCTCGTCGATCGGGTGATCGAGCAGGAGCTGGGCGTACGGGCCGTGGCGATCAAGAACGTCACCCTCAACGAACCCCAGTTCCAGGGGCATTTCCCCGGCCGGCCACTGATGCCCGGGGTGCTGATCGTTGAAGCGATGGCCCAGGTGGGTGGCCTGATCATCAGCCAGATGCCTGAACTTCCCAAGGGGCTGTTCGTGTTCGCCGGCATCGATGGTGTGCGCTTCCGACGACCGGTGGTGCCGGGTGATCAGTTGCGGATCACCTGCGAGCTGATCACCCTCAAACGCAAACGCTTCGGCAAAGTGAAGGGCACCGTCACTGTCGATGGAGACCTGGTGTGTTCAGGGGAACTCATGTTCTCTTTGGTGGACTGAGGGAATGACCAGCTCCGCCGTGACGACCAAGATCCATCCCAGTGCTCTGGTGGATCCCCGCGCCCGGCTGGCCGAAGGGGTGGCGATCGGCCCGTTCGCCGTGATCGGTCCCGATGTCCAGATCGGTGCGGGCAGCAGCATCGGCCCGCACGTGGTGATCGATGGCAGGGTCACGATGGGCGCGCGCAACCGGGTGTTCCCGGGCGCCTGCATCGGCCTCGAGCCCCAGGATCTCAAGTACAACGGCGCTGACACCGAGGTGGTGATCGGCGACGACAACGCTTTTCGCGAGTGCGTCACGATCAACCGGGCCACCGCCGCCGGCGAGCAGACCCGCATCGGCAGCGGCAACCTGCTGATGGCTTACAGCCATGTGGGTCATAACTGCGAACTGGGCGACCGGATCGTGGTGGCCAATGGCGTGGCGATCGCCGGCCATGTGGTGATCGGTGATCGGGCCGTGATCGGTGGCGTGCTGGGCATCCACCAGTTCGTGCACATCGGCAAGCTGGCGATGGTCGGTGGCATGAGCCGCATCGACCGCGACGTGCCCCCCTTCGCGATCGTGGAAGGGCACCCGGGCCGGCTGCGGGGCCTCAACCGCATCGGCCTGCGCCGCAGCGGTCTTGCCGACCGCGAGGACGGCGCTGAGCTGCGCCAGTTGCGGGAGGTGTGGGACCGCCTCTACCGCGGCGATGAGGTGCTGGTGGAGGCGCTGCGCCAGCTGCGCCAGCAGCCCCTGCTGCCGGCGGCCGAGGAGCTGTGCAGCTTCCTCGAGGCGTCGATTGCGCCCGGGCGCCGCGGCCCATTGCCGCCGCAGCGCTGATGGCGCGGTTGCTGATCAGCACCGGCGAGGTGTCGGGTGATCTGCAGGGGGGGCTGTTGATCCAGGCACTGCATGCGGAGGCGGAACGCCGCCACCTGCCGCTGGAGATCGTGGCCCTGGGCGGCGAGCGCATGGAGCGTGCCGGCGCCCGGCTGATCGCCAACACGGCGCCGATGGGGGCGATCGGCCTCTGGGAAGCCCTGCCCCTGGTGCTCCCCACCCTGCGGCTGCAGCGCAAGGTGGGCCAGTGGCTGCGCCAGTCGCCGCCGGATGGGCTGGTGCTCATCGATTACATGGGCGCCAATGTGAATCTGGGCCTGCGTATCCGCCGCGACTACCCCTGGGTGCCGATCACCTACTACATCGCGCCGCAGGAGTGGGCCTTCCGCTTTGGCGATGGCGGCACCACGCGCCTGATCGGCTTCACCGACCGGATCCTGGCCATCTTTCCCCAGGAAGCCAGCTTCTACGCCGCCCGCGGCGCGGACGTCACCTGGGTGGGCCATCCGCTGGTGGACACGCTCACCGAACAGCCCGATCCGGCTGAGGCCAGGCGCGAGCTGGGTCTCACCCCCGACCAGCCGCTGCTGCTGCTGATGCCGGCCTCCCGCCCTCAGGAGCTGCGCTACCTGCTGCCGCCACTGGCCGCTGCCGCGGCAAGGCTGCAGCAGCTGCGCCCCAACCTCAAGGTGGTCGTTCCGGCCGGCCTGCCCAGTTTTGAGCAGCCCCTGGCCAGCCGCCTGGCGGCTGCGGGCGTGGAGGCCACCGTGGTGCCGGCTGCCCGTTGCGACGCGCTCAAGCCCACCCTCTGTGCCGCCGCCACCCTGGCGTTCACCAAGTCGGGAACAGTGAACCTGGAGATGGCGCTGCGCGGGGTGCCCCAGGTGGTGGGCTACCGGCTCAGCCGGCCCACCGCCTTCATCGCTAAACGGCTGCTGGGCTTCAACGTGCCCCACATCTCCCCGGTGAACCTGCTGCTGGGGGAACGGCTGCTGCCGGAACTGCTGCAGAACGACCTCACCGCCGACACGATCGTGGCGGAGGCCCTGCCACTGCTGGAGCAGGGCCCCGAGCGGCAGCGGATGCTCGACGGCTACAGCCGCCTGCGCGGCATCCTGGGCGAGCCGGGGGTCACCCGCAGAGCGGCAGCCGCCATCCTGGATCAGATCGGCGCGGCGGCCTCCCGCGGCACCGCCACCGCCCGCAGCGTTGCTGAACCGGCATGAGCCCGCTCCCTTCCCGCCCGCCCTCGTCCTCGCGGCGTCCGCTGCAGCTCCCATTGCAGCTCCCACCCCGACGTCCACTCCCGCGCCCATTCCGGCGCGCCTGGCAATGCTGGCTAGCACCCTTGCTGCTGGTGGTCATGCTGCTGATCACCGCCGCCCCGCCCGCGCAGGCGGCGGTGGAGGAGGCGGTGTTCGCCGGTGGCTGTTTCTGGTGCCTGGAGCACGACCTCGAGAAGCTCCCCGGTGTGCTCGATGCGGTGAGCGGCTACAGCGGCGGTGCCCAGGCCAACCCCACCTACAAGCAGGTGTCGGCAGGAGGCACGGGGCACCTCGAGGCCGTGCTGGTGCGCTTCGACCCCGACCGGATCAGCTACCCGGCCCTGCTGCGCTCCTTCTGGCGCAACGTGGACCCCCTGGATGGGGGCGGCCAGTTCTGCGATCGCGGCGCCTCGTATCAGCCGGCCATCTTCGTTCGTGGTGACCGCCAGGAGCAGCAGGCCCGTGCCAGCCAGGCCGCGGCCGCCCGCGAACTGAAGCGCAAGCCCGCTGAGCTGCGGGTGCCGGTGCGGCCGCTGCAGCGCTTCTGGCCAGCCGAGAGCTATCACCAGAATTACGCGGAACGCAACAAGGCGAAGTACTCCTATTACCGCTGGTCGTGCGGCCGTGACCGGCGCCTCGACGAGCGTTGGGGCAAGGCCGCCCGCAGCGGCACGCCCTGGCGTTCCCCCTGACACCCCGGTGGGGGTTTCAGCCCTTCCCAGAAGCGGGCAGCCTGCTTACGTTGACTGCAGGTGACATGTCGGTGCCTGTATGTATCTGCTGACGATCAAGGACGGCCTGGCCACCCGCCACATCGGCCCCTACGAAAGCCCGAAACAGGCGGTCGACGACCTCGACCGCCTGCTGATGAGCTTCGGCGACCGGGCCCGCTGGCAGATCCACGAGCTGGAATCGCCCACCGTGCTCCTGGGCAGCGCCGCGCCGGTGGCGGCGGCCTGAGTGAGGCTCCACCCTCCACTTGAAGCTCCACCTCCACTCACGAACAGAAGCGCCACCACCAAGCGACCTCCCTCACAGCAGCGCTCCAGCGGCAACGATCCAGGCCTGGGGCTAGCGGGCCTGGCGTGGGTAGCCGCTCAGCAGGCCGCTCTCCACCATCAGGCCCACACCCGCGGTCACGCAGATCAGCCCCAGGGCGCCGTACCAGAACCAGGGGCCGGTGGCCGGCGCTTTCACCAGCAGGGCCACCTGCTGCACCGTGCGCCGGCTGATCGCTTCACCCACCAGGCAGAGGCCCAGCGGCAACAGCAGCACGCCCAGTTGCGCGCGGATGTACCAGCGGATCTTCTTGGCGGCCATGGCGTCGGCGAGCGGCGTCAGTGGTCAACCCTAAGCCGGGCCCCCGAGGCACACCCAGTTCACCAGGGTGCGCACGCCGAACCCGGTGGCACCGGCGGGGTCAAGCCCGCGGCCCTTGTCGCTCCACACGGTGCCGGCGATGTCGAGGTGGGCCCAGGGGAGATCGGGCGTGACGAAATCCTTGAGGAACAGGGCCGCCGTGATCGACCCTCCCGGCCGTGGACCGGTGTTCTTGAGATCCGCCACCGGGCTTTTCAGGCCCTGCTTGTAGGCGGCATGCAGCGGCATGCGCCAGAACAGCTCGCCCCCCTGCTGACCGGCGTCCACCAGGGCCGCGGCCAGCGTGTCGCTGACGGACCAGAGCCCGGCGATCTCCTCGCCCAGGGCGATCACGCAGGCGCCGGTGAGGGTGGCCAGATCCACCACCGCATCCGGTTCAAGGTTGCAGGCGTACACCAGGGCGTCGGCCAGGGTGAGCCGCCCTTCGGCATCGGTGTTGTTGATTTCGATCGTCTTGCCGTTGGAGGCGGTGAGGATGTCGCCGGGGTGGATGGCGTTGCCGCTGATCATGTTTTCGCAGGCGGCCACGATCACGTGCACCTCCACATCCGCCGGCTTGAGCTCGGCGATGGCCCGCGCCGCACCCAGCACCGCCGCGCTGCCGCCCATGTCGTACTTCATCATCTCGATCTGGGAGCCGGCGGTTTTGAGGTTGTACCCGCCCGAATCGAAGGTGAGCCCCTTGCCGATCAACACCAGCCGCCGGTTGGAGCCCCCGGCCGGGCGGTAGGTGAGGTGGATGAACTTCGGCGGCAGATCCGAGCCCTGTGCCACGCCCAGATAGGCCCCCATGCCGAGCGCATCGCAGTCGTCGCGCTCCAGCACCTTCAGCTCCAGGCCGAAGTCCCTGGCGATGCTGGCGGCGGTGTCGGCCAGGGCCTGGGGGGTCACCACATTGGGAGGGGCGGCCACCAGCTCGCGGGCCAGCTCCACGCCGGCGCAGGTGGCGGCCACGGCGCTCAGACCGGTGCCGGCCGCTTCCGGCAGGCCCAGCAGCGTGACGCTCTCCGGCAGCGTCTGGGGCTCGGCCTCGCTCTTGAAGCGTTGATCCTTGTAGAGGCTCAGCCGCACCGCTTCGGCGATGGCCGTGGCGGCGGCAGTGGGATCAAGGCCCTCGCAGGGAAGGGCCAGCCCCAGGGCGCCCCCGGCGGCAGCGGCAGCCTTGGCGCTCGCGGCGGCGGCGCTGCGCAGGGCGGCGCCATCGAGGCTGCCGGCCTCACCCAGCCCCACCAGCACCAGCAGGCTGGGGGTGTGGGCGGGCAGATGCAGGGCCAGGCAGTCGCCGGGTTTGCTCTTGAAGCGCCGCTTCTCCAGCAGCGCGGCCAGGTCGAGGCTGAAGCGGGCTGACAGGAGCGGCAGCCAACCGGCGGGATCCCCCTGCAGCACCCCCACCGCCAGGGTGTCGCCTTCCCACTGCGTGAAGGCGGCGGGGCTGGTGCGGAACTCCATGGAGCGTCAACCTTGGAGGCGCGATCGTAGCCATGCCGCACCGGGCTCCCCGCTGGTGCTCAGGCCGGATCGGCGGTGAAGGGCGTGGCCCAGCGCTGGCGGGTTTCCTTGTTGAAAGGCGGCTGCCAACGGCGGATCAGCGCCTGCTCCAGGGCCCGGCGTGGTTTGACCGCCCCAGGGACGTCGCTGCTGAAGCGGATGCTCAGCCCGCTGGTGAGCCCGCAGCGGCGCAGGGCTTCGTCGTAGGCCGCCAGGTAGGTCTTGCAGTCGTGGTCGCCTTTCCAGCGGCGATCGGCGCAGCCGGTTTCGCCCACATACAGCAGCAGGGGGTGCTCCAGCTGGGGTTGGCGGTCCATCACCACATAGAGCGCCGCCCCCTGCTGCGGCGGCTCGGGCCAGCGCCAGAACTGCAGGTTGAGCGGTGCCAGCGCCAGTGGATCGAAGGCGGCAGCCTGCGCGGCGGCGGCATCGGCCCCGCCGGCTCCGAACAGGGAGCGCTGCGCCACCCCGGCTCCGCTGCCGTGCAGGGGACGCTGAAAGTCGGCCAGGCCCTGCTGCCAGCGCAGCAGCTGGTGGCGCGCCAACGGCAGAGCCGTGGGCACCTGCTCAGCGGCGGTGGAGCCAGGCCCGGCGCCGAACAGGTCGAGCTGCCCCTGGCGCGGCAGGCCCATGCTCAGGGCCGCTGCCGCTGTGGCGCTGGTGTCGGCCGCGGCAGATCCGGCCCCACCGGCCCCCGGCCGAAGCTCACCTTGCCGATCAGGGCCTCCACCAGGTGGGGGGGCAGCTGCAGCCGTTGCTGCAGATCGGCGAGATCCTGAAAGGGCCCCCGCCCCCGTTCGCGCACCAGCCGCTGGCAGCGGGGGGGATCGAGCGGCAGCCTTGCCTGGAGCTGTTCGGCGCTGCAGCGATTCACGTCCAGCGGCACCGGCCGCAGCGGTGCGGGCTCCCCATACCAGCGGAACTCCAGCAGCGGCAGCCAGCACTGCAGCTGGGCGTCGCTGAGGCCCAGCAGCCGTTGCAGGTCGTCCTCGCCGCTGAGCTGCACACCGCCGGCCTGCAGACGCAGCAGCAGGTCCACCTGGTGCGGTTCACAGCCGGGCAGCCGCAGCCAGTCGGCGGGGGTGGCGCGGTTCACATCCAGCCGCCAGCCCAGGGCGGCCGCGTGGCGCACCTGGGCGGCATCCCGCAGCCGCAGGGCCGGGTTCTGCTTCAGCTTCAAGGCCAGCAGCTCCCGTTCCACGGCCGCCTCGGCCCCGTCAGGCTCTGGGCCGCCACCGGCCCCTGCCGCATCTGTTGAGGCGTCTGCAGCCGGGTTCGATGGCGCCGGCTCACGGCGAGGCGGTGGTGGTGGCGGCGCGATCTGCCCCGTGGCGATCAGCAGGCGGCGCGCCAGTGGATCCAACCAGTGCCCTCTGGCCATGGCGGCCCCCCTTCAGCCACGACGGACTGGCCCGAAGTTAGCGGCAGGGGGCGGTCGATACGTCAATCCGTACTCACCGGCAGACCGGCAGGCGCCGCAGAATCGATCCGATCGCTCTGTGTCCGGCAGCTTGATGGGCTTCTTTGAATCCGAGATCGTGCAGGACGAAGCCCGGCGCCTGTTCACCGATTACCAGCAGCTCACCCAGCTGGGCTCCGACTACGGCAAGTTCGATCGCGAGGGCAAGAAGCTCTTCATCGAGCGGATGGAGGAGCTGATGGACCGCTACCGGGTGTTCATGAAGCGCTTCGAGCTCTCCGAGGATTTCCAGGCCAAGCTCACGGTCGAGCAGCTGCGCACGCAGCTGGGTCAGTTCGGCATGACGCCCGAGCAGATGTTCAGCCAGATGCATCTCACGCTCGAGCGCATGAAGAGCGAACTGAGCTCGTCCTGCTGACGCCTGCCTACGATCCGCCGCGACGGGTCGCGGCACAGGCGGGGTGAACGGATGGGGCAGGCGCAGGTGTGGCCGGACGTGCCGGCATGGCTGAGCCGGGGCCTGGCGGATCTCTTTCCGCATGAGGTGGGTCCGTTGGCCGGCAGCGCCACCTCCCTGGCTGCGCGGCTGGCGGAAGCCGAGCGGGAGGGCAGGCCGCTGCGCATCAAGCTCGGCATCGATCCCACCGGCTCCGACATCCATCTGGGGCACAGCCTGCTGTTCCGCAAGCTGCGGGCCTTCCAGGACGCCGGCCACACCGCCGTGCTGATCATCGGCGACTTCACCGCCCGCATCGGTGATCCCACTGGCAAGAGCGCCACCCGCGTGCAGCTCAGCGCCGAGGCGGTGGCCGCCCATGCCACCACCTATCTGGAGCAGCTGGGCCAGGGACAGCCGCGCCAGCGGGCCCTGCTCGACTTCGAAACCCCCGGCCGGCTGGAGGTGCGCCGCAACAGCGAGTGGTTGGCGGCGCTCGATCTGCCGCGGGTGATCGAGCTGCTGGGCACCAGCACCGTGGGTCAGATGCTCGCCAAGGACGACTTCTCCAAGCGCTACGGGGGCGGCACCCCGATCGCCCTGCACGAATTCCTCTACCCGCTGCTTCAGGGCTACGACTCAGTGGCGGTGCGCTCCGACCTGGAGCTGGGCGGCACCGATCAGAAGTTCAACGTGGCCATGGGCCGCGATCTGCAGCGCCACTTCGGCCAGCCGCCCCAGTTCGGCCTGCTGCTGCCGATCCTGCCGGGGCTCGATGGTGTGCAGAAGATGAGCAAGAGCCTGGGCAACACCGTGGGGCTCCAGGACGATCCGCTCTCGATGTATTCGAAGCTGGAGAAAGTGCCCGACGCCGCGGTGAACGCCTACCTCACCCTGCTCACGGACCTCGACCTCGAGGCGTTGCCGGCCAATCCGCGGGAGCGCCAGAAGGCGATGGCCCTGGAGGTGACCGCCACGCGCCATGGCCAGCAGGCGGCGCTGCAGGCCCAGGCCGATGCCGCCGGATTGGTGGGGGTGGGGGCAGGGCGGAACCAGCCGCTCGATGCTGAAGCAGGCGGCCCGCCCCGTGCCGAGGCTTTCGATGTGCTGGAGGCGTCACTGGCGTCGGTGCGCTTTCCCGCCAAGGCCTTTTTCCTGCTCAGTGCCATCGGGGTCTGCGCCAGCAGCAGTGAAGGGCGGCGCCAGATCCAGGGGGGCGGCGTGAAGCTGGATGGCGAGAAGCTGAGCGATCCCAACCTGGAATTCAGCAGCGCGGCGGAGCTGGACGGCAAGGTGCTGCAGCTCGGCAAGAAGACTTTCCGGCGCCTGGTGGCCTGATGGCCAGCACAGAGCGCAACACAACAGAGCGCCACACAGCGGGCGCCACGGCGTTGGCCGATCCTGCAGGGCGGATCATCGTGGCCCTCGACCGCCCCGATGCCGAAAGCGCCCTGGCCTTGGCCGCCGCGATTCCGGAGCTGCGCTGGGTGAAGGTGGGCCTGGAGCTGTTCAGCGCCGCCGGGCCGGAGGTGGTGCGGGAGCTGCGCCGGCGTGGCCTGCGCGTGTTTCTGGATCTGAAGTTCCACGACATCCCCGCCACCATGGCCGGTGCCTGCCGCAGCGCCGCCGCCCTGGGCGCCGAGCTGATCACCGTGCATGCCAGCGCCGGTCGCGAGGCCCTGGCGGCGGCCCAGGCGGCGGCGGAGCAGGGGGCCGCTGCCCGGGGCCTGGCTCCGCCCACCCTGCTGGCGGTCACCGTGCTCACCAGCTGGGAAGCCGACCGCTTCGCCGCCGAACTGCAAGTGCCGGTGGCGATGGCCGCCCACGTGAGCCACCTGGCGGCTCTGGCGGCTGCTGCCGGTCTGCGCGGCGCGGTGTGCTCGCCGCTGGAGGTGGCCGAGCTGCGGGCGCAGCATCCGCTGCCCTTCGCGCTGGTGACCCCGGGCATCCGCCCCGCCGACGCCGCCACGGGCGACCAGGCCCGCGTGCTCACGCCGGCCGAGGCGATCGCCGCCGGTGCCAGCCAGCTGGTGATCGGCCGGCCGATCACGGCAGCCCCCGATCCGGCGGCGGCGTTTGCGGCCTGCTGCGCCGAACTGACCGCAGCGCCCTAAGTCGAAGCGACCTAACCCGCAGCCCCCTAACCCGCAGCCCCGGCAACCGAGGTTTGGCCTGGCTCAGTGGCTCACGCCAGACCCACGCCCGCTGGCCGTCCCTCAAACCCCCTCAAGCCCCCCGCAGACCACCCTCAAAGCACCCGCGGGCCACCCTCTGCGCACCTGCAGACCAGCCACAGACGCCCCTCAAGCCACTCGTAGACGAGCTACAAACCACCCTCAAGCCCCCCGCAGACCCCCCGCAGACCACCCGCCCAGCACTGCCTGGGGCGGGTCCCGCAGCTCCCTGCTCCGCCAGCCGCTGCTCCCGCCGGCCCGTGGCCCACAGACAGCCGGGCCGCCACAGGGGATGCTGCAGGCACGCTCTGCCCCCCGACCATGCCCCGCGCCGGGATCCAGCCGGCCCAGCCTGGCCTTCGCTTCCTCCCCGCCCACTTCAGTCCCTGGGTGCACCGTCTCAGCCGCTGGGCGTTGCCGCTGCTGCTGCGCACGCGCGGGATCGTGGACGTTCAGGTGGAGGGGGCGGATCGGCTGGCGCAGCTGTTTGCCGAGCACCAGCAGAGCCGCGTGCGCCTGCTGATCGCCTTTCGCCACCCCACCACCACCGACCCGCTCACGATGGCCCGGCTGGTCTGGGAGGAGGTGCCCCGCGCTGCCCGGGCGGCAGGGCTGGTCCTGCGCAGCCCGGTGCACAGCCAGTTCCTCTACGACCGCGGCATCCCCCTGTGGGCGGGAGACGCGGCCGGCTGGATCCTGGGCGCGTTGGGGGGCATCCCGATTCAGCGGGGCAAGCTCGACCGGGTGGCGCTCAAAGCCGCCCGCGAGGTGCTGGCTCAGGGCCCGTTCCCGCTGGCGATCGCTCCGGAGGGCGCCACCAACAACCACGGCGAGCTGCTGGGTCCCCTGGAGCCGGGGCTGGCCCAGATGGCCTTCTGGTGCTGCGACGACCTCGCCACCGCCGGCCGGTCCGAGCGGGTGCTGATCGTGCCGATCGCCCTCCGGTACGTGACGCAGGGCCGCGACTGGCCGGCGATCGATGCACTGCTCGATCGCCTCGAAGCCCAGCTCCCCCGGCGTCTGGGCCCGGATGGTGCAGGGGGCTCTGGAGGCGCAGACGGGGGCGAAGGGGCGGAAGGCTCAGAAGGCTCAGTAGGCGCGGACGATGCGGAAGGCTCAGCAGGCGCGGAATGTGCAGAAGGCACAAACGACGCGGTTCGCCCTGCAGGGGCGGGCAGCTGCATGGGGAATGGCAGCCCGGCGGAAGCTCGGCGCTACCGCCGCCTGATCCAGCTGGGCGAGAACGTGATCACCCTGCTGGAGGCCTTCTACCGCCAGGCCCATGGCCTGGAGCTGCCCCCCCTTGCCGCCCGGCCGCCGAGCCCTGCCGCTCTCGAACACAGCTTCATCGCCAGGCTCGAGCGGATTCGCAACGCGGCGCTGGGGGTGGCCGAAAGCCGTTTGCAGCTCCTGCGCCCGAAGGGCAGCCTCACTGAGCGTTGCCGGCGCGTGGAGCAGGCGGGCTGGGACCGCCTCTACCGCGACGACCTGGAGGCGATGACGCCCCTGGAGCGCAGCCTGGCCGACTGGCAGGCCACCGAAGCCCGCCTGGCCATGGATCACATGCGCCTGGTGGAGCACTTCTCCACGCTCAGCGGTTCCTACGTGGCCGAGAAGCCCAGCTTCGATCGCTACACCGAAGTGCTGCAGATCCTGTGGCGAGCGATCGCCTGGATCAACGGCACCAGCAAGGAAAAACCACCCGAGCTGGGCTCCCGCCTGGCCCGGCTGTCGGTGGGGGAGCCGATCGATGTGACCGAGCGGCACGGCCGCTACCTCAGCGGCCGCCGCGAGGCGGTGGAAGGGCTGATGGACGACCTGCGCGCCCGCATGCTGGCGGAACTGGAGGGCGCCGGCCCTGGCACTCAGGCCGCCAGGGCGGGGCTGGGCACCAGTTCGGCGTAGACGCGCTCCAGCGCCTCGATGTTGCGCGTGAGCGTGTAGCGCTGCAGCGCCCGCTCCCTGGCACGGCGCCCCAGTTCGGCGGTGAGCACCGGCTGGTCGCGCAGCACCGGCAGCAGGGTGCGCAGCTGGGTGGTGACCCCCTGGGTGCTGATCACGATGCCGGCCCCTCCCTCCAGCACCTCACCATCGGCGCCGGCATCAGTGGCCACACAGGCGGTGCCGCTGGCCATGGCTTCCAGCAACGACAGCGACAATCCCTCCACCAGCGACGGCAGCAGGAACACCTCCGAGGCCTGCAGCAGCGCCACCCGTCGCTCCAGCGCCGGCTCGTAGCCCCACCAGAGAATGTCCGGGTCTTCGTGGGCGGCCTGCAGCGATCCCCGCAGCGGCCCATCGCCCACGATCACCAGCACGCAGCCGGCTGGCCGCACCAGCCGCCAGGCGCGCAGCAGCGCCTCCACGTTCTTCTCCGTGGCCAGCCGCCCCATGTACAGAAACGGGCGACGGCCTTCACAGCGGGCCTGCACCTCGCGGCGCAGGGCGCTGCTGCTGCGCTCGGAGCTGCTGCCTTCGGAGCTGCTGCGCTCGGTGCCTCTCCGCTCTGAACCGGCTCGCTCGGACTCCGCAGGCTTCCACACATCGGTGTCGACGCCGTTGGGGATCACCGCCAGCCGGTCATCCTTGACCCCCAGCCGGGACAGCACCTCGGCCTGCAGCTCGGAGAAGACGATCACCCGGTTGAAGCGGGCCAGGGCTGGGGCATAGAGCTGGTAGGTGAGCTGCTGGGTGCCGCCGGCCAGGTTGCGAAGGCCGGCGTCGAAGGCGGGATGGAAGGTGGCCACCAGGGGCACGCCCAGTTGCTGGCAGAGATCGGGCAGCAGGAAATCGAGCGGTGAGAGCGTGAGGCTGGCGTGCACCAGATCCGGTTTGAGCTGCTCCAGCGATTCCCGCAACTCCCGCTGGGCGCCGGGCGCGGGGACCGTGTACACCTGCGACTTCAGCAGGTAGGGCAGGGCCACTTCGCTCTCATCGCCCGCCAGTGCGGCCCGGCGTGAGGCTCGCAGGGCCTCCTTGGTGAGTGTCAGGCCTTTGCCGTGGACGCTCGGCGGATCCCAGGGCAGCCCGGGGCCCGTGGCGGGTGTGTCGAAGTGGATGAAGCTGATGCGGTGGCCCCGTTGCCGCAACTGCTCCGTGGTGGTGAGCCCGTAGGTGACGTTGCCGCAGAAGGGTGATTTCTTGCCCAGCCAGGCGATATGCGCCAACTGCTGTCGCCCATTTCTGCCAAAACGCTAGCAGCGCTGCCAGGGGCGCTCCAGCAGGGCCGCCAGCAGGGTGATGCCCGCCAGCACCCAGAGCACGGGCTGCAGCCCGTAGCGGCTCACCACCGTGCCGGCCAGCACGAGCGGCAGGCTGAGGGCGATGTTGATCAGGTTGTTCTGCAGGCCGAACACCTTGCCGCGCAGTTCTTCCGGCGTGTCTTCCTGGATGGTGGTCTGGGCGGGGATGGCCAGCAGGGCGGCGCCCACCCCCAGCACCACGCACAGCCCGAGCGTGAGCGTCAGGCTGCCGCGCACCTGGCCCAGCAGCACCAGCGCAAAGGCGATCAGGCCCAGGCCCGAGGCCGAGAGCAGGCGGCGGGTGAAGCCCCGGCCCAGCTGGGCCACCGCCAGCGCACCTACGGCCATGCCCAGGCCGCTCATGGCCAGCAGGGTGCCGAACTGAGTGGGTCCGAGCCCCTTGATCGCCGAGGCCAGGCTGATGGCCAGCACATAGAGCGCCGCCAGGATGCTGTACAGCAGCACCAGATGCACCAGGGCATTGCGCACGCTGGAGCGCTGGCGCAGCACCTGAATCCCCTCCAGGATCTCGCCCCACACCGAGGTGCCGCGGTCTTGCCAGGGGGCTTCCACCACGCGGATGCGGGCAATCGACAGCGCCGCCAGCCCGTAGCAGAGCGGCAGCAGCGCGAACTCACCGCCTTCGATGCCGAGCGTGGCAAGACCGTTGCGCAGCAGGCGCAGCACCGGGTCGCCGAGCGCGAAGCCCACGATCGTGGCGCCCATGCTGGTGGCCTGGTAAAGCGAGATGGCAGCGAGCAGCAGCGGTCGCGGCACCAGCAGGGGAATGGCCGCCTGCTCGGCGGGTGCAAAAAACTGAGTGAGCACCGACTCGAGGAAGGTCATCGCCACCAGGCCCCAGTAGCCCCAGCTGAGGCCAAGGAAGAAGGGGCCGGGGATCAGCAGCAGCGGGGCCAGCAGCACCAGGACGGCGCGCAGGGCGTTGGAGGCCACCATCACCTTGCGTTTCGGCCAGCGGTCGGCCCACACCCCCGCCACGGTGCCGAGGGCCATGGCCGGCACGGTGTTGGCCACATAAATCCCTGTGGCCAGCAGGGTGATCATCTGGGCGCGCGTTTCCAGGTCGAAGCGCAGGCTGGCGGCCGCTTCCGCCAGCAGGGCGTTGGTCTGGGGCGTGTCCGTCACCCAGTACTGGGCGATCAGGAACACCATCAACACGATGTAGAACTTGTCGGCCAGCTGGGAGAAGATCTGCCCCAGCCACAGGCGCCGGAAGTCGGGCAGGGCCAGCACCGCCTGCAACCCCTGGCCCCGGGCGGTGCTCGCCAGCTCCGGATCCTGCGCAGCGGCAGCTTCGTGAGCTGCGTCTACTGCAGCATCAGCCACTGCAGCAGCAGCGTCAGATCTGCTGTCAGATCCGCTGTTGGATCCACGGTCAGATCCAGCGGCAGCTCCGGCGTCAGTGCCGACAGCCTCCGGGCAGGCTGCCGGCCCGCTGCCTCCGCTGGAGCCGGCCTCCGGGCTCGGCGGGGGCGGGGGGGTGGCTCGGGACAATCCGCTCAAGGTTCTATCCGTTCCGCCGCAATGATGGCTCAGGGGATGGTGCCTCCAGCGCGTGACCCGGCTCGAAGCAGTCGCGCAGAAGACGCAACGCACGGCAGCGGCGTCCGCCGTGCTCCTGGGTCCACAGCTCCACCAGTTGCAGCAGCCGTAGCCACACCGCCAGCGGCCCCATCAGTTCCCCGTCCCGGCGGCGTGGTGGAGCCGGCCGGGTCAGCCGTTGCAGCAGCGCCAGTTCGGAGGCATTGAGCACGAGCATCGCCCCGGGCACCGCACCGATCAGCAGTCCTTCGCTGGGCACCAGGCTGCAGCGCCAGTCCCAGTTGCCGATCGGCGGCTCCAGCGGTTGCCCGCTGCGGCCGCAGCTCTGCAGCGGCAGGCCGTAGCCCCCCAGGGCCAGCAGATGTACACTGCCCTGCACGGCGATCGCCAGGGCCTCAACGCTCTCCTGCCGCTCGCGCACCACGGTTTCGAGGCGCCCCAGCTGCATCAGCAGATCCTCCAGCACCCCGTGGACCCCATCGCCGCCCGGCACCAGCAGCAGGGCCAGCTCCGCCAGCGCCTGGGCGGCCGCGAGGGTTTCCAGCCGTTCCGCCAGCTGGCTGTAGGTGCGCTGCACCTGCAGCTGCCGAACCCGCCGCAGGCCGCGCCCACCACTCACCTGCAGCTGGAGCAGGGCCAGGGGCACCGCTGCTGCCAGGCTGCTGCGCGGCCGGCGCGCGCCGGGCACCGCCAGCCGCACCAGCCCTTCAGCGTCGGTGAGCAGGGTGAGCAGACGGTCGTTTTCGCCGAGGGGCCCGCTCTTGAGCACGAGCCCCTCCAGACGCGCTGCCCCGCCGCTCACGAGCCAGAGGGTGTGGCGGGGCTGCGCAGCGCCTGCATCAGTGCCACCCCACGGCTGGTGCCCAGCCGGGTGGCGCCGGCTTCCACCAGCTCGAAGGCCTGCTCCAGCCCCGCGATGCCACCGGAGGCCTTCACGGCCACGCGGCCGCGGGCCAGCTCACGCAACTGCTGCACCTGGGCCACGCTCACCGGCGGACCGAAGCCGCTGCCGCTCTTGAGAAAGGCGGCGCCGGCATCGATCGACGCCTCCACCAGCAGGGCCAGGGCGGGATCACTCAACCTGCCGGCCTCGAGAATCACCTTCACCGGCAGGCCCAGCTCCACGATCGCGCCGATCTCCTCGTAGACGGCGCTGCCGTTGCCATCGGCGAGGGCGCCGAAGTCGGGAACGATGTCGAGTTCATCGGCGCCGGCGGCCGCGGCGGCTTCCGCCTCGGCCCGTTTGATCGCCGCCGGCACCGCGCCGAAGGGGAAGGCCACCACTCCGATCAACCGCACGCGGCTGGCGTTGCCCAGCCGCTCCCGGCCGCAGGCCAGCCAGCGCGAGGCGAGGCAGACCCCGGCAAAGCCGAAGTGGCGGGCTTCATCGCAGCAGCGATGCACGGCTTCGATCCCATGATGGGGATCGAGAAGCGCGTGATCGATGAGCGGTGCCAGGTCGGGGCGTTCTTGGCGCAAGGGTTCAGGAATCCCGCGGTTGGATCACTCCGAAGCCGCCGTGATTGCGACGGTACACCACCTGAATTCCCCTGGTTTTCTCATCACGAAACACGTAGAAATCGTGATCGATCAGATCGAGCTGGTGCAGCGCCGCTTCCAGGCTCATTTCCGGCATGGCGAAATACTTGCGCCGCACGGCAGGCACCGGCAGTTCCGGTTCGCGGCCGGCCAGAAGATCGGCCGTGAGCGCCGTGGTGTCGGTGGTGCCGTCTTCGAGGCCGTCCGCCTCCTGCACGTCGCTCTGGTGGTGATCGGTGAGGCGCTCCTTGTAGCGGCGCAGCTGGCGGCTGAGTTTTCCCGCCACCATATCGATGCTGGCGTAAAGGTTTTCGCTGCGTTCCTGGGCGCGAATCACGAGGCCGTTGGCGAACACGGTGACCTCCGCCGTCTGCTGGGGAACCCGGGGGTTGCGAGCCACCGACAGATGGACATCCGCCTCCTTGACCAGCCCCTCGAAATGATTGATCGCCCGGGTCAGTTTGTCTTCCGTGTATTCCCGGATGGCTGGGGTGACGTCGAGATTGCGACCGTGGATCAACAGCTTCATCGAACCGCTCCTTTGGCGATCGGATTGCAAAAAGCCTAGGAAGCCAGGCGCATGAAACCACTTCTCGATGCAATCCGTTTTGAACCCCCGGCGCCGATGGAGTTCACTCAGGCGTGGCACTGGCAGCAGCAGCTGCGCGATCGCCTGCTGACCAACCCCGCGGCTCCGGAAGCGCTGCTCCTGCTCCAGCACCTGCCCTGCTACACGCTTGGTCGCGGGGCCAGCTCAGCGTTTCTGCGCTTCGATCCCCAGGCTCCGCCTGCGCCCCTGCACCGCATCGATCGCGGCGGGGAGGTGACCCACCATCTGCCTGGCCAACTGGTGCTCTACCCCGTGCTCGATCTGCAGCGGCATGGTGCAGATCTCCACTGTTATCTGCGGGCGTTGGAGGGGGTGGTGATCAGCGTGCTGGCCGAGCTGGGCCTGGTGGGGGAGCGGATCGAGGGACTCACCGGCGTGTGGCTCGAGGGTCGCAAGCTGGCGGCGATCGGGGTGGGGGCCCGCCGCTGGATCAGCCAGCACGGCCTTGCGCTGAATGTGAACTGCGACCTGGCGGGCTTCGACGCGATCGTCCCCTGCGGTCTGGAGGGGCGGGCGGTGGGCCGGCTGAGCGACTGGTGCCCCGGGATCACCCCTGCCCAGGTGCAACCGCTGCTGAGCCGGGCGGCTGCCGAAGCGTTCGGGCTGATGCTCCGACCACCGGAGCCCGCCGAACGGCTCTGGGGGTGTTAAGCCTGTGCCACCATCGGCTGCAAGGCAGTGAAAGCACGGGCGGAGATTTCCTGGTCGGGTGACCGGAAGGACTGTCAGGCACTGGCCGCTCGCGAGGATCTCAGCCAGATCACCGGGCTGGAGCAGATCTGGCCGGAGGTGGCCCAGCGCTACGGCACAGCGGTGGCCCTGGAGGCTCCCCACACCAGCCCACCCGAGCAGCTCAGCTTCAGCGACCTCAACGCGGCGATCCTGCAGGCCGCCGCCGCCTTCGCCTCCCTGGGCGTGACCCCTGGGGATGTGGTGGCCCTGTTTGCGGAGAACTCGCCGCGCTGGCTGATCGCCGACCAGGGGCTGATGCGGGCCGGCGCCGCCGATGCCGTGCGGGGCAGCACGGCGCCGGTGGAGGAGCTGCGCTACATCCTTGAAGACTCCGGCGCGGTGGGGCTGGTGGTGGAATCGGCCGCGCTGCTGCAGCGCCTGGCCCTGCCGCCCGAGCAGCTCGCCCGCCTGCGTTTCGTGGTGCTGCTGGACGAGTCGGCCGGCGCGGGCACGTTGCCGCTGCCCGAGCAGGTGGTGGGCCTCAGCTGGCCCGACTTCCGCGCCCGCGGGGCCGGCGTGGCGCCCCCGCCGCTGCCACCGGTGGCGCCGGAGCGCCTGGCCACATTGCTCTACACCTCCGGCACCACCGGCCGGCCCAAGGGCGTGCCGCTCAGCCACGCCAACCTGCTGCACCAGCTGCGCACCCTCGGGGTGGCGGTGAATCCCCGCCCCGGCGACCGGGCGCTGAGCGTGCTGCCGATCTGGCACGCCTATGAGCGCACGGCCGAGTACTTCCTGCTGGCGGCCGGTTGCCGCCAGACCTACACCACGCTCAAGCACCTGCGCGGTGATCTGCAGGCGGTCAAGCCGCACTACATGATCAGCGTGCCGCGCCTCTGGGAGGCGCTTCTGGCGGGCTTCGAGGATGCGCTGGCGGCCATGCCCGCCAAGCGCCGCGGCCTGATCGAGAAGGCGCTGGCGGTGAGCCGCTTCCATGGACTGCAGCGCCGCCGCGCCAGGGGCCTCACCCTGCAGGTGGAGCCACCGCAGGCCCGGCTCTCGGCGGCGCTGCTCAGTGCGGTGAGCTGGCCGGTGGATGCGCTGGCCGGTGCGCTGCTGTGGCCCAAGGTGCGGCAGCAGCTGTCCGGGGGGGTGCTGCGCACGGCGATCAGCGGCGGCGGTGCCCTTTCCCTGCACGTGGACAGCTTCTTCGAGGCGATCGGCATCGAGCTGCTGGTGGGCTACGGCCTCACCGAAACCAGCCCGGTGCTCGCCTGCCGCCGGCCGTGGCGCAACCGCCGCGGCAGCGCCGGCCAACCCCTGCCGGACACCTCCTTGAAGATCGTCGATCAGGAAAGCGGCGCGCCATTGGGCTGGGGCGAGCGGGGCCGGGTGCTGGCGCGCGGTCCGCAGGTGATGGCCGGCTACTTCAACAAGCCGGAAGCCACCGCTGCCGTGCTCGATGCCGATGGCTGGTTCGACACCGGCGACCTCGGCCATCTGCTGCCCGATGGCTCCCTGGTGCTCACCGGCCGCGCCAAGGACACGATCGTGCTCAGCAGTGGAGAGAACATCGAGCCCGGCCCGCTGGAGGAGGCCCTGGTGGCCCATCCGCTGGTGGAGCAGGTGATGCTGGTGGGGCAGGACCGCCGCCAGCTGGGCGCCCTGGTGGTGCCCCGCGCCGAACCGCTGGCGGCCTTCGCAGCAGCGGCCGGCCTGCCGGCGCCCACCGGTGCGGGTGCGGGTGCGGGTGCTGGGGCCGGCGTACAGGCCGATGCGCTGTTGCTGCGTGCCCTCAAAGGTGAGTTCAATCGGTTGCTGGCCGCCCGCCCCGGCTCGCGTCCCGATGAACGCCTGGCTGGGGTGGCGCTGGTGGAGCCGTTCACGATCGACAACGGCCTGCTCACCCAGACCCTCAAGCAACGGCGTGACCGCATCACCCAGCGGGACCAGGCGGCGGTGGAGGCCATCTACGCCGGTTGACCCCCGCTCCAACGGCTGACAGCCTGGTGGTTGTTACCAACCCCCCATGTCCGACGGCCAAACGCTGACCATCAAGCGCACCATCACGGTGCGGGCGGTGGTGACACCGCGCTGGAAGGAAGATGCCGAGCGAGAGCTCAGCGGCGCTGTCGCCAACACCGACCAGCAGCTCGCGCAGCTGGAGCAGGAGGGCCAGCAGCTGGTGGATGAGATCCGCCGCCAGAGCATGAATCCGCTCGATCCACGGGTGCAGGAGCAGGTGGGCTCGGTGCAGCAGCAGGTGGCGGCCAAGCGCAGCGAGCTGGAGGAGCAGAAGCGCGCCATGCTCGAACAGCAGCGCCAGGTGCGCGAACTGGAGTTCGAGCAGATCGTGGATCAGGGCCAGATCGAAGGCGCCTGCAAGATCAAGGTGGGCGACAACCTGGTGCAGAAACTCCAGGTGGCGGTGCTGGTGCGCGATGGCGTCGTGGAGGCGATCGAGGGGGGCTGAGCTGCGGGGTGGCGACGGCGTGGCGCGTAAAATCCCGTCGCCGGCTGCATCGGGACCAGGACTTTGGCGACCTACGAAATCTTCATGCCCGCCCTGAGCTCCACGATGACGGAGGGCAAGATCGTGGAGTGGCTGAAGCAGCCCGGCGACCGCGTCGAGCGCGGTGAGTCCGTCCTGGTCGTCGAATCCGACAAGGCCGACATGGACGTGGAGGCCTTCCAGGAGGGCTTCCTGGCCGCCGTGTTGATGCAGGCCGGTGGCACGGCACCGGTGGGCGAAACGATCGGTCTGATTGTGGAAACCGAAGCGGAGATCACCGCTGCCCAGGCCGGTGCCCCCAGCGCGCCCGCTGCGGCCCCCGCTCCTGCGGCCGCCCCTGCCGCGCCCTCACCCGTTGCCGCACCGGCGGCGCCAGCGGCTCCGGTCGCTGTGGCTCCTCCGGCACCGGCGCCAGCGGCTGTTGCCGCCCCCAGCCTGGCTGCGCCTGCTGCTCCGTCGGCGGGCAACGGCCGGGTGGTGGCGACCCCCCGCGCCCGCAAGCTGGCCAGCCAGCTCGGCGTCACGTTGGAAGCCCTCAAGGGCAGCGGCCCCCATGGCCGCATCCAGGCCGAGGACGTGGAGCGGGCCGCCGGCCAGCCTGCCTCGGTGGCCCGGGTGGCGGAAGGCAGCGCCCCCTTCACGGCCGCCGCTCCCGCTGCCGCTGGGGCTTCGGCCGGTGGCGGTGCCTCGGCCGCACCCGCGGGCCAGAGCTTCGGCCGCCCGGGAGAGACGGTGGCCTTCACCACCCTGCAGGGGGCGGTGAACCGCAACATGCTCGCCAGCCTCGCGGTTCCCTGTTTCCACGTGGGCTACACGATCACCACCGATCGGCTCGATGCCTTCTACAAGCAGGTGAAGAGCAAGGGCGTCACGATGACGGCTCTGCTGGCCAAGGCGGTGGGCGTGGTGCTCGCGCGCCATCCCCAGGTGAATGCCGCCGCCAGCGAGACCGGCATGGTGTATCCAGCTTCGGTCAACGTGGCGATCGCCGTGGCCATGGACGACGGCGGCCTGGTGACGCCGGTGCTGAAGGAGGCCGATCGCACCGATCTCTACAGCCTGTCGCGCAGCTGGGCCGACCTGGTGGCCCGCTCCCGCACCAAGCAGCTCAAGCCCGACGAATACAGCACCGGCACCTTCACTCTCTCCAATCTCGGCATGTTCGGGGTCGACCGCTTCGATGCCATCCTTCCGCCCGGCACCGGCGCGATCCTGGCGGTGGCGGCCTCCCGCCCCACGGTGGTGGCCAACGCCGATGGCTCAATCGCCGTCAAGCGCCAGATGCAGGTGAACCTCACCGCTGACCACCGGGTGATCTATGGCGCCCATGGGGCGGCTTTCCTCAAGGATCTGGCCGACCTGATCGAACACCGGCCCGAAAGCCTGGCGCTCTGAACCGACGGTGTCGAACCCTGCCGCCGGCTCCCTGAGCCATCCGGACACGCTGCTCTCCAGCTACAGCTTCCATCTGCCCGAGGAGCGCATCGCCCAGCGGCCGGTGGAGCCGCGCCATGCGGCCCGCCTGCTGGCCGTTGAGCCAGCGCCGGCGCCACCGCGGCACTTAACGGTGTGGGATCTGGCCGAGGAGCTCAAGCCCGGCGATCTGCTGGTGGTGAACAACACCCGCGTGCTCAAGGCGCGGCTGGCTGCACGGCGCCGCACCGGCGGGGCCGTGGAACTGCTGGTGCTGGAACCCCGTGGGGAAGGGCGCTGGTTGTGCCTGGCACGGCCCGCCAAACGCCTCCACCCCGGCGAGGAGCTGGAGCTTGAGCTGCAGGCCACTGAGGGCCCGGCCCCGCAAGGCGCTGAGCGTGGACCGGCACCGCAGGGCGCTGAGGGCGCACCGGGGCGCCTGCCTGGTGCGGAACCGCCGTTGGTGGTGACCGTGCTGGAGGTGGATCAGGCCAGCGGCGGCCGGGTGATCCAGTTCCCGCCCCACTGCGTTGATGCGGCAGCCATCGAGGCGCTGCTGGATCGTTACGGCAGCATGCCCCTGCCGCCCTACATCCACCAGCAGGACAGCAGCGACGACGAGCGCTACCAGACCCGCTACGCCGATAAACCCGGTGCCGTGGCCGCACCGACGGCGGGGTTGCATCTCAGCGACGAGCTGCTGGCGGCTCTGAAGGCCCGCGGGGTGCGCCTCGTGGCGATCACGCTGCACGTGGGCCTTGGCACCTTCCGGCCGGTGGAAACGGAAGATCTCAGCGCGCTTGAACTCCACAGCGAATGGGTGGAGGTGTCGGCGGAGGTGGTGGAGGCGGTGGCCAGCACACGCGCCGCTGGCGGGCGGGTGATCGCGATGGGCACCACGAGCGTGCGGGCGCTGGAAGGGGCTGCCGCCGCGTCAGCGGATGGCGTGCTGCAGCCTTTTCAAGGGCCGGTGGCCCTGGTGATTCAGCCCGGGTTCCGCTTTCGGGTGGTGGAAGGGTTGATCACAAACTTCCACCTGCCGCAGAGCTCCCTGCTGCTGCTGGTGAGTGCCCTGATCGGGCGTCCCCGGCTGCTGGAGCTCTACGCCACGGCAATCAACGAGGGTTACCGCTTCTTTTCTTATGGCGATGCCATGTGGATTGCCCCGGCAGCGGTGCTGCCGGGGGCCAGGCCTTGAGGCCCTGAGGGTTCAAGCGACAGCCAGATTGGCAGGGTTCAGGCGGCAGCCAGATTGGCGGCCACGAACTCCCAGTTCACCAGCTTGTCGAGGAAGGTGGAGATGTAATCCGGGCGGCGGTTCTGGTAATCGAGGTAGTAAGCGTGCTCCCACACATCCATGGTGAGCAGGGCTTTCTGACCATGCGCCAGGGGCAGATCGGCATTGCCGGTCTTGGTGATCTTGAGGGTGCCGCCATCAAGCACCAGCCAGGCCCAGCCGCTGCCGAACTGGGTGGCGCCGGCAGCTTTGAACTGCTCGGTGAACACATCAAAGCCGCCGAAATCGGCATTGATCTTGTCGGCCAGAGCGCCGGTGGGGGCACCGCCACCGCCGGGCTTGAGACCCTGCCAATAGAAGGTGTGGTTCCACACCTGGGCGGCGTTGTTGAAGATGCCAGCCCTACCGGCATCGCCGGCCACCGCCAGGATCACCTCTTCCAGGGATTTCCCTTCCAGATCGGTGCCTTCCACCATCTTGTTGAGGTTGGCCACGTAGCCCGCGTGGTGCTTGCCGTGGTGGAACTCCAGGGTCTGGCGGGAGATATGGGGCTCGAGCGCGTCGAGCTCATAAGGAAGCGCAGGCAGCTGATGAGCCATTGGAGGGGAAAACAAAGGGGGAGCGGAGCCGGGCTGACGCGTGGAGCGATCCGCGGAACGGATCACCCTTCCGCTGGTGTGAGCCGACCCGCTGTTGTGACGATTTTAACAATCGCACCGATAGAAGCGCACCCACGAGGACAGCTGGGGTCGGCTGGATGACAGAAGGGGTCGGCTGGGTTCAGCCGCCGACGCGCAGCAGCTCCACCTCGAAGGTGAGGGTGGCGTTGGGGGGGATGACGCCGCCGGCGCCGCGCTCGCCGTAGGCCAGATCAGGAGGGATCACCAGCTTGCGCTTGCCGCCCACCTTCATGCCGGCCACCCCTTCATCCCAGCCCTTGATCACCCGGCCAGCGCCGAGCGGGAAGCTGAACGGCTGGTTGCGGGAATAGCTGCTGTCGAATTCCTGGCCGTTCTCGAGGGTGCCGCGATAGTTCACCAGCACGTTCTGGCCGCTGATCGCTTCCGCGCCCTCACCGACGGTGACATCAATGATGCGCAGCCCGCTGGGGGTGACCCGTTCCTTGGCCGCCACCATCTCGCCGCCGAGAGCGCCGGCGCCGCCTCCCTGGGCCACGGAGGAATCGGTGCTGGAGTCAGGAGCCATGGCGAAAAGGGTGGGGTTGGGGTCGTCGGGGTCGAGTTCGAAGCGGTTCACGGCCATCGCCGCAGCAGGCTGTGCGGCGCCTGCTGCCGCGGCATTGGCGGTGGGGGGCGCAGTTGTGAGCGCGGCACTTGTGCCTGCCGCCTCCACCGTGCTGGGGGCCACCAGCTGGCTGACAAGAGCCACCAGCAGGAAGGCGACGCAGAGGGTCGAGCTGATCAGGATGTCGCGCATGGCGGACGGGCGGGTCAAGGCACGAACGGTGGCAGGCCCGATTCTGCCAGCGGGCACTGCGGTTCCTGGCCGAGGTCGCATTCAGTCGCTGCTGTCTTCCGTCTCCCGGCGTGCGCGCAGGGCCTGCTCGAGCCGATCGATGCGTCCGCGCAGCTCGTCAACCTCCCGCTGCCGCGCCAGGCCCAGGTCCTGGAGAAACGACTCCACGTTGCGCTCCACCGTGCGGCCGGCCTGTTTCTCCAGTTCGGGGTTGTCTCCCCGCAGCGCTCGCAGCACGTCATCCACCAGGGCCGTGGCCTGGCCGGGATCGAGCCGGCCGCTGGTCACCCACGACTGGGTGACGCTGCGCAGCCGCTCCGCCACCATCGAACTGGTGCCGAGCCCACGCAGCAGCAGCTGTTGCAGCAGATTGTCCCGTTCCATGGCGACAACGTTCGGTGCCCCATCCTGGTCTCCCGCCCTGGACCAAAGCCATGGGCGATGACCGGCCGCTGCCCTGGGCCACGCGCCCGCTCACGGCTCCCGTCACCGCCCTGTTGGCGGGTGCGCTGGCGGGGCTGACGTTCGCCCCGTGGGGCTTTCCGCCCCTGCTTTGGCTGGCGTTGGTGCCGCTGTGGGGGCAGACCACGCCGGCCGGCGCTGCGCTGTGGGGGGCGGCGGCGGTGCTGGTCAGCCACCGCTGGCTGCTCTGGCTCCATCCGCTCGACTGGGTGGGGGTGCCGCTGCCGCTGAGCCTGCCGCTCTGCCTTGCCCTGTGGGGCGCCCTGGCGGTGCTCGGTGCCGCGCTGGTGGCGCTATGGAGCCTGCTGGTGCGCCGCCTCGATCCGCGCCGCTGGAGCACGGCTGTGCTGGCGGCCGCGCTCTGGGGTCTGGCGGAAGTGACGCTGGCCACCGGGCCGCTGTTCTGGATCGGGCTGGGGGCCTCGGCCCTGCCCGGCGACCGGCCCCTGGCCGGGCTGGCGGCATTGGGCGGCAGCGGCCTGGTGGCGGCGGTCCAGCTGTTGATCGGCTGGGGCCTCTGGCGGGTGCTGGCCGGCGGTGCGCAGCGGCGGCGGCGCAGCGGTGTGCTCCTGGCGGCCTCCATCCTGCTGCTGCACCTGATCGGCTGGAGCCAGCTGGGGATTTGGGACGGCCAGCGCCAGAGCGCCGGCCAGGGGCTGAGCCAGGGCACTGGCCAGAGCACCACCCGGAAACCGGATCAGTCACTGAGCCATCACGCCGGCCAGGCACCAGACCAAGGTCTCGGCCAGAGCCTCAGCACGGGGCGAGGGCTGAGCCCGAGCCCGGCCCCTCCTGGTGCGGCCAGGTACAGCGAGGCCGGGGACCTGCGGGAGCTGGTGCTGGTGCTGCAGCCGGCGATTCCCACGCGGCGCAAGTTCGACGCCGATCAGCAACTCCTGCTGCGCCGCCGTCTGGCGGCCGCTCAGGCGGAGGCGATGCAGCGGCAGGTGGATCTGCTGGTGCTGCCGGAGGGGGCTCTCGCCCTGGGGCAGGACCTGCCTGGAACGGGACCGGTGGAGGTGCTCAGCGGTGGTTTCCGGCAGGTGGGAGAAGAGCTGCGCAGCAGTGTGCTGCGCTTCCCGCCGGGCTCCCTCCAGCCCGACTCCGCCCTCGACAAGCACCGGCTGGTGCCGCTCGGGGAATGGGTGCCGCTGGCGCGCTGGTGGCGCTGGGCCGGCCTGTCGGCCGTGGGTGGGGTGCAGCCCGGGGCGCCCTCGCGCCTGTTGCAGCGGCCGGGGGGCGCGCTCGCTGTGGCCATCTGTTACGAGCTGACGAACGGTCGGGCGCTGGCGGCAGCCAGCCGCGCCGGAGCCGGCTGGCTTCTGGCCACAGCCAACCTCGATCCCTATCCCCTGCTGCTGCAGCACCAGTTCGCGGCCATCAGCCAGCTGCGCGCGATCGAAACGGGCCGCTGGCTGGCCAGTGCCGCCAACACGGGTCCGAGCCTGGTGGTGGACCAGCACGGGGTGATTCGCCTGCGGCTTGCCGCCGGGCGTGCCGCCACCGGCGTGTTTCCGGTGGAGCGCCGCGCGCTCTGGACCCCCTATCTGCGCTGGGGCGAGCTGCCTCTGCTGGTGCTGGCGCTGGTGGGCGGCGCTGGCCGTGTTGCCGCCATGAAGGGGGGACAGCGGCGAGCCGCAGGGCCGCCATGACGCAGGGCCGCCATGAAAAAAGCCCCGCACAGGGCGAGGCTTGAAGCGTGATCAGGAAGCGGCTGAGGGCCGCTTCTTTGCATCAGAAAGGGGTGAATCAGTAACGGCTGCGGCCGCCGCCACCACCGCCGTAGCCGCCACCACCGCCGCCGCCGTAGCCGCCGCCACCGCCGCCGCCGCCACCACGGTTGCCGCCGCCACCGCCGCCGCCACGGGGTTCAGCTTTGTTGACGCGGATCATGCGGTTCATCCATTCGACGTTCTGGAGATCGTCGATGGCTTTCTGTTCTTCGGCATCATTGGCCAGTTCGACAAAGGCGAAGCCGCGCTTCCGGCCGGTTTCCCGATCGAGAGGCAGGCTGCACTGGCGAACTTCCCCGTACTGACTGAAGAGGTCACGGAGATCCTCCTGTTCGGCATCGAACGAGAGGTTGCCTACGTAGATTGTCATTGAGCTGAGAAAAAACTTGAACGGATCCGTCGACGTCTTGAACAGACTTTTGGACTGGCCAGGGATCTAGGAATCAACCAAATCGTACAGGAGCTCGCCCCGTACGTCCGTCCAGTCTCCCCGTCGTCGCGGTGTGTTTTCCACCCATTGCCAGCTCTCCTCTATGCCACTACGCCAGCAGCTTCTTGACGCCCTGGAGCGGCCCGGATCCCTGGCCGACGACGCCCTGCTGGCCCTGATCCAGGGGTTGGAGCAGGAGGCGCCCGCCGATCTGGGCCGCCAGCTGGAGCAACTGACAGGCGTGTGGGAACTGCGCTGGAGCAGCAGTCAACTTCCTTACCTCAAAGTGGCGCCCTGGCTGGAGAACCTGCAGGTGCTGCTGCCGCAACGGGGCCAGGCGATGAACCTGCTGCGCCTGGCGGGCCCCCTGGGGCCATTGGCTGCCATCGGCGTGCAGGCCCGCATCGCCGTCACCGGTGCCCAGCGGGTGAGCGTGACCTTCGAGCGGGGAGGTTGGCGCGGACCCGAGCTGGCGGGCCGCCGGCTGGAGCTGTTCCGCGCCGTTCAGCAGGGATTTCCCGCCTGGCTGGATGTCACGTTTCTTGATGATCGGCTGCGCCTCAGCCGCGGCAACGCCGGCACCGTCTTTGCACTGTGTCGCCGGCCCGATCTCGATCCCGACATGTTTCTGGCTGCCCCGGACAACCAGGCGGAGGCCGCCCCCCGCCACGGATCGACTCCCGAGCCGGGGGAGACCCTGACCACAGCGTCCGGTGGCGACCGCCAATGACCCCCAGCGGCGACACCCCATGACCCCCGCCACCTGGCCGGGCCACGGGCCTGGGTGCTGGCACCGGCCGGCCACCCATGTCAGGTTGTGACCATGAACCGGTTCCCCGACCTGCCACCCGAGGTGCTGCTGATGGAGCCCCGGCACTTCGAGGAGTCGCTCGACGCCGTTCAGGCGGTGCGTGAACGCAAGACGGTGGTGCTCAACCTCACCGCGATGGCGCCCGAGGAGGCGCAGCGGTCGGCGGATTTCGTCTCCGGTGGGGTGTTCGCGCTCGATGGCCACCAGGAGCGGCTCGGCGAGATGGTGTTCCTGTTCGCTCCCAAAGGGGTGGGGGTGACCCGTGACGTGGGCGGTGGCGGCTGATCCCGCTCAGCCGTCCAGCACCTGTTCGCGCAGGGTGAGCTCCACCGCCAGGCCGGCCGCTTCTGCGTGAGGCGCCACCAGCACCCGGTGGCAGCCCGCCTCCAGCACGAACGCGTCGCGGGCTTCATCGAAGTAGCCCAGACGCCGCAGCGGAATTCGCAGGGTGAGCGGCAGCGCTTGCCCCGCTGCCAGGCTCAGGCGCTGGAAGCCCACCAGCTGCCGCGCCGCCCTCGGCAGCCGCAGGCCCGGCGGCTCCACGTACACCTGCACCACCTCGTCGCCGGGCACTGCTGTGGTGTTGCGCACCACGAGCGACACGGCCAGCACCTGCAGGTCGGGCCCATGCTCCTGCGGCGCTTGCTCCTTCAGCACCTGCTGCTCCAGCGGTTGTGCTTGCGGAACTGGCTCCTTCAGCACCGGCTCCTGCGGCACGAGCCGGGCCACCAGCCCTTCATGGGTGAAGGCTGCGTAAGACAGACCCCAGCCGAAGGGGTAGGCGGCGGCGTGTCCCTGGCGGCGCAGGCGGCGGTAGCCGTGCCAGAGGTCGTAGGTGAGGCGCCGGGCCCGGGGATCGAAGGGCGGCAGGTGCGCTTCGCTGGTGGGCAGGGCGAACGGCAGCCGGCCTGAGGGGGACACCCGCCCGAAGATCACATCGGCCAGGGCCGCGCCCCCCTGCTCGCCGGGATACCAGAGCAGCAGCTGCGCCGGCACCAGCTGCCGCCACTCCTCGCACAGGATGGCGCCGCCGCCCATCAGCACCACCACGGTGCGGGGGTTGGCGGCGGCCACCGCCTGGATCAGGCGCAGTTGCGCTGCGGGCAGGCCCAGGCAGGTGCGGTCGCCGGAGGCGAAGTGACTGCCGGGCCGGGCCGAGCCCTGCCGTGCCAGGGCCGCGATCAGCCGCGTCAGCTGGCGCCAGAGCGGCATGAGCCGCCGCCAGCCCAGCCAGCGCACCAGCGCGGCAGGGGGCGGCACCTGCTCCAGCACCGGGGCGATGTCGCCCGGGTGGATGTGCTCGCCTTCGTCGCGCCAATCCAGACCCACCACCACCACGGCGGCCTCGCTCGCGGCGGCCAGGGCGGCGGCGGCTGCCAGGTTTCTCCCCTCCTCATAACGGACGGCCATGGCGGGAGCCGCCGCCCGCAGACCCGCCAGCGGTGTCACCACGCTGCCGGGTGCGGGCCGGGTGTCGGAGGAGCCCCGGTCGCCCAGGTTGGGCAGCGCCGCCAGCCGGCCGATCACCGCCAGCGAGCCGGTGGCGGCCAGCGGCAGCAGCGGCCCTTCGTTGCGCAGCAGCACGATCGCCTTGGTGGCCGCCTCCCGCGCCAGCGCCAGGTGATCCGCGTGGCGGCGCAGCGTGACCGGGTAGCGGCCGGCGGGCACGGCGAGTTGAACCCGCAGCTGGCGCAGCACCGCATCGTCGATGCGTGCCTGCAAGGCGGTGCTGAGCGGGTGGCCCGCTGCCGGCCCCAGGCTGCCCGCCAGGATCATCGGGAAGGGCATCTCTAGGTCGAGGCCCGCCTGCAGGGCGCGCGGCCCATCGCGCAGGCCGAAGATGAAATCCGTGACCACGAAGCCGCGGAAGCCCCAGCGGTCTTTGAGGAGGCCCTGCAGCAGCAGCGGGTGCTGGCCGCACCATTCGCCGTTCACGCGGTTGTAGGCGCTCATCACCGAGCCGGCGCCGGCGTCGACGCAGTCGCGGAAGTGGGGCAGGTAGAGCTCATGCAGCACCCGCGGGCTGGCCTGCACATCCACCAGAAAGCGGCAGCCGTCGATGGAGTTGAGCGCGAAATGCTTGACGCAGGCGATGGTGTGGCGCTGCAGGCCGCGGGTCAGGGCGGCGCCCATGGCCCCCACGTGCACGGGATCCTCGCCATAGGTTTCCTGGGCCCGGCCCCAGCCGGGATGGCGCAACAGGTTCACGCACACGGCGCCCACCCAGTTGGCCCCGAAGGAGCGGGCCTCAAGGCCGATCGCCACGCCGATCCGCTCCTCCAGCTCCGGATCCCAGCTGGCGCCACGGGCGATCGGCACCGGGAAGGTGGTGGCGCCGCCTTCGAGCACCACCCCGCGCGGTCCATCGACGAAGTGCAGCCCGCCGATCCCCAGCCGCGGCACCACGCCGGCCGGCCAGGGGTGGCGGTGGGAGGCGTCCTGGGTGGCGATCTCCGCCATCCCCGACCAGAACGGGGTGTCGCCATCAAGGCAGCCGAGCTTCTCGGCCGGGCTCATGCGCTCCAGCAGGGCGCGGGCGGTGTGCTCGGTGGCCGCGGCGGGTCCGGCGCGGCCTTCAAACGGCTGGGGGCGAGGCGGCGCCATGGCAAGGGGGTGGGCTCACTGTTCATGGTGCTGCCATTCCCAGCGGCAGGCCGCGGACCGGCGCCGCCGCCATGCAACGCCTGCATGGCAGCGTCAGGCTCTTTCCCGGCCTGCCAGGCTGCGCCGATGCCGTTGCTCCGCCGGGCGTTGCCGCCGCCGCTCGCCCCGATCACCTCCGCTCTACCGACGGCCGCTCTGCTGACGGCCGGCCTGCTGTTGCCGCTGGGTGCCGGCGCCCAGAGCGGCCCTGCGCCCGGCAAGGTGAGCAAAGCGCCGCCCGAGCTGCCCGCCACCGTGCTCTCGATCGGCGACGGCGACTCCATCGCCGTGCTCCAGGGAGAGCAACGGCTCAGGATCCGGCTGGCCTGCATCGATGCCCCGGAATCCGCGCAGACACCCCATGGGGAGCAGTCGCGCGCCGAACTGCGCCGCCGGCTGCGGGTGGGAGCGGTGGTGACGCTGCGGCCTTACACGGTGGACCGCTTCGGCCGCACGGTGGCGGAGGTAATCGCCGGCACCAACATCGGCCTGGCGCTGGTGGAGAGCGGCCACGCCTTCGTGTTCCGCCGTTTCCTCAACCAGTGCGACGCCAGGGCCTACCTGGCGGCGGAGCAGCGCGCCATCCGGCGCCGTGCCGGCATCTGGCAGGTGCCAGGGGGCCTCACCCGCCCGTGGGACTTCCGCCGCCAGCAGCGCAGCGGCGTGAGCTCCCCCTCAGTGGGGCTCCTGGTGGATCGCCAGCACCTGCTGCGCCCGCTCCACCAGCTCCTGGCGCAGCGCCTGAGGGCTTTCGATGCGGATGCCGGCCCCGAAACCGAACAGCCAGTTGCGCAGGTCCACGTCCTGCTGCAGGGTCCAGACGGGTAGGTCCAGCTCCACCGGGTAGGGGTGGCTGTCGCTGGCGTTGTTGGGCGCCAGCACGTGCGGGGCCTTCGGGTGGTGCCACCACTGGTCGCCGCTCAGGGGCCGGGAGAAGCGGCTGTGCTCCATCGGGTAGCGCTGCAGCCCCTCGCGGATGAAGGCGAAGCACCAGGGCTGGCAGCTGAAGCGCAGGGTCTGCAGCTGGCGGCGCCGGATGGCTGCACTATCGCTGCAGAGCTCCTTCTGGGCGGTCACGTCGTCGCCGAAGTAGATGCCACCGCAGGCGCGCAGCAGGCGCTGCAGCCGCTCGAGGCTGCGGGCGTGCTCGTCCTCGCTGCGGCGGTTGCGGCTTTCGCTGTGGCGCAGGGCGAGGCGATCGAGCCGTTCGGAGCGGATCAGGCCTTCCGGCCGGCCGATGGCGTCGAGTTCGTAGACCAGATACCAGCCGATGTTGTGAAAGAGCAGCTGCAGCGGCCAGACCCGCAGCTCCCCGTCCGGGCTGTCGGGGAAACGGGAGGCGTGGCGGTAGCGCTCCAGCACCAGCCGCCGCCGCTCCACGATCGCCGTTTCCAGCTGCTCCGCCTGCTGCCGGTTGGCCAGCGCATCGGGCCGCACCAGCTCGGCGCTGATGATCGAGCGGTTGGCGAAGGCCCGCACCGGTGGCTGCCGCTCCACCGCCACGCCCCCCCAGCGCAACCGTTCCTCCAGCTCACTGAGCAGGTCCTGGGCGGTGGGGTCTTCCAGCCGCACCACCGCATCGCGCACCACCGCATGAACCTCGCGCAGGCGCGGGGCCGAGAGCAGGGCGGTGCCGAGCGCGTAGCCGTGCCGCACGTTGGCGTTGCGGCTGCGGAAGCCGTAGGGGGTGAGCAGTTTTTCGAGGTCTTTGCGCAGCGTGGCGCTCTCGCTCGGCAGGTAGGCGCCGGGGATCTCCTGCTGTTGCCGGATCAGGTGGGCGGCGAGCGGTGTGCCGCTCTGGTGATCGAACGGCACCTGCAGCAGATGGCGCAGCAGGGTGAGCGTGCGGGTGAACACCGGCCGCTCTCCCAGCGGCGGTACGCCGCCCCCCACGCTGCCGTTGCCGCGGGGCGGGCCGGCGGGTGGCTCCACCGGTGCCGTGGAGGTGGTGGTCTGGCAGAAGCCCTGCTGCTGCAGCCAGTGCAGATCAGCCCGCAGCGCCCGGGCATCGCCGAAGCAGCGGCCATGCAGACGGCTGAGCATGGCGGCGGCGCCATCGGCCAGATCCCCCTGCGGCAGCGGCGAGACGATCGCCTCCAGGGCGGCGCGGCTGGCGGGATCGGCGCTGGTCAGCTCGGGGTACTGGCTCAGCAGCCGGATCAGGTACAGCAGCCGCTCCAGATCCAGCAGCCGGCTGTAGCCATGCAGGTCGACGCCCGCTTCGCGGTTGCTGGCGGCGCGGATGCGGGTGTCGAGCCGGGAGAGTTCGTCTTCGATCACAGCGGCGTTGAGGCCGTCGTGGTGGGTGGGCACCACCGCCACCACCGCGGCGAACCCCTCGGCGCGGCACGGCCCGAAGTGGGGATCGGCCAGGGCAGCGGCCATCTCACGGATCACCGGCTCGGGCACCAGGCGGCTGCGCCGCTGGTTCCATTCCAGGCAGGTGGCCAGCGGGGTGTAGAGCCACCAGCCGATCCATTCCACCGGCGCCGGCAGCGCCAACGCCTGGGTGAGTTCCAGGCGCCAGGGCCGGCGGGCGTGGGTGGCATCGACGATCACCGGGCTTCCCGCCGCCACCGCCTGCTGGAGGCGCCGGTGCAGCTCTGCTTCGATCTCCAGCCACGGCCCCTGCACGGCCGCATCACCGAACAGTTCGGCGCGGATGCGGTCGGTGGAGAGCAGCACCGGCGGCGGCCCACCGCTGGCTTGCAGCAATGGCACCAGGATCCCGGCCAGGGTGGTTTTGCCGCTGGCCGGCGGGCCGATCAACAGGTGGCAGCGCAGGGGAGCGGCGGGCATCGGGGCCGGGCAGGGGGCAGCGCGTGGGTGGGCTCGCGGGCCGGTGGGGTTCAGGGCTGGCGTTCAGTGTGGTGAACGAAGGCCGGCGCTGGCGTTCAGGGGGAGCTGCCAGCAGCCTTCCAGGTGGCGGCGCTGCTCCGCCAGCGGCAACGCCGTGCGCAGGCCGGCGGCCTGCGGGCGCCAGCTCACGACCACGATCAGGGCGATCAGGCCGGCGGCGACCAGCGGCTGGCTGCAGGCCAGGGCGACCCAGCCGGCGACAGCGATCCAGGACAACGAAGCGGCGGGCATGGCTGATGGGAAGCGCTCAGGAACGCCAGCGTGGGCGGAGTTGGCTGCGCCAGGCGGGCGCTTGCTGCGAATGACCAGCGGAGGGGGGTGAGGCAAACGCCATTCCCAGCTCATGGTTCTGTCCCCGCTTTTCTCCCGCAGATGACTGGTTTTCAGCCCTTGATCCTGCCGTTGGTTGGCCTCAGCCCTTACTGCCGTTGATGGACGCTCTCAGTACGGACTCCTCGTAGTGCGCTTCAGGGCCGCGGCGGGCACGCCCACCTGGCCGGCGATCAACAGCAGCAGCACTTCCAGCCGCTCGATCCGCGCCTCCAGCCGAGCCAGTTCCGTCACCGGCGCTGGTGTGGCCGCCCCTTCACCGGCAGTGGCGGGGAGGGATGCCATAGGTGCTGCTTCACGCAGCGCCTTGATCAGCCCAGCCTTGGTGGCGTTGCTTCGGCCCGTGATCCCCTGCTCACGGCAGCGCTCCTTCAATGCCTTCACCGTGAGCCGCTCCAGCCCATCGCCGAGGGCCACTGTTTGCCTTGCCGGGGCTCGCCTTGGCCGCGCAGCGCCCAGTTCCGCCTCAAGAGCCCGCAGTGAGCGGGCATCCGATTGGGCCAGTTCCCGCAGGTTGGCCCTGAGAGCGTCAGCGATCTTTCCCATCGGCTTGCGGGGAGGGAATGGAACCTTGGGGCAGGTCGTTGGCAGGCTCCGGTGTCGACGCATCGGCGGCAGGGGCGGATGACAGCGGGTCGTCAGATGAGGCCAACTGCAGCCGCATGTCTTCCTGCTGCTTGGTGAGGAGCTCGAAGCGTTTTTTGTTGCCGCTCCAGCGGTTAATGAAGCGAATCACCGCTTGAATCAGGCCGCCGATGTAAGCGCCACCCTGGTAATTCCTCTTGCCGAGTTTGTAGCGGCCGAACTCATTCAGCAGGTCGTCGCCGGCATCTTCCAGATCGCCGCTGATCGTGGTGACCAAATCAAGCATGGCGTAGACGTCCCTGTGCACCGAGGCCTCCCGGCTGGCCAGGGCGATCAGCCGTTCTCTTAAGTCCTCCACTTCCGTGGAGGCTTTCTGGGCAAGGCCGCGGTGCCGTCCGCGGCTGATCATCAGCGACTTGTAGCAGCCACGCAGTTTCAGATAGTGCTCTTCCAACTGCTGACGCTCCAGGGAGGAAGGATCGGCGGGGAAGGCGGTGGTGGAGGGAAGGGCCGAAGCCATCGCGTCGCCTGAGAGTGAAGGCATTGTGATCGCAGCGCGAGATCGCGACGGTGCACCACACCCGCGGCGGTCTTTCGCAGGAAGAACCATTCGTGATTGGTCGCTTCCCCACACGCTGGTGTTCATCGCCGAAGCCGTCGCTGTGGACAGTCCCAACCCCTCACCCGCGCGCTATATGGTGCCCCAGTCGCTGCGGGATGTGGAGCTGATTGACATGCTGGAGCTCACCGGCTCGGCCACCCGCGCCGCCGCCGTGCTGCACCTCTCCCAGCCCACCGTGAGCCGCCGCTACCAGGGCATCGCCAGGGATCTGGGCCTCACCCGCCGCTCCCGCAACGACCCCGGCCTGCGCTTCGGCGACAGCCCCTCGCTGCGTCTGATGCGCCAGGCGCTCAACCTGCACCGCTGGCAGGCTGGCCTGCTGCGAGTGGGCTGCCGGCGCGGTCTGGAGTCGGCCTTGGCCTCCCTGCCCCAGCTGCAGGCGGTGGAGCTGAACCATCACCCGCCCGGCACCTGGTGGGAACTGGTGACGCATCAACTGCTCGATGGGCTGGTGCTCGACGAAGGGGCCGCCGGCGTTGATGGGGCCGTCGCCGGGGATGGAGCTGCCACCGGCGATGGCGCGTCGGCGGTGGTGCTGGCGTTGGCCGTGCCGCATCGCCAGCCGCTGCGCTTGCTCTGCCGTCGCCATGGGCCGATCCTGGCGGTGCTGGAGCGGCTGGGTAAGGCCGGCAACGTCGCTGGTACCAGCGCTGGCGCTGGTGGTGGTCTGGCTGGTGGGCCCGGTGGTGGCCCGGGTGTTGGCCCCAGCTTTGGCCCCGGCGTTGGCCCCTTGGCGGGCCAGCTTGCGCGCCGGGCGTTGCGCTGAGTGCGGCCTTTCCCTTGCTCCTCGACTCCCCTTTCTTCCGCCCGCCATGCCGTTTCGCTTTCGCCGCAGCGCCCGCCTGGGACCCCTGCGTTTTCACTTCAGCTCCAAGGGGCTGAGCTCGATTTCGTTGGGCGGCCGCGGGGCCTCGCTCAACATTCCTGTGGCCCGATCCGGCGCTGCCCGCACCACCGTTGGGCTGCCCGGCACCGGTCTGAGCTGGACCGCAGAGCACGGCACCCGCACCGCTGCGCGACCGGGCGTGGCGGCGGAAGCCGGCTTGCCCAACAGCCGTCGCCTGCGGGCCGGCCAGCTTGAGGTGTTCAAACAGAACTGCCTGGCGGCTCTCTCTGCCCACCTGTTCGCCCCGGGAGGTGGTGGGCACCGGCTCTGGGAGCTGCAGGCGATCAGCCGCCTGCTGGCCGGCGGCGGTCTGAGCGCCAGAGAGGCAGGCCTGCTGGCGCTGATCGAAACGCCCGAGGCGATGGAGGCCTACGTGCTGCGGGCCCAGAGCCAGGACGATGCCAAACGCCGGGCGAAACGCTGCGTCGAGGCGGCGGAGCTGGCGGCCCGCTTGGTGCAGCGGGCGGGGCTTCGGGCCTCAGGGCTGCACGGGTGAAAGCCCAGCAGTACATGAACGCCACGCTGGATTGGTGTGATGTGTGTGCTCCTGCGTGATTCCATCGCGGAGCTGATGCCATCGGGCTGGGGCTTGATGACGGGCTAACACTCTTGCCCTTATGGCGATATGAACCTGACGTTCTTTTCTGCGCACTGTTTGCCTGCTCAAGGCGACGGAAGCTAGTCTCTGGCGAAAGCAAAGCGAAGCAAACGGCCCGTGCGCGTTCAATCCCTGCGAACCAGTGTTCTTGCTCTCGCTGTTGCAGTGGCTGCGCTGGCTGCGGGCCCCGCTTCAGCCTTCATCCTCTTTGATGATCGTGCCACCTTTCAGGCTGAGCTCGGTGCAAGCATCACCGACGATTACACGAATCCGGGTTACGATATTGACCCCATGACTGGCGTGAATATTCTCACTGACGGTGAGATGAGTGCTGTGCTGGGCGAAACGATCTACCAGCCCACCGGTTTTTCCAATAACAACATTGTGGGCGCGTTGATCGGAAGTCGCACTGGTTACTGTGCCGGCTGCAACGGGTCATTCCTGCTTTCTTTCACGTCAACTTCCGTCGGCAGCGGTGCAGGCGTCTTCGGCGTGGGTCTTGACATCATTGCCAACGCCGGAAACTTCGATACTCCCAAAGACATCTACTCAGCCTTCGTGACCTTCGGAGACGGCAGCACTGCCAATTTTTCGTTGCCGTTTGTTGATACCGAGGGAGACCTATCTTCTTTCCCGTTTTTCGGCCTCACCTCGGATCGATTGGTCACATCGATCGCCTTCGGCCTTCCTGACGGCGGGGTCATCACCGAGGGATCCTTTGCCATCAACAACCTCACCATCGGAGCGGAGGTTCCTGGCCCCCTGCCTCTCTTCGGTGTGGCGGCCGCCTTCGGGGCCAGCCGCCGGATCCGCAAACGCATCAAGGCGTCGAGGCCTGAAGGCACCATGGCCTCCACGCGCTGAGAGCGCCACTGCGCCTACGCGCTCATCGACCTAAACGATCTGCAGAGCCTGGCTGGTGAGATCGGCGCCGCTGTAGCCGGTGATGTCGATCACCGCATCGCTGCTGGCCTGGAAGCCTGCGGTGGCGTCGTTGAGGGCAACGAAGAAGCTGCTGCCGAAGGCAAAGGTGGCCGCCCCGTTGGCGGTGAAAGCGGCAGGGGTGAGCGCCAGGGCGATGGCCGCCTCAGTGAGCCCGCTCACCGCGCCCGCGTAGGCGGCACTGGCCTGATTGGGCCCATCAAGGCTGTCGCCGCCAGGCCCGATCACCAGATCAGTGATCCGATCACGCCCCGATGCTGAGCCGGAGAGCAGCAGCGAGTGAGACAGGGAGGAGAAGCGGAACACATCAGCACCCGAGGAGCCTGTAAGCACATCGGCCCCCGCGCCCCCGTCAAGCAGATCATCGCCAGCATTGCCGATCAGCGTGTCGGCGCCGCCCAGCCCATTGAGGGTGTCAGCCAAGCGGCCCCCGACCAGCTGGTTGGCCAGGCTGTCGCCCGTGAGCGACAGCTCGGCGAAGGAGAAGGTGGCATCCACCCAGTAGTTGGCGCCCTGGAAGGACTGGTTGGGGATGAGCGGGGTGGAGCCGTAGCGGTAGAGGCCGTTGACCAGCTGGCCATCGCTCTGGGGAGCGTTCAGCAGGCCAGTGGGATCGCTTAAGGCGTCCTGATTAGGTAGCTAGCTCCGCACTCCTCAAGATGCGTTCCGGCCGAGCGTCGCAGCTGCAGATGGCATGAACCACTCGCTCAGTCATTGTTGCCAAGTTGAAGCGGCGGTTGAAGCGGTAATTGAAGGCACCCAGGTAGCGATCA
>CALRJS020000019.1:0-64964 GCA_943367595.1 Sphingobacterium thalpophilum
GGCGCCAGGCCGTCAGCCGCGGTGCCGCCGCCGAAGCCCAGTGGAACGCCGACCTGGACGCCTACCGCGCCCAGTACCCCGCCGAGGCGGCTGAATTCGAGCGCCAGCTGCGCGGCGAGCTGCCCGAGGGCTGGGAAGCCAAGCTGCCCGCGGCGGTGCGCAAGCGCCTGGTGGTAGAAGCAAAGGACCTGGGCTGAGTATGCCCCTTTTCTCCTAAGATGACGAGCAAACAGTTCATGGCTTTGTCCATGAGCTGTTTACAAGCCTAGAGAAAAGCTCCAAATGCTTACTAGATCGGAACCTACAACGACACCGAAAGCGACTCGGGTCACCGTCGTGCTCCCCACCTATAACGAACTCGGAAATATAGGACCTTTGCTTAAGCAGCTGTACCCACTTAGACAGTGGTTTGATCTTGAAATCTTAGTAGTGGACGACGACTCCGCCGATGGAACAGCTGATATGGTACGCAAGCTAGCGCGCTCAGAACCCCAGTTGCGTTTGATCCGTCGCGTGGGGCGTTCAGGCCTAGCTAGCGCTATCAAGGAAGGACTACTTGATGCAACTGGCGACATCGCCGTTGTGATGGACAGTGACGGCCAACATGAGCCCGCCGCTGTTAGGCGGACAATCGAAACCCTCCTTGGATCAGAACTCGACCTCGTGATCGGCAGCCGTTTTCACCCACAGGCCCAGATCCACGGCCTCAGTGAGCGCCGCGCAATTGGGTCAAACTGGGCAAATGCAAGTGCTCGCTTTAGCCTTCCAGACGTCTACAGCGACTTGAGCGATTATATGAGCGGTTTTTTCGCACTGCGACTCGAGCCCCTCCTTCCAATCATTCGCGGCGTAGACGTGAACGGCTTCAAGTTCCTTTACGAGTTACTGGCGGCGAGTCGCGGCCAGCTCCGAACTGCCGATATACCGCTAACTTTCCAGCCACGGGTTTACGGTAACTCCAAGCTTGATCTCGCAATCTTCTGGGATTTCCTAATCTCGATCCTGCATACCCTTAGTTTTCGACTACTGCCACGCCGCGCCATCAGCTTTGGTTTGGTCGGAATCAGCGGCATCATGGTCCAATTCTTGGTAAACAAGGTTCTAATCACGCTGGGGGGCATGAACTTTTTACAGGCGCTACCCCTTGCCGTGGTGGCGGCCGCCAGCTCAAACTATCTCATCAATAATGCTCTCACCTTCCGCTTTCAGCGCCTCAAGGGTTTTGGATTGATTCGGGGCCTCTTGAAATTCCTTATGGTAGCCTCATTACCTATCCTCGCAAACGTGGGACTAGCGTCAGCCTTCTACAACTTTGTCGCCAGCGACATGCTGTGGGCCCAGTTGGCCGGAATCCTTGTGGTGTTCGTGTGGAACTACGCCGCCAGCAGTCGCTTTGTATGGAATACTCCCTAGACAAACATGGAAAGAATGAATCGCGAATCCTATCCGCAGTCAGCCCAGGATACAGTTCACAAGAATCTGGACGCCAAAGATTCAACATTGAGTGGCATAAAGCACCTATTTGCATCGCGGGTTATCATTCTCGCCATAGTTCTCTTTACCCAGGGAACGGCAGACATTTCCAGAGGGAAAGCCTGTCAATACATGAACTTAGACGGCTCTCTGAAGATCCATCAGGCCTTGATGCCCTCCACAAATCTCCTCAAGGCCGACATTGGCTGGTACAAAGCGATTGCTGATTCTGGTTACTCACATGAACCGTTTTACGCTGATGGACGGCCAGAGTCTCAGCGAAATTGGGCCTTTTTCCCTGGGTGGCCAATGCTATGGAAACTCGCTGGACTTGGGAATGCCCACGGAACAGTTGGGCTAGCGCTTGCAAATTTTCTTTTCATTGGCGGAATGGCAGCAATGGGAAGATACCTCAGAGACTCAGGACTTGTCTCCTCGCTAACTCTACCATCCTTCTTTCTGGCAGCCAGCTACTATCCGTTTAGCTACTTCTTCTCTCTGCCACTGCCGGAGTCCCTGTTCGCCGCATGCACAGCCTTTTTTCTCGTCACACTGCCAACTGACAAGTTTCAACCAACACGACTTTTGTTTAATCTGATAGCGGGATTTGCACTGGGAATTACAAGGCCAACAGGAATCCTATCAAGCATTTTCCCTTTAGCTGAAATCTGCAAATGCTTGATAAATGGAAATTTATCTCTCAGGAATCTTGCAAGCCTTACTGCTAGCGCTATATCTCCATTTCTCGGCGTTGCATCGTTCATGGCTCATCTTTATCATCAGACTGGCAACCCATTCGCCTTCAAGGACATACAGGAAGCTTGGGGACGCTCGACTGGATTGCCATTCGAAGGCCTGCTTAGGGCGTTGTCGCCCGAAGAGAATCTGAAGTTAACTCACTATTCCAACTTCAGGATAGCCAATCTCGCTGTTTGCATTTTGATGATTATTTGCCTAGTGCTAATTGCTAAAAATGCGGTGCACAACCACAAAAAAGGTATGACCTCTCTTGCGATAAATCAAGCGGCAATTGCAATCTACCTTGCAACGCTCATAGCGCTAGGCTCCTCGGATAATCAAACATTACTTTCTTTTGCAGAATAGCAGGAACATCGCCATTGTTTTTTGCAGCTTTAGCAATTTGCATGAAGCCCTCAGCTATTAGGTCAGTCGTCCCGTTAATGGCTGCGCTAATGGGAGCATTCACAGCTCTTGCAATCGTCGGATTTGATGCTCTAGCTGCGTGAAACAGCACTAGTTGTGACTCCTTTGACTGGGCAATCTCAGACACCACTTCCAGAGCGCACCCACCTAGTGTCGTCCCGGAGATTTTCACGCAAAGTCTCTGGAGCTTCTCCGGGATTGAATCGGCCGTCGCAATCCAGTTGAACTGAGCCTTGGTTTTGTTGTAGGCCGCCACGAACTACTCGATTCGCGCGATCAACTTCTTAACTCTGGAGAAGCTGCCCGGTCTGATCGCCCGCTGGGTGTTGATCCCAAACCAGCGCTTCACCTGGTTCAGCCAGGAGACGTAGGTGGACGTGAAACCGTGGGCGTTGCGCCAGCAAGTCACGGACCTTGGCTTGCTTATTGGTGCAGTAGTTGTCGACGAACAAATAGGCGTTCAGATCCTCGTGAACGGACTTCTAGATCTGGCGCAGGAAACCCTGGAACTCCTGCTGCCGGTGGCGCGGTCTGCAGTTGGTCATCACCTCGCCGGTGGCCGCGTCCAGGGCAGCGAACAGGGTGGTGGTGCCGTGGCGGATCAGTTATTCGTGACCCACTCCTCATAGCCTAGAGGGCCTTGAACTCGGGGCTATGGGTGCAGCCGCTTGCTCATGGGTGGGAGCCCCCTCTCAGGGAGTGTGCCACGCATCGCAGGTTAACGAAGGTCCCTCTCAAGAAAACCCAGACCAAGTCACTGGTGGCATCAACTAGAGGTCGTCTGGATCAATTCGGCACCACCGGAAAGCGAACCCAAACCGGCTACGTTTGCCATGTCTGCCTGAAAGCAACAAGGGCGTTATCTTTCCTTGCAGTCACCGACTCAGACCCCTACGGGCTGGCCGGCAGCCGCCTGGGCCTTCAGCACGTCTTCGAGGCCAGCGAGATCCTCATCGGTGATCTTGGTCTGCATCGGGCAGTGCTTGGGCCCGCACATCGAGCAGAACTCCGCCTGCTTGTAGATATCGGCCGGCAGGGTTTCGTCGTGATACTCGCGGGCGCGCTCGGGATCGAGCGAGAGCTCGAACTGGCGGTTCCAGTCGAAGGCGTAGCGGGCACGGCTGAGTTCGTCGTCGCGATCGCGGGCGCCGGGGCGGTGGCGGGCGATATCGGCGGCGTGGGCGGCGATCTTGTAGGCGATCAGGCCCTCACGCACATCCTCGGCATTGGGCAGGCCCAGGTGCTCCTTCGGGGTGACGTAGCAGAGCATGGCCGTGCCGTGCCAGCCGGCCAGGGCCGCACCGATCGCGCTGGTGATGTGGTCGTAGCCAGGGGCGATGTCCGTCACCAGCGGGCCGAGCACATAGAAGGGCGCTTCGCTGCACTCCTCCATCTGCTTCTTGACGTTGAACTCGATCTGGTCCATCGGCACGTGGCCGGGGCCCTCCACCATCACCTGGATGTCGTGCTCCCAGGCGCGGCGGGTGAGCTGGCCGAGGGTCTTCAGCTCCGCCAGCTGGGCGGCATCGGAGGCATCGTGCTGACAGCCCGGCCGCAACGAATCGCCCAGCGAAAAACTGCAGTCGTAACGCTTGAAGATCTCGATGATGTCGTCGAAGCGGGTGAACAGCGGGTTCTGCTTGTGGTGGTAAAGCATCCACTGGGCCAGGATGCCGCCGCCGCGGCTCACGATCCCCGTGAGGCGCCCCTTCACCAGCGGCAGGTGCTCGATCAGCAGACCCGCGTGGATCGTCTGGTAGTCGACGCCCTGCTGGCAGTGCTTCTCGATGATGTGCAGAAAATCATCGGCATCAAGCTTTTCGATCGAGCCGTGCACACTTTCCAGCGCCTGATACACCGGCACGGTGCCGATCGGCACGGTGGAGGCGTTGATGATCGCCGTGCGTACCTCATCGAGATTGACGCCGCCGGTGGAGAGATCCATCACCGTGTCGGCGCCGTACTTCACCGCCAGCCGCAGCTTCGCCACCTCTTCCTCGAGGTCGGACGCATTGGGAGAAGCGCCGATGTTGGCGTTCACCTTGCACCTGGAGGCGATGCCGATCGCCATCGGCTCGAGATTGGTGTGGTTGATGTTGGCGGGGATGATCATGCGGCCCCGAGCCACCTCCTCCATCACCAGTGATTCGGGCAGGTTCTCCCGCTTGGCCACGTAGGCCATCTCCTCGGTGATCACGCCCTGGCGGGCGTAATGCATCTGCGACACGTTGGCGTCGCCGCGACGCTTCTCAATCCAGGCGCTGCGCATGATCGACTCGAGAAATGGGGCGTTCGGACCGGGTCGCTGGGAAGCGAGGGCACAACTCCGGAACCGGGCGCCTCCGGGACCGATCGGACCGCGGCTGCATTCGGGACACTTCCCTGCGCCGGCATGACCCGGATCAGGTTCGGAGGGTGTGATCTCAGCCGAGGCCCAGGCGCACTTCCAATGGGAAGCAGGCTCGGGGCGGCACCCCTAGTGACTGGAGCAAAGCTAGCAAGGGTGCCTGTGATTGCCGGAGTTCAACGCCGAACCCACTCAGGGCTGCAGTCCGTTGAGGGCGGCCGCCACCACCCGGTGGTCGGGGTCGTGCTGAAGGCCACGCAACAGCGACCGCACCGCTTCGGCACCCTCCGCCGGCGCCGCTTCGTGGGCCAGCCGGCCGAGGATTTCGGCGCCACCCACCCGCACCGAGCTGTCGGGATCGGTGATCGCCATGCGCGCCAGCTCCAGCAGCGGTTCAAAGCCCATCACCGCCTGCTCGGCCAGGGCCGAAAGGATGCTGCAGCGCACCAGCCACTGGTCGTCGGCAGCGAAGGCCTCGCGCAGCAGCGGCCAGGCCTGCTCAGCGCCATAGCTGGCCAGGGCGTTGGCCGCTTCCGCCCGCACATTGGCGTCGTCGTCGTGGCGCAGGGCCTGCTGCAGCGCCTCCCAGCCCGCCGCACTGCGCTTCACGCCCAGGCCGGCGCAGCTGAGCGAGCGCACGATGAAGGGTTCCTGCTCCAGGCCGAGCAGCAGCAGCGGGATCGCCACCTCGCTTTCCACGCCCCGCAACCCCGCCAGGGCCGGCATCGCCTGCACCGGATCCCCGGAGGCGATGGCGGCGCGCAGGGCGTCCGCATCCAGCGGCGGCTTGCTGTCGGGGGAGGAATCAGCCATGCCTCCACCCTGTCACGGAGGGGGAGGAAATGACTGCACCTGCCGGAGGCATTCCCGCACCACCTGGCGGCGACGGCGGCGGCGCAGGCTGCTGCTCACCAGCAGGCCGCTGCCGATCAGCAGCGCCGGCAACCCCTGCACCCGCTGGATCCCCTGACGCGACACGATGCTGACCAGCGCCAGCAGGATCAGCAGCGGCGCCGACAGCGCCAGCAGCGCGCGGAGGGTGCGGCTGCGGGGGCTCACACCCGGCGCTCCATCCAGAGCAGCAGGCTGAGCGTGAGCACCTGCACGCCGACGGCGATCGCCCCTTCGTCAGGGTCGAAGCCGCCGTTGTGGAGGGCCGCGCAACCCTCGGGCCCGGCCACCCCCAGCCGGAACATGGTGCCCGGCGCAGCGGTGAGCAGCTCGGCGAAATCCTCCGCCCCCAGGGACGGCTGCTCCAGCCGCCGCACCTGCGGCCGTTCGAGCAGCGCCAGGGCCGCCTCCTCCACCAGCTCGGTGAGCGCCGGATCGTTGTGCACCGGCGGCGAGATGCAGCGGTAGCGCACCCGCGCCTCGCCGCCGTAGCCGCGGCAGATGGCATGCACCGTGTCCTCGATCCAGCCGGGCAGTTCGGCGTGCACCTCGGTGTCGAGGCAGCGCACCGTGCCGAGCAGGCGCACATGGTCGGCGATCACATTGAAGGCCTTGCCACCCTCGATCCGGCCGAAGCTCACCACCACCGGCTGCAGCGCATCCAGCCGCCGGCTGATCGCCTCCTGCAGACCGCTCACCACCCGAGCCGCGATCCAGATCGCATCGGTGGACTGGTGCGGGCGGGCGCCGTGGCCGCCTTCGCCGAGCACCTCCACTTCCAGCTCGCCCGCCGCGGCCGTGAGGCTGCCGCTGCGCACGCCGATGCTGCCCACCGGCAGGCTCGGGAACACATGCACCCCGAACAGGGCCTGCACCCCCTCCATGGCACCGTCGGCCAGCATCCAGGCCGCCCCCTGGGCGATTTCCTCGGCCGGCTGAAACAGCAGCCGCACCCGGGCCGTGAGCCGCGGGGCGAGGGGCGCCAGCAGCCGCGCCACCCCCAGGCCGATCGCGGTGTGCAGGTCGTGCCCGCAGGCATGCATCAGCCCCTGATGGCAGGAGGCGAAAGGCAGGCCGGTGCGCTCCTCCACCGGCAGCGCGTCCATGTCGACCCGCAGGGCCAGCAGAGGCGCCGCTGCCGGGCCCAGCTCCGCGACCACGCCGGTGCGGCCCACCCCTTCGCGCACGTCCCACCCCAGCAGCCGCAGTTCACCGGCCACCAGGGCGGCCGTCTGGTGTTCGGCCCCACTCAGCTCCGGGTGGGCATGGATGTGGCGGCGCAGCCCGATCAGCTCCGGCATCGCCTGCTGCAGGGCCTCCTCCAGCTCAAACTGCTGCCAGAGCGTCAGCGGCGCGACCGGCAGGCTGGACAGGGACGGACGCGTTGACGCGGCAGGGCTCATCGACGGGCCAGTTGCAGAAAATCCTGAAGAGCGTGCACCGGCAGGGGAGGCCAGCGCCGTATCTGCAGGAGCCATTCTGGCTGCCGGTAGCGGGGGTCGAGGCCGGAGGCCGCCGCCCAGTTGCTCTCCGCCTCGCCGGACGCGCCGCGTTGCCACAGCACAGCCGTGAGGCCGGCGCGGGCATCGGCGAACAGCGGATAGCGGCGGATCAGCTGGCGCAGCTCCCGCTCAGCTGCCGCCCCATCCCCCTGCTGGAAGGCCGCCAGGGCGGCGCTGGAGCGGGCCATCGCAAAGCCCGGCCGGGCCAGATCGGCCGCTTCGAAGCAACGGCGCGCCTGGTCCCAATGTCCCTGGGAGCCGCGCACGTTGCCGAGGTTGTAGAGCGCCGCCGCATCGGCCGGATCGTTCTGAAGGATCGCCTCGTAGTCGGCGGCGGCCAGCTCCCACTGCTGCAGGGACTCCTCGGCGATGCCCCGGTTCAGATAAGGGTCGGCGCTGCCGGGTTCCAGCGCGATCGCGCGGTTCTGGTCGCTGATCGCGCCCTGCGGATCCCCCATCGCCAGCCGCACGTTGCCGCGGTTGCTCCAGGCGGAGGCATCACCGGGCAGCTGCTCCACCACCTGATCCCACAGGGGCAGGGCCTCACCGAAGCGCCCCTCGCGGCTGGCGCTCAGCGCCGCATCAAACAGCTGGGGCACGCTCATTTGCGCGGCCAGCAACACCGCCAGCAGAGTGGCGAGCATCAGGCCGCCTCCGGCCAGGCGAGGTGTTCACGGGCGGCGGCGGTGGCGATGCGGCCGCGCGGGGTGCGCTGCAGGAAGCCCAGCTGCAGCAGGAAGGGCTCCACCACCGTTTCCAGCGTGACCGGGTCTTCGCCCAGGCCGGCGGCCAGGGTCTCGAGGCCCACCGGGCCACCGCCGTAGCCCTCCAGCAGCAACTGCAGCAACCGCCGGTCGCTGGCATCGAGGCCGCGGGCATCCACGCGGTGCAGGCTGAGGGCTTCGGCCACCAGCGCCGCATCGATGCAGGCGTGGCCGCGCACGCTCGCCACATCCCGGACGCGACGCAGCAGGCGGTTGGCGATCCGGGGGGTGCCGCGGCAGCGGCGGGCCACCTCGATCGCGGCATCGCCCGCGAGCTCCAGCTTCAGCAGGCCGGCGGCCCGCTCCACGATCGCCTGCAGATCGGGCAGGTCGTAGAACTCCAGCCGCTGGATCAGCCCGAAGCGATCACGCAGCGGCGAACTCAACGCTCCCGCCCGGGTGGTGGCCCCCACCAGCGTGAACGGCGCCAGCGGCACGGCGCGGGTGCGGGCCGTGGTGCCCTTGCCCACGGTGAGGTCCAGCCGGCAGTCCTCCATCGCCGGGTAGAGCAGTTCTTCCGCCACCCGGTTGAGCCGGTGGATCTCATCGATGAACAGCAGGTCGCGCGGCTGCAGGTTCATCAGCAGCCCGACGATGTCGCGCGGGCGTTCCAGCGCCGGCGCACTGGTGATGCGGCAGCGCACCCCCAGCTCCTCGGCCAGCACCAGGGCCATGGTGGTCTTGCCGAGGCCGGGGGGGCCATAGAGCAGCACGTGATCGAGCGCATCACCGCGGTTGCGGGTGGCCTCCACCGCGATTGCGAGCACCTGCTTGAGCTCCCGCTGGCCGATGTACTCCCCGAGCCGGCGCGGGCGGAGCGTGTCCTCGCGCAGCAGCCGCGGGGCCTCGGCTGTGCCGCTCAGTTCGGCGGCACCGGCGGACCCGGCTGGGTCAGCGGCATCGGCTGGGTCGGCGGCCGCAGCCCTGGCGGCCTCAGAACTGGCAGCGTCAGCCCTGGCGCCGTCAGCCGTGTCGGAGCCTGCGGCGCTGCGGGCTGGAGCGTCCGGGACGCCGTCGTACGGATGCAGCTGCGCATCCACCAGGCGCCTGGAGCCCTTGCCGGAGGCTCGGTCGGACGGGCCGGAGGACACGATCGCCATGGCAGGAGCGTAGGGAGGACCGGGCCTGCTTAGGGTCGAGCCTGAGGCCGGGGGTGGCAATGGCGAAGGCAGCGGGAAAGAAAGCCGCGCGGGCAGCCCGTGATGCGGCCAACCGCCTGCTGGCCGACAACCGCTTCGCCCGTCACCAGTACGAGATTCTCGAAACGCTGGAAACCGGCCTGGAGCTGGTGGGCACCGAGGTGAAGTCGATCCGGGCCGGCAAGGCCAACCTGCGCGACGGCTTCTGCCTGATCCGCAAGGGGGAGCTGCAGCTGCACAACGTGCACATCTCGCCCCACAGCCACGCTGGCGCCTATTTCAACCACGAGCCCCTGCGCACCCGCAAACTGCTGGCCCACCGCCGCGAGATCGACAGGCTGCGCATCGCCATCGATCAGAAGGGGCTGACGCTCATCCCCCTGAACCTGCACCTCAAGGGCTCATGGATCAAGCTCACGCTCGGCCTGGCCAAGGGCCGCAAGCTGCACGACAAACGCCAGGAGGAGCGCCGCAAGGACGCCGACCGGGAAGTGCGCGCGGCGCTGGCCCGCGGCTGAACCCGGCCACTGCACCAGGCCCGGCAGCACGCCATACAGTCGCCAGGCCCCATCGCCAGCAGCTGCCATGTCGGCATTGACCCGCTGCCTGCAGGAAGAGGCCGCCGCAATCGCCGCCGCCGCCGGCCGCATCGAAAGCCGCCAGGTGGATGCAGCCCTGGCGATGCTGGAGCGCTGCGCCGACCAGCGGGCCAAGCTCGTGATCACCGGCGTGGGCAAGAGCGGCATCGTGGCGCGCAAGATCGCGGCCACCTTCTCCTCGATCGGGCTGATGTCGCTGTACCTCAACCCGCTCGATGCCCTGCACGGCGATCTGGGCGTGGTGGCCCCGCAGGACGTGGCACTGCTGCTCTCCAACAGCGGCGAAACGGGCGAACTGCTCGAAATCCTTCCCCACCTGCGCCGGCGCGGCACCGGCCGCATCGCCCTGGTGGGAAAACTGCAGTCGAGCCTGGCCCGCGGCTGCGATGTGGTGCTCGATGCCTCGGTGGACCGGGAGGTCTGCCCGCTCAACCTGGCCCCCACCGCCAGCACGGCGGTGGCGATGGCGATCGGCGATGCCCTGGCCGCCGTGTGGATGGAGCGGCGCGGCATCTCCCCGGCCGACTTCGCCCGCAACCATCCGGCCGGTGCGCTCGGCAAGCAGCTCACGCTCACGGTGGCCGACCTGATGCTGCCCACCGCCCAGCTGCATCCGCTGGAGGAAAGCGACAGCCTCAGCGCCGTGATCGCCCTGCTCACCCGCGACGGTGCCGGGGCCTGCTGGGTGCGCCGCAGCGGCGCGCCGCAGCAGCTGGCGGGGCTGATCACCGACGGCGACCTGCGCCGGGCCCTGGAGCAGAACGCCGCCTCCGGCTGGGCTGAGCTGTGCGCCCGTCAGCTGATGACGGCCGATCCGATCACGGTGGGGCCGGGCATGCTGGCGGTGGAAGCGCTGGAGCGCATGGAGCGCAACAGCCGCAAGCCGATCGGCGTGCTGCCCGTGCTCGACGACGCGGGAACCATGCTGGGCCTGCTGCGGCTCCACGACCTGATCCAGGCGGGGCTGAGCTCAAGCTTGAGCTGAAGGCGCGGCCCATTGGCGCCCTGCAGGGTGAGCGGGGCCTGCTCAGGCGGCCGCCAGGCGGCGGGCCTGCTCCAGCTGGGCGGCGGTGTCGACCGAGAGGAAATCGCCCTGCACCGGGAAGGTGCCCACCGTGATGCCCGCCTCGATCAGCCGCAGCTGCTCCAGCTTCTCGCTGTGCTCCAGCGGCGAGTGGGGCAGACCGTCCCAGCGGGCCAGCACGTCGGCGCGATAACCGTAGATGCCCACATGGCCCCAGTAGGGCGCATGGGCGTGCCAGTGCTGTGGATCCTCACCGCGCACGTGCGGGATGGCGGAGCGGGAAAAGTAGAGCGCGCGGCCGTCGGCCGCCAGCAGCGTCTTGACCACATTGGGGTCGTGGATCTTCTCCGGCGGCATCCGGTAGATCGGGGTAAGCACCTCCGGCGTGGGCGTGCGCCGCTCGAACTCCAGCGCCATCGCATCGATCACGGCCGGATCGATGAACGGCTGATCCCCCTGCACATTGATGATCACGCTGCGGGCCGCGGCCGCGGCGCCGCCTGAAGCCCCCGCCCGGGCGATCAGGGCTTCCACCACCGAGGCGAGCCGCTCACTGCCGGAGCTGCAGCCGGGGCTGGTCATCAGCACCGGGAACCCCCAGTCCTCAGCCGCCGCCCGCAGCACCTCGCTGTCGGTGCAGAGCACCACGGCGGCAGGCCGCTGCGCCTGGCGGCAACGCAGCAGCACCCGCTGCAGCATCGGCTGGCCGCCGATGTCGGCCATCACCTTGTTGGGCAGGCGCGACGACTCCAGCCGCGCCGGCAGGGCCACCACGCAGGCCAGCGCCGGCAGGCTGGCGGAGCCGGCGGGCTCAGGCGGGCCGGCGGGGGCGGCAGGCTCAGGCGCCGGGGCGCCACCGCCATGCTGCCGATCGCTCCACCCACTGCCCGTCATCTGCGGCCAAGACCCTGGTGGCGGGAGCCTATTCCCACAGCGCCGTGAGGCCGCGGGCCTGCCGCACCAGCGCTTCCACCCGCTCCGGCGCTGCCGCAGGCCGGCTGTCGGCCTCCATCTGCCGGTACACATCCGCCACCCGCCAGGCGGCGGTGTCGGGGTCGGCGGCATGGCGGGGGATCAGGTGCGCGTGCAGGTGCCGGGCCCCCTCCCCGAAGGCGATCACATAGACGCGCTCGCAGCCGGTGAGCTGGCGCACCAGGGCACTGCAGCGCTGCAGCATCGGCCCGAAGCCCGCCGCCTCCGCGGCAGTGAAGGCGGCCGGGCCATCGAGGTGGCGGACCGCATCAAGCAGCAGCCAGCCCGGCAGCGGCGCCGGTGTGGGGTGGTGCCGCAGCAGCCACAGGGGCTGGCGCAGGATCTCGTACCGGGCGATCGCCTCCGGCTCGGCGTGCAGTCGGCAGACGCCACAGCCAGCGGCCGCGTCGCTCAATCCCACAGACGCATGGCGTCGTCGCGGGCGGCATACCAGCGGGCGGCCAGGGGCCCGCCCATGGTGCGGCTTTCGCGGAACCAGGGGCCGCCCAGGGTCCAGTGCAGCAGGGCGGCACCGCCGGGCTCCGGCGCCAGCTGCGGCGGCGCCTGCACATCAACGAGATGGTTCCAGCAGTCGGGCAGGGCACCGATCTCGTGATCCCCCGCCAGCCAGTGGAAGCGGTGCAGATCGAGGCCGGAGGCGGTGTTGACGTACTCGGGGGTGAGCGCGGTGCAGCGGCTGGTGTTGAACAGCATCAGCGAACTCCAGTTTTTCTTCGGATAGGCCGACTGCCGCTCACCGAGAAATTTCACGGTTTCTCCAGGAACGTGATCGTGCTGCACACACATCACCGCATAACGGTCATCCCGCAGAGCCCAGAGTTCAGTGATATCACTGAGACACAACATGTCGCAGTCCATGAAAATCGCCCAGCCCTGATAGCCGCACAGCTGCGGCACGAGGAAGCGCGTGAACGAAAAGGCCGTGCTCTGTCTGGGATCCCGCTGGCGCCAGTACAACCCCTGGCACTCCAACTGCGGCGTCTCGAGTGGTGTGATCGCCAGCGTTTGTGTGCTGTTCTGATACAGACTGTCGATCAACACATTGGTGGCCGCCCGCTCGCGCGGATCGACACCGATGAAAATGGGGATGGGCCTACTCATTGGGGTGAGCATATGTCCCGGCTCCCGTGAGCCATGCTGAGGGCCCCTGCACGCGGTGGACCGTGAGTTTCATCCTGATCGCCGGCCCCTGTGTGATCGAAAGCCCGGAACTTGTGTTCGAGGTGGCCGAGCGGGTCAAGGCCATCACCGAGCGGCTCGGCATCACCTATGTGTTCAAGGCCAGCTTCGACAAGGCCAACCGCAGCTCCGGCGGCTCCTTCCGCGGCCCCGGCGTGGCCGAGGGCCTGGAGGTGCTGGCGGAAGTGAAGCGCCGCACCGGGCTGCCGCTGCTCACCGACATCCACGAAAGCCAGCAGGCCGCCCCTGTGGCCGCCGTGGTGGATGTGCTGCAGATCCCCGCCTTCCTCTGCCGTCAGACCGACCTGCTGCTGGCCGCCGCTGACGCCGTGCGCGGCACCGGCAAGACGATCAACGTGAAGAAAGGCCAGTTCCTCGCCCCCTGGGACATGGCCCAGGTGGTGACCAAGCTGCGCGAGGCCGGCGTGGAGAAGCTCTGGCTCACCGAGCGGGGCTCCAGCTTCGGGTACAACACCCTGGTGGTCGACTACCGCGGCCTGCCCCAGCTGCGGGCGCTCGGCTGCCCGGTGATCTTCGATGCCACCCACTCGGTGCAGCAGCCCGGTGGTCGTGGCAGCAGCAGCGGCGGCCAGCGGGAATACGTGGCGCCGCTGGCCCGCGCCGCCGTGGCCGTGGGGGTGGATGGCCTGTTCATGGAGGTGCATCCCGACCCGGAGAACGCCCTCAGCGACGGCCCCAACATGGTGCCGCTGCACCGCCTCGAACCCCTGCTGGAGCAGTTGCTGGCGATCCGCGCCCCGCTGCAGCAGCGCCCAGAAGCGGTCAGCACCCTGTGAACGGCGGCTGGCTGGCCCGCGGCCGCAGCCGGCTGGCGGCGCGGCGCTGCCGCGATCGGCTGCGGCAGCTGAAGCTGCTGGTGCTGGATGTGGACGGGGTGCTCACCGATGGCGGCCTCTGGACCACCGAAAGCGGTGAGGTGATCAAACGCTTCGATGTGCGCGACGGGCTGGGTATCCACCTGTTGCAGCAGGCCGGGCTGGAGGTGGCCCTGCTGAGCGGCGGCAAGAGCGGTGCCACCGAGCAGCGGGCCCGCTACCTGGGCCTGCAGCACTGCCTCACCGGCGTGAAGGACAAACCTGCCGCCCTGGCGGCCCTGCAGCAGCAGCTGGGGCTGACCCCCGCCGCCACGGCCTTCGTGGGCGACGACCTCAACGACCTGCCGGTGCGCCCGGTGGTGGCGCTGCTGCTGTGCCCCGCCGACGCGGCGGCACCTCTGCGGCGTCGCTGCGACTGGGTGCTGCCGCGCCGCGGCGGGGACGGGGCCGTGCGCCTGCTGGCGGAGACGATCCTGCAGGCGCAGGGGCGCTGGCAGGCGCTGGCCGGGGCCGGCTGGCTCGATCGCAACGACGGTCCCGCAGCGCCGCTCACCACCGCTCCCGGTCGAGCCGCTCGGCTCTGAGGGCACGCAGACGCTCGCCCAGCGCTGGCCCCTGGGTCAGGCCCGTGGCCAGCAGCTCCGCCGCCGTGCAGGGGGGCGGCAGCTGGCGCCAGCGCAGCAGCCAGCGCAGCAGCCCGCGGCGCAACGCCAGCCCAGGGGCGGGAGCGTCCGGCCCCGCCCCGCAGGCCAGGGCCAGCACCACGGAATCCAGCGGCAGGCCCTTGCGCTCCAGCCGCTGGCTCAACGCTGCCGGCGAGCGCGGCAGGGAACCGCTGGGCAGGCGTTGCAGGCCCCGCAGCGCCTGCAGGCTGCGTTCCGGCAGTTGCAGGCGCTGCGCGGGCGGCAGCGGATCGTCGAGCGCGGCCAGCAGGGCCAGCAACCGCCACGGGCCTGGCGAACAGCCCGGCAGATCCGCTGCCGCCCGCAGCCGGTCGGCCCAGCGCAGCCGCCGCCGCCAGCTGCTGTCGCCCTGCAGAGCCGGGGCCAGCAGCGCCAGCCCCTGCCAGCCCTGCAGCAGATTCAGGGCCTGCGGCCAGGGTTCGCGGCCCAGCAGCAGCTCCAGTTCCCGCCGCAGGCGCGTGCCCAGCGAGGGCACCGTGCCCGCCACCGGCCAGGGCCAGCGGGCCAGGGTGTCGGTCCACTGCCGCAGGCTGCCGGGCGCCAGGTCCATGCCCAGGCGGGCGCCATAACGGGCCGCCCGCACCAGCCGGGTCGGGTCGTCGGTGAGGCTGCCGGCGTGGAGGAAACGCAGCCGCCGCGCGGCCAGATCCGCCAGGCCGTCGTGGGGATCGAGCAGGGCGCCATCGGCGAGCACCAGCGCCATGGCGTTGATGCTCAGGTCGCGGCGGGCCAGGTCGTCGTCGAGGGAGCCGAAGAACACCGTGGGGTTGGCACCCGGATGGGCGTAGCGCTCGCCGCGCGCTGTGGCCAGATCCAGCACCACCCCATCGATCTCAAGCTCGGCGGTGCCGTAGGCCGGATGCAGCTGGCAGAAGCCCAGCCCCGCTCCCGGTGTGCCCCGCAGGCGCTCCACCACCCGGTGGGCCGCCGGCGGCCCCGCCGCGTCGGCGGCATCTTCCACCACCAGATCGAGATCGGGCAGGCCACGCCAGGGGTCGTTGTGGACGCGGTGCAGCAGCAGATCCCGCACCGCACCGCCCACCAGGGCCACCCGCAGCGGCGCTGCGGCGCGCACCACCGTGGCCAGCACCCGCTGCACGGGGGGATCGAGCGCGTCGAGCAGCGAAAGGCCGGACATGGGCGGGGCAAAGGGGCCGCTGCGGCAACAGCATGGCGGCAGGCTGCCACCGTCCGATGCCCCGGTCCTCCATGTCTTTCCTCGCCAGCCTGCGCCAGGACCTGGGCTGGTGGCGCCGCGGCTGGCGCCGCGAGCGGCTGGGCGTCAGCGGCGACCCGCTGGAATGGGAAGCCCTGGCCGCCTACCGCGGGCTGACCCACCAGGCCTTCCGGCACCGCCCCTTCCGCCCCGAGGTGAGCGCCGACCTGTGGGTGAAGCGCAGCTTCCGCAGCCCCCAGGGCCTCAAGCCCTTCTTCTCCCCCGCCGCCCGGGAGCGGGACAACGCCTCCCACCACTACGGCCACGACATCCAGCTCAAGCGCCATGCGGGCCTGCCGCTGGTGGGGCGCCCGCTGCCCTTTCTGCTGGAGCACGGCCTCAAGGTGTCGCGGGAGGCCAGCTTCGAAGCGCCGCGGCCCTGGGTGCGGGGCTACCTCTGCATGGGGCCGCTGCGGGCCCAGTGGCTGCGGGAACGCCATGGCCTGCCGGCCCAGGCGATCGGTCCCTGGATCCACTACGCCCAGCCCCTGCTCGCCGCCGAGGAGCTCGCCGCCCTGCGCGACAGCCTCGGGCCGCTGCTGCTGGTGGTGCTGGCCCACAGCTGGGATCAGGTGGAGCGGCGCATGGATCTGGAGGCCTGCCTTGCGGCGGTGCAACGCCTGCAGGCCGATCACGGCTACCGCCAGGTGATCTGGCTGCGCCACTGGCAGGATCCGCCCGCGCTGCCCCTGCCGCCCGCCTGGATCGTGGCCTGCAACGGCCACCGCTCCAACCCATGGTTTCTCGATGGACTGCGCACCTTGCTGGAGCTCAGCGATGGCCTGGCCAGCAACGCCTTCGGCACCCACCTGGGCTACGGCGCGCTGCTGGGCAAGCGGCTGCACTGGATCGAGGCCGCCGCCGAGGAGGACCGCTCCCGGCTGACGGCCCAGCAGGCGGAGCGGGAAGCGATCGAATGGCGGGAACGGCAGCGGCTCAGCCGCGAGCTGCAGCAGCTGCTCCAGAACGACACCGGCCGCAGCAGCCCCTCGCCGGCCTTGCGCGCTCTGCTCGATCCCTACTGGGGTCTGGAGCGGACCCACAGCAGCGAGGAGCTGGCCCGGCTGCTGCGGGGTCGTTAGGGGCGCGCGGGCGCCCGGCAGCGGAGCACGCGCACATGGGTCAGCTCGGGCTGGAGCTGCTCGCAGCGATAGCCCTGCGCCTCCACCAGCGCCAGGGAGGGCCGCAGGCGCCGGTCGACGGAACGGGGCCCGCTCGTTTCCGCCAGGGTGAGCGCCGGGGGATCCTGATGCAACCGGAAGAGGGTCTGCAGGGTACTGATCTCCTCCCATTGCACCGGGGCTGGCTCCATGCGGCCGGCAGCCACGAGCAGCCGTTCGGCCGTCTGGAAGTGGTGCGGGCGGGGGCTGAAGCGGGCCGGATCCGCTTGGGTGAGCAGCACCACGCGGCGGAAATCATTGGTTTCGCGCGACCCGCGCAGGGGGCCGGTGGGATTCAGCGGCTCGAACGCATCGAACCAGAGCCCCACCAGCAGCAGCGCCAGCACGGGCAGGGCCACCACCAGGCGGCGGCGCTCCAGCGGCACCGCCACCGTCAGCGTCGCCAACCCGAGCGAGGCGGCGGACACCAGGCTGGGCAGCAGCACGATGTAGTAGCGGGGAAAGGCCAGCGGCTTCACGAACGACACCGCCACCGTCACCACCACCAGCACGCCACTGGCCAGCAGGCCGCTGCCATCCAGCCAGACGGCGGGGCCGAGCCGGCTGGGGCAACCGGCGACGGGCGACGGGCGGGAGCCGGGCCGCCGGCAGAGGGTCCAGAGCCCCAGCAGCACCAGCGGCACCACCAGCTTCAGCAGCGGCATTGCGCCGAGATAGAGCCGCAGGGTGTCCTCCAGCAGGGCGAAGCCGGGCGGGCCGATCCAGTCGCCTGCGGCGCCGCTCTCGATCAGGTAGCGGCGGCTGAACACGATCCAGGCCAGGGTCGGCAGGGCAGCCAGGGCGCCGGCCAGCACCAGCGGCCGGCGCTGCCTGCCCGCCCGCGCCCGGACCCACCCGCAGAGATCCGTGCCCGCCAGCGCCAGCGTGTAGAAGAGCCCGTAGTAGTGCGTGAAACCGGCGGCCAGCAGGCCGAGGCCGCAGACGATCAGACCCAGACGCCGGCCGTGCTGCAGCCACTGCCAGCGGCCCCACAGCCCCACAGCCACGGCCAGCACCAGCAGCGCGTAGGCCTTGGCCTCGATCGAGAAGCGCACCGGAAACGGGCTGCAGAAGGCCAGCAGCACCGCCACCGCGATCGCCAGGCGGCGACGGCGCGGCGAGAGCGCCGTGCTGAGGGCTCCCACCTGCAGCACCATCACCAGGCCGCCGAGCAGATAGGCCGCCCACGAAAACAGCCGCAGGCTCGTGCCGGTCTGGGGCACCACCCGCCCCAGCAACCACAGCAGCGAGTAATAGAGCGGCGGGTGGGTGTCGGTGCGCAGGTAGTCGAACAGAAAGGCCAGCGAGGGCTGAAACGACTTGCGGGCCGTGCTCAGCTCATCGCCCCAGAGGCTGGTGGCCTCCACCAGCTGCAGGGCGTGGCAGGCGAAGGCGGCGGCGACCATCACAGCCGCAGGCACCGCCAGGGCCGCAGGCGAGGCCAGGGCGAGGTCGCACGCGCCCGTCCGCCGGCGTGGCTCAGAGGCGGTGGGCGGGCCTGGCGGCACCGGCGTGCTCAGGGCAGCGGCTCGATCGGAGCGAGCCGGGGATCGAGGATTTTGGCGCTCATGCCCTCGAACTTCACCGCGATCGAGATCTTCTCGCCGCTGCCGAACAGGTGGGTGATGATCCCGTCGCCGAAGCTGGCGTGGCGCAGCGTGTCGCCCACCGCCCAGGGCCGCGCCGGGGCACGGCGACGCACGGCGTTCGCAGGCGCAGCCGCACCCCCGCCACCGGCGCGCTCAGCACTGCGCGGGTTGTCGTCCCGGTCGACGCGGGTGAGCCGGTCGAGCCGCTGCTCTCGGCGCAGCGCCGCACCGCCGCTGCGGGGCACATCGCCCTGCACCAGTTCCGGCGGCAGCTCCGAGAGAAACACCGACGGCACCGCCGGCTCGCGCATGCCGCCCCACAGCCGCCGCTCGCTGGCGTGGGACAGGAACAGCCGCTCCTTGGCGCGGGTGATGCCCACATAACAGAGGCGCCGCTCCTCCTCCAGGGCAGCGGGATCCTCCAGGGAGCGGTAGCTGGGGAACAGCCCCTGCTCCAGCCCCACCAGGCACACCACCGGAAACTCCAGCCCCTTGCTGGCGTGCAGGGTCATCAGAGTGACGCGATCGGACTCGGTGTCCTTGCTGTCGGCGTCGCTGGCCAGGGCGGCGGAGGCCAGGAAACCCTCCAGCGAACCCTCCTCGTTCTCCTCCTGGTATTGCAGGGCCGCATTCACCAGCTCCTGCAGGTTGCGGCGCCGCTCCTCCGCCTCATCGGTGCCCTCGCTGATCAGTTCGGCCACGTAGCCGCTCTGCTCCATCACCCGCTGCACCAGCTCCGAGGGGGGCGCATCCTGCACGCGGCGGCTCAGATCGCCGATCAGCTCGGCGAACTGCAGCAGCCCCTTCGCCGAGCGGCCCGCCAGCGAGCGCACCGCTTCGGGGTCGTTCACCACCTCCCACAGCGGCAGGCCCAGCTGGTTGGCGGCATCGCTGAGCCGCTGCACGGTGGTCTTGCCGATGCCGCGGCGCGGCACATTCATCACCCGCAGCAGGCTGACGCTGTCCGCCGGGTTGACCAGCAGCCGCAGGTAGGCGAGCACATCCTTGATCTCGCGCCGGTCGTAGAAGCGCAGACCGCCCACCACGATGTAGGGGAGGCCCCAGCGCACCAGCGATTCCTCCATCGCCCGGCTCTGGGCGTTGGTGCGATACAGCACGGCCATGTCGCCCCAGCGCAGCTCCGGGTGGGCCGCCTCGAGCATGCGCAGGCGGTGCACCACCGCCTCGGCCTCGGCGATCTCGTCGTCGCAGCGGGTGACCACGATCGGCTCCCCCTCGCCGCGGGTGGGGCGCAGCACCTTGTCGATGCGCTCGCTGTTGTGGGCGATCAGGGCGTTGGCCGCCTCCAGGATCGTGGCGGTGGAGCGGTAGTTCTCCTCCAGCTTCACCATCGTGCGGGTGGCCTCGTCGCTGGCCTTGTCGCCGAAGTCCTCCTGGAAGCCCATCAGGATCGTGAAATCGGCGGCACGGAAGCTGTAGATGCTCTGATCCGCGTCCCCCACCACGAACACCGAGCGCTGGCCCCAGTCGTCGAACTGCTCGGGGTCGCGGCCGCCCGTGACCAGCAGCTTGATCAGGTCGTACTGGGTGCGGTTGGTGTCCTGGTATTCATCCACCAGCACGTGGCGGAAACGGCCGTGCCAGTAGTGCCGCACCTGCTCGTTGGTCTGCAGCAGCTGCACCGGCAGCAGCAGCAGGTCGTCGAAATCGAGGGCGTTGTTGGCCGCCAGGGCGCGGCGGTAGCGGCGGTAGACATCCGCCACCATCTTTCCCCGCTGCCCCTGCTGCTCCTGCTCCAGCTGCTCGGGCAGCCAGCCCTGGTTCTTGGCGTTGCTGATCGCCCAGCGCACCTTCTTGGGCTCGAAGCGCTTGGGATCAAGCCCCAGCTCCTGGGTGACGATCTCCTTCACCAGGGTCTGGGCGTCGCCCTCGTCGTAGATGGAGAACTGGCGGGTCCAGGTGAGCCCTTCGGGGTCCCGGTACTTGTCGATGTCGAAGCGCAGCAGCCGCGCGAACAGGGCGTGGAAGGTGCCGATCCACAGCTCCTTGGTGATCTCCCGGTAGATGCGGGTGCGCAGCTGGCGCTGCTGCACCGGCGAGAGGGTGCTCAGCGGCTGGCCGAACTGGCTGGTGGCGAGCCGCTGGGCCAGCAGCAGCTCCAGCCGCTCCTTCATCTCCCGCGCCGCCTTGTTGGTGAAGGTGACGGCCAGGAGCTGGTGCGGATCGACGCCGTGATGGCCGATCAGATGGGCGATGCGGTGCGTGAGCGCCCGCGTCTTGCCGCTGCCGGCACCGGCCACCACCAGCAGCGGGCCGTTGTGGTGGTCCACCGCCCGGCGCTGGGCGTCGTTGAGGCCGGCCAGGAAGCTCATGATTCAGAGGGTACTCAGCGCGGCCGCGCCTGCTCGCGCAGCACGGCGGCCAGCGTGTCCACGTGGTGCGCCACGGTGAAGCGGCTGGAGGCCCGTCGCTGGCCCGCCTGCCCCAGCCGTGCCGCCAGCTGCGGCTCCGCCAGCAGCTGCAGCAGCGCCTCCGCCAGCCGGGGCACATCGCCCTCCGGCGCCAGCAGGCCGGTTTCGCCGTCGAGCACCACCTCCGGGATGCCGGCATGCACGGTGGACACCACCGGCACCCCGGCCAGCTGGGCCTCCAGCACCACCACCGGACAGCCCTCCGCATCCCCGTCCGGTGCCGTGCGCGAAGGCAGCAGCAGGCAGCGGCACTGGCGCAGGCGGGCCGCCACCTGCTCCGGCGGCTGCAAACCCGCCAGCTCCACCTGCCGGCCCAGGCCCAGCGCCTGGATCTGCTGCTCCAGGGCCGGACGCAGCGGCCCCTCCCCCACCAGCACCAGCCGCATGGCGGCCGCCAGTTCCGGCGGCGCGGCCGCGCGGGCGCGGGCAAAGGCGGCCAGGGCATCGAGCGGCGCCTTCTTGGCCACAAAGCGACCCACGAACAGCACGGTGGGCGGCGCCTGGGCAGGGCAGCCGCCATGAAACAGCTCCGCGTTGGCCCCGGAGGGGCTGATCGTGATCGCCGCTGGTGAGGCGCCCAGCCCCACCAGCACCTGCCGCATCGGCGCGCTCTTCACCACCAGGGCGCCGGCCAGGCGCATCAGGCGGCGGTAGCGCTCCTGCAGCTGGCCCAGCCGCCGGTCGGCGGAGGCATCGGCGCCACGGAAATGCACCACCAGCGGCACCTTCGCCCAGGCGGCCCCATCCATCACCCGCGCGGCATGGAAGCCGAACTCGGCCAGCACCACATCGGGCTGGTGCCAGCGGATCAACAGCCAGGTGACCAGCGAAGCCGGCACGGTGGCGAGCCGGTGCCAGCCCAGCCGGGTGCAGGCCTTGCTGAGTGTGATCGCCAGGCCGTAGGCCAGCTGCCCGGGGTGCCGCCAGGGCTGGGCGCCGCCGAACTCATCCCCGAAAAACGCCACCTGACGCAGGGGCAGGCGGGCCAGGTTGGCGCGCACGAAGGTTTCGGTGGGGGAGCGGCGGGTGGGGGCCAGCACCAGCACCTTCGGCTCCAGGCAGGGGGCGAGCGCCTGCAGGAACAGCTCCTTCACCAGCGGGGCGGCCAGCTGCTGCCGGACCCCGGTGGCGGCGACGCCCAGCCGGTGGCGGCGGTCCGGGTCGGCCATCAGTGCCGCCAGCGCCGCCGTCAGGCCGTCGCTGCCGGTGTCTTCCGCCAGCAGCACACCGTTGTGGTCGTGCTGCAGCAGTTCCCTCGGTCCGGTGGGGCAGTCGATCGCCAGGCAGGCGCAGCCTGCCGCCATCGCCTCCACCAGCACATTGGGAAAGCCCTCGTAGCGGGAGGTGAGGGCGAAGATCTGGGCGCGGTCGTACCAGTCGGCCAGGTTTCCCACCGGGCCCGGCAGCAGCAGCCGCCCGCGCCAGGGAGCTGTTGCCGAAGCGGCCAGCAGCGCCTGCAGCTCCGGATGGTCGGCGGTCACCCCCGGCAAGGCCAGCCACCAGGTGGGAGCGTCCGGCGCCAGCCGGGCGAAAGCCGCCAGCAGACGATCAAAGCCCTTCTGCAGGGGCTTGGTGCCCACCGCCAGCAGCAGCTGGGCGCCCTGCGGCAGCAGGGCGGCGGGATCCACGCGCGGCGGCTGAACGGGCAGCGGCCAGGTGACGGGATTCGGCACCACGGCCACCCGCTGGGCCAGATGCTGCTGCTCCAGCCAGGCACCGATCCGCGCGGTCTGCACCAGCTGCAGCGCCGCCTGCGGGTAGAGCCAGCGGCGCAGCAGGCGCCAGGGCAGAGGCAGCGGCTTGGCCGGCGGGTAGTTGCGCTCCGCCACCACCACCGGCAGGGCCGAGCCCAGGCTGGCCAGCAGCAGATTGAGGGCCGGCCGGGTGGTGAGGCCGATGGCCAGATCGAAGCGTTCGCGCCGCAGCAGGGCGGCCAGGGCCAGCAGCTTGAAGGGGTAAGCGGCGATGCCGGGCAGGCGGGCGAGGCCATGGTCGGGCGGGCCCCAGCGGCGATCGAGGCCCGGCGGCAGCGGGAACACATCGGCCGGCACACCGCAGGGGGTGAGCAGCACCACCGTGTGACCCGCCTCCAGCAGCCAGGCGGCGAACTGCAGCGCCATCCGTTCGGCGCCGCCGGTGCGCAGCGCGTGGATGTGGATCAGGATCCGGGCCATGGTGACCCCCCTGTGGACCCGGCCTGCACAGCCTGCCAGCAGCTGAGCAGGTCGTCCCGTGCTTCGGGGCGCTCCACGTTGAGGATCGCCAGCGCGTAGGCCGGCAGGGGCGGCGGAGCTGAGCCGGCGGCAGCCGCCGCGCCCGGGCGGGCCGGAGAAGCCTCCAGCCCCGCCAGCATCGACGCCAGAAACCAGCGGTGATCCTCCAGCGCCTGGATGTACAGGTGACGTGGACGGGAGGCCTCCTCCAGCAGCAGCACGAGGTCGTTGCGCAGCCCCAGCGGATGGCCGATCGCCCCCTGCAGGGCCAGGCAGCGGGCGAAGTTGCTCATCGCCCGCAGCACCACATCAGCGGGCAAGCGGTCGAAGTCGAGCCGGGCCACCAGCCCATGGGAGCGCTGGGCGATCACCACCAGGCCCTGCGGCTGGCGCAGCAGCAGGTGCAGATGCAGCAGCGCCGCCTGGCTGGAGATCAGCCGCTTGAAGCGGTTTTCGCGGTTGCGGCGGCGGCAGCGCAGCAGGGCGGGATCCACCTCCAGACGGGCCACCGCCTGCGTCAGCAGGGCGGCGGTCTCCTGCGCCAGCGCCGTGTCCCGCTCCTCCACCGCCAGGTAGGCCAGGCTCACGGCGGCATAGGCGCGGTGATGCTCGCGGAACACCGGCCCGTGGGCGATGCCACGGAACAGGGCCGCGCGGGTGGCGGGGTCGGCGGGGCGGCGGGCGCGACGGAACAGCAGGGTTTCGGCGGGCTGGTGCCAGCCGTAGCGGTCGACGAGGGTGGTGAGAGCCCCGAGGGCGGCCGGCGGGTCATCCGCCGCTACGCCCGCCCAGAACGCCTGCTCCAGCAGGGCGATGGTGCGGCGGGAGCGAACACGCAGCCATAGCGGCCGCCGCCAGGCGTCAGCCACGGCCGGGCCGCAGCAGCCCCGCCAGCCGTTGCCGGCTGCCCTTGAGCTGGCTCAGCAGCGCCACCGGCACCGAGCAGGCCAGGCGCACCGTGTACCAATAGAGCCGATGCCACCAGCGCAGGCGGAAGGCGCCGTGGCGGTCGGGTGGCAGCAGCTTGAGCGGCAGCTCCATCACCACCACCTCCGGCAGCAGCAGGAAGCGCCCCCAGTACACCTGGCGCCGCAGACGGAGCAGTTCCTGGTCCACCAGCGGCGGCGGCAGCGGCAACGAGGCCGGCTCCAGGCGCCAGCTGCCAGTGGCGAGGTCCTGGTTGTAGCGGCTGCGCGGTGCCTGGGCGCTCCAGGGACAGAAGGCTGCCATCACCCGGTTCGACAGGGAGGTGGCCCGCTTGAGGGCATGGGAGCGGCTGTACTCCAGCGGACCGGGGCGGAAGCCGGCCTGGGCGTCGCGGCTGGCGCGCAGATGGATCGAGTGGCGGATCACGCCGATGGCCGTCTCCGGCAGCTCCCGCACCGGCGTACCGGTGTGGCAACGCAGCCGCGCCTTGAAGTCCTTGTCGTCGAAGCCATACCCCCAGAACAGCTCATTGAACCCACCCAGCCGCTCCACCAGCTCCCGGTCGATGATCCACTGCCCGAGGCGGCCGTCCTCGCCACTGCCGAAGCGGCAGATCACGCCGTCGTCGGCCAGAGCCGCCGGGTCGTCCAGCTGCGCGGGCCAGCAGTCAGCATCGAGCTTGAACAGGCAGGTGCCGCGGGCCTGGGCGATGGCGAAGTTGTAGGCGCGGCAGAGGTTCCAGCGCTGCTCCCCCTCCACCCGCAGCAGCCGCAGCCGGGGATCGGGCGGCAGGGCCTCGCGCTGCAGCGGCTGGCGGCTGCTCCAGTCCACCACCAGGTGCTCGCTGTGGTGGGGCCAGGCGGCCACGCGGGGGGCGGTGTCGAGCAGGTGCTGTTCACGGTTCATGCAGACCGTGATGACACTGATCGAACGGGACAGGGAGGGAGCAACCAACTCAGACCCTCCGGCGCGGATCCATCACCACAGGCAGATCGAAGCACACGAAGCGGCAGCACGCGGGGGGTGGCAGCTGCCGCTCGGCTTGCCAGCGCCACCCGGGCCTCAGGGGCCTCAGACAAGCAGTCCGGCCAGATGAAAAAAGCGCCATGGTCAACCGACTAGGCGTCGAGGGCGGCCAGATCGCGCAGCATCGCTTCGGTGCGCCCCGCATAGGTGTGAGCCGCGGCGCCGCGCAACCGCTGCTCCCGGTCGGGGCCGCCGCCCGCCAGGGCGGTGCGGATGGCGGCGGCGAACGGTTCGATCCCGGGCTCGCACACCAGGGCGAGGTCGGCGAAGGGGCGCAGGGCATCGATCGCGGTGGCCACCACCGGCACCCCGGCCGCCAGGTACTCGAAGAACTTCATCGGAAACATGGCGCGGGTATAGGGGTTGAACGCCAGCGGCAGCAGGGCCACGTCCATTCCCTTGAGGCAGGCGGGCAGCGCCGCGTAGGGCCGGGCCCCGAGCAGGTGCACGTTGGCGAGGGCCGCGAGTGCCGACACATCGGTGCTCGGATCACCCTCGCCCACCGGGCCGATCAGCACGAACGACCAGTGGGGATGGCGCCGGGCCAGTCCGATCAGCAGCTCCAGATCCAGCTTGTAGGCGCTGATCGCCCCCACGAAACCCAGCCGCGGCCGGGGGATGGCGGCCAGATCCTGGGGCACCGGCAGGGCCGGATCCAGTGCGGCAGCGAAATGGGCCCCATCGGCCACGTTGGGATAGAAGTGCGTGCAGGGATTTAACGGATGCAGCTGCTCAAGCAGCGCCGGTGAGGTCACGAACACCAGATCGGCGCGGCGGCAGAGCCGTTCCTCCCAGCGGGTGATCGTGTCCGCCGGCATGTCGGGCTGGGCCTGGATCGCATCAACGCAGTGGTAGATCAAGCGCCTGAACGGGGCCGGGGAGAGCACCGACAGCGTCATCGGGCTGTAGGTCCACAGCCAGTCGGCGCGCAGCCCCAGCACCCGGCGCCAGAGCGCCAGCCCCAGCCGCAGCACCTGGCGGTTCAGCCAGAGCGGCCAGCCGCCGCTGGCCCCCGGCAGCACCAGCGGCGCCCACACCCACAGGCCCGGCCGCACCTGCCGCGGCGGGCGCAGGCCATGGCGCAGCCGCTGCAGCACCCGGCCCCGGTCGGGGCCACCGCGGCGCAACGGCCGCAGCCCCAGCGACTCCACATAGAGCACGCGATGGCCGAGCGCCGCCAGGCTGCAGGCCACATGCTGCTTGTTGGTCCAGAGCGGATGGTTCCAGTCCGCCGTGGCCAGCAGCGTGATGTCAGCCATCCTGCAGGGTGACGAGTTCCCGGAAGGTGGCGGAGCGCTCCTGCAGCGCCATGTAATCCCCGGAAGCCTTGATTGTGCCGTTCTCGAACTCGAAGATGCGATCGCAGGAGCGGATCGTGGAAAGGCGGTGCGCGATCACGATGGTGGTGCAGCGGCGACCCACCAGCTCGAGCGCGCCGAGCAGATCGTTTTCGGTTTTGTTGTCGAGGGCGCTGGTGGCCTCATCGAGGATGAGCACCTTGGCTTTCTTGTAGAACGCCCGGGCCAGGGCGAGGCGCTGACGCTGGCCGCCCGAGAGCCGCATGCCGTCTTCGCCGACAATCGTGTAGAGGCCGTAGGGCAATTCGGCCACGAATTCGTTGAGCTGGGCCATCTCCAGCACTTCCCACACCACGTCATCGTCGATGTCCTCATCGGCGGTGCCGAAGGCCACATTGCTGCGGATGCTGGCATCCAGCAGCACGATGCTCTGGGGCACGATCGCGCAGCAGGCCTGCCAGGCCGGCAGCTCCTCCTCCAGCAGCGGCAGACCATCCAGCAGCAGGGAACCCCGCTGCGGCTGCAGCAGACCCAGCAGCAGGTGGGCGGCCGTGCTCTTGCCGCCGCCGGTCTTGCCCACCAGCGCCACCCGTGCCCCCACCGGCACGAGAATGTTGGCGTTGCGGATCACCCAGTCGTTGGAATGGGTATAGCGATACCACACGTTCTCCAGGCGAATCGAATGGCGCGGCATCACGCCGCTGGGTGTGGGCGTGGAAGGGGAACTGAGGATCCGTCGCTTGGGCTCCAGCTGCAGCAGCAGCAGGGCGTCGGAGATATCGGGCAGCCCACCGCGCACCTTGTTGATCGAGCGGAACACCGCCTGAATCGGAGCGGAGAGGCGCAGCCCGGCGAACATGATCGCCGCGAGGGTGGGCACGGCATCCTGGATCATGCGGGAGCTGTTCTCATGCAGCAGGGCCGGCAGCAGACCGATCAGAAACAGCAGCGTGATGCCGGTGGGCTCAATCACGTAGCGCGGCACATCGGGCAGCAGCTTGGAGAGGCGGTCGTATTTCTTGCCACGGGTGCCGATCGCTTCAAACTGATCGATGTAGTAGCGCTCGGCGCCATACAGCTGCACATCGCGGATCGAGCGGGTGGATTCCAGCAGCAGCGAATTGACCCGCAGCGAGAACAGCAGCTTCTGCTTGGTGGCGAAGCGCAGCGGCGGTGCCACCAGCCACGACGAGACTGTGTAGGCGCCGAACAGAAAGCCGAAGATCAGCAGCGCCTGCCATCCGAAGGCCACCACCACCCCCACCGTGAGCACCACGATCGTGAGACCGCTGGAGACGATGGTGAGAATCGGCAGGATGATGTCATCGGAGATGCGGCTGAAGATGCGATTCAGCCGCGCCATCATGTGGGCGGTGTTCTGGGATTGAAAGTATTCGTAGGGCTGCAGCAGCACATTGGAGTAGATCTTTTCGCCGTAATCCGCCCAGATCTGCGCACTCAGCAGGCTCTGAATCAAGGAGGCCAGATATTTCAGCCCCATCGTGAACCACACGAGGAAGATCAGCAGGCCTGCAATCCACAGGCCCTGATCGGCGCGGCCGCCACCGAAGAAGAAAATGGCCGGAATCTTGTCCTGCAGGCGGGAACCGCTCATGGCCCCCACCAGCCGGGCCAGCAGGCCGATGAACACCAGTTCCGAGAAGCCCACCAGCAGCGACACCGCCAGCAACTGGACCAGGCCGCGGATGCGCTGGCGGGGCAGAAACGACAGCAGCAACGTGAGTTGCGCCAGCGTTTTGCTGTTGAACAATTTGACGCGGGGTTTGGGCTCTGCGCGGTTGGGAGACTCGGGCGCAGAAACCATCGGATCAGACACCGCCGCCCCCCTCTTTTTCAACCCTAAAGCAAGCCGTGGCAAGGATTCCCGGCGCCGGGGCCAGACACCAAACCGATCGACGCCAACCCACTGAGCCGCCGTGTCCCGTCGCCCTGCCCCGTCGCCGGATCAGTAGCGGATCAACCAGGGCCAGCGGTCGGGCACGCAGAGGAACTGGTCATCGAGGCCGCAGTTGAACGTGGCCGAGGGAAGGATGCGCCCGAACATCCACTCCGCAAGGGTGATCAACAGCGCCGGCAGCACGAACCAGAGCGCCTGGTAGTGGCGCAGCCAGGCGAGGAAGGCGATCAGCTGGAAGAACGCCACCCCGTCGGCGAGGCGAAAGGTTACCTGGGGGATCCATTGCCAGATCACCGTGGCCTGCAGGAACAGGTGCAACGCGGCGAACAGCACCAACACCCGGGTGGGTTCGCTGCGCCAGAGCTCCGCCCCGCTGAGGCGGCGCCGCCAGCAGGTGAGCGCCACCCCCAGCAGCATCCCCAGCTGCACCCGGATCACCTCGCGGCGCACGGAGTAGTGGCTGAAGAAGGAGGTGGCGTTGATGTAGCGCTCCAGCTTCTGCAGCGCCACCGGCAGCATCGGCGCCACCACGGCGAGCAGCACGACCAGCAGTGCTACGGCCACCAGCCAGAAGCGGCGGGAGGCAGACAGTTTCAGTCCCTCGCCCGGGGGCCGCACCAACAGCGGCGCCAGGCTGGTGGCGAGATTCACCGGGAAGGTGGCATGGGCGAGGGCGGAGAGCAGCACGCCCGCCGCCACCCAGACGCGGGGCGGCCTGGCCAGACGGGCGGTCCACAGCAGCAGCGGCAGTAGCAGCAGAAAGGCCAGCGCCTGGCGCGTCTGGCCGTTCTGGAAGAAGCCGCGGAACATCGGGCTGCAGGTGATCAGCAGGCACCACCAGCCGCCCCACTGGGGAAGGCGCCAGTGGCGCGCCAGCAGCAGCGGCACGGCGCCGTAGGCGGCCACCACCAGGCCATGGAAGGCGGCCATCCGGTAGGGGAGGAAGGGCACGATCGGCCCCACCAGCACCCAGAAGGGCTCCTCCGCGAGGGTGCTGCCCCAGAACAGCAGCCGGCCGGGCTCCGCCAGCACCTGCCCGAGGGAGGGGGCCTCTGCGAAGAAGTGGCTCAGCTTGGTGACATCGCTGGTGCCCCAGTTGGCCAGGGCGAAGAACACAGCCACAAGGGCCAGCAGGGCCAGCGCCGCTCCCCACCAGAGCCGCATCGCCTGCCGGTTCGCCGCCCGCTGCATCCCCAGGGCCAGGCCCAACTGCGCCACGAAAATCGCCGCCATCAGCCCCGCGTTCGCGGTGACCTGATCAATGCGGAACGGCGCGACGGAGGGGAACGGCTGCATGAGGCTCGGGTCAGGGGAACAGCATCGGGGCGGCGGTGACGCGGGCGCGGGCGCGGCGCCGTCATCGCCGGCGGGCGAGCACGGTGCGCAGGCGAGTGAACCACTGTCCCGTCCGCAGCCCCAGCAGGCCTGGAGCCACCAGCGGCGGGACCCCGCTCAGCAGCAGATCCCAGTGGTGGTCGATGGCGGTGAGGGCCAGGGCCCAGCGGCTGAGCAGGGCGGGTTCGGCGCAGCTCTCGAGCAGCTGCTCGAGCCGGGCCGGCGCCGGACACCAGCGCTCGGGATCGGCCACGGCCGCCATGATCCGCTCCAGGTCGGACACCAGGCTGCCGCAGCCGATCTGATGGCCGAGCAGCCCGGGATCGAGGCTGTCGGCCAGGGCATGGTTGAGGCTGCTGAACAGCACACAGCCGCAGGCGAGCGCCTCGATCGGCGGCAGCCCGAACCCCTCCGACACGCCCCGACCGCGCCAGTAATCGGCGGAGTCGTAGAGCACCACGGTGGCGCTGTTGAACAGGCCCACCAGGTCGTCGACCCAGCCGCTCTGCACCTCCACCGTGAGGCCCCGATCGCGCAGGGCCGGCACCAGCTGCTTCAGCACATAGGCGCTGCACTTGCGCTTCTGCACCAGCACGTCGATCGGCCGGCGCCGGGCGACACCATCGGGTGGCCCTGCGGATGGCCCAGCCGATGAGGCAAGCCCTGGGGCAGACGGATCCGGCGCCTGATCCAGCTTCTGATCCGGCGCCTGATCCCATTCCACGGACCCCGGCCGCGCGCCCCGCTCCAGCCACTGGCTCTCGAGCGCATTCGGCACCAGGAACAACGGGTTGCGCGGTGCCCGGTTGCCCCAGTAACCCAGCGTGTTTCGGCTCACCGCCAGCACCGGCACGCCGGCGGGCAGATCGAAGCCATAGCCGCGGCTGTGGGCGTGGTGCGCCACCGGCCGCCCGCGCAGCAGGCGCAGCTGCCGGGGCACGTCAAAGCCCCAGCTCACGATCCAGAGCGCCTCACCGGGGGCCCGCTCCTGGCGCAGCAGATCGGCCAGGAAGGGCCTGCCCGGCTCCCGCTGCCGGTAGGTGACCACCTCGGTGGACGTGAGTGCGCTGAGCAGGCGGGCGGTTTGCAGTTCCACCTGCAGGCCGCCGCAGCGGAAGCGACCGCTGGTGCCGGGCACGAGGAAGCGAAGGGGGCGCAAAGGCGATCCGGCAGCCGCCGCTGACTCTGACGCAGAGGAGGGCCGCTGCCGACTCAGGCGGCGACGGCCTCGGTGCTGCCGGTGCGCTGGCGCCGGGTGAGGAAGCCGAACAGCACCTTGCCGATGGCGGCCACTAGGTTGCCTTCCAGCTCCTGGAACATCACCATGTTGAGGTGGAAGGCGTGGTTGGCCTCCTCCACGATGCGATCGGCGGTGGCTTGATCGATCGGCAGCTGATCGAGGCTTTCGCGATAGCTGGCCTTGAAGGCCTTCTCATCGGGAATGGCATCGAATTCGTAGAAGCGCAGGCCATCGTGTTCGCCCAGGTTCATCGCTTTCTGAGCGATGTTCTTGAGGATCTGGCCGCCGGAGAGATCGCCGATGTAGCGGGTGTAGTGGTGACCCACCAGCAGCTCGGGGGATTCTTTAGCCACCTGATGGAGGCGTTCCACGTACTTCTGGGCGCCCGGAGTGGGCTGCACCTGCTGACGCCAGCCGGCGCCGAAGTAGAAGGCAAGATCGGCCTCAAGAGCGCTGCGGCGGTTGAGGGCGTCGTGGGCGATGGGCCCCACCACCGGGTGAGATTTGAGGGCGCCGATCTCTTCCTCCATCGCGCTATACACGAAATAGAGGTCGGCGACCAGCTTGCGGTAGCTGATCTTGTCGACCACCCCTTTGAGGAAGCAGGTGACGAAGCCGGTGTTCTCGGCCATCGTGTGCGCTTTTTTGGTGCCTTCGCGCAACTGTGAAGCAAGGGCGACAGCCATCGAAGCCGGTGTGCCGTAGGTCGTGGCCAACAAGTTAGGGCCGTGCCGCCGGCACGGGCGGCTCAGGTTGCGAAGGGTTAAGCGGCCTCGTCGCTGGCGTCGGCAACGGCTGGCCCCTCGCCCAGCAGGGCGAACAGGTCGCGGCAGACGAGCCGCAGCTTCTCCGCCACCTCGGGCTGGGGCAGGTTCGCCCCACTCGCTTCCCAGTCGCCCACGGTGGCGAGCCGCCACTGCTCGCCCTGGAAGGTCATGCCGCTGAGCAGCACCCCCAGCAGCCGCGGGGTGCCGCCGCCACCGGCGGCCGGAGCCTCGGCGAGGCGCAGCTGCATCAGCAGGCTGCGGCACTGCAGGCGGGGGCTCCAGCCGGGGAAATGGAAGGCCAGGTCCACCGAGGCCTGCTCCTCAAAGCGGCGGGTGTCGGGGTCGTCACGCCAGGGGGTGAGATTGGCGCGGGCATCAGGGAAATGGCGCCGGAACAGGGCGGCGGCGGAGGCGATGGCATGGGCCATCTCCGGACTTCGGGCCAGGTCTGCCGCATTCATGGCGTTTCCCCTGAGCAGAACAGCGGATGGAACGGAACCTAGGCTCCGCGGGCCGACCCATGCTGGAGTTTCCCGAGGGAGGCTGCGGCAGCGGGCCGGCATCACGACCACGGACCGCCGTCGGTCGCGCCGTTTCCCCCCTTCTGCCGCCGATGGTGACCCTGTCCGCTCCGTCCTACGAAAAGCTCACCCCGCCCGAAAACGGCACGGCGATCCGCTTCGAGAACGGCCTTCCGGTGGTGCCGTCCGACCCGATCATCCCCTTCATCCGCGGCGACGGCACCGGCGTGGACATCTGGCCCGCCACCCAGCGGGTGCTGGATGCGGCCGTGGCCAAGGCCTACGGGGGGGAGCGGCGCATCGAGTGGTTCAAGGTGTATGCCGGCGATGAGGCCTGCGAGCTCTACGGCACCTATCAATACCTGCCGCAGGACACGCTCACGGCGATCGAGCAGTTCGGCGTGGCGATCAAGGGCCCGCTCACCACGCCGATCGGCGGTGGCATCCGTTCGCTGAACGTGGCCCTGCGCCAGATCTTCGACCTCTACTGCTGCGTGCGCCCCTGCCGCTACTACCAGGGCACCCCCAGCCCCCACAAGCGGCCCCAGGACCTCGATGTGGTGGTGTACCGGGAGAACACCGAAGACATCTACATGGGGATCGAGTGGGAAGCCACCGATCCGGTGTGCGTGGAGCTGATCGCCCACCTCAACGACACGGTGATTCCGGCCAACGGCAAGCTCGGCAAGCGCCGCATCCCGGAAGGGGCCGGCATCGGCATCAAGCCAGTGAGCAAGGCGGGCACCCAGCGCCACGTGCGCAAGGCGATCCAGCACGCCCTGGGGCTGGAAGGCGCCAAGCGTCACGTGACCCTGGTGCACAAGGGCAACATCATGAAGTTCACGGAAGGGGCCTTCCGTGACTGGGGCTACGAGCTGGCCACCAGCGAATTCCGCGACCAGTGCGTGACCGAGCGGGAAAGCTGGATCCTCGGCAACCTGGAGCACAACCACGGCCTCAGCGTCGAGGACAACGCCCGCCTGATCGAACCCGGCTACGACAGCCTCACCCCCGAGAAGAAAGCGGCGGTGGACGCGGAAGTGAAAGGGGTGCTCGACAGCATCGGCGAGAGCCACGGCTACGGCAAGTGGAAGAGCATGGTGCTCGTCGACGACCGCATCGCCGACAGCATCTTCCAGCAGATCCAGACCCGGCCCCAGGAGTATTCGGTGCTCTGCACCCTCAACCTCAACGGCGATTACATCTCCGATGCGGCGGCGGCGGTAGTGGGCGGCCTGGGCATGGCGCCGGGGGCGAACATCGGCGACAACGCCGCCATCTTCGAAGCCACCCACGGCACCGCGCCCAAGCATGCGGGGCTGGATCGGATCAACCCGGGCTCGGTGATCCTCAGCGGCGTGATGATGCTCGAGTACATGGGCTGGCAGGAAGCGGCCGATCTGATCACCGAGGGGATCAGCGCCGCGATCGCCAACGGCGAGGTCACCTACGACCTGGCCCGCCTGATGGAACCGCGGGTGGATCCGGTGAGCTGCTCCGGCTTCGCCGAAGCGGTGGTGCGCCACTTCGGCGGGTGAGTCCGGCCCAGCGCCGAAACGGCAGACTGACCCGATGAGCAGCGCCACCCCCAGCGCCACACCAGCCGCCAGTGCCACCGACCCGTGTGTGCACTGCGGCTTCTGCCTGCCCACCTGCGCCAGCTACCGGGTGCTGGGCACGGAGATGGATTCACCGCGGGGGCGCATCCACATGCTCAAGGCGATCAACGCCGGTGAGCTGGAGCTGGATGCCACCGTTGCCAGCCACTTCGATTCCTGCCTGGGCTGCCTCGCCTGCGTGAGCGCCTGCCCGGCCGGGGTCCGCTACGACGAACTGATCGAGGCCACCCGCCCGAAGCTCAACGCCCCGGAGCTGCGCAGCAGCGGCCAGTGGGCCTTCCGCAGGCTCCTGTTCCAGCTGCTCCCCTACCCGCAGCGGCTGCGGGCCGTGCTGCAGCCGCTGCGGCTCTACGCCGGCACACCGCTGCAGCGGCTGGCCCGGCGCAGCGGCCTCACCCGCCTGTTCGGGCCCGGGCTGGCGGCGATGGAGCGGCTGCTGCCGCCGCTGGCGGAGGAGTCATTTAGCGATCCGCTGCCGCTGGTGACCCCGGCCCAGGGGGAGCGGCGCTACCGCGTGGGCCTCGTGCTGGGCTGCGTGCAGCGGTTGTTCGAGCCGGCCGTGAACCGGGCGGCACTGCAGGTGCTGAGCGCCAACGGCATCGAGGTGGTGATCCCGCCGGCCCAGGGCTGCTGCGGCGCTGTCACCCACCACCAGGGGGAAGAGGCCCAGACCCACGCCCTGGCTACCGCCTTGATCGACGCCTTCGACGCCGTGATCGGCCCGGGCAAGCCGGCGGGCGCCGAACCGCTCGATGCGGTGCTGGTGGCGGCCTCCGGCTGCGGCCACACGCTCAAGGCCTACGGCCGCCTGCTGGCCGGCGACCCGGCCTGGGCCGCGCGCGGCAGCGCCTTCGGCGGCCGCGTGGCGGACATCCAGGAATTTCTGCAGCGGGTGGGGTTGAGCGAGGCGGTGCGCCAGCGGTTGCAGCCGCTGCGCCACAGCGATGGCAGCCGCGCCAGCGCCGAGCGTCCGCTGCGGCTCGCTTATCACGATGCCTGCCACATGCTGCACGGCCAGGGGCTGCGCGAACAGCCCCGGGCACTGCTGCGCCAGATCCCTCACCTGCAGCTGCTGGAGGCCACTGAAGCGGGGGTGTGCTGCGGCAGCGCCGGCATCTACAACCTGGTGCAACCCGTGGAAGCCGCCGAGCTGGGTCGCCTCAAAGCCACCGACCTCAGCGGCACCGGTGCCGACCTGGCGGTGAGCGCCAACATCGGCTGCACGCTGCAGATCCGGCAGCACATGGAGAGCGCGCCGCGGCCGCTGGCGGTGCTGCATCCGGTGCAGCTGCTGGCCATGAGCCTGGATGGCGGCTCCGACCGGCCGGCTTGAGCGGGCAGGAGCAGGGAACGGCGCCGCGGAGCGCCAGGCACCAACACCGCAGGGAGCGCGATGCCTCACCACCGCTTCGACGCCCACTTCCACATCATCGATCCGGCCTTTCCGCTGCTGCCCAACCACGGCTTTCTGCCGGAGCCCTTTACCGTCGCCGACTACCGCCGCAGCACCGAGAGCCTGGGAATCACGGCGGGGGCGGTGGTGTCAGGCTCCTTCCAGGGCTTCGGTCAGCGCCATCTGCTCAGTGCCCTGCAGCAACTGGGCCCCGGCTTCGTGGGCGTGATCCAGCTGTCGGCCCAGGCCACCGATGCGGAGATCCTCGCGCTCAACGCCGGGGGCGTGCGGGCCGTGCGCTTCAACCTGCGGCGTGGGGGCTCGGAAAGCGTGGAGCACCTGGAGGCGCTGGCACTGCGCCTGCATGCGCTGGTGGGCTGGCCTGTGGAGCTGTATGTGGCGTCGCGGGAGCTGACGGCCCTGCAGCCGTTGCTGCGGCGGCTGCCGGCGGTGAGCATCGATCACCTCGGCCTCACGCGCGAGGGCTTTGCCACGCTGCTGCAGCTCGCCGAGCAGGGCGTGCGCGTGAAAGCCAGCGGCTTCTCCCGGGTGGAGCTGCCGGTGGACGAGGCCCTGCGCGCCCTGCACGCCGCCAATCCCCAGGCCCTGATGTTCGGCACCGACCTGCCGTCCACGCGGGCGCCGCGGCCGTTCCACCCCAGCGACCTCACCCTGCTGATCGAAACCCTGGGCGAGCCGGCCGCACAGAGAGCCCTGTGGAGCAATGCGGCCTCCTTCTACCGGCTGCCGGCGACATCGGTGTGAGCGCAGCTCGGGGCGCAACATGATCAGGGTGCCCCGCTCCCCGAGCCCGTGCGTCCTACTGCCCGTCTGCTGGCCGTCGCCACCGCCCTGCTGAACCTGACATCAGCGGGGGTGGCCGCCGATGCGCGGCAGGGGGCCGCCGATGCGTGGCAGGTGGCCGCCGGTGCGCGGCAAGGGGCGGCCGTGGAGGCCGAGCTGGCGCGGCTGGAGCGCAGCGTGGGCGGACGGCTCGGAGTGTTTGCCCTCGACACGGCCACCGGCCTCCGGATCGGCCATCGCAGCACGGAGCGCTTCCCCTTGTGCAGCACCTTCAAGCTGCTGCTGGCGGCGGCGATGCTGGAGCGGAGCACCCGCACGCCTGGCCTGCTGGAGCAGCGCCTGCCGGTGACCTCCGCCGATCTGGTGGCCTATTCGCCGATCGCTGAGCAACGGGTGGGCCGCAGCATGACGATCGCCGAGCTCGCGGCAGCGGCTGTGCAATACAGCGACAACGCCGCTGCGAACCTGCTGCTGCGGCAGCTCGGTGGCCCTGCCGGCATGACCGCCTTCGCCCGCTCGATCGGCAACAGCAGCTTCCGCCTCGACCGCTGGGAAACGGAACTGAACAGCGCCCTGCCCGGCGACCCGCGCGACACCGACACGCCGGCTGCCATGGGCGCCAGCCTGCAGGCGCTGGCGCTGGGCACCGCCCTGCCGGCCGCGCAGCAGCAGCAGCTGACCACCTGGCTGCTCGGCAACACCACCGGTGCCACCCGCATCCGGGCCGGCGTGCCCGACGGCTGGCAGGTGGGCGAGAAAACCGGCACCTGCGGCGTCTACGGCACCGCCAACGACGTGGGGGTGCTGTTTCCACCCAGCCGCCGGCCGGTGGTGCTGGCGATCTTTCACACCCAGCCGGAGGCCACAGCCCCGGTGCGCAACGACGTGATCGCCGCCGCCACCCGGCTGGTGGTGGAGGCGATCACTGCTCCATCTGCTCCCAGGCCTGCCGCAACGTGTCCGCCTGGCCCAGATTGCCGGGGAAGGTGAGCAGCGGCAACAGTGGCGCGGTTTCGTGCTCCGCGCCCGTGCGCAGCATCGACAGCCCGGGCAGCAGCTGACCCTCCAGCCGCACCTGGCTGAGGCCCAGCCCATCGGCCAGCAGGGTCTGGCTGGTGATGCCCCCCTTGCTGATCAGGTACCCCAGCTGCGGCGCCAGCGCGCCCCCCAGCCGTGCCATCGCCGCAGCGAGGGCCAGGCCCAGCCGCCGCCGCTCCTCGGCATGGCGGCAGACCAGCTCCCCCCGGCTGGTGAACAGCACCGGGGTGCGGCCGCTGGCCAGCACGGCACGTAGCTGCGCCAGCCAGTCGGCTTCCAACGAGGGCAGCAGGCGGTCGGGGAGGGGGCCTTCCAGCACCCGCGCCACACGGGCCACCGGGAGCTCCACGCCCACGCAACCCGGCGCCGCCAGCAACCGCTCCAGCTGGGCATCGGCCAGCGGCACGTGCGATCCCACCAGCACCAGCCCCGGCAGGGGGCCCGTGGCCGCGCGCCGGCGCAGGCCGGCCAGGGCCGCCGGGGGCAGGGGCTGCGGCTGCAACTCCACCAGGGCGTTCAGCAGGCTGGCGGCCGACTGGAACAGCAGCCGCAGCGGCCGTTGCCCGGCCGGGGGCTGCGCCACGACACGCACCGCGTCGCCCAGCACCTGCAGCTGCTCCGGACGCTCCGCATCCACCACCACCCAGGGATTGGCCGACAGCCCGCGCAGCCGCTGGATCAAGGCCTCGCGGCCGGCGGGCACCAGTTCGTCCAGGCCGATCTGCTGCACCGCCGCGGCCACCAGCCGCCCACCGCTCTTCTCGGCCAGCCAGTCACGCAGGACGCTGGTGCCGTAGCCGAAGCGGCGATCACGGGCGAAGGGGGTGCGATGCACCGGCTCGCCATGCAGCAGATGGCAGCCCCCCACCGTGGTGCGCCCCCCTTCCAGGAAGGCGGGCACCAGCAGGGTGGCGTCGAAGGGGCCCAACTCCGCGGCGATCACCTCCGCCTCCAGCGGCGTGTGTCCCCGCAGGGTGGAGTCGCCACGGCTCACCACCAGCCAGCGGTCGATGCCGGCCGCCGCCAGCGCCGGCCGCAGCGCCCGGCAGATCTGGCGCACCCGATCGGCCGCCGGCTCCGGCTCCAGCGCACGGGTGTCGGTGAGCAGGAACAGCAGCGGCGACGGGTCGCGCAAGGCGCTCCGCAGGGTGTCCGGGTCCCAGCGGAGCAGCAGCAGGCAGCCATGCACCGTCTGCGAGCCGGTGGGATCGTCGTCAAAGACGACCACCTTGAACGGGGGCGCGGGTGGGGGGGGCGGGGCGGCCATGGCACCATCGTGCCGTGATCACTCCCGCGTCCCACGAGCTGCCCGACCTCGTGCGGCAGCTGCATGCCGCCGGCACGCCGTGGCTGCCTGCCGGCACGGGCAGCCGCCTGGGCTGGGGGCCGCCGGTGCGGCACACCGACACGGTGCTGAGCGTGGCGCGCCTGAACCGCCTGCTCGACCACGCCAGCGGGGATTTCACCGTGACCGTGGAGGCGGGGCTGCCGCTGCGTGAGCTGCAGGAGGCCCTGCGCACGCGCAACCAGTGGCTCGCCGTCGACTGGCCCTGGGGCACGGGCGCCAACGGCGAAGGGGCCGGCAGCGTGGGCGGGCTGGTGGCACGGGGGCTCGGCGGCGGCCTGCGCCAGCGCTACCTGGGTGTGCGCGATCAGGTGATCGGCATCGGCCTGCTGCGCGCCGATGGTGTGGCCGCCCACGCCGGCGGCCGGGTGGTGAAGAACGTGGCCGGCTACGACCTGATGCGCCTGTTCACGGGCAGCTGGGGCGCCCTCGGCCTGATCACCGAACTCACCCTGCGCACCTTCCCGCTGCCGCCGCAACGGCGTGGGCTGCTGGTGCAGGGTCCGCTGGAGGGGCTGGAGCGCCTGCGCCAGTGGCTGCTGCGCTCCAGCCTCACCCCCGAACTGATCGACTGGTGGAGCAGTGCCCTGGCGGCGCAGGCCGGAGCTGAAGCCCAGCCCGCCCTGCTGCTGGCCCTGGCCAGTGTGAGCGGCGACGCCCTGGACGACCAGCTCGTCACCCTGCGCGCCCAGGCCGACAGCCACGCGCTCAAGGGGCTGCCGCTCGATCCCGAACGGCTGGAGGCCCTGCGCGTGCTGGGGCTCGGCGGCCAGCAGCCGCAAGCGGCGCACGGCGCCGGCGAGCCGCTCTGGCTGCTGCGGCCGGGCGTGCTGCCGAGCAACACCGCGGCGCTGCTGGCGGATCGCAGCGTCGCCGGCCTGCCGCTGGCCCTGGGGGCCGGGAGCGGCCTCGGCTACGCCTGGTCGGCGGCGACGGCCCTGCCGGCCTACCGGGTGGAAGCGCTGCGGCGCCGCTGCCAGGAGCTGGGCGGCCAGCTCACGGTGCTGCAGCAACCCAGCGGCAGCAGCGTGCCCGCCTGGGAGGACGCCCCTGCCGTGGCGATGATCCAGGCGGTCAAGCGCCAGTTCGACCCCAGGCAGCAACTGGCCCGCGGGCGCCTGCCGGGCGTCAGAGCGGCCTGAGCACGTAGCGGCTCTGCAGCGTGCAGCTCGCGCCGGCTGCCACCTCCAGCCGCCGGTCGCCGCTCACCAGGGCGCCGCGTGGGCCGGTCCAGGGCTCCAGGCACACCATCGGCCGGGGCGGATCGGTCCACACCACGGCCAGATCGAAGGGGGCGGTGGGTTGCAGCTCCAGCGCCTGCCCGGCAGCCGGATCCACCAGCCGCACCGGCCCCTCGGGCCGCGCCAGCAGGTCCACCCCGGCGGCCAGCGGCGCGAGCGTGGCGGCGGTGTCCGCCTCCGCCATCAGCTGATGGTTGAAGCAGCGCTCCGGCAGCCCTTCCAGGTGCACCGCCGCATTACCGCCGTCTGGCGCCGGCAGCGCCGACACATTGAAATAGGGATGGAGGCCGAAGCTGAAGGGCAGCGGCCGGCTGCCGCTGTTCTCCAGCACCGCCTTGATCGCCAGGGCAGCAGGCTCAAGGCGCAGCTGCAGCCGCAGGCAGAAAGGGAAAGGAAAGGCCGCCAAAGTGGCGGGGCTGTCGCGCAGCTCGAGTTCCACCCCCGCCTCCTCGGGCAGGGCCCGCAGCTGCCAGGGCAGATCCCGGGCGAAGCCGTGCTGGCGCAGGGTGAAGCTGCCCTCCGGCAACGGCAGCTGATCGCCCGGCAGGTTGCCGCAGATCGGAAACAGCACCGGCATTCCTCCCCGCACCGAGAGGGCGGGATCGGCGAAGCGCTCCGCATCGAGATACAGCAGCTCGCGGCCGTTGCAACGCCAGCCGGTGAGCAGGCCGCCCCGCTCGGGCACCAGGCGCAGCAGGTCGGGGCTGCCGGAAGCGCCTGAGCTGCCCGGAGCGCTGAACTCCCAGTGGGGATAGGGAAGGGTTCGCTGCAGGAGGGGCATGGCTCAGGCGCTCGGCAGGCCGGCCACCCACTCCAGCAGGGCGGCGTTCACCTGATCGGGCACCTCATCGTGGGGGCAGTGGCCGGCGTCGAGCACCACCTCGGCGGTGCCGGCGGGGGCGTGGCGCTGGAAGGCGGCGCGACGGCCCACGGCATTGATCCAGGGGTCGCGGATGCCCCAGAGCAGGAGGAGCGGAGCGGTGAGGGCGGCGAACAGCTCATCGAGCGGCTGACCGCTCGGGATGTCGAACACGGTGCGGAACACCCCGAAAGCGCCCGGGTCGCGCGAAGGGCGCAGGATCGATTCCACCAGCGCCTCATCGACGTTGGTGCGATCGATGTACACCTGATGGAGGGTGCGGCGGATCGTGGAGCGGCGGCGCAGGTTTTCGAACAGCAGCCGCTGCAGCACCGGGCTGCGCAGCAGCGCTCCCCCGATGGTGCGCCGCGCGATCGCCCCCCAGCCCTTGGGAGCCGCCTGCTCGTCGCTGAAGGGACCGGCCGCATTGACCAGCACCACACCGGCGGCGTCGGGGCCCAGCGCCACACCGGCGGCCAGCACGGCGAAACCGCCGAGGGAATTGCCCACCAGCACGGTGGGGCGGCCGATGCGTTCGTGCACGTAGGCGGCCAGCTGGTCGCGCCAGAGGGCCCCGCCGTAACGCAGCTCGCCGGGCTTGGCACTGCGGCCGAACCCCAGCAGGTCGATGGCATGCACCTCGTGCCGTGCCGCCAGGGCCGGAATGTTGTAGCGCCAGTGGTCGGTGGAAGCACCAAAGCCGTGCACCAGCAGGAAGGCCGGCCCCACCGGCTCTGCGGGGGCGGCGCGCACTGCGTGCACGGCATGGCCCAGGTAGGTCCAGGGCTGCGCGCAGGGGTCTGGGCAGGGAATGGCGGGGGAAGGGGTCGCCGACACCACGGCGGTGGCGGGCTCTGCGCTGGGCGCTGCGCTTGAAGGGATCACCGGAAGCCTGCCTCGGTGGCCGATGCTAGGGAGCAGTTTGAGCGGCCCGCTCCGTGCGCGACTGGTCCAGCCTGCTGTCGGGGGGGGCGCTCTGGGCCCTGGCGCTCTACCTGCCGCTGACGGTGCCGCTGGCGCGCTTCGAGGAAGCACTGGCCGATGGGCCCCTGAACGAAGGACTGCGCCAGCTGGCCCTGGTGGTGAGCAGCCTGCTGCTGGCCCTGGTGGTGGGAGGACTCACCCAGCTGGGCCTGAGCTGGGCGCTCAGCCCGAGCTGGGCGGCCAGCCTCGGGCTGATGGCGGTGCTGGCCGGGGCCTTCTGGGGGCTGGCCAGCCGCCGCGATTCGGAGTGAGTCAGGCCGGCTGTTCGGCCGGCGCCTCCTTGCCACCGAGCACCAGGCGCAGCAGGAGCGGTGCCAGGAAGGTTGTGCCGATCACCATGATCAGGATGGCGGCCTCCAGAGCGGGGTTGAGCAGCTTGGCCTGGGTGCCCAGGCCGAGGAAGATCAGGCCCACCTCGCCGCGGGGCATCATCCCCAGACCCACCACCAGCCGGTTGGTTTTCTCCTTGCTGAAGTAGCTCCAGCCGGACACCAGCTTGCCGAGGATCGCCACGGTGAGCAGGAAACCAGCCACCACCAGGCCTTCGCGGTTGCTGGGGTCGAGCGGATTGAGCACCGAGAGATCCATGCTCGTGCCGATCAGCACGAAGAAGATGGTGGCGAACAGGGCCACCAGCGGCTTCACCGTGTCCTGGATCAGATGGGTGTGCTTGGAGCTGCTCAGGATCAGGCCGGCGGCGAAGGCACCGAGGGCAGCTTCCAGGCCGATGGCCTGGGCGGCGAAGCAGCAGAGGCAGAGCACCACGAAGGAGGCCACCACCACTTCACCGGGGGCCTTGAGCTGATCCAGCACCCAGTCGAACAGGGGGGCAGCCGTGCGGCTGAGGAACAGGGACGCCGCCACGAACACCGCCGCAGCCACCAGCAGCTTGATGATCGGGCCGATCTCCAGAGCGCCGCCACCGGCCAGGGCCACCACCACCGCCAGGATCACGATGCCGAGGATGTCGTCGAGCACGGCGGCGCCGATCACGATCTGACCTTCCTTGGTGCGCAGATATTTGAGTTCGCCGAACACGCTCGCCGTGATGCCGATGCTGGTGGCGGTCATCGCCGCACCCGCGAACACCGCCGGAATCAAGGGGAGGTGAAAGATATAGAGAAGGCCGAGCGTGCCGAGTGCGAAGGGCACCACCACACCGGTGACGGCCACGGTGCTGGCCTGCAGGCCCACAGCCACCAGCTCATCGAGTTCGCTCTCGAGGCCGGTGAGGAACAGCAGGGCGAACAGGCCAAGCGTGGCGAGCGATTCCAGGTTCGGGAACGTGGAGGTGTAGATCGACTGCACCACGTCGGGGGTGACATCCGACAGTGAGCTGACCAGATTCAGCAGCGTGGTGTTCAGCTGCCCGCCGGTTTCGGGGGGAAGGATGAAATGGAGGCCGGAGAAGCCGATCAGCACACCGGCCAGCAGCTCCCCGAGGATCGTGGGCAGCTGCAATCGCACCATCACTTCGGCCAGCGCACGGGCCGCCACGAAGATCAGCAGGATCCGCCCCACCGAAATCAAGGTGGAAGCCACCTCCATCTCATGGGAGCCCACCTGGAGCAACAACTGAGGGACAGACGAGATCATTGGGTGGAGGTCGTTCCCCGGCGGGGAGCAGCAAAGTGCGTTGGACCTTAATGGGAATCCTGGAGAGCTGACTGAAAACCGAGCCGACGGATTGCAGCGTTCGCCGGCGCAAGCGGGCGCTGGGCGTGCACCCAGGCGAGGCCGCGCAGGGTGCACGCAGAGGGGGCCCCGGCGGGAGCCCGGCGGCAGCGCGGGGGTGAGGGAACGCCCACCCAGCGGCGAGCGGCCTTGCGGCCACGGCGGTGCTTGAACAGCCTGTCCCTGGGCCGGTACGACCCGCCTGCTCCAGCCGACCGTCCTGGCGCCGCACCGTGCCTACGGCTCCGGGTGCTCCCCGAGCCCCCTCTTTGCCCTTCGCCACCCGCTCCCATGACGATCACCTCGGCCAGCAGCGCTGGCCTGACCCAGGGGACAGGGACCCAGGCCCCGCTGGATGCCGTCGAACTGCAGCGGCTGGATGCCTGGTGGCGCGCCGCCAATTATCTGGCGGTGGGGATGATCTACCTGCAGGCCAACCCGCTGCTGCGTGAGCCGCTCAAGCACGAGCACATCAAGAACCGGCTGCTGGGGCACTGGGGCTCCAGCCCGGGCCAGGCGTTCATCTGGGCCCACGCCAACCGCCTGATCCGCGCCCACGATCTGGAGATGATCTACCTGTCGGGGCCGGGCCATGGCGCCCCCGGCGTGCTGGGCCCCACCTACCTCGACGGCAGCTACAGCGAGATCTATCCCGACAAGTCGCAGGACGCCGACGGGCTGCGCAGCTTCTTCAAGCAGTTCTCCTTTCCCGGCCACATCGGCAGCCACTGCACCCCCGAAACCCCCGGCTCGATCCATGAGGGCGGCGAACTCGGCTACGTGCTCTCGCACGCCTGCGGCGCCGTCTTCGACAACCCCGAGCTGATCGCCCTGGCCTGTGTGGGTGATGGCGAGGCGGAAACCGGCCCGCTGGCCACCTCCTGGCACATCAACAAGTTCCTCAACCCGATCCGCGATGGCGCCGTGCTGCCGGTGCTGCACCTCAACGGCTACAAGATCGCCAACCCCACGCTGCTGGCCCGCATCAGCCGCGACGAGCTTGAAAGCCTGATGCGCGGCTACGGCTGGACGCCCCTGTTCGTGGAAGGGCATGAGCCGGAGGCCATGCACCAGGCGATGGCCGCCGCCATGGAGGAGGCGGTGGAGCGGATCCTCTGCGCCCGCGCCCAGGCGCGCCAGAGCGGCGACGCCTTCCGGCCCGCCTGGCCGATGATCGTGCTGCGCTCCCCCAAGGGCTGGACCGGCCCCAGCGAGCTGAACGGCAAGAAGCTGGAGGGCTTCTGGCGGTCACACCAGGTGCCCCTGCCGGCCCCCAACAAGGACCCCGAGCAGCTGCGGATGCTGGAGAGCTGGCTGCGCAGCTACCGGCCCGAGGAGCTGTTCGATGAAGGCGGCACCTTGAGGGCCGAGCTCAGGGCCCTCTCGCCCACGGGCCAGCGGCGCATGGGCTCCAGCCCCCATGCCAACGGCGGTCTGCTGCGCCGCAAGCTGCGCCTGCCGCCGATGGAGGCCTACGAGGTGCGGGTGGATCATCCCGGCCAGAGCGAGCACGAGAACACAGCGCCCCTGGGCGAGCTGCTGCGCGACACCATCGCCCGCAACCCCGACAGCATGCGCGTGTTCGGCCCCGACGAGACCGCCTCCAACCGGCTGCAGGCGATCTACGAGGTGAGCAAGAAGGTGTGGATGGAGGACATCCTTCCGGAAGACAGCGGCGGCAGCGAACTGGCCCGCAACGGCCGGGTGGTGGAGATGCTCTCCGAGCACACCCTGGTGGGAATGATGGAGGGCTACCTGCTCACCGGCCGCAACGGCTTCTTCCACACCTACGAGGCGTTCGCCCACATCATCGCCTCGATGTTCAACCAGCACGCCAAATGGCTGGAATCGTGCATTCACCACGCCCCCTGGCGGGCGCCGATCGCCCCCTGGAACTGCCTGATCTCCTCCACTGTGTGGCGCCAGGATCACAACGGCTTCACCCACCAGGATCCCGGTTTCATCGACCTGGCCGGCAACAAGAGCGGAGAGGTGGTGCGGGTGTATCTGCCGGCCGATGCCAACTGCCTGCTGGCGGTGGCGGAGGAGGCGTTCCTGGAGCCGAACGTCTGCAACGTGATCGTCTCCGACAAGCAGAAGCACCTGCAGTACTTCACGCTGGAGCAGGCACGGCGCCATGTGGCCAAGGGCATCGGCATCGTGCCCTGGGCCAGCAACGACGATGACGGCACCAAACCGGATGAACCGGATGTGGTGATGGCCTGCGCCGGTGACATCCCCAGCAAGGAGACGCTGGCGGCGGTGGAGATCCTGCGTCAGCAGATTCCCACCCTCAAGATCCGCGTGATCAACGTGGTGAAGCTGTTCGCCCTCACCAAGCCCAGCGAGCACCCGCACGGCCTCTCCGACCGTGATTTCGACAGCCTGTTCACAACGGACAAGCCCGTGCTGTTCAACTTCCACGGCTATCCGTGGCTGATTCACCGGCTCACGTATCACCGCAGCAACCACGGCAACATGCACGTGCGGGGCTACAAGGAGAAGGGCAACATCAACACGCCGCTGGAACTGGCGATGAACAACCAGATCGACCGTTTCAATCTGGTGATCGACGTGATCGACCGGGTGCCCTCGCTGGGATCACGGGCCGCCCACGTCAAGGAGAGGATGAAGGAGGAAATCCTGCGGCACCGCGCCTACGCCCACATCCACGGCATGGACACCCCCGAGGTGACCAACTGGCGCTGGAGCCTTCCGGCCCCGTCAGTAGCACCCAGCGCCTGAACCCGGCGCCTTCTCTCTCCCTCTCCCGCGCCCCTTACCCGCCCCACTCGATGACCGACACCCAGGCCCGCCAGCTGCGTCTGCCCACCCCCGGCTGCTATGCCGATCCCCAGCGCAGCGGTCTCACGGCGGACGATCTGTTCGACAGCGTCACCGGTCACCTCTTCTACACACTCGGCAAGCTGGCACCGGTCGCCACCCGCCACGACGCCTACCTGGCGCTCAGCTACGCGGTGCGCGACCGGCTGATGACCCGTTACCTGGCGGGGGTGGAGGCGATCGCGGCCTCGCCGCGGCGGGTGGTGGCCTACCTCTCGGCCGAGTTCCTGATCGGCCCCCAGCTCGGCAACAACCTGGTGATGCTCGGCATCCAGGACGAGGCGGCCGAGGCGATGCGTCGCTTCGGCATCGAGAGCCTGGAGGAGGTGCTGGAGGTGGAGGAGGAACCGGGGCTGGGCAACGGCGGCCTCGGCCGCCTGGCGGCCTGCTACCTGGAATCCCTGGCCAGCCTGGAGATTCCGGCCACCGGCTACGGCATCCGCTACGAGTTCGGCATCTTCGATCAGCTGGTCCGCGACGGCTGGCAGGTGGAGATCACCGACAAGTGGCTCAAGACCGGCTGGCCCTGGGAGCTGCCGCGGCCGGATCAGGCCTGCACCGTGGGCTTCGGCGGCCACACCGAGACCTACCGCGATGCGCAGAACTGCCTGCGGGTGCGCTGGGTTCCGGCGCAGCAGGCGATCGGCATCCCCCACGACGTGCCGGTGCTGGGCTACCAGGTGAACACCTGCGACCGGCTGCGGTTGTGGAAGGCGGAAGCCTCGGAAAGCTTCGACTTCTACGCCTTCAACATCGGCGATTACTACGGCGCCGTGGAAGAGAAGGTGGGCTCGGAAAACCTCACCAAGGTGCTCTACCCCAACGACGGCACCGATGAGGGGCGCCGGCTGCGGCTCAAGCAGCAGCACTTCTTCGTGAGCTGTTCCCTGCAGGACATGGTGCGCAGCCTCGATGCCCGCCAGCTGCCGATCAGCGAGTTTCCCGATCACTGGGCCGTGCAGCTCAATGACACCCACCCGTCGATCGCCGTGGCCGAACTCATGCGGCTGCTGATCGATGAGAAGCATCTGGAGTGGGATCAGGCCTGGGACATCACCACCCGCTCGCTGTCTTACACCAACCACACCCTGCTGCCGGAGGCGCTGGAGAAGTGGGGCCTCAATCTGTTCAGCAGCCTGCTGCCGCGCCATCTGGAGCTGATCTTCGAGATCAACCGGCGCTTCCTGCAGACGGTGCGCATGAAGTATCCCGGAAACGATCAGATCCTGCGTCGCGTGTCGATCATTGCCGAAGACGGCGAAAAGGCCGTGCGCATGGCCAATCTGGCCACCGTGGGCTCCCATCACGTCAACGGGGTGGCGGCCCTGCACAGCGAGCTGGTGCGCACCGAGCTGTTCCCCGATTACGCCGCCATCTGGCCGGAGAAGTTTCTCAACGTCACCAACGGCGTGACGCCACGCCGCTGGATCGCCCTGGCCAACCCGCTGCTGCGCAGCCTGCTGGATGAAACGATCAGCGCCGACTGGGTGCGCGATCTCGATCTCCTGCGGGAACTGGAACGCTTCCAGCACGACAGCGCCTTCCTCGAGCGCTGGGGCCAGATGAAACTGGCCGTCAAGCGGCGGCTCACCACTTACGTGCACCAGACCACGGGCCTGCTGGTGGATCCCGCCACGATGTTCGATGTGCAGGTGAAGCGGATCCACGAATACAAACGCCAGCACCTCAATGCCCTGCAGGTGGTCGTGCAGTACCTGCGCATCAAGAACGGACTGGCCGATGGTCAGGCGCCGCGCACGGTGATCTTCGGCGGCAAGGCAGCCCCCGGCTATTACATGGCCAAGCTGATCATCCGCTTCCTCAATGGCATCGCCGATACGGTCAATGCCGACCCGGACATGGACGGGCGGCTGCGGGTGATCTTCCTGGCTGATTACAACGTGAAGCTGGGCGAGCGGGTGTATCCCGCCTCCGATCTTTCCGAGCAGATCTCCACCGCTGGCCTGGAAGCCTCCGGCACCGGCAACATGAAATTCGCCATGAACGGTGCCCTCACGATCGGCACGCTCGATGGCGCCAACGTGGAGATCCGCGAGCAGGTGGGCGAGGAGAACTTCTTCCTGTTCGGCCGCACCACCGACGGCATCGAGGCCCTGCGCCGCGAAGGCTACCGGCCGTGGGAATGGATCAATGGCATGCCGGAGCTGGCGGAAGCGCTGCGGCTGATCGAGCAGGGCCATTTCAGCAACGGCGACACCGAACTGTTCAAGCCGCTGCTGGAGAACCTCACCGGCCGCGATCCCTTCTATGTGCTCGCTGATTTCACCGATTACCTGCGCGCCCAGGATGCGGTCAGTGCCGCCTGGGCCGATCGGGAGCACTGGAACCGCATGTCGCTGCTCAACACCGCACGCACCGGCTTCTTCTCCTCCGACCGCTCGATCCGCGAATACGCCGAACGCATCTGGAAGGTGAAGCCCTTTCCGATCACGATCAGCTGCGCCATCGAAGGGGCCGAATCCCCCTGAGCCGGAGGCCGCCATGGAGCCCAGCGCAACGCCGGTTGCCGATCTGGTGCTGGTGCTCAACGTGGGCAGCTCCAGCCTCAAGGCCTGCCTGATCGACCCGGCCGGCACGCGGCTGTGGCAGGACCAGCGCCCCTGGGATCCCGCCGCAGCGGACGAGGCCCTGGCGTCGTTCCTGCCGCAGGCACTGGCCCCCTGGCGCCAGCGGCTGCTGCTCACCGCCCACCGGGTGGTGCACGGCGGCGCCGCTCTCACGGCGCCCACCCGGATCACCCCGGCTCAGGAGGCGGCCCTGGAGGCGCTGGTGCCCCTGGCCCCCCTGCACAACGGGCCGGCACTGGTGGTGATCCGCTGGATGATGCGCTGGCTGCCGCAGCTGCCGCAGTGGGCCTGCTTCGACACCGCCTTTCACGGCACCCTGCCACCGGCGGCCTTCACCTACGCCATCCCCGCCGCCTGGCGCGCCGAGGGGTTGCGGCGTTTCGGCTTTCATGGGCTCAACCACCAGCACGTGAGCGAAGTGGTGGCGGTGCCGCGGCTGATCAGCTGCCACCTGGGGGCGGGCTGCTCCCTGGCGGCGGTGCGCAACGGCCTAAGCATCGACACCACGATGTGCTTCACGCCGCTGGAGGGGCTGGTGATGGCCAGCCGCAGCGGCTCAGTGGATCCCGGCCTGCTGCTCGATCGCCTGCGGCAGGGCATGAGCGCTGCTGAGCTTGATCACGCCCTGCAGCACGAAAGCGGCCTGCAGGGGCTCTCGGAACTGAGCGGCGACATGCGCAACCTGCGGCAGGCGGCGGCGGCGGGCCACACCGGCGCCCAGCTGGCGCTGGAGGTGTTTCTGCACCGGCTGCTTCAGGGCATCGGTGCCATGGCCGCCAGCCTGGGCGGGGTGGACGCAATCGCGCTCAGCGGCGGCATCGGCCAGAACGACCTGGTGCTGGAGCAGGAGTTGCGGGAGCGCCTGGCCTGGCTGCCACCGTTTCAACTGCTGCGTGTTCCCGCCGATGAGGAGGGCATGGCCGCCAGGCTCTGCCGCCGGGCCAGCGGCGGCACCGGGCCCAGCGAACACTGACGCTCAGCTGCGATCGGGCAGATCGGGGGTCTGGTGCAGCAGGCGGTTGAGGCGCAGGCGATCGGCATTGAGCGGATCAGGGGCCAGCTCACCGGCCGTTTCCCGGAACTTCTGCTCCACCTCCTCCGGCACCCGCACATCAAAGATGCGCTCCATCAACGCCTCAATCGAGAAGAGGTGGGCGTTGATGTTTTCGAGGTCGCTGATCGCCTGCTGCAGGCTGTCCTGCTCCGGTGCGTCGTCGTCAGGCGCCTGGCCATCGGGCGCAACGGACCCGGCGGTGGCAGCGGCTGCATCGGTGGGGTCGTCACCGTGGGTTTTCTGCAGTTCCTCCAGCACGCGGCCCGCCAGGGTGCGGAAGGCCTGAAGGGCAGCCCAGTTGAGCTCCTGCTGCTGACGCAGGCTGGGGTTTTCGCGGATCAGTCGGTCGTGCTCCCGATAGAAACGCTGACAATCAGGGCATTGGCAGGGCTCTTCGGGCACCGCGCTCCCTTGGTTCTTCTCAAACCATCATGCCATTGGACGCCAACCTGTGCCGTCAGGCGAGATCGATACAGGAATCCCCGGTGAAATCATCGTCACCGAAGAGGTCGGCATCCTCCACCTGGGCGGCAGGCAACGGAATTTCGATCGTGCTCACCACCTGAATCACATCGCGCAGCCGCATCGAATCGGCGAACCAGCTCATCGCCTGCTCCATGTCACCGCGCCGCTCCGCCTCGCCGGCCTGCTCCTCGTGCGCTTCGGTGAGCAGGGCCAGCCAGCAGAGGCAACGGGCCTGCACCACGGAAAGATCGAGCTCGTCGGGCTGGCCGCGGGCGATCCTTTCGCTCTCCTGCTGCACCAGCAGCCTCAGCCGCAGATCATGGAGCTGGGTCATGCTCAGAAAACGACCTCCTCTACACTAGTGGCGGTGGCCCGCTCCCGCACGGCACCAGTGGTAGTGCCTGCTACGCCTCTGCAAGGTCTGTATGGCCGCGAGGCGAGGTGGTGGGGCGCTGCGATGAAGCGCGGTGGTGAACTGCCGGGTTAAAGCGCGATGGGGAGCGGTGGTGGTGAACCACGGGGATAAGGCGTGGTGTGAAGCGAGGTGGTGGGTAACAGCGTTGAAGCGGGATGGGCAGCTGTGGCGGTGAATCGTGTCTGCGGCTGTCTCCTGCCGCTGGAGGGGCCGATGCCGTTGTCGGGCCAGGGGCCTGGGCCGGGGCGGGGGCCCCTCGAGTGTCGTTGCAGCGGCTCCCGCACGTTGAGCGTCGGCCGGCGGCGGTGTTCCGGGCCCAGGCTTCAGGCGTTGAGGGCCGCAAGGCCCAGATCCTGGCGCCAGTCGCTCAACGGGCGTTCCCAGTGGTCTTCAAAGCGGTGGGCAATCACCAGGCAGCCGGCCGAGAGGCCCATGGCAAAACCATTGCTCAAGGCCTGCAACAGCGGGGCGATCGGTTCATCGTCCTGGAGCGTTCTCAGCAGGCCGCCGAAGATCAGCATCACCGCCAGCGGGGAGCGCACCTGGGCCAGATTGAAGGCCTGCAGACCGAGCTCGCCCACCCCATCGGTGCCGAAGCCGGTGAGCACATGCACGATGTCGTGGGTTTCGCGCAGGCGATGCACCAGGTAGTCGGACGCGGAGGTGATCGGCGCAGGATCGAGCAGCGCCTCCGGGGACAGGCCCTGCTCGCTCAGGTGCCGGGCATAGGCATGGCCGAGGCTGCCGGCCGGCATGGCTTCAAGCGCCTCAAGATCCAGCGGTTGCGGTCGCCAGCCTTCTGCCACCAACGCCGCCATCTGCGGGTTGGCGAGAAGATGGCGGTGCATCTGATTGGACAGCGGACTGTTCTGCAGACTCCGCACCACAGCAAACACGCTGTCGAGCTGGTCGGGATGGCGCAGAAAGCCGCTCAGGGCCGCCACCATGCGCAGCGACTGCAGGCGCTGGGGAAGGTTGAACATGTGGTCGCTGGATGATTGCAACCATGTTGGCACCGCTGCGCCAAGCGGCCGGCGCAGATCATCGTGATCCCAACGCCCATCGAGTGATGCGCCGATACAAGAACGCCACAGCACAAGCCATGGCAAGGCGAACACCATCACCGCAACTGCACCGCAGTTGTTGACTCTGCTGCAGTGACCGGCGCAGTCAACGCGAATCGGGAAAAGCACGCCCGACGGACAATGTCAACGGCAGACTGCGAGCCTGTAGAACAGCGAGTCTGGCGAACAGCAAGCCAAGAGAACAGCGAGCCTGGGGACCAGCAAGCCAGGAGAACAGCGAGCCTGGGGAACAGCGATGTTTGTCAAGCGGAGATAATCTGGCTACACCGGAGTTCGCGGTTGGTTGCCGATGGCACAGCCGCCCCATCAGGCCCTTCTGCTGGCTGTGAGCCACCCGATGAACCAAGACCTCACCACAGCCAGAAAACCACGGCTCACCTCGGCCTTTCAGCGGCTGATGTCGGTGCATTGGTGGATGGCAGGGCTCTATCTGTTGTTGTTCAGCGGCGGTGCCTTCATGGCCCAGCTGAGTCGCGAGGTGTCTTTTCGCGGCTCTCTTTATGACATTCACAAATCGATCGGCCTGCTCACCATCGCCCTGCTGCTCTGGCGGATCATGGTGCTGCTGCAGGTGTGGTGGAAGAAGTACACCCGGCACCTGCCTCGTCTGAGCCCGAAGTGGTGGCGCAACATGCTGCTCCACACCCTCCTGTATGGCTTGATGGTGGTGGTTCCACTGGCCGGATTGCTGCTCTCCAATTCCTTCAAGGCAGGCAATGTCGCTTTCTTCGGCCTTGTGATTCCCGATCTGTTCCCTGAAAACAAGGCGATGGTGGAGCTGGGCCGCAGCCTGCACTTCTGGCTCTCTTACACCTTCCTGGCCTTCATCGTTCTGCACACGCTCGCCCAGTGGCGCGTGGTGCAGGCCAACCTGCGCCGACTGGGTGACAGCATCAAGCGCCGACTGGCCTCAGGGGTTGTTTCCCACTGAAGCGGTCGGGATCGGCGCTCCTCCGAAAGGTTCGGCCTTCTTCAGGCACTCCTGCGCTGCAACATGCGCCATGGCTTCGATCAGCGGCCGCGCAGCAGCGCTGATCAGCAGCAGGAGCCGCTCGTTGCGGAGGTGGTCGCCGCAGGCCCGTCGAACGGCAGGGCCGTGCCGCAGCCCTCGAACAGGCCGTAGTGGCGGCTGAAATCGCCGATGAAGCTGAAGTGGGGGGCCAGGCGGCTGCCTTCGAGCATGCGGAAGGTGTTGCCGCAGACGGGAAACACCTTGCCGGCCTCGATCCAGTGGTGCTTGTCGAAAGGCAGGGCGTGGGGGTGCTCGGCGATCGTGCCGCGGTAGATCACCGCCTGGCCGTGGTCTTCGCAGGCATCCTCCAGCTCGGGGAGGTGGAACAGCCGGTAGGTGGCGGAGAAGAAGCGGATGGCGCCGGTGCGGGCGGCCAGCTCGGCGTCGGTGATCTCCAGGGGCCGGTCGCTCACCAGGCGGGGATCGGCGAAGCCGGCCTGGCGGGCCAGGCGCAGGAAGTCGTTCCAGTAGAGGGCGCCGCTGAGGCATTCGCCGTAGAGCACCGGATCGTGGCGCAACGCCTCGGGCACGCGCCGGTCGGCGTACACATCGGCGAAGAAGAACTCACCGCCGCTCCTGAGCAGGCGCCGCACTCCGTTCAGCACAGCCAGCTTGTCGGCCGAGAGGTTCACCACGCAGTTGGAGATCACCAGATCGAAGCTGCCGGGCTCCAGGGGCAGCTGATCAAGCTGCTCGATGCGCCCCTCCAGGAACTCAACGTTGGCGAAACCGAACTGCTCGGCGTGATGCGGCTGGTGCCGCCGGGCCACCGCCAGCTGCTCGGGCGTCATGTCCACCCCCACCACCGCGCCGCTGGCGCCCACCAGCTGGGCCAGCAGGTACACGTCACGGCCACTGCCGCAGCCCAGATCCAGCACCCGCAGACCCTCCAGCAGCGGCGGCACCACCAGGCCGCAGCCGTAGTAGCGCGAGAGCACCTCGGGATGGATGCGGGCAAGCAGCGGGCGCAGGGCCGCCGGCACGCTGCTGGCGTCGCAGCAGGCGTCGGTGCGCAGGTCGGCGCTGCTGCTGAGCGTGGCGCCGTAGTACTCCTGCACGCCGCGGCTGACGTCGGTGGGGCTGGTATCTGGGGTGCTGGTGGCCGCCTGGCTGGTGACGCTGGGGCTGCAGCAGCTGGTGGTTGAGGTGGCGTCGGTGGGGCTGGCCATGGCTGCTGGTGGGGGCTTGGTGGGTGGTCGGTGGTGGGTGGGTAGGCCCGGCAGGTGCTGGTGCAGATCCAGCCTGCGGGGTGGCGCGCAATCGGGTTACGCGTGATCGGGTGGCTGGAGCAGGGGGCTCAGCCGCGCCGTCGCCAGGCGTGGTAACGGCGCAGCCAGGGCATCAGGTGCTGGGGCACCCGCTGCTTCTTCCAGCTGGCGGCGGCGAACTTGTTGGCCTCCGCCATGGTGGGGTAGGCGTGAATGGTGGCAAAGATCCGGCCCAGCCCCAGGCCCCACGTCATCGCCAGCACAAACTCGGCCAGCAGTTCGCCGGCGTGTTCGCCGACGATCGTGGCGCCGAGGATGCGGTCGCTGCCCGGCTGGGTGAGCACCTTCACGAAGCCCTGCTCGGCGCTCTCCACGATGGCGCGGTCGAGTTCGTGCAGGGGAAAGCGGGTCACGTCCACGGCAATGCCCTGTTGCGCGGCGTCGGCTTCGGTAAGCCCCACCGTGGCCACCTCCGGTTCGGTGAAGGTGGTGCGGGGGATCACCCGGTAGTCGGCCTTGAAGGCGCGCAGGTTGCCGAACAGGGCGTTCACCGCCGCATACCAGGCCTGGTGGGCGGCGGTGTGGGTGAACTGGAACGGCCCGGCCACATCGCCGGCGGCGTAGATGTTGGGGTAGTTGGTCTGCAGGAAGGCGTTGGTGGTGACCGTGGCGCCGGTGGGGATGCCCAGCTCCTGGAGGCCGTAGCCCGTGAGCCGGGCGCGGCGGCCGAGGGCGCAGAGCACGGCATCGCAGGCGACGGCCCGCTCCTGCTCCCCCTGCCGCACCCGCACCGTGATCGCGCCCTGGGGGCCGGGCTGGCGCTCGAAGCCGAGCACCTGGGCGCCCATCAGCAGCGTCACGCCGTCAGCTTCCAGGGCCTGCTGCACCTCGGCGGCCACGTCCGCGTCTTCCTTGCTGAGCAGGCGCTGGCTGCGCTGGATCTGGGTGATCGGCAGGCCCAGCTGGGCTAGGGCCTGGGCCAGTTCGCAGGCGATCGGCCCGCCCCCCAGCACTGCCAGCCGCGGCCACTCCAGGGCGCAGCTGCCCAGCCAGCTCCACACCGTTTCGCTGGTGAGCAGCGGCACCGCCTCACTCCCCGGCCAGTGAGGCAGCACCGGCTCGGCGCCGGTGGCCAGCACGATCGCGCGGGCCGTGAGCTTGTGCTCCTCCCCCTCGGGCCCCTGGATCGCCACGGTCCAGGGATCGAGCAGGCGGGCCTGGCCGCGCAGCACCTCCACCCCAAGGCCCTCGTAGCGCTCGACGCTGTCGTGGGGCGCAATCGCCTCCACCTTGGCGGCCACCCGCGCGAACACCTGCCGCACGCTCAGGCGCGGCTCCACCGGCTCAAGGCCGTAGCGGTCGGCGCGACGCATGCGGGCCGCCAGCCGCGCCGAGCTGATCAGGGCCTTGCTAGGCACGCAGCCGGTGTTGAGGCAGTCGCCGCCCATCTCGGCGCGCTCCACCAGGGTCACGCGCGCCTTCACCGTGGCGGCGATGTAGGAGGTCACCAGCCCTGCCGCACCGGCGCCGATCACGATCAGGTTGCGGTCGAAGTGGCGGGGGCGCCGCCAGGGGCGATAGAGCCGCCAGATCTGCCAGCGGCGGCTGGCCGCCTTGGCCAGCCAGGGGAACAGGGCCAGCAGCAGCAGCGAGCCCAGCAGCGGCGGGCTGAGGATGCCGCCCAGGCCGCGCAGCTGGGCCAGCTGGGTGCCGGCGTTCACATACACCAGCGTGCCGGGCAGCATGCCGATCTGGCTGGTGAGGTAGTAGCTGGCGGCCCGCATCGGCGTCAGCGCCATCAGCAGGTTCACCAGAAAGAAGGGAAACACCGGCGCCAGCCGCAGGCTGAGCAGATAGAACACCCCATCGCGCGCCACGCCCGCCTCGATCGGCGCCAGCTGGCGGCCGAAGCGCCGCCGCACCAGATCGCGCAGCAGGGTGCGGGCCACCAGGAAGGCCAGCAGCGCGCCAACGCTGGAGGCGAACGACACCAGCAGGGTGCCGAGCCCCAGGCCGAAGATCGCCCCGCCGGCCAGGGTGAGCACCGCAGCCCCCGGCAGCGACAGGGCCGCGACCAGCACGTAGAGGAGCATGTAGGCCCCGGCCACCAGCACCGGCGCCTGCTCCCGCCGCTCCAGCAGGGCGCCGTGGGCGCGCTGCAGCCCCTCCAGGGTGAGCTGGCGGTGCAGGCCCAGAGCGAAGAACAGCACCACCGCCAGGGCGATGGCGGCGATCAGCAGCAGCTGGCGCCAGCGGGGCCGGCCAGATGGCGGTGAACCAGACGCAGACATGGCGGGGGCGCTTCCCTAGACCTACCGGCAACAGCGTGGTGCGGATTGGCCGGCGGCACCGGGAAGTGGATCGGCCGGCTGCATCGTGGAGCGCATTGGCCGGCGAGACCTTGCTGTGAGTTGGCCGTCTGGGGCAGGCGGCAAACCGGTGGGGCCCCTGGTGGGTATTGCCTTGGTGGCCACCCTGGAGGGCTACCCCCCTGCTCCCGCCTGTTCATATCGTCATCCTCGCCAAAGCGCCCGTCCCGGGGCAGGCGAAGACCCGGCTGGAGCCGGCCCTGGGACCGGCCGGCGCCGCGCAGCTGGCCGAACGGCTCCTGCGCCGGACCATCCGCACCGCCTGCGCCAGCGGCCTGGGCGTGGTGGAGTTGTGCACGACGCCTGCTCCCGACCATCCGGCCTGGCGGCGGCTGAACCTGCCGGCGGAGCTGGTCTGGAGCGAGCAGGCCGAGGGGGATCTCGGTGCGCGCCTGGCCGCCGTTGCTGAGCGGGTGCAGGCGACGGGAGCGCCTGTGGTGCTGCTGGGCATGGATTGCCCCGGCCTCGGCGTGCAGCATCTGCAGGTGGCGGTGGCCCAGCTGGCGGCCAACCAGGCCGCGCTGATTCCCAGCCGCGATGGCGGCTATGTGCTGCTGGCGCTCAGCCGCTTCGCGCCCTCCCTGTTCCGCGCGATCCCCTGGAGCACGGACGCCGTCTGCGGCATCACCCGCGAGCGGTTGCGCACACTCGGATGGTCATGGGGAGAGCAGAGCCCCCTGGCCGATATCGACGAACCTGCCGATCTGGCTTGTCTGCCACTGGGACTGCGCGCACACCTCGAGACCTGCCATGGCCATCGATTCATCCCAGAGCCGCCCGGAGCCCCAGCCACTGTTCGCCAGGGAACTGTGCGCCAGGGAACTGCTCGACAGCCTGCAGGTGGTGATTCCGGTGCGCAATGAACGCCTGACGATCGCCCATGTGATCGACCAGCTGCACCAGCAGGGGCTGCGCCGCATCCGGGTGGTGGACAACGGCAGCAGCGATGGCAGCGCCCTGATCGCCGCCGCGCAGGGGGCGGAGGTGCTGAGCGAACCGCGCCCCGGCTACGGCAGGGCCTGCTGGCGCGGCTGCCTTGAGCTCGACCCCGCGGTGCGCTGGCTGCTGTTCTGCGATGGCGACGGCAGCGATCCGATCGAGGAGCTGCCCCGCTTCCTGCCGCTGCTGCACGACCACGACCTGCTGCTGGGCGATCGCACCGCCACGGCTCCGGGGCGGGCGGCACTCACCCCCCTGCAGCACTGGGGCAACCGGCTGGCGACGGGGCTGGTGGCCCTGGGCTGGGGCTTCCGCTACCGCGACCTGGGGCCCCTGCGTCTGGTGCGCCGCTCTGCCTTCGAGGCGATGGGGATGCGCGACCGGGGCTACGGCTGGACGCTGGAGATGCAGGTGCGGGCGATCGAACTGGGCCTGCGCATCGGCGAGATTCCTGTCTCCCACCGGCCGCGTCTGGCCGGGGACTCAAAGATCTCCGGTCGCTGGCGCGCCAGTGTGCGGGCGGGGAGCGTGATCCTCTCCACCCTCGGCCGACTGTGGCTGCGGCGATGGCACTGAGACTCCAGCTGCCGGCAGGGCTGAGGCAGCTGTGGCTGCGGCAGATCTGGCTGCGCCAAGCCGCCAGCGCCCTGCTGCTGATCGGTGGGGCGCTGATGATGCGCCCCCACGGCGATCTGTTCGACCCCGCCAACCTGCAGCCGTTCTGGCTGGCGGCAGCGGTGATGGGGGCGGGCTTTGCCCTGTCCTGGTCGCTGGCCGCGCTGCCCCGGGCGCTGTTCTGGGCGGTGGCCGTGCTGACGCGGCTGGCGCTGCTGGGCATGGAGCCCGGCGATGACATCTGGCGCTACCTCTGGGAGGGGGGGATCCAGCTGCAGGGCTTCAGTCCCTACGACCTGCCGCCGGATGCCGCGGCGCTGGAGGGGCTGCGCACGCCCTGGTGGCCGCAGATCAACCATCCCGGCACCACCGCCATCTATCCGCCGCTGGCGCAGCTGCTGTTCCGGCTGCATGCCGCCGTGGCCCAGCAGGCGCTGCTGTTCAAGCTCTCCTTCACCGCCGCCGACCTGGCGATCTGCGGGCTGCTGGCGGCGCGTTTCGGGGCGGCGCGCACGGCGCTCTACGCCTGGAATCCGCTGGTGATCTACGGCATCAGCGGAGGCGGCCATTACGACAGCTGGTTCCTGCTGCCGCTGGTGGCGGCCTGGGTGCTGAGCGAGCGCACGCCCGGGCCCCAGGGCGCCCGCGCCCAGGCCGGGGTCGACCTGCTGCTGGGCCTGAGCGTGGCCTTGAAGTGGATCACCGTGCCGCTGCTAATCCAGCGGGCCTGGAGCCGCTGGCGGCAGACGCGGCGGCTCGGGCCACCCTTGGCCACAGTCCTGGTGGGGCTGGCCCCGCTGCTGCTGGGGGCCTCCCTGTTCTGTGGCCTGCGCAGCTGCCCGCTGGTGCCCACCGGCTCCAGCTTTGTTCGCTACGGACGCAGCGCCGAGTGGCTGCCCCACTGGATCGGCCGGCTCTGGCCCTGGACCCTGCAGACCAATGCCGTGCATGGCCTGCTGCTGCTCCTGGTGGTGGGGGTGCTGCTTGCCGGCCGTGCGCGGCTGGGGGTGTTTGCCTGGCGTTACCTGCTGGCCCTGCTGCTGCTCTCCCCGGTGGTGCACGCCTGGTATTTCATCTGGCTGATGCCCTTCGCGGTGCCCAGCCAGAACTGGGGGGCGCGGTTGGTGAGCCTCTCGGCATTCGTGTATTTCGTGCTGCCCTCACGGCTGCCCGACTGGCAGCTCACGACCCCGGAACGGCTGCTGCTGTGGCTGCCCCTGCTGCTGGGTCTGCTGGTGAGCCTGCGGGGGGAACAGCATGAACGAACCGAAGCGGCCGCTCAGCGGTAAACCCCTGGTATCCACCCGCGCTGCCATGGCTTCGCTTCGTTTGCGTGTCCCGTCGCTGGCGCTCTGCGGAGTGCTGCTGCTTAGCGCCGCAGGCTGCGGCGGCGGGCCGGCCGCGCAGATCCTCCGCCAGAGCAGTGGCAGCGCAACAGCCACCGCCCCCCAGCCGCGCCTGGATCCAGCCCCCTTCAATGCCGTGCTGCAAGCGGTGGTGGACGCGCAGGGGCTGGTGGACTACGACACCCTGCAGCGCGATCCGGCCCAGCTGGATCGTTACCTCAAGGAACTGGCTGCGCTGACGCCCGAGCGCTTCGGCTCCTGGCCGGAGGCCGATCAGATCGCCCTGTTGATCAACGCCTACAACGCCCTCACCCTGCGCTCGATCATTGATCAACAACCGATCCGGCCGAGCATCAAGGACATCCCCGGCGTGTGGAAGTTCCTCCGCCACACGCTGATGGGCCAGCAGCTCACCCTCGATGGGATCGAGCACGAAATCCTGCGCCGCGAATACAACGAACCCCGCATCCACGCCGCCCTCGTCTGCGCCGCCATGAGTTGTCCGCCGTTGCGTGGCGAGGCCTTCACGGGCACGGAGCTCGACCGGCAGCTGGATGATCAGAGCAAGCGCTGGCTGGCCAGCAGCGTGGGGCTGCAGATCGACCGGGCCAACAGAACCGTGGGCATCTCAAAGATCTTTGAGTGGTTCGGAGAAGACTGGGCGCGCGCCGATCCCAAGGCCGCGACGGTGCCCGGCCACGAGAAGCAGAGCGCAATTCTGCGCTTCATCGCCCGTTACCGGCCGGCCGAGGAGCAGCAGCTGCTGCTGGGGGGCGACTACCGCCTGATCCACCTGCCCTACGACTGGAGCCTGAATCGCTCGCGGAGCTGAGTTGGTCGCAGAGCTGAAATGGTCGCTGGGAGAAAGCATGTGCAGGCGATAGATCTTATGAGTTGAAGAGCGTTAGGCCTCACGCAAAATAGCTCTTGCAGGTGGCAAAACGACCACAGGATGTGTATCGCTCCGAACAGTTGCTCTCTGACCTGCGACCTAATTGCGCTGCTCTCAGCTGGCCAGCCAAAGCCCTTGCAGCATCTGCTTGATGGGATGCCCTTGATGCGATTGCCCCTGCGGCTTGCAGAAGGGCAACACCAATCTGGGGCGGTTTGCGGAACTGTCGAAGAACATGTTAGGGTTAATTCAGTCGCCCCACCACACTGAGAACTATTACATGAACCTCAAGAAGCAAGCATTTTTGCGAGATGTGGGCAAAGAATTAGCTGAAGAGAACGTAGCCGTTTTCACAGGCGCCGGCATGTCTGTTGGTGCAGGCTTCGTCAACTGGGCTGAGCTTATTCGCCCTATTGCAGAAGAGCTTGAATTAGACGTTGATCGAGAAAGTGATTTGGTAGCGCTTGCACAATTTCATTGCAACGACAATGCAAACAACCGCAGCCAGCTCAATCAGCGTCTTATAGAGGAGTTTTCCCGCGAAGCATTGGAAACCGAGAATCATAAAATTCTGTGTCGGCTGCCAATTCGTACCTTTTGGACTACGAATTACGACAAAATTATTGAGACGGCGCTCAATAGATCCGGAAAGGTTGCGGACGTCAAATACACAAAAGAGCATTTATCTATAACGAAGCCACGGCGTGATGCTGTTGTATATAAGATGCATGGTGACGTAGATCACCCGAACCAAGCGGTTTTGACTAAGGACGACTATGAAAAATATCACGTCAAAATGGATCAATACCTTGCGAATTTGAAAGGTGATTTAATATCAAAGACTTTTGTGTTTATTGGTTTTAGTTTCACCGATCCAAACTTGGACTACATCCTAAGCCGAGTGCGAGTGGCGTACGAGGGGAATCAGAGGCGACATTATTGCTTTATAAGAAGTGCCGGACAGTTTCAGGGGGAGAAAATAGCTGATTTCGAGTACCGAAAAAGGAAGCAATGTCTTTTTGTAAAAGATCTAGAACGATTCAATATAAAGACGATACTTGTCGATGAATTTTCTGAAATTACGGAACTATTGTCACTATTAGAGCAAAATTATAAGTCTAGAACAATCTTTATTTCTAGAGCTGCACACGAATATGCCCAAATGGGTGAACGAGAAGCTTTGGGGTTCGTATACGACTTAAGTCGTGCGCTTGTTATCAAAGGCGTACGTGTCGTTTCTGGATTTGGACTGGGTGTCGGTAGTTCGGTGATTTCAGGAGTGCTTGAGCAGACATACATGACGTCTAAGGCCAAAATTGAAGATCAGCTTATATTGCGGCCGTTTCCACAGTCAACTGAGGGCAATGTGGCGCTAGCCACTCTCTGGACCAAATACAGAGAGGACATGATTGATCATGCTGGGATCGCACTATTCGTGTTTGGGAACAAGCTCAGTGAAGACAAGGTCGTGTTATCTAATGGTATGCGCGAGGAATACGACATCGCTAGGAACAAGGGATTATTTTTGATCCCGATTGGGGCGACTGGATATATGGCCGAGGAGCTCTGGCAAGAAGTGAACAAACAAGTTCAAGAAGATCCTAGCAGTCAGGCTAACTTGAGACATCTTTTTGCAAAACTTGGCGATAAAGCTGCTACGGCCAAGTGTTTGATTGATACGGTAATTAGAATCGTAGATTTAAGAGGAGGAGAATAGGAATGGCTAGGCAATCATTTTTCAGTTTTCGATATAAGGCCGACAATTGGAGAGCTGCGAATATTAGAAGTAGCTGGGTAACTCAAGACAGGAAGGCGGCAGGCTTCTTCGACTCTGCCAAATGGGAGGAAGTTAAGAAGAAGAAAGACTCCGATATAGAAACCTGGATTGACGAGCAGTTGAAAGGAACTTCAGTCACAGTCGTATTGATAGGGTCGGATACAGCAGGAAAGAAGTGGATTGACTATGAGATCACTGCTAGCCACAAGAAGGGAAACGGAATGTTAGGCATCTACATACACAAGAAGAAAGACAGCAAGGGGAATACCAGCACGAAGGGCAAGGATCCATTCGACAATTGGTCTTTCAAGAAGGCAGGAAATGTTATCGAGTACCCAACTTACGACTGGGTCGACGACGATGGGTACAGCAACATGGGGGATTGGATTGAAGCTGCAGCAAAGGCAGCTGGTCGATAAGAAAAAGCATGGGGAAAACGCAGAGAAAAACAAATAAGTACCTGGCGCTATATAGAAATACACTTAAGCGAAAAGTTAACAATGTTATTGGCTTTACACCTCCAGCGACAGATAGAGACGGTTTCCTGCGACTATTCGGGGAAGTTTATCCTGACGATGTGCAAAGCATGGAAAAGCATTATCGATTTTATCAAGAGAAGAACAAGCGACGACGAGTTGGGAAACCTCTGTATTTTCCGAGCCCATCAGAACTTTTATATGAGATTGCACGGTTTAAGATTTCATCTGTTTTAGAATCTACGTGGAACGCGGAAGCCGCCGCTGAAAAAAAGAAAAGTGCGCTAGAAGAAGCCGAACTGGAGAGGCAAAAGAGAAAGGAAAAGTACCGCAAAAATAATATTTCAACTCAGGAGGTGACTCCCAAATATATCATTAGTTTGTTTGATAGGTACTGGAAAGAGAATCAGAAATTGCTTCGGCTTTACGCAATTCAGGAGTGCGCCAAGTACAAGAACACAAAGACAATCTACTTTTTTAGACAGGTCTTGCACGGCGAAAATGATTGGTTCATTAGGAATTATGCCTTCAGAACACTACAAAAGTTTGATGAGGTTGCCTACCTTCCACCAAAAGGCGACGGGAGCAGAGAGAAATATGACACGTTGGTTAATTTGTTTGGCTGTGACTACAAGGAAGATATTGGCAAAGGTCCTCTGGATATAATGAGAGAATTCAATCAAAAAGACTATATTCAAACGGCGAGGGATTTTGATGTCTTTATTTCCCATTCCGTATCTAACTCGCAGATCGTAGATCATTTCGTGCATCTGTTAAATGACGTCGGATTGGTGGCATTCGTTGATTGGAAGAGTGATAAAGAGGATTTAAGTCGTAGCAAGACGAATCAGTATAGTGCTGATGTGCTTCGCTTAAGGATGCGGCAATCCAAATGCCTTATTTTAATTCGGACGAAAGAATCTGATTCGTCGGCATGGGTCTCCTGGGAGCTAGGCTACTTTTCAGCGCTGGAACGACCGGTTGCGGTTATGACTGCTCAGGACCAGTTAGATCAAGCCCCCGAATTTATTAGTGGCCTTCCAAGTATCCTCATGGATGGTGATAGATTGCAGGTCATTGAGGAGGCGAGGCATTTCGATTTTACTTGCTGGCTGCAAAAAGACAGGGGTGAAGTTGAGTAAAGGGACCCTGAGGTTTTGCTGAATCAACATGGCACCGAGAAAATTAACCCTAACAATTAAACCCAGCCGACCTCCCTCGTCGGCTGCTGAATAATGGCGTTAGGCGTGTGCAGCCCATCAAACTCGAAATGGATACGGCCTGCGTGAGATTGCCCTTCATCTCAAGCGATCTCACAGGTGCCTGCCGCTTGCCTCCCCCGCTTTTAGACGGCCCAAACTGTGGTGAAGGAGGTATTAAGCAGATCCGTCTAGAAATGTTAGCCAGCTTACACATTCACCAGAAGTCTTATGAAGATATTTATCAGTTGGTCTGGAGAATTAAGTCGCAAAGTAGCGGAATACCTAAAGGAGTGGCTTGGCTTTGTGTTGCAAGGAGCAGATACATTTGTGTCTTCTGACGATATACGAAAAGGGCAGAGATGGGGACTCGAAGTAGCAAAGGAACTAGAAGACAGCAACTTTGGCATATTATGCTTAACTAAAGACAATCTAAATGCACCTTGGATATTGTTCGAAGCAGGTGCTCTGTCTAAATTTGTAAGAGAAGCAAATGTTAGTGCTTTACTGCTAAACGGTGTTCAACCATCAGATGTCAAAGGTCCATTGTCTCAGTTTCAGCACACGAACACAACCAAAGAAGACATTCAAAAGTTAACCGAAAGCATAAATGAAAAAATGGGGGAGCAAAAACTTGAAGAAGGAAGATTGAAAACGATTTTTGAAAAGTGGTATCCAGACTTAGAAGCAACAATTCGCTCAAACATTGAACAGACGGCGTCAGAAGCCTCTGATTACAAGACAAGACCTGAAGAAGATATTATTGCTGAGATTCTAGAGCTTACAAGGTTTATAGCCAGCCGAAGTAATACCCCATCAGACTTTGAACATCTGTTTCAGAATCTAAGCTCCAATAAGAGCGACATATTGACATCTGATGGGGTCCGAATAAGTCCAAGCGGTGGTGAATACAACCACCCATCTGAAGTAACAATATTTCCTGTCCCAGTCAGGAAGGACGGGCAAACCAAAAAACTTGTTTCAGTCAAAGTCACAAGTAGCGGAGTTAAAGTTACCGATATCACTCCGCCATTTAACACAAGAGGCGTAATTATCATTCTTACTTTCTTGAGTGAGACAGAAGGAAGATGTTGGAATGTCAAGCTACAGTTTCACAAAGGAAATACACTTGTAGAAACTGAGATGGGCGAGAAAGAAGAACTTGAAGAAGGCAAAGAGTTTTCTAGGAGGGATACAATTTGGAGAGACTAGAATGGGTGGCCAACAAAGGGTGCACACGACGTGTGGGCGCCTGTACGATTAACAGGCATCTTTCTGGCTTCGGATTTCCCTGCTCCCAAAGATTGTCCATGCCCGCCCACACGCGGACAACCCAAACCGCTACTTGATTAGGTAGCAAGCTCCGTCCGCAGGCCTTTCCCGCCTAAGCTGGTACACATGTACTAGCAGTGCCCGCCATGGCCATGAATCGAATCCAGTTTCAGGCAGGCCTGTCGCTGCCCGAGTTCATCCAGCTCTACGGCACC